>JAIPDO010000078.1 GCA_021737645.1 Desulfarculaceae bacterium
TATACCCGAGATGCTTTCTGAAATCACCGCCGCCTTTCGGGACTTCATGGCCCAGCACGGCCAAGCCTAACCATAGCCGGCAAAAGAGCGGGGCCTCCGGCAATGCCGGGGGCCCCGCTTTATCACGAGATGTGAGTTCTAGTCCCCGCCCAACTTCTTGAGGAGTCCTTCCACCGCCTGGCCCGCGCCGCCGGCTTCCTTTTCCAAAAGCTGCTTGGCCCCTTGCTCTATGGCCTGCTTGGCGGTGCGCTCGATTATCTTGGACAAAAGCTGGTCAAAGACCTGACCGGCGATCTGCTTGGGAGTGCCCTTCAGGTTTTTGAGCACCATGGAGGGTATCACCACCTCCTGGGGCTCCTTTAGCTCCGGGCTGGTGACGATGGCCTTGGCGTTGGTTACTTTGAAAAGCTCGATGTTCAGGTGCTGCTCCTCGGTGTCCTTGGCGGGGGCCTTCTTTTCCTCGCCCTTGCCGCCACCGGCCTGCTGGGCCCTTTTCTGCAACTCGCCCAGGTTGCTGGTATCGCCCTTTTGCTCCAGGCGCACCGTGGGGTCTACGGCCAGGATTTCCTTGATGACCTTGCCGCCGGAGGCGATCTGCACGGTGATCTGGCCGAAGGACAGGGCGGAGTTGTCGCTGTAGCCGGGAGGATTGGCCACGGTGAGGCCGCTGACGGTGGCCTTGCCCTGGCTCAACTCGATGTGCACGCCGGCCACCCGCACCGGCACTCCCAGGGCCTCGCTGCCCGCGGATTCCATCAGGTCTTTGGCGATGCCGTCCAGATTGCTGTAGGCGTAATACAAGGCTCCGGCAATGGCCACCACCACCACCGCCAAGCCGATCAAAATATATTTGCGCATGCTTTTCCTCCCGGCCTGCTGCAAAAGGTCTTGCCCCCATTATAGGCATGGGGCGGCCGCGAGAAAACAGGGGGCCGGTTTGGCCCCCCGTCGCCAATGGCTGGAGAGGCTATTCTTCTGTGGCGCGCGTGTCCTGGTCGTCCATGCCCTGGTCGTCCAGGTCTGGATCGTCCAAGTCCTGATCGTCCTGGTATTCAATGCCGCGCACGTCCTGAGCCGCGCCGGCCTTGCCGCCCACGGGCAGGGTCTTTACCTCGAAGACGACCTCCCGGCCTTCCTCCAGGGTTTCAAAGTCCAGGCCCTCCAGGTCGCTGAGGTGGAAGAAGAAGCTCATACCATCGTCGGTGGTGACAAAGCCGTAGCCCTTGTCCTCCTTCTTGAACTCCACCACCCCTTCCAGGGTTTCGCCGATTACCGGCAGCCCGGCCTGGGGTCCGTAATCGACCTCTTCATTCTCTTGGTATATGGAGGTGCTTACGCTGGTGACCCGGCGCTGGGCATAGGCCGCCCGGCAGGCGTCGCAATAGACCGGTTCGCCCCGGCGGGGGCGGTAGGTGGTCTGGAAGGCCCGGTCGCCCAGGTGTTCGGGCGACTGACACTCCAGCCACTGGGGCTCGTAGCGCAGCTCCAACTCGTCGATGTGGTCATCCATCCACAGGGTGTCGTAGTCCTTGACCCGCTCGCGATCCTCGGGGTCGGCCAACTCCTGGGCGCAGGAGGAGCGCACGCTCACCAGCATCACCCGCTTGCTGAGCTGGCGCACTGTCTGCAACACCGGGGTGAAATCGCGGTCGCCCAGCACGGCGGCGGCGATGTCCATGCCAAAGGGCATGGCCGCCTGGTAGAGCATCTTGGAGGCCAGGGCGATGTCCACGCACTTTTCCCGTGGCTGGAAGCTGTCGCTGGGGTCGCGGTCGGCCTGGCGCACCCGGCGGCCGCGGAAGTCGATATTAAACAACTCGGTCTCGTAGTGGTAGTCCTCGCGCAGCAGCTTGTAAAACTCGTTCTGCCTGGTGATCAAGCCTTCGTCCAGATGGTCGTAGTTGGTGGGCAGGCTGGCGAAGATATGGTTACGCACCACGTCGATGCCCGCGGGGTCCACGCCCAGGCGGTCGGCCAACTCGCGGGCCACCACCTGGGGCAGCACGCCGTAGTCGATTTTGAACTCGCTTTTGCCGCTTTGTTCGGCCAGGCGGGGCAGGGTGCGATAGAGCCAAGTGCCGTCAATAAAGAGCATTACTTTGTACATGTTATCCTCGTGCCTTGCTGAATGTTGTCCTTGCCTGAACAGTGGGGCGGGGGGCCGGCGGATGACCATGGGCCGGAATGGCTGGTTGCGGCCCTTGGCCAAGTCAGGCGAACCCGCCCCGCAATTTCACTAAGTAAACCCTAGGGCCCGGCTACTGTCAAATGATACGGATTTGTATGCGTTAGTCCTGTTGGGCGGCCCATTTGGCTTCCTCTTCTTCGCGCAAACTGCGCCGTAGAACCTTGCCGATCATGCTCTTGGGCAACTCCCCGCGTATCTCCACCTCTTTGGGGACCATGTAAGCGGAAAGGTTCTGCTTGCAGAACGCCCTGATCTCCTCGGGGGTGGCCGCTTGGCCTTTTTTCAGCACCACGAAAGCCTTGATGAATTCGCCCTTGGTGGGGTGGGGCAGCCCCACGGCAACGGCTTCGGCCACTGCCGGGTGCTGGTGCAAGACCTCATCGATTTCGCTGGGGAACACGTTGAATCCGCTGACGATCACCAGGTCTTTTTTGCGATCCACGATGGTGATGTAGCCGCCCTGGTCCATCACCCCTATATCACCAGTGTAAAGCCAACCATCGCGGATGGTCCAGGAGGTTAGCTCCGGCTGGTTCAGATAGCCGGTCATCAGATCCGGCCCGCGCAGTACGATCTCCCCGGCCTCGCCCTGGCCCATCTCCTTGGTCCCGTTTTCCAGGTCCATGATCCGCCACTCAACATTCGGGAAGGGGATGCCGATGGTGCCTGGTTTTTTCTCTCCGTACAGGGGGTTGCAGCTTATGGCCGTAACCGCTTCGGTGAGGCCGTAGCCCTCGATGAGCTGGGCCCCGGTGCGTTTTTCAAACTCCTGCTGCACCGCCTGGGGCAGGGGGGCCGCCCCCACGAAGATGCCCCGGAGGCTTTTCAGGTCGCACTTGTCGATCTCCGGGTGCTCCTTCAGGGCGATGAACATGGTGGGCACTCCGGCGAAAATGCTGGGGCGGGTCTTGTCTATGGCTCTGAGCACCTCACCGGCCTCAAAGCGGGGCAGCAGGGTGACGGTGCCGCCGTGGGCCAGGGGTGCGTTCATGCACACGCTCATGCCAAAGCCGTGGAACAGAGGCAGCACGGCCAAAAGGGAATCGTCATGGTTCATGTTCACCCAGGCGCAGGCCTGCATGAGATTGGCGATGAGCGCCCGGTGGGAGAGCATGATGCCCTTGCTTATGCCGGTGGTGCCGCCGGAGTAGATGAGGGCGGCCATGGATTCGGGGTCTATCTCCACCGGGGGGGCCTGGGCCTTGAGGGCCAATAGTCCCTTGAAGGACCAGGTGGCGCCGTCGTGGCCGATGGCCAGCTTGGGCATCTTCTTGTCCAGGGAGCGCTTGATGGGATAGAGCAGATTTTTGGGGAAGGGCAAAAAGTCCTGCAAGCCGGTGTAGACCACCAAGTCAAGGTGGATTTCCTTGCGAATGTTGCTCACCCTCTGGCTGAGGAGGTCCAGGGCGATGACGGCCCGCGCGCCGGAGTCCTTGAACTTGAACACCAACTCCCGCTCCACGTTTAGCGGGTTCAGGAGCATGGCCGTGGCTCCCAGGCGCATCAAGGCCAGATAGGAGATCACGAACTGGGGGCAGTTGGGCATGAGCAAGGCCACCCGGTCCCCTTGCTTAATCCCCCTGGCGGCCAGCCCCCCGGCCATGTCATCGGCCAGGGAAAAAAGTTGAGCAAAGCTAAGGCTTTTGCCCAAAAAAACCAGCGCTGTTTTCTGGGCAACCTTGGCCGCGCTCTGGGCCATGAGGCTATAGAGGTCGGTCGAGGGGTACTCCAGGCTATGGGGCACCTCGGGATCGTAGTGATCCAACCACGGGAATTGAGGCATGATTCACCTCGCGGTGGCCAAAGGGATACCGTCCTGAAGGGGCGGCGAGATTAACAAGCGTGCGGGTAGGCGGATTATAGGGGGCCTCCGGGGGGATGTCAAGGGCAACCTACCATAATGGCTTGGCATTTCACCATTATACTCTACACGGTAGGTATTGGGTGTAGGGCAAGGATATGGTGGGGGTGGGCTTGTCGGGGAGGTGTCTCAAGCGGCACAAAAAGAACCCCCCCGGCCTGGTGGCCAGGGGGGTATGTGGAGGAGGGAGTAGTCGCCGGCTGTGAGGAGGGGTGCCGGTTGCCCCCATATAAAGCAAGGCTCTTGCCAACCTCGGCCAGCATGCGGAAAATAACTTGTATCAAGATTTATTTCAGGCAGTTGCCGATCAAGCCTCTCTCGAGGCCTTTAGCCTGTGCCGGCTACAAACCTACCCGTGGGTACAAAAAACCGGTTGCAAGTTACAAATTGGTAGGAAAGCATTTCGCGGCTTGTGAAGGGTCCTTCCGAAAAGTCCTCACAAAGCGGATGGTTAGGGCTAATTTTCTCCATAGCTCCGCAAGGCACATAAATTGCTAGACCAAGAGGTCATGATACTTTCGCCGTCTCAACAGGAATGCCAGGCCGTGTTGGACATGGCCCGCCTGGTGGAAAAAGCCCTGGACCTGGAATCGGTCCTGGAGGGCATCCTCCAGCGCCTGGACCAGGCCCTGGATCTGCGTGGAGCCCGCTTCTGGCTTTGGGAGACGGGCGATGCGCCCTGGGTGGCCACCGGTTTGGGCCAAGACCAGGATCTGGGCCCGGACGCGGTGAATCAGACCCTGGTCATCGGGGTTCCCCTGTTGCCTCTGGGGCGTGAGTCCGGCCGCCTGGTGGCCGCGCTGCGCGAGAGCAAACCAGACCCCGGCAGCGCCCGCAGGCTGGTGAACGCGGCGGCCCAACTGGCCAGCTCGGTGCTGGCCCTGCACCGGGATTTGTCCCTGCGACGCCACTCGGGGGAAAACGCGGGAAACCTGGACCCGGCGGCGACCCATCTTTTCCTGCCCGGCCAAAGCGAGGCCATGGTCCGGGCCCAAGAGCTATTGAGCAAATCAGCCCCCAGCGAAGCCACGGTGCTGCTTTTAGGCCCCCTTGGGGTGGGCAAGGCCCTGGCCGCCCAGGTGATCCACCGCCTGAGCCAGCGCCGGGGCGGCCCGCTGCTCCACCTGGATTGCTCGGCCTGGGGACCGGCTGAACTGGAACGGAGGCTTTTCGGGCGCGCGGCCGGTTCCGGCTCTCCTGCGGACAGCCTCTTGGAGCAGGCCTCCGGGGGCACCCTGTATCTACAAGAAGTAAGCAGCCTCAGCCTGCCGTTACAAGCCAAGCTGCTGCAGGTGCTGCAAGAGGGCGAATACGAACCAGCCGGGGGCGGCGAAATCCGCCGGGCTCAGGTGCGGGTGGTGGCCTCCTCCACCCAGGACCTGGAGCGCAACGTGGCTCAGGGCTCCTTCCGCCAGGATCTTTTATACCGCCTGGGGGTGATGCCCATACATTTGCCTTCGCTGCGCCAACGCCGGTCCGATGTGTCTTTGCTGGCGGAATATTTCCTGGCTTGCAACCGCGACTTCCAGGCCCCGCGCCTGAGCTCCCAGGCCCAGAGTGTGCTCACCCACTACGCCTGGCCGGGCAACGTGGCCGAGTTGGAAAACCTTTGCGGCCGCCTGGCCCTGTTGACAAACACCCCGGAAATAGGCCTGGATGACCTGCCGTCATTCCTGTTCTACCGCGAGGCGGCCGGCACCCAGGAGCAGCAGCTTTCGCGCCTGGAGGAGATAGAGAAACAGGAGGTGGTGGCCGCCCTGGAGCGCAACAACTGGGTGCAGTCCCACGCCGCCACCGAGCTGGGCCTCACCCTGCGCCAGATAGGTTATCGGGTGAAAAAATTCGGCCTGGAAAGCGCCATCAAAAAAGGCCGCAACCGAACCCAGGACGCCTCCCTCTAGCCTTAACCGCCCATCCCCCCGAGCCTTCCAAGGGCTCATCACCAGCAAGCGTCGCATTGCTCAAAAAATAAAATTCTTTCCGCGGGCCAAAAAAGTTTGACTATGGCCACGAATAAGGTATTCTAGTACCTAAATACTGCAAAGGTGAAAGCGGGCGACTCGAACAAAGACGGATTTCGGAACCGTTTTACCTTTACAATGTAAGCATAGAAACAAACTAGGAGTTGGAGGAGATAGCCATGGAGATGTTCTGTTATCAATGTGAGCAAACCGCCAAGGGCCAAGGCTGCACCATCCAGGGCGTCTGCGGCAAGCTGCCCGAGGTGGCCGCCTTGCAGGACCTGCTAACCTATGCCCTAAAGGGGCTGGCCATCGTGGCGGTGGAAGCGGGCAAGCAGGGTCCGGTGGACCGTGAAGTGGGCCGTTTCGCTTCGCGGGCCCTTTTCTCCACCCTGACCAACGTAGACTTCGACCCCGAGCGCTTCCCGCCCATGATCACCAAGGCGGTGGAGTTGCGCGAGGGCCTCAAGGCCAAGCTGCCCGGCGTTTCCTTCGCGCAGGAAGCAGCCAACTTCCAGCCCGGTGAAAGCCTGGAGGTGATGGCGGAGCAGGCCAAGGACTACCCCCTGGCTCCGGCGGAGGGCGAGCACGCCGACATCATCGCCCTGCAGCACACCACCCTGTTCGGTCTCAGGGGCCTGGCCGCCTATGCCGACCACGCCGCCATCCTGGGTCAGGAGGACGACTCGATCTACGCCTACCTCTACGAGGCGCTGGCGGCCATGGCCGAGGATCAGCTGGACCTGAACGCTTGGGTGGGCATGACCCTCAAGTGCGGCGAGATTAACCTGAAGGCCATGGAGCTTTTGGACGCGGGCAACACCGGCACCTACGGCCACCCCGAGCCCACCGTGGTTTCCCTGGGGCACAAGGCGGGCAAGGCCATCCTGGTGAGCGGCCACGACCTTATGGACCTGGAGCTGCTCTTGGAGCAGAGCGAGGGCAAGGGCGTCAACGTCTATACCCACGGCGAGATGCTGCCCACGCTGGCCTATCCCAAGCTCAAGGCCTATGAGCATTTCCGCGGCCACTACGGCACCGCCTGGCAGAACCAGGCCAAGGAGTTCCCCGCCTTCCCCGGCGCGATCCTCATGACCACCAACTGCATCCAGCGCCCCAAGGGTGACACCGGCGACAAGATTTTCACCACCGGCCTGGTGGGCTGGCCCGGCGTGCCCCACATCCCCGGCGAGGGCAAGGACAAGGACTTCTCCCCTGTCATCGACAAGGCCCTGGAGCTGCCCGGCTTCCCCAGCGACGAGGAAGGGGGCAGCGTGATGTGCGGCTTCGGGCGCAACGCGGTGATGGGCGTGGCCGACAAGGTAATCGAGGCGGTCAAGGCCGGAGCCATCAAGCACTTCTTCCTGGTGGCCGGCTGCGACGGAGCCAAGCCCGGGCGCAACTACTACACCGAGTTCGTGGAAAAGACCCCGGCCGACACCGTGGTGCTCACCCTGGCCTGCGGCAAGTTCCGCTTCTTTGACAAGCAACTGGGCGACATCGGCGGCATACCCCGCCTGCTGGACGTGGGACAGTGTAACGATGCCTACAGCGCCATCCAGATCGCGGTGGCCCTGGCGGGTGCGTTCGGGGTGGGAGTCAACGACCTGCCCCTGTCCATGGTGCTCTCCTGGTACGAGCAAAAGGCCTGCGCCATCCTGTTGACCCTGCTGCACCTGGGTATCAAGGACATCCGCCTTGGCCCAAGCCTACCGGCCTTTATCACCCCCAACGTGCTCCAGGTGCTGGTGGACAACTTCAACATCATGCCCATCACCACCCCTGAGGAGGACCTCAAGGCTATCCTGGGCGAGGCCGCCTAGGATTTAAACCCTGGTCCACCCTTTTCTTCCCCGCCGGCGTTCCACCTCCCCGGAGCGCCGGCGGGACTTTTCAGTAACCAAAAAATGCGGGCCAAAGGCGTTGCTTGCGCCTCCGGCCCGCTCCCCCCACCTCGCCGGACCGCGTCGTCAGGGCGCGGCCCGGTGGTGTTTATGTTTTGTCGCCGTTGAAAAGGTGATAGGTGGCCAGCACCTGCTGGGCCACCTTGATCAGCTTTTGGTTGGTGCGCCGGGCGTGCTTCTGTAAGCGGCGCATGGCTTCGGGCTCGCTTAGCCCCATGCTTAGGATCAAAAGGTTCTTGGCCTTTTCAATGGCGGCCCGCTCGCTGAGCTTGGCCTCCAGTTGGGCGGCCTGGGACAGCAACTCGCGCATGCGCTCCTGCATGGCGCTGGCCGCGGCCAATTGCAAACGGGACTGAGGCGCGCCCTGGGAAGGGGTTATGAGAGCCAAGGCCCCGCAGGCGGTAGCCAGCTCGGCCAGGCCCGCCAGGCCCGGAGGCGCGGCCAGGACCACTCCCACCTTTTCGGCCTCCAGACGCTTTTGCCATCGGCGGCGCTCGTGGTCGCTGAAGCCGTGCAGATCCCACAGCACCAGCATTTCGCCGCCGGCGACCTTTGGCGGTAAAGGGGCTTCGGACTCAGGGGACAGCGTGGCCACCTCGCAACCGGCCAAGATGGGAGCCAGGGTGCCGATCAGGGGTGAGCCGGGTTGTTGCAGCAGGGCCACTTTTATTTGAACCACATTGCGCCTCCTTTGGCCTGGACCGATTGCAAGACGGCCGCCAAAGGAGGTTGGTAGTTTTTAGCTAGTTATGTTGAAGTGATAGCAAAAGAAGCCGGTCCGGGGACTGAGCCCGGTTACCGTAAGTCGGTTCGCTGTTACCGAAAGAAAGGCAGCTAAGAACGGCGCTCCACTACATAGGGGGCCAGGGCCAACAGGGTCTCCAGATGCTCGCCCGGTCCCTGGGGCGGGATCAGGGCGGCCAGGGCCTCCTGGGCGGCCAGGGCGTGGGCCTTGGCCTGGGCCATGGTGTGCTCTACCCCTCCGGCCCCCCGCACCAATTCCTTGGCTTCGGCCTGGGCGGCGGGATCGGTGGGCGCGGCGGCGGCCAGTTCAATCAAGCGGCCCCGCTGGGGGGGATCGCAATTTTCCCGGGCAAAGATGAAGGGCAGGGTGATCTTGCCCTCGGCCAGGTCGTGGCCCACCGGCTTGCCGAACTCGTGCTCGGTGCCCACGTAGTCCAGGGCGTCATCCACCATCTGGAAGGCCATGCCCAGTTCCATGCCGTAGGTGTAAAGGGCCTGTATCATGGCGTCCTCGGCCCCGGCGAAGATGGCCCCCATCTGACAGGAGGCGGCGATGAGCACGGCGGTTTTGGCCTGGATCACCCGGCGGTAGTCGGCCTCGGCCAGCTCGTAGTCGCCGGTGAACAGCAGCTCCAGGACCTGACCCTCGGCCATGAGGGTGGTGCAGTCGGTCAATGCAGTGATGAAGCGGTGGTCGGCCACCTCGGCGGCCAGGGAGTAGCTCTTGGAGAACAGGAAGTCCCCCACCAGGATCACCGCGTCGTTGCCGTATTTGGTGCGGGCCGCCGGGCGTCCCCGCCGAAGCCCTGCCTCGTCCACCACGTCGTCGTGCAGCAGGGTGGCGGCATGCAAATATTCGAAGATCGCCGCCTGACGGGCCTGACCCTGTGCCCCGGCCGCTGCCGCGGCCAGCAGGTACAGCACCGGCCTTAGCCGCTTGCCTCCGCTGAAGATGATGTAGCCGCTCACCTGCTCGATGTATGGCACATGGCTTTTCAGGGTGTCGGTGAGGGCTTGGTCGGCCGGTTCGGCCAGGGCCAAGACCCGGCGGCGCAACTCATCGGTGGGCAAGTTTTGCTTGAAGCTGGGGGCCACGGGGTTCCTTTCTGCGCTAAAAACCTACTGGCTCGAATACCCTATCACCGCTGCCGTGTCAAACGCGAGTGGGGCGGTCAGGCGCTGACGTCTGAGGGCAACAATGGTATATACTAAATCCGGCACGGCTTGCTTGGCCTGCCTGGGCCCGGGTGGTGGAACTGGTAGACACAGGGGACTTAAAATCCCCAGGGGTAACACCCCGTGCGGGTTCAAATCCCGCCCTGGGCACCATAAAAGTGTAAGCTAATTTAGGATGTTACGCCTCATGCTAGTCCACAATTTTGGAAACTGGCATGAGGCGTTTTATGTGCATTTATGGTCGTTTTTGAGCAGCAAAAGAGCACAAAAGTGACACACCCCTGGCTGTAGCTGTGTCGAGAGCAGTGAAGCGTTATTTTGAAAAAACAGGTCTTTCTGAAATTCGGTGCCCTCACCCTTGCGTCTTTTGCAGCAGATGTGGCCGCCATGCCCAGTGACGATGCCATACACAGTCGACAGGCTTAGGCCGGTACCCTAAGGCTGAAACGGAAGCCGCAGAGAAACGCCCGGCATGGATGGAAAAGACCGACCGTCTCAGGCAGAATTGAAACAAGCGATCTTATCGGACCATGGATGGAGTTTTCCCGGGAGGCAACTTATAAATGGATGGCAGCAGTAACCACAAGCTGGTGATCCGTAACCTCAAAATTTCCGACTACTCGGACATAAGACACATCATGGATGAGATCTATGCCGGCATGGGCGGTGCCTGGACGCCCGACGAGTACGAAACCCTGCTCTCTCTTTTCCCGGAAGGCCAGATATGTATCGAGGACAAGGGAATAGTGGTGGCGGCCGCCATGGCCTTAACCGTAGATTCCAACAGCCTAGAGCGCAACCATTCCTATGAGGACGTGATCTCCAAGGGCAGGTTTGAAAAACACGATCCAGAAGGCGATTACCTATACGGCATCGACGTGTTCGTACGCAAGGATTACCGTAGCATGCGCCTGGGGCGTAGGCTTTACGACGCACGCAAGGAACTGTGCGAAAAACTCAACCTTAAGGGAATTATCGTGGGCGGCCGCCTGCCGGGATACGCCAAATACCACCAGGAGATAACCCCCAAGCAATATATCGAAAAGGTGCGAAATAAAGAGATTGTCGACTCAGTGCTAACCTTTCAGATTTCCAATGATTTTCATACCAAGCGGGTTCTCAAAAATTACATTCCGGAAGATAGCCAATCCCGTAGCCACGCCGTGCTGTTGGAATGGAACAACATATTTTACGAGCCCAAAAAGAAAATCGTCTGGGGCCGCAAATCCAATGCCCGCATCAGCGTGGTGCAATGGCAGATGCGAAGGTTTGAGTCTGTCGACGACCTGTTGCAGCAGGCGGAGTTCTATGTGGACACCGTCTCCGGCTACAACGCGGACATACTTCTGTTCCCGGAGCTTTTCGACGTGCCGCTTTTGGCCCTGTATGACCAGGAGGATCCACCTATGGCCATGCGCTCCCTGGCCAAGCACACAGAGCGCATAAAGGAAACCTTGCGGGAAATGGCGGTTACCTACAACATAAATATCGTCGCCGGCAGTCTGCCGGAACTCAACCAAAACAACCTTTACAATGTCTCCTACCTCTGCCGACGGGACGGCACCTGGGACGCCCAGTACAAGCTGCACATAACCCCGGACGAGGCGGCTTATTGGGGATTACAGGGCGGTGAGGGTCTGAAAGTCATGCAGACCGACGTGGGGAAAGTCGGCATTCAAGTCTGTTACGACGTGGAGTTTCCCGAGCCTTCTCGCATCCTTGCCGACCAGGGCATGCAGATACTCCTGGTGCCTTTTTGGACCGACACCAAGAACGCATACCTTCGCGTCCGGCGCTGCGCTCAGGCCCGGGCCATAGAAAACGAATGCTATGTGGCCATAGCCGGCAGCGTGGGCAACCTGCCCAAGGTTGAGAACATGGATATCCAATACGCCCAATCCGCCATCTTCACGCCGTCTGATTTTGCCTTTCCCCATGATGCCGTGGCGGCCGAGGCCACCCCCAACACCGAGATGACTCTTCTGGCGGACGTGGACCTGGACCTTTTAAAGGAGCTGCGCAAACAGGGGGCGGTGCGTAATTTGGAAAGCCGCCGTCGCGACCTGTACAGCGTGGCCCATTTGAGGAAAGACGGCTAAAGTGGGTCACCGGTGTGAATCGGCATGCAAAAATGACCCAGGGTTTTGGATGGGCTTGCGCTTGCCAGGCTGATTATGAATTGGATTTAACCAAGGGCCAATCAGAAGCTTCTAGCCGGAGAGGAGCGAATGATAGCGCAAGTTCAAGCCGTCCTTGGGCAAAGCGCCAAGGCATAGTTACGATTTAGCCTTGCATGGCCTCTGGCTATTTTCCAGGCCCTTCACCAAGATTAACCATATAGCCGACAAGTTTGGCAGTACATACTTCTGGGGAGCTTTGAGGCCCGTCGCGGGCTGGCGAGACAGCTTCTATTGGTTTAAGCTGTTACCTAGGTGTTCACATTACGGCCCAACACCCCCGTAGTTACTGGACTTCGCTACTTCATGGATAAAGAAACCTCTCATCGAGATTCCTCCTCGCCGCCGCCGCAGGAGAGCGCGAAGGGTTCCGGCCGACCCAAAGGAGGCCCTGTCCTGCAACCAGGCCGCACCATCTGGCGCAAGGCCCGGGCCGAGCGCCTGGCCGTGCTGGTGGACGGCGAGGAGTTTTTCGACGCCTTTGTTCAAGCGGCGCAACAAGCCCGGCACAGCCTTTACATCCTCAGTTGGGACATAGACAGCAAGCTGCATCTTAACCGAGGTTGTGACGAGCCCCCCCTATATTTGGGCGAGTTTCTCAGCCAACTCAGCGAGGAGCGCCCCGGGTTGCGGGTGCACATCCTAAACTGGGACTTCTCCATGATCTACGCCCTGGAGCGGGAGTTCCTGCCCATCTTTCGCCTGGGCTGGCGCACCGACGGGGGAGTGCGTTTCGCCATGGACGACAAGCACCCCCTGGGCGCATCCCATCACCAAAAGGTGGTGGTGGTTGACGATGACCTGGCCCTGCTTGGCGGGTTCGATTTGGCCCGCAACCGCTGGGACACTCACGAGCACTCTCCTGAGGACTCGAGGCGGGTCAATTCCAAGGGGCAAAACTATGGCCCCTTCCACGACGTGCAGGCCCTGGTGCAAGGCCCGGTGGCCGCCTGCCTGGGCGAGCTTTTCCGCTGGCGCTGGCAAAGGTCTCAGGGCGAGGAGCTGGCCGCGCCGCCCGAGACCGAGTCAGACCCTTGGCCCGAGGAAATCGAGCCCGCTTTCCAAGATATTGAAGTGGCCCTGGCGCGGACCCTGCCAGCCTACGACAGCGAGCCCGAGGTCCGCGAGATCCAAAGGATGCACCTGGAGGCCATCGCCTCGGCCCAGCATTACATCTTCCTGGAGAACCAGTACCTGACCTCCTGGAAAATCGGGCGGGCTCTGACCGAGCGGCTGCGCGAGCCGGAAAGCCCCGAGGTGGTGATGATCCTGCCCCGGCGGGCGGTAGGCTGGCTGGAAGAAAGCACCATGCACGCCCTGCGCCTCCGCCTGCTCGGCCGCCTGCGTGAGGCTGACAAGTATGGCCGCCTGAAGGTCTACTACCCTCACGTCCCTGGACTCGGCAAGGAAGAGTTCGTCAACGTGCACTCCAAAGTGCTGATCGTCGACGATCATTTTTTGAAGATTGGCTCGGCCAACGCCTCCAACCGCTCAATGGGCCTGGACACCGAATGCGACCTGGCCTTGGAGGCGAACGGCGACCCCAGGACGGTCCGGGGCATCGCCGCCTGCCGCAACCGCCTGTTAGGCGAGCATCTTGGCGTGCCACACGGGGAGGTGGAGGCCACGGTCCAGGAAAGGGGGTCGCTGTGCGCGGCGGTGGAGTCGCTCAGGGGGCCGGGGCGCAGCCTGCGGGAGCTGGATGAAAAGCCGCCCGAGTGGCTGGACCCCGAGCTGCTGGACAATAACCTCCTGGACCCGGAAAAGCCCATCGAGGCCAGAAGCCTGGTCAAGATGCTCTTGCCCCACGAGACCCGCCTGGCTTCCAAGGGCAAGCTGGCCGGCCTGCTGATTCTCCTGCTGGTGCTGGGCGGTCTGGCCGTGGCCTGGCGTTGGGGCCCCTTATCCGAGATGCTCGACGCCTCGGCCCTGGCCTCCTGGGCCTACCAGTTCAGCCATGGCCCCATCGGGGTGCTTCTGGTGCTGGGGGCCTTTTTGCTGGGCGGGGCGGTGATGCTGCCGGTGACCCTGCTCATGCTGGCCACCGGCCTAGTCTACGACCCCTGGCTCAGCCCGCTCTACGCCCTGAGTGGCTGTCTGCTCAGCGCGGTGGCCTTCTACTGGATCGGCCGCCTGTTGGGGCGCGGGGCGGTGGAGCGGCTGGCCGGCGACGGCCTAAACGACCTGAGCCGCCGCCTGGCCGAGCACGGCATCATCAACGTGGCCATTATGCGCAACCTTCCGGTGGCGCCCTTCACGGTGGTCAACCTGGTGGCCGGGGCCTCGCACATCAGCTTCCGCGACTTTGCTCTGGGCACCGCCCTGGGCCTGCTGCCAGGGGTGGTCCTGTTCACCACCTTCTCGGGCAGGGTGAAAAGCGCCATCCAAGACCCCGGCCCCTGGCAGATCGCCGCCGTGGTGGCGGCGGCGGCCGGGCTGGTTCTGCTGGCCGCCTGGTCCAAGCGCCATCTGATGGGGGAAGAGAAGGCGGGGGCTTGAGCGGGGG
>JAIPDO010000017.1 GCA_021737645.1 Desulfarculaceae bacterium
GGCAGGTGGCCGCGCACAGGCGCTCCATGAACGGGGCCAGGGCGCGCCGGGCGGCGGCGAACTCCCTGGCCAGGGCGCGGGCCGGGGGGGCGTCGGGGTGGGTGGCCAGGGCCGCTAGGGCCTGGTTGGCCTGGAGCCACTGGCCGGGGCCGGACCAGGGAGGCCCGCTGGGCATGGGCTCGGGGGGCATGTCTCCTCCCGGTGGCCGTTTGGGGCGGGGCGAGTTTTAGTGGAGCGCCATGGGCTGCCGGGACGCGCCCTTGGGGGCGGCGATAAGCTCTTGGCCGGGGTTGGCCTCCTGCCAACAGACGGCCAGGCCCATGCTGCGCTCGGCGTTGGGGCCGCCCAGCTTGCCGCCTTCCCAGGCCAGCCAGCTCACCGTGGCCCTGGTAGGCATGTGGGATTCCTCGATCACCGCCAGCACCTCCTGGGGCGGGTACTCCAGGAGCATCTCCATGGCGGCCATGCAGGTGGCGGTCAGTACGTCCCAGTCACCCTCGCCGCTCTCGATTGCCGCGATGGCCTGAATCAAATTTTCCCATGCGACGGCCACGTCCATGGCTGCCTCCCCGGCTGCGGTTGTCGGTTTGCGTTCAACTGCCTTCAAAGCTACCCGGCAGGCTCGGGGCCGTCAAGAAGCTCCACCTCACCGCTACAGGCCCATGGACACCGCGCCCGCGCTTGTGCTAATCAAATGCTAGGTTAGCAGGGGGTGATTTGTCCGATGCGGTCCGCGCAGGGGGAACGTCATGAATACCATAGGCCGCATACTTGCCTGGCCCTTTGAATACCTGCTTATTCTGGGCGCCCTGTTGGGCAGCAATTTTTCGCCCACCAAGCCCGCGCCCACGCCCGATCCTTGGCCTGGAGAGAACCAGGACTTCGCCCAATACTTGGGCCAGGCCACGGTGCTCCTGCGCCTGGACGGCAAATACATCCTCACCGACCCCATGTTCTCCAAGCGATTTTCCTTTGGGGGGCTGGTCAAGCGGCGCACCGCCCCGCCGCTCAAGGTGGCCGAGCTGCCGCCCATCGACCTGGTGCTACTCTCCCACGCCCACGGCGACCACCTGGACCTGCCCAGCCTCAGAGCCATCGCCGCCCACAGCCCCGCCCCCCTGACCGTGGTGGGGGCGCATGGGGTGGCCGGATACGCCAAGGCCAAGCTGGAGCCCGAGCACCCGGTGCAGGCGGTCAACCTGGAGTGGCGCCAGGCGGCGGAGGTGCAGGGGCTGGGCATCACCGGATGGCCGGGCAAGCACCTGGGAGGGCGTAACTGGATCACCCTGGATTTCAAGAAATACGGCTACGGCGGCTTCGTGCTCACATCTTCGGCCCGCACGGTCTACTATCCCGGCGACAGCGGCATGTGCCCCGCCTTCGCCGAGCTTCCCGGCGAGTTCGATATCGACCTGGGGTTGATGCCCATCGACGCCTTCAACCGGCGCGATTTCCTTCGGCCCCGCCACATGAACCCCGGCGACTCCTTGGAGGCCTTTAAGCAAAGCGGGGCCAAGCGCATGATCCCGGTGCACTGGGGGACCTTCACCCTGTGCAACGAGCCCCTGGGCCTGAGCCAAAAGCTCTTAAGCCAGGCCCTGGCCGCCGACCCGGAGCTGGCCGCCAAGGTGCACAACCTGCCCTTGGGAGGCGTGTTGACCCTATAAAGGAGGCGACCCATGCCCCAGCCCAATGAGCGCATATACGTCAAGCCGGTGTACGGCGTGAACTACGAGCCCGGCCTGGTGGGCTTCTCCTTCATGCCCGGCACCTTTGTCAGCGAGGGCATAACCATCGCCACCGGCGACGAGGCCATAAGCGGGGTGCCGGTGTCCCACGCCTTTTTGGTGGAGGACGAGACCTACTGCATCGAGGCCACCGGCCAGGGGGTGGTGCGCAATCATTTGAGCCACTACTTCGGCAACCAGTACGAGGTCTACTTCAAACGCCCCCAGGGCATGACCCCCAAAAGGGCCGCTCTTATTTTGGACGCGGCCCGGGCCAAGATGGGCCAGGGCTATTCCTTTGCGGGCATATTCGGCATGCTCATGGACAAGGTGGTGAAATTGGGCGACCACTGGGAAGTGCTCGCCAAATGGCGCAACCCTTTCAACAGCCGCTCCAGATGGTTCTGCTCGGAGCTGGTGGCCTTCGCCCTGCATTGCCTGCCCGAGTACCGCGAATGCACGCTGCTCAAAAAATGGCACCCCTCGCGCATCAGCCCCCAGCGTCTGTTCGAGAGCGATCTTTTGGAGCCCTGGTCTTTACGCACGCCACAAGAGGTTCAAATGCGCTATTCTGCGTATATAAAAGATAAGGATTCAATCTAAAGCCGAAGAAAGAATGCCCCATGTCCACAGAACACCTGCCCTCTGTTGACCCGGAGGTATTCCACGCACATTACGTGGAAGCGCTGCAATCGCGCCTAAAGATCGGCTTTTTGTCCGGGGTGTTTCTGGTGCCCGCCTTTCTGGTGGTGGACTGGTTGCAGTTTCCCAAATTTTTCCCGCATTTTGTAATCCTGCGCCTGGTCACGGCCGCCGTCATGGGGCTGATGTACGCCCTGAACCGGGCCTACCGGGCCCAGCTCTGGCAAGAGATGCTCACCGTGGCCGGAGCCCTGGCCGTGGCCGGCATGCTGGAGATCATGCTGTTGGAGATGGGCCCCATAGGGGCCCGTTACTACTCGGCCATGATCCTGGTGCTCATCGCCGCCCTGGTGCTCATTCCGATACGCCTGGGGGTGGCGGCCATCATAGGCGGCGGGGTGCTGGCGGTGTACATCGTGCCCCAGATTGTGTTTTCCCGGAGCATGGTCCCGCCGGAGACGCTCTTGCACCACGGCGGCAACATCTTCGGCGCGGTGCTGCTATTGCTGCTGGCCAACCTGCTGCATCGCCAGGCCCTGGTGCGGCAACTTCTGCTGCGCATGCAGGTGCAGGAAAGGGAGAAAGAGCTGGCCCAGCTCAACACCTCCCTGGAGGAGCAGGTGGCCGCGCGCACCGCCGACTTGGCCCGCTCCGAGTCCCGCTACCGCTCCCTGGTGGAAAACAACCCCCAGTTCATCTATTCCCTGGACCGGGAGGGCGCCTTCAGCTTCGTGGGGCCCAAGGTGAAGCCTTTCATGGGCATGGAGCAGGATGAGGTCCTGGGGCGCGCTTTCGCCGATTTCATCCACCGCGACGACCGCTACCACTGCGTAAAGGCCTTCAAGGAGCTGCGCGACCAGGGCCACACGGTAAACGACGTGGAGTTTCGCATGATACGCAGCGACGGCCAGGAGCGCATCTTCCTGGCCTACAACAGCCCTCTGGTGGACGAGGACGGCCAGGTGACCGGAGTCATCGGCACGGCGGTGGACATAACCCGCCAGCGCCGCCTGGCCGCCGAGCGGGAGCAGTTTCGCCGGGAGCTCAACCAGACCCTGGACCAGCTCCAGCAGGCCGCTTTCGAGATCGTGCAGGGCCTGGCCGGGGCGGTCGAGGCCAAGGACCCCTACACTCGTGGTCACGCCGGGCGGGTGCGCCAGGTGTGCATGGCCATGGCCCAGGAAAGCGGCCTGAGCCAAGACGACCAGACCATGCTGGAGTTCGCCGCCGAATTGCACGACGTGGGCAAGATCGGGGTGAAAGGCGAAATCCTCAATAAGAAAACCCCTCTGACCGATGAAGAGTACGAGCACATCAAAGAGCACCCGGTGATCGCGGAGGTGATCCTAAAGGACGTGGGGCTGCTGTCCCCGGTGCGTCCCCTGATCCGGGCCCATCACGAGCGCTGGGACGGGACCGGCTATCCCGACGGCCTGGCCGGAGAGGACATCCCTTTACTGGCCCGCATCATGGCCGTGGCCGACAGCTACGACGCCATGCTCACCCAGCGGCCCTACCGCCCGCCCCTGAGCCTGGAAGACACCCTGGACGAGATCAAGCAATGCGCGGGCGGCCAGTTCGATCCCGCAGTGGTGGATCTGTTCGAAAGGGCGTTTCGCAAGGGCATGTTCGACGATATCTAACCGGGAAGCTCCCATACAAAATCAGGCGCGGCACTCATGGGGCGGCAACCCTGCGGAAGCTTGCCATGGAGTCGTCGATCAAGGAGTTCACCGATCCGTCTGAGGCGATTTCAAAGGTCACCAACTCGACGCCCGGCTCTTCGATGGACCAATTTGGCCGCCTGAAGGAATTGTAATGCCAGTGGGACAGCGGGACCTCTCTGCCCAGGTATTTTAAATACAGCACGCCGCCCCGCAAAGTTATGCTGATTTTTCCATAAAGATCGTTGCGGTATTCGCCGGCAAAGGAGGGCAACGGCAGGGTTGGGGCGGTGCCCATGCGGCGCGCCTGCAAGCTCTTGCCCATGGCCTCTTGCTCCGCCTTGCGGGCTTTGCTTGCCAGGGCCACAAAATGATCGTTCCAATCCGTTGGTTCACGGCCCAATATCCGGTCCAGCAGGTTGTACATCAGCACGTCGCGCACGTGGGTGGCCTCCAGGTTGCTCAAAATGACCAGCCCCGCCGATTTTTCCGGTACCAGAGCCACCAACGCGGTCATGCCGTCTATGTTGCCGCCGTGGTGGACCACCTTCACGCCATGGTAATCCTGTAAAAACCAGCCCATGCCGTAACCCAGGAAGTGGGCCCCGGGCAGGGTGGGGCAGGGATAGGGGATGGGCATGCTGATCTGAGGCGAGCGCATCTGCAAGACGGTGTGGGGCTTGACCAGAGCCTCGCCCTCCCAGGAGCAACCGGCCAACTGGAACTCGACCCACTTGGCCATGTCCACGATGTTGGAGTTGATGGCCCCGGCCGGGGCGATCATATCCACACTGCGGTAGCTTATGGGCCATATCTTGCCCTCGGCCATCAGGTGGGGCGAGGCCACGTTATCCTTGCCGGATAATTGCCTTATGCTGGTGTTGCTGTTGGTCATTCCCAGGGGAGCAAACAGCCGCGCCTTTATGAAGGCGTCCCAGGTTTTGCCGGTCACCGCCGGAATAACCTGCCCGGCGGCCAAATACATCAGGTTGTTGTAATGGAACTGAGAACGAAAAGGGTAGGACAGGGATTCGTAGCGCATGCTGGAGATGAGTTGGCCGCGGGTCAGATAGTCCTGGTTCCACACCCAAAGAATGTCCGCGCCTTTTAGCCCGCTGCGATGGGAAAGCATGTCGCGCAAGGACAAGTGGCGGCTCACCCAGGGGTCGGCAAGGCTGAAGCCGGGCAACACCCGCGCCACTGGTCCGTCCCAGGTCAACTTGCCCTGGTCCACCAGCATGGCCAAGGCGGTGGCGGTGAAGGCCTTGGTGGAGGAGCCGATGGCAAACATGGTTTGGGGGTCAACCGGGGCCGCCTCCCCTGTTTTGCGCACCCCAAACCCTTGGCTGAACACCACCTGCCCGTCCTGCACCACGGCCAGGGCCAGCCCCGGTACTTGCCAGGTTCGCATGGATTTATTTACGTAGTCCTCCAGCCCGTCCAGCGACAGGCGGGCCGCACCGGCCAGACCCGCGAAACAAAAGACAAAGACCAGAGCCCAGCAAAGGGCGAGGCCCCGAACCGGGAACCGCTTATCGGTGTGCTCCATGCTAATCCTTTAGCCCAGGTGGAAGTTGTTAGGGAGCGCCTTGGCGTGTGAAACTACCTCTTGGCAAACGGAAATTGCCTCCTCGCAACGACAAGGTATTTTCCAGCGGCACAGCCAGACGCTGTAGGGCAAGGCGGCAGGCGAACGAGGGACGCAGGGGTAGCCAGCTTACCCCGAGGATCGAGTGACGCCGACAACGCCGCCATGCGGGGTCTGGCGAAGCCGCCTACTTTACTAAAGGCAACACCAACCTAAACACCGCCCCCTGAGGATGGTTGTCGCCAACCTCCAGGCGGCCGCCGTGGGCCTCGGCCACCTTGTTCACCACCGGCAGGCCCAGGCCGGTGCCTTCTTTCTTGGTGGTGAAAAAGGGGATCAGGATGTGCAGCCGCTCGGCCGGGGGAACCCCGCCCCCGTTGTCGGCCACGGCCAGCACCACTTCCTCGCCCTGACGCCAGGCGGACAGGCTCACCTCACCTTCGGGCGGCGAGGCCTGCACCGCGTTGTTGATGAGGTTTATGAGCGCCTGTTGCAAACGCTCGGGGTCGGCCTGGACCGAGGGCAGGCCCTCCTCCAGGTCGCTGGTCAAGAGCACCTGGTGTTGCTCGGCCAAGGACGCGGTCACCTCCAGGGTGCGGGCGGCCAAGCCCCCCAAGTCCAGGTTTTGGCGATGCAGTTCCAGGGGCCTGGAAAAGTCCAGCATCTCCTTGACCATGCCCTCCAGGCGGGCGGTCTGCTCGATGACCACCTCCAGCTTGTGCTCCTCGGGGCATCCGGGCTCCAGCTTGCGCCTTACCTGGGCGGAGAAACCGCCGATGGCCATGAGGGGGGTTTTCATGTCATGGGCCACGCTGGCCACCGCCCGGCCCACGGCGGCCAGATTCTCGGCCTGGCGGGCCAGGTCCTGGTGGGACTGCTCCCGGCGGCGCAGCCAACCCACCAAGAGCCCCACAGCCACGAACAGGATCATCTGGGTGGCGGCCGAGGTCATGGTGGCCGGAGTGAGGTGGTGCACCAGGGCCACATAGGGGGCGTAGAGGCCAGACACCACCAGGGCCACGGTGAGCCCCGCCCAGGGACCCCACCAAAAGCCGGTGAGAATTATGGGCAGAAAATAAAAGTCCTGCAAAAAGACGTGGGCCACCGCCTGGTCCGGACCCAGGCGAAAGTGCAGCCAACTGATAACGGCCACCAACAGCAGCACCAAAGGCAGCCGCAAGCGGGTGTAGCGTTCCGGCAGTTTCATGCCCCCATAATGCCACGCGTTGGGGTGGATAGCCAGCCTGGAAGCACCCTCTGTCTAGCGGGGGCTCAGGTGGGGATAACAATTCGTGCCTGGACCGGCAAAGCCAGGCGATGAGCAGGAATTGTTGGGTTTCGCTTTGCTCTACCCAACCTACGCTATTGCTCAGAGTGTGCCGCACTCGACGCATTTCCCAGCGGCTTTGCCGGATGTTCTTGGGCTAGGCGTCCGGCAAGGGACAGCCGGAGGCTTAGCCCAAGCTACGTCGAGGCTGGACCGCTGCCGGCAACACAGCCCACGGGCGGCTGGCAAAGCCAGCGGCACAGCCAGACGTGGCAGGGCAAGGCGGCAGGCGAACGAGGGACGCAGATGTAGTAGAGCTACATCGAGCCTCGAACGATTTCGGTAACGCAGCCCCCGGCCGCATGGCGAAGCCGCCCCCTATGATTCCAGCTCCGCCTTCATCGCCTGAAACTCCTGGGAGCTAATCTCCCCCTTGGCGTAACGCTCCCGCAGGATGGCCAGAGAGCGGTCGTGGCCCTGGGCGGGGAATGACAAAGGCGTGGGCTGGTCTTTCTTTGAGGCGGCGAACAGCCACTTGATAAGAGCGACGCCGGCCACGATCAAAAGTATCCAGATGATTATCATGAAAGGGCCTCCCAGCCAGCCGCCCCAGCCGTACATCATGTGCCCGCCCCAGCCGGGGCCGTATTGGGCGGCGGGGGTTACCAGGGTCTCCAGGTTCAACAAATTAAAAGGCACGGTTTATCGCTCCCTCGGCGGTTAGGCCTTGGTGTAGGTCACCAGATTGGCCATGCCCGCTTCCATGTGATAGAGGTGGTGGCAATGGTGGAACCAGTCGCCGGGATTGTCGGCAATGAACTCCACGTCCAAACGGCGCATGGGTTCCACGATGGCCGTGTCCTTGACCAGCCAGCGCTCCGGAGGCAGGGCGAAGTTCACTACCCGGAAAAAATGCCCGTGCAGATGCATGGGGTGGGGCATCATGCTGCGGTTGAAGTAGCTCAGGCGAACCTTGTCCCCCTGGGCCACGGCCAGGCGCTCACTGTTCGGATACAACCGCCCGTTGATGCTCCAGTAGGGCGAGTGCATGCCCCCGCTAAGAACCTGGCGATAGATGCGCCGGGGAGGCCCGGTTGGGTGAGCCACCGGCCGGGCGGCGGCCAGGTCCCAGTAGGTGGCCAGGCTAAGGCCGGGGTGGAACCGTGGCCCCACCGGGTCGCGGTTTTCCGCTCCCTGATAGACCACGGCCAGGGCCAGGCCGCTTTCGCCCAGGCCGCTGTCGTGGGCCTGGAGCAGCCAGGCGCCGGGGTTGTCGGCGATGAACTGCACGTCCACCCGCTCGCCCATGGCCAGGCGCACCACGTCAAAGTCCTTGGGGATCACGTCCTGGCCGTCCAGGGCCAGCACGGTGAGCCGGTGACCGGCCAAGCTGAGGTCGTAGATGGTGGAGGAGGAGGCGTTGATCAGGCGCAGGCGCACCTTGTCGCCCTTTTTCACCTTGAGCGGTGGGCCATGGGGATACAGCCGCCCGTTGACCGCATAGCCCTGGTAATAGGGCTCGGCCAGAGGCCCGCCGGGGGCGGCGGCGCCCCGGCCCATGCCCCGGCCCATGCCCCGGCCCATCATGCCGCCCATGGCGGGACGCCGGGGCACCCGGGCGGTGCCCCCGCCGTCGGCCACCACCCAATCGGCCAGCAGCAAGACTTCCTCGCGGTCCCAGCCGCCCACGGCCCGATCGGGCTCCACGATCAGGGCGCCGTATAGGCCCTGGTCCAGCTGGTAACCGAAATGGGAGTGGTAAAAATAGGTGCCCGCCGGACGAGCGCGGAACTGGTAGGCAAAGCTCTCGCCCGGAGGCACGGCGGCCATGGTGACGCCTGGGACCCCGTCCATGGGATTGGGCACGGGAAGGCCGTGCCAATGGATTGTGGTGGGTCGAAGTAAGCGGTTTTTTAAGGATATGCTAAGGCTCTGACCTTCCCGCACCCTCAAGACCGGTCCCGGCGTCTGGCCGTTGTAGGCCATGGCCTTGAATTCTGGCCCCTTACCCAGATTGATCATGGACTCCTGGGCCACCAGCTCCACCTGGTGCTCGGCGGCCGCCCGCCCCGAAAGCGGCCAGAGGCCGGTAGTGGCGGCCCCGGCCAGAGCGCCCAGCGATGTCTGTAAAAACCGTCGTCTGGTGTAGTCCATGGGTTCAGTCCAAGGTTAAGGGGTGCTGTTGTCGCTACTTGTTGGTAGCAGCACCCGTGCCAAGAGCCCCGGCGGCCCGGCCTAAGAAAAACAAGCTGAATTATCAAATAGATAGGCAGGGCGGTCGTTTTAAGGAGCGGTGCGGGGTTTGTCTCCGGCGCATAAATTTTATGCAACCGGGCGCATGACCGGGAAAATCATTCCCGCTGCCGTGCGATATGCGGCTTAGGCTTTTTCCAGAGCCTCCAGTTCGCGGTCCAGCTCGGCCAGAGCCTCCTCGGCGTCCTCCACCCGCTGCCACTGCCAGGGGCGCACCGAGTGGGCCGGCAAGGCGGCCCGGGCCTGTTCCACGTCCTCGATCAGCCTACGGCGCTGAGCCAATAATTCTTCCCGTTGCTGACTACTCATGTAACTCCTCGCCAACAGGTTGTTGTTATATTGTGAAGGCAAAAGCCTCGATGATGCAAATTTCCCGCCCTGGCGAGGACAAAACCTCCTGGTACAATAGAACAAGCGGGTTGCCATAGGGCATCCCCATAGCCCCAACCAGACAAACCCCGCGAGGTGCGCATGCGCGTAGAGATCACCCCCGAGGCCCGTGAGTGGTTGGCCGCCCGAGGCAACCAGCTGACCATAATGCCCCCGGCCAAAAGCGGCGGCTGAGCCCCCGCCACCGGGGCGCGGTTCGCGCCCCAGCCGCCGGAACAGGACCAGATCCATCTTTTCAACCGGCAAGAGGTGGATGGCGTGGAGGTGTTTTTGCAGCGGGGCCTGATGCTGGCCGGACCCAAGATCTATGTCAGCCTGGGCGGCTTCTGGCGTCTGCGCTGGCTGAAGGTGGATGGCGTGGCCGCCCTGGCCGCCGCCTGCTCTTTCTAAATCGATAGCCCCGCCGCTTGGCGGTACAAGCTCACAGCTATCCCCGGACGCCTCGGGAGGGTTGGGTAACCTTCTGCGGGCAGAGATTGCTTCGTCGCTTCGCTCCTCGCAACGACAAGGGGATGTTGGGTTTCGCTGCGCCCTACCCAACCTACGCCAACTCTAAATTTCTGCTGAAATAGACCGCCGTAAAATTTTCGCGGCATAGCCAGGCACCGCAGGGCAAGGCGGCAGGCGAACGAAGGACGCAGGGGTAGTAGCCCTACCCCGAGGACTGAGTGACACCGACAACGCAGCCATGCGGGGTCTGGCGAAGCCGCGCGGCACAGCCAGGGAGTGCCAGGCAAGGCGTTCGGCAAGCGAAAGCCGGAGGCGTGGCAAAAGCCACATCGAGGCTTGAGCTCCGCCGACAACGCGGCATGGCGCTTCCTGGCTGTGCCGCCACTTCTAACCCTCGGCCACTGTCTGCCCCTCGCCGATAGCTTTGCTGTCGGGGATGAACAGATACAGCACCCCGGCCAGGCACAGGCCCCCGGCCATGAACAGCCACACCGGCCAGTAACCATCGATGCCTTGCATGGACGAGGGGTCACCGCCCACCAAAAATCCCGCCGTCTGCATGAGCGCCGCCGCGCCCAGCATGGTGTAGAGGTTTATGCCGGTCAAGGCCCGGGCGGCCAGATGATCGGGCAACAGCTCCTTGATATGGGGATACATCACCTGCCCCGGGGCGGACATCAGGCCCAGGCCAAAGAACAGGGCGCAGAGCACCCACACCGGCATACCCTGCATCAGTCCCAGGGAGAGGACCAGGGCGGCCCAGATGAACAGCGCCGGCAGCACCACCCATTTGCGGGTGCGCAAAACCTCGTCGCTGACCCGGCCCCAAAAAGGCAGGCCGATCATGTAGCCGATGGTCACGAACAGCAGAATGTTGCCGGCTTGTATCTGGCTCAGGCCCAGGCCGTTCATGAGGTATGGCCCGGCCCATAGGCCCTGCAGGGCCATTAGGCATCCGTAGCGGAAAAAGGTGCCCACGCCGATGATCCAATAATAACGGCGCCGGAATAGCTGACCCAGGCCCTTTAGGGGGCTTTCCTGGGCCACCCGGGGGAGTTCCACTCCCGGCGGTGTGTTTCGCACCACCCAATAAAAAACGGAGATGACCAAGGCGTTGAGCACGGCCACTATGACGAAAGCCCCACGCCAGCCCACGGCCTGGGAGATGTAGACCAGGGGGGTGGCGGCCAGGAACTGGCCCGCGGTGCTGATCCCCACCACGGCCCCGGTGAGGGTGGCGAAGCGCCGGGGCGGAAACCAGGCGGCGATGAGCATCATGGCCCCCACCATGTTGCCGCTTACGCCCACCCCCAAGAGCACCCGCCCCACCGTGGCCATGCCCGCCCCCTGGGCCGTGGCAAAGGTAAGCGCCCCGGCCACGGCCACCAGGTTGAGCAGGGTTATGGTAATCCGGGTGCCCCAGCGGTCCAGAAAAAGGCCCAGAGGAATCTGGGCGGCGGCGAAGGCATAGAAAAAAGCGGCGGACAGGTCGCTGAGCTGCGAGGGGCTGAGGCCCATGTCGGCGGTAAGCTGGGGGCTGATCACCGTGACCGAGACACGGTAGAACATGCTCAACATATAGCTGCAGATGCAGACCAGATATATGGCCCAAGCACGGCTGCTGCCGCCCGTCTGGGCGTTGAAACTCAGGTTATTCATGCGAGAAATGATACCCCCCGACTAGGCGACGGGCATCCCCCTAGGAATTTGTTATCAACACTTCATAATTATTAAGCGGCAAAGCCCCCAGCTCGCCCGGCTCCCAATCGCCCACCCCGCCCCAAAACTCGCCCCCGCAGCCGGACGACAAAAGCAGCCCGGCCAGCAGCAGGGCGGCCAGGCACAAGCGGCGGTAATTGGGGGTGAACAAGTTCAAGGCAAGGCTCCTCCAGGCAGGGCTTTCTTATTATTAAGGCACAAACGCCCCGCATAAAAAAGTGGGGCGGGAAAAGATCCCGCCCCGGCGCGTTCATGATTGGCGCGGCGGCCTACTTGGCCTTGGGCTGGGCCTCTTTTTTGGGCGGCGGCCCGGCGATAAGCTCGGCCCGGTGCTCGGGGTTCAGGTACTGCTTCACCGTGGCCAGCACCTCATCGGCGCTCACCGCCTTTATCTTCTCCGGCACCTTGGTGTAGGCCAGCCAGCCCAGGCCGTTGAGCTCGCCCCCGGCCATGGCCGATGCCTGGGAGGCGTAGCTTTGCAGGCCGATGGCGTAGCCGCCCAGGTAGTAGGCCTTGGCCCGGGCCATCTCCTTGGGGCTGGGGGCCTGGGCGTGCATCCGGCCCAAGTGCTCGCCTATGCCCGCCAGGGCGGCCTGCTCCTTGCCCGGCCCCACGCCCATGTAGATGCCGAAGATGCCCCCGCCCTTGGCCGGGCTGTAGAAGGGCTGCACCGCGTAGGCCAGGGAGCGCTTGTCCCGGAGGTCGCCGAAGAGCCGCCCGCCCATGCCGCCCAGCACCGCGTCGGCCAGCTCCAGGGGCCAGCGCTGGGGCGACTCCAGGCCGGGAGCCACGAAGCCCAGCATGATCTGGCTCTGCTTGGCCTGGGGCTCGTCGATCTTGTCCACCTTGGGCTGGGCCGGGGTGGTCAGGGGCGCGATCTTAACCGCCGCCGCTTGGCCCTTGAGGCCGCCCAGCAGACGCTTGGCCTCGGCGATGAACTCCTGGGGGTCCACATCGCCCACCACGGCCAGCACGCAGCCACCCGGCCCACGCAGGCGGGCCATGGCCGCCTTGAGCTGGTCCGGGCCCATCTTGGCCAGAGTGGCCGGAGTGCCCAGGGGGTCGTGGCCAAAGGGATGGTCGCCGTAGACCAGGCGGCGGAAGCGCTTGAAGGCCCGAGCCACCGGCGAATTTTGCTGGGCCCGCAGGGCGGCGAGCTGCTCTTTCCTGGCCCGCTCCACCTGATCGGCCGGGAAGCTGGCCGTGGTCCAGACTTGGGTCATCAGCTCCAGGCCCCGCTTCCAGTCCTGGGCCAAAAAGCTGCCCGAGAGCCCGGCGCTGGTCTTGGAGCTAAAGCCGCTGAGCGAACCGGCCATGTCCTCCAGCTCCCGGGTCAACTCCTCGTAGCTCATGTCCTTGGCGCCCCGCTCCACCGCCCGGGACCACAGGCTGTAAAGCCCCGCCTGCTTATCGCTCTCCGCCGCCTGCCCACCCGGCGCGGCCAGCAGATAAGACACCAGGGGCACGGCCCGAGCGGGCTTGATAAGAAGAGTCAAGCCGTTTTCCAGCACCACCCGCTGGGGCTGGTCCGGGGCCGTTTTGGCCGGGGCCTGGGTGTAGGCGGCCATGGCCGCTTTCTTGAGGGCGGCCAGGTCGGGCACCTTGGCGCCTTCGGGCACCTGGATCACCACCGAGAGCCCGGCCGGGCTCAGCCAGCGGCGGGCGGTGTCGGCCACCGCCGCCGCGTCCACCGCGTTGAAGCGCTGGGTGTAGGTGGCCATGTGCTCAAAGCCGCCCCGGAACATCTCAAAGTAGCCCAGCTCCCGAGCCTGGCCCTGCATGGTCTGGCGGGAGCGCACAAAAGAGGCGGCCAGGTTCACCCGGGCGCGTTTCAGCTCCGCGCCGGAGGGTGGCTGGGTGGCCAGGGTCATGGCCTGCTTGAGCATGGCGGGCCAGGCGGCGGCCACCTTGTCCGGGGCCAGGGAGGCCTCCACCTCGAACAGGCCCACCCCCTCGGGGGTGTAGGCAGAGGAGTCGGCGGAGTCCACCAGGCCCTGCTTTTCCTTGAGGTTGCTCCACAGGCGGCTGGTCTGGCCGTCGCCCAGGACGGTGGAGGCCATGTCCAACGGATAGACCACCGGGTCGGGCAGGCCGGGAGTGAGCCACACCATGCTTATGCTGGCCTGGCTCACCTTGTCGCGCATGATGGCCAAGCGCGGCCCCAGGGTCCGCTTGTCCGGGGGCAGAGTAAAGGCCGGGGCTGGCTTGTTTGAAACAGGGGCAAAGGCCTTGGCGATCAAGGGCAGTATTTCTGCGGTCTTGAAGTCGCCCACCGCCACCACCAGCATTCCCGGCGCGCGGTACCAGCGGGCCCGGTAGTCCAGAATGTCCTGGCGGCTGATGGCCTTGACCGAGGCGATGGAGCCGATTATGGGACGGCCGTAGGGGGAGTCGCCAAAGGCCTGGGAGAACACCTTCCAGCCCATGCGCCGGGCCGGGTTGTTCTGGTTCATGCGGATCTCTTCGATCACCACCTCTTTTTCCTTGGCCAGCTCAGCCGCGTCAAAAGAAGCGTTAACCACCGCATCGGCCAGGATGTCCAGAGCCGGGCCCGCCGAGGCGCTGGCCGCGGTCACATAATAATTGGTGTGGTCAAAGGTGGTGTAGGCGTTCACCTCGCCGCCCAGGGCCTCGATCTCGTTGGCCATCTGTCCGGCCGGGCGGCGCGGGGTGCCCTTGAAGATCATGTGCTCGATCAGATGGGTGATGCCGTATTCGCCTTTTTTCTCGTAAATGGAACCGGCCCGCACCCATACCTGGAAGGAAACCACCGGGGCCTCGTGGTTCTCGGAGGTGATGACCTTCAGGCCGTTGGGCAAGGTGTGGCGTTGGGGCGCGGCCCAGGCAGCCAGGGGAACCAGCAGAATTATCAGTAGAAATACCAGGATCGGCGAAAGCCGGCGCATGTTTTTCTCTCCCGCGAGGCAGCGGCCTCGGGCTGGTGTGGTTGATCGCATATGAATATAAGCTTAAGACCGATAGCCTGCCCCTTCAACCCTTGAACAGTTCTGGTCTATAATGGGGCCGACATCCCAACCGGCGCGACAAGGAGAGCGGCATGGAGTTTAACCTGAGATTCGTCTGGCTGGGCAAGCTAGCCCTCGTGGCCCTGGCCCTGATGCTGGCCAGCGACCTGCTGCTGCTCTCCAACCTGCCCATGCATCTTTACGCCATGTATCTGGGCATCACCCTCACCCTGGTAACCGTCTACTTTGTCTCGCGGATGCGCACCGCCAAGGTCGAGGGTCGCCGGGCTTTGCCCCACGTGTACCGGCTGCTGTTCATGAACCTCACCGGCTTCGTGCTCAGCCTTGCCTGGACCCTGTGCTATTTTCGCCTGGAAGGGGCTTTCGCGGGCCTGGACCTGGACTTGTTGGGACCCAAGTTGCTGGGCATTTATATCTCCAACTTCACCGTAAAGGCTGTCATGCTCTCCCTGGCCGTGCTCTGCCTGGCCGATGCCTTTCAGCGGGGCAAGGGCAGTGGAGGCAAGGCGGAAGAGGAATGCGACCGGCCCGAGGGAAAGCTCTAGCAAAAGTGCTCTAGCCCTTCAGCAATAGTTTTCATCGCGAGGAGCATCTTGGAAAAGATGCGATGTGGCTATCTTCGCCTTCCCCCGAGCGGGGTGGGCGCGGAGGGCGGTTGGGCCGTGTCTCAGGGGCAAGGTATGACAATCTACTGCACATGATCCGGGAGTTTCATATGCAAGGCGAGGATGTCAAGCGACCCATGGAACGGCTGATCAGGCGGATCATCAAAGCCGCTTCCAGAATATTCTACGGTGGCCGTAGGTGGTGGGTGCCTGTGGCGTAGTTGTTTCCCCTCGCACACCATTACCGGGCAGTGTTTGTTACAGGCTGACCGGGGACAGCCGATTGACCGGGAAAAATGGTCTAGTTTACAATGATCAAAGTACAAGAGATTGCGACTACCGCTTTGATTTTAGTGAGAAATCGTCTCAAAAAATAGGTCGTAAGGCCTTTGGATGGTATCGGGACGAGCCACAGGCTTTACCAAAAGCATCAGAAGGCCTGAAAAAGAGGCGGCGCGGCGACTGCCGCATAATCTCGGTTGATTTCACATGACCTAAACATTAGCGAAGGGAGCCGATGGCATGAAAAAGGTTGCTCTTTTGGCAACACTACTGCTTTTGACCTGTTTATTTTCCGCCGGTTCGCTTCATGCCTCTTGCATCTACAGCAGAGCCAAACACAATGTAACGGTCCTTTTTACCTGTGGCTGGGGCTGCAGCAACGATTGGTACGTCAAACCCGGCGAACATCGGTGCAGGCCGGGTAAAGGCGGAACCTACAAAGCCACCTACTGCGACACGGAGCACTTCCCCTTTATGGAATGTGATGTCTACGATGTCGATGCCCATGGCTGGGTTTCCATGCACGAGGAGTATTTGGAAAACAAGCGCCACGATGGCAGCCTTAAGAAAAAGGTGTGGTGCGTGGACTGAAGCACCCGGTCCACCTTGTGAATCCCCCCGTTCGGGGGCTCATTCACCGCAGCTTATTTCGGTTGGCTGTTTACCGCTTGATGCCCCGCCGTTTGCTGGGGGGAGTTCATAAACTCAAGGGAAAGAAAGATCAAAGATGCTGAAGATAAAGTCCCAGTGCAGTCTTTGGGCGGTTCTACTGGCAGCCGTGTGCCTGCCGCTGGCCGCTTGGGCCGGCAGCCCCAAGGATAGCGCTGACAGCTTTTTCAGGGCCCTTGCCAAGGGCGATGTACAAGAAGCCAGGAAGTACTCCTCCGACAAGGTCTTGCAAGAAGCCCCGCCCCAGGGCTCCGAGGAATATCTGACCATGACTGTGTGGGGTAAGGCTTACAAAAGCTTGGAGAATGTCAAGATAAACGAGGACATCGCCACCGCCACGGTTCACCTGGACGGCAAATTGATCGTGGACCACATGGTGAAGCTTGAACTGGAGCGTAAGAAGGCCGACACCAAGGACCAGTCCGAACTGGCCACAATTAAGGGGCATATGGAAGCGTCCGCGCCCCGCTTTGCGAAAAAGATGTCAAAGCTACCCGTGACTCTCAAAAAGCAAGGCGATACCTGGCTGATTCAGCAAATGCAGTAAAAAGAGACAGAGATGCTGGTTGCTTTGGGTCATCGTCCGTTAGGACTACTGCTTTACTAACCAGAGCCTGTCCTACTATAGGCTCCGCGACCGTACCCCGGAGTGCGTTACTGCACAGGTCTGAGGCCAGCCAACGCCAAAAGTGGATTACCTTGAAAAGAAGTTCTTTCTCTTCCAAACAAAAATTTTCTTCGCCGTTCTTTTGGTAAATTTCCAGAGATGGATATTTGAAATCCATTTCCCCCCGCTTTGCCTCCTACTCCCCGATGTTCAAGCCCATACGCCGAGGAAACGAGCGCCGCCCGCAACGCCGTATGCGGAGTCGTGGCGAAGCCGGCGCCTACTTTCCGCCGTTCTCCTCCAAATTGAAAATACGCCGCACCAGAGCCAATTGCTGGCGCAGGGTGTCGGGGCTCTTGCCGTGGCTGGCTCCCTTGATGAACATGATGGGATCGTGCACCAGCTTCTTGACCAACGCCTGGGTCAGGCGGTCCAGGGCGGCGATCTCATCCGGGCTAAGTTCGCTTAGGTCCTTGAGGGTGCGAGCCACTTCGGCGGTGCGTATCTCCTCGGCCTTGGCGGCCAGGGCGCTGATGGTGGGCACCGCGTCCAGCCCGGCCAGCCAGGTCATGAACTTGACCACCTCCTCGGCCACGATGCGCTCGGCCTGGCCCGCCTCCACCGCCCGCCCGGCCCGGTTGGCCTCCACCACCGAGGTGAGGTCGTCGATGTCGTAGAGATAACAGCCGTCCAACTCGCCCACGGCGGATTCCACGTCGCGCGGCACGGCGATGTCGATGAAAAACAGGGGCCTGCCCCGCCGGGCCTTAAGCGCCTTGCGGGCCATCTTGGCGGTTATCACCGCCTGGGGGCTGCCGGTGGAGGCGATCACGATGTCCACATCGCCCAGCACCGCGCCCAGGTCTTCCAGGCTGATGGCGTGCCCGCCCCAGCCCTGGGCCAGCTCCACCGCCCGCTCCAGGGTGCGGTTGGCCACCTGCACCTTGCTGACCCCCTGGGCCATGAGGTGCTCCACCGCCAGCTCGGCCATCTCCCCGGCCCCCACCACCAGGGCGCTGAGCCCCTCCAGGGAGTCGAAGATTTTCTTGGCCAGCTCCACGGCGGCAAAGGAGATGGACACCGCCGCCCCGCCGATGTTGGTCTCCGAGCGCACCCGTTTGGCCACCTGAAAGGTCTTGTGCAACAGGCGGTTGAGCACGGTGCGGGTGGTGCCCGCGTCGGTGGCGGTGCGGTAGGCCTCTTTTATCTGGCCCAGAATCTGGGGCTCGCCCACCACCATGGAATCCAGGCTGGAGGCCACCCGGAACAGATGGCGCACCGCGTCGGCCCCCTGGTAGCGGTAAAGATGCTCCCCGATCAACTCCGGGGCCTGGCCCCGGCCGCTACAGAGCCAGCCGATCAGTTCGGCCTGGTCCGCCTGGTCCTCGGTGGCGGCCAAGACCTCCACCCGGTTGCAGGTGGAGACCATCACCGCCTCGCGCACTCCGGGCAGGGCCACCAGCCGGTGCAGCTCTCCCGGCACCGCCTCGGGCGGGGGCGCCAGGCACTCACGGACCTCCAGGGGCGCGGTCTTGTGGCTCAGGCCGATGAGTTGGAGCTTCACGGGCGGAGCCCTCCGAAGCCGGACATGGAACTGAAGCTGTGGTACCCGGGCATCAACAGACCCGCGCCCAGGAAGGTGATGACCAGGACGGCGAAGGCGGCCACCGAGAACCAGGCCCCGCGCCGCCCGCGCCAGCCCTGCACCAGGCGGGTGTGCAAAAGGGCGGCGTAGAGCAGCCAGGTGATCAGCGCCCAGACCTCCTTGGGGTCCCAGCGCCAATAGGAGCCCAGGGCCATCTGGGCGTACACCGCCCCGGAGATGAGCCCGATGGTCATGAGCAGGAACCCGGCCAAAAGGCTGGCTTGGTTCAGGGAATCCAGGCGGCCCAGGCTGGGCAAACGGCGGAACACCGGGCCCATCTTCTTGGCCCGGAGGGCGCGGTCCTGGGTAAGGTAGAGCACCCCGCCCAGGAAAGTGAGGGCCAGCAGGCCGTACCCGGCCATGATGCTGATGACATGCACGATGATCCAGGCGCTTTTAAAGGCGGCGGTCTTCACCGAAGGCACCACCGGCAGCACCGAGGCGGCCAGCATGAGCAGCACGCAGATGGGCCCGGCCAGGGCCCCCAGGATTTTCACCTCCAGGCGCAGGTTCACCACCAGCACCGCGCCCATGAGCGCCCAGGAGAAAACATCCAGGGACTGGCGCAGGCTGGTGGCGGGCAACACCCCGCCCTCCACCCAGGCGGCGGCCAGGGCCAGGGTGTGCAGGCCGAAGCCTAGCCACAACAGGGCCAGGCCCATGCGGTAGAGCCCCTGGCGCTGGCGCACCAAAAAGCCCAGGGAGATCAGCGATCCCAGCACGTAGGCGGCCAGGGTTATCCAATGCAGGGTGGTGCTCACGCGGGCTGCCTCCCCTCTGGGGCGTTTTGGCCCAGCTTCAGGCCCAAATCCGTCAGAGTGAAGCCCGGGCCCAACACCCTGGTCAAAACCTCGTCCACCCCGGCGGGGTCACCGCCGGTAACCCGCTGCATCAGCTCCGAGTCCACCAGCTCGTAGAACAGGGGCCGGTTCTGGGCGGCGGGCCTCCCCAGGGCGGTGAGCTTGGCCCGCGCCGCCCGAAGGATGGCCAGGTACACGCCCCACTCGGGGCCGAACTGGCCCTCCAGGGACTGGCGCAGACGCCGGGCCGCCGCCGGGCTGGCCCCGCCGGTGCTGACGGCAACCGTAAGCTCGCCCCGGCGCACCACCGCCGGCACGATGAACGAGCACATCGGCGGCACGTCCACCACGTTGACGAACACCCTGGCCGCTTCGGCGGCCTGGGCCACCGCGCGGTTGAGGTTCTCGTCGTCGGTGGCCGAAATCACCAGCCAGGCCCCATCCACGTCCTCTGCCTGGAACCCGCGCTCAATGAGCTCCACGCCAGGCTCTCCCGTCTGATCCCGCGCCTCCGGGCACAAGCGAGGCGACACCAGGCGCACCCTGGCTCCGGCCTCCAGGAGCGAGGCCAGCTTGCGCGCGGCCACCCGGCCGCCGCCCACCAGGAGCACCAGGCGGTCTTTGATATCCAACAAGGCGGGATAAAAGGGCAAGGGCTCCTCCAATATGAGTTCCCGGCAAGCATAACATCTGAGTGGCGAAGGGAAAAGGAGCAGGCCGCCCAGCGGGCGGGGAACAAACAAAAGGGGCCTCCCCGAAGGAAGGCCCCAAAACGATTCGCCGTTGGCCCGGGCCTAAAGAGCGGCCTTGATGACGCTCAGGGCCTTTTCCACGTTAAACTCCAGCGCTCCGTTGTTGAGCACCAGCTTGTAGGTGGTGGCCTCGTCCCAGGACTTTTTAAAAAAGTGCTTCACGTATCCCGAGGAAATGCCGTCTTGGCGGTGGCACTCGGCCTCGCCCTGCTCCGTGGGCAGGTTGGCCCGCCGCCCGCAACGCTCGGCCCGCTGGGCCAGGGGAGCCACCACCCTGAAGTGATGGGCGCCCGGATCATCGGCCAGGATATACTGTCCGCCCCAGCCTACGATGACCGCGTCGCCCTGGGCAGCCACGCCTTTGACCAAATCGGTCACCGCCGCGACGTAGCGGTCGTCGTCCAGGGCGGCCTCGGGCTTTTGGGCGATGCGCCGCACCGTGTGCAAAAATATTTCGTCCACCAGCTTGAACAGGGCGTTTTCCTGTCCCCGGTGCAGAAGCTCCGCCTCGCCCTCGCTCATGTCCAGCTTTTTGGCCAGCTCGGCCAGAACCTCGCGTCCGACCAGGCGATAGCCCAGTTCTTCTGCCAAACGCTGGGCCAACTGGCGGCCACCTGAGGCGAATTCCTTGCTGATTGTAATGGTGGCCATATGCCTCTTAGAGAGCCTCGCCCCGGGCGGTCAAGGCTCCATTAGCGAATTTATCCAAGAAACGGTCCTGATCCTGGGGGCTCACCGCCTCCTTGAGCTTGGCCTCGGCCAACTTGGCGGCCAACTCCACGATCTCGTGGGTAAGCTCCCGGCGGGCGCTTTGCAGGGCCATCTCGGCCTGCAGCTTGGCCCGATCCATGATCATTTCCGACGCCTCGCGAGCTTCGTCGATCATGCGCTGGCGATCACGCTCCGCCAGTTGCCCCAGAGCCTCTTCGTAACTGGCAAGCTCCTGGGCCATGCCGGCGGTTTTTTCCTGGATGAGCTTGAGATGGGCCTCGGCCTCGGCCTTGGCCTTGTTCACCTCTTCCAACTCGGCGGCCACATTGGCCCGCGCCCCGGCCAAGAACTCCTTGAGGGGCTTCTTGGCCAGTTTGTAGATCAAAAAGGCCAGCACCAGGAAGTTGGCGATCTTCCAAGCCCAGTCCCACCAGAATCTCCAGGCGGGAGGCGGCTGCTTGGCGGCCAGGGCCGGTTCGGCCCAACCGATCAACAGCACCACCGTCACCAGAGCCAGGGCTGCTATCAGATGCAAGGCTTTCACGCGACCTCCCTACCCAGGATTCGACCGGCCATTTCCTTGGCCACCCTTTCGGCCTGGGCCCGAATTTCGCCGCGGGCTTGATCCATTTCTCCTCGGATGGAAGCCACCATCTCCTCGGCTTGGCCCTTGGCCTTGGCTTGGGCCTCATCGATGACCTGGCGCGCCTCGCTCTCGGTCTTACGGCGCACCTCTTCCAGCCGGTCCCGCACCTTTTGGCGGCCCTGACCCAGCTGTTGGCTGTAGTCGGCCTTGGTGCCCACCGCCTGCTCGCGCAGGGATGCGGCCTCGGCCATCCCGCCTTTCAAGGTAGCCGTCCGCTCGGCGACCATCTTGCTGATGGGCTTATACATCAACCGGTTAAGGATGAATATAAGCACCAGCAGATTGATGATCTGCACAAGCAGCGTGGCGTTGATGCTGATCATGGGCCCGCCCTCCGGCCTAGACCACGAAGATTAGCAGCAGCGCCACCACCAGGGAGTAGATGCCGGTGGACTCGGACACTGCCTGTCCCACCAGCATGGTGCGGGTCAACAGGCCCGCTTCCTTGGGGTTGCGGCCGATGGCCTCACATGCTTTACCCGCGGCGAAACCCTCGCCGACGCCGGGGCCGATGGCGCCCAGGCCCATGGCGATTCCTGCGCCCATCAGGGCGGCCGCCCTCACCAGATCCGCGCCTTCAATGGCCATTTCCTAATTCCTCCAGTGATGAACAAGTCCTCGGGGCCCCCGAAAGGGCCCGGTGGTTTTTAAATCACAAACAAAAGCAACAGTGCCACGATGAGCGAGTAGATACCCGTTGATTCGCTCACCGCCTGGCCGACCAACATAACCCTGGTCAACAGCACGCTCACACCCTCGTAGTCGCGGGCGATGCGGTTGACCGTATAGGCCGCGGCCAGACCTTCGCCCACCCCGGGGCCGATGCCGCCGAAGCCCATGCAGATGCCGGCCGACAGCGGAGCCACCCAAGCCACCATGGACTCGGACGCTTCCCGAGGGATGAACAACAAGATCAGGCTGACCAAGAATCCGTAAATGACCGTGGACTGGGCCACGGTCTGGCCTATAAGCATGGTGGTGGTCACCGGCCCAGAGGCCTCGGGTACGCGGGCGATGCCCGCGGATGCCTCCTGTGCGGTGAAGCCATTACCGATGCCTGGGCCTATGGCGCTGAGACCGGTGGAGAGCCCGGCGCCCAAAAGGGCGGCCCAGGTGGGCCAGGGCGGGCTGTTGGACCAGTCTACGAACATAAGCATGAAAGCCACAACCATGCCGAAGATGGCCGGGGTCTGGCTGACCGCGCTGCCGATGAGCATGTTGGTGCGGATGGTGGTGGCCGCCGCGGGCTGGCGGGCCATGCCGGCGGTGGCGCTGCCCGCGGGCATGCCGGAGCCCACGCCCGAGCCGATGGCCGCCAGGCCCACCGCGAGGCCAGCGCCCAACACCGCGGCCCAGCCGGGCCACAGGGGCTGGCTGGACCAGTCGATGAACATGAGCATGAAGGCCACGACCATGCCGAAAATGGCCGGGGTCTGGCTGACCGCGCTGCCGATGAGCATGTTGGTGGTCAGGGCACCCTGGGTGGAGGGGTTGTCGGCGATGCCCATGCAGGCCTCGGCCGCCGGGAAGCCGCCGCCGGCTCCGGAGCCGATGGCACTGAGGCCCATGGCCAGCCCCGAGCCCAACAAGGCCCAGGCTTCGATCATGGGCGCGCCTTCGGTGCTCATGAAGGCCAGGAGCATGGCGATGACCAGCGCGAAGATGCCCGCGCTTTCGGCCACCGCCTGGCCGATGAGCATGTTCTTCAGGATGGGGCCGCTCATGGCTGGGTTTTTACCGATGGCCCGGGAGGCGTTACCCGCCGCGTAGCCCTCGCCCAGGGCCGCGCCGATGGCCCCGAATCCCACCGAGAATCCGGCCCCCAAGAAGGCCGCGGCCTGTACCCAAGTTTCCGTGCTAAAGGGCATTAAGCGATTCCTACTTGGTTTGCACCGAGATATAGACCAAGGTCAGCATGGTGAACACGAAGGCCTGAATGGTTCCCACGAACAGTCCGAAGAAGGCGTTGAGCGCCGGGGGCAGCACCAAGCCGTAGACCAGATCGCTCACCACCAAAATAATGATCGAGCCGCCCATGATGTTGCCGTAGAGACGGAAGGAGATGGAAACCACCTTGGACAACTCGCCGATTATGTTCAGCGGAGCCATGAAGAACATGGGCTGCACGTACTCGCTGAGGTATGCCTTGATCCCCTTGGCCTTTATACCGGCGTAGTGGGAGATGACAAAACCCAACAGGCCATAAGCCAGCGGCGTATTCAGGTCTTTCGTGGGTTCACTCAGGCCCGGGATGACCCCCAGCATGTTGCTCAACCATATGAACAGGAACACGGTGAGGATCAACGGGAAGTAATGGCGGTTGCGCTCGTCCAAGGCATCGGACACCAGCCCTTGGAAAGCGTTTACCATCACCTCGCCCAGACTCTGCCAGGACCCCGGCAGGAAGGACAGCTTGCGGGTGGCCAGAAAACCGAACACCACCAGCACGCCCATCACTATCCAGGACATGATCAAGGTTTCGGAGTTGAACTCCAGGCGCATGCCGCCCAGGCTCAAATACCAGTGTGGTACGTTGGTCAGCTCGTTCACGGCGCTATCTGCTCTCCGAGGTAGTACCCACCAAACGGCCGCCCAGGAAGCGGTCGCTCATGAGGGTGAACTGAACCGTAAAAAGTCCCACGGCGGCGGCCAGGGGCGCCACCCGCTGGGGCATGGACAGGGCCACGGCAAGGGCTACGGCCATCAGACCGAAGCGAACCACCACTGAAACCACGGTAAAGGCCTGCCCCCGGCGTTGGGCCGGGTCCAGGGCGCGCGGCAACAGCCAAGCCATGACCAGAAAATTTGCCGCCGAGGCCAGCCCGCCCAGGGCCAAGCCCCGAGCCCAAGCAGCCTGTCCGGCCACGGTGAGGATGAGGGCCCCGCCCACGGCAAAAAGCAGAGCACGGGTGATCACCTGCCGTACAAACAAGCCGGAGGGACCATTGGTCTTAATCACCGTTGCGCTCAACTTCGCCGTCCTCGGGCTCCAAGCCCACCTCTGAAATTTGCCGGTAAACCGTGTATCCCCCTCCGGCTATGCCCAGGAGGATGAAAACCGTTACAAACACCCCTTTGGCACCCAACCATTCGCCAAGCCAGTAGCCTATAAACAGGCAAAACAGCACCGACCCGGCGAAGGTCAGACCAACCTGCATCACCAGGGCCAAATGGTCCCAAACGGCTCGCGGCGGTCTACTCAGCATTGTGACCCGCTTCCGATATTTAAAGGTTTAGCGGGCTGACTAGGCATTAATAGTCCCGCCCTGTTGGCATGTCAAGGACAAAGTGCAAACCGGCACAAACTATCCCCGATGTGCCTGCTCGGGTCAACACATTTGATCTTGTACCAACTTTTCACCTTATGATAGCCTAAATCTGGCAAGGGGACTCCGGCATTCGGGGGACCGGAAAAACCACACCACAAGTGGTGCAACCAGTCGGTTTTAGGTTCATGCGGGGTGAACTCCCGCGGGGACATAGGGAGGTTTAGCATGGGAGAAAAGCGTGTTGCCCGAGTCACCGAGATCGTGGCCGCCAGCCCGGTCAGCCTGGACGACGCCATTAAGGTCGGTTTCGAGCGGGCCACCCGCACCCTCAGGGGCATCACCGGCATGAAGGTGGTGGAGCAGCGCGTTTCGGTGATGGAGAATCAAATCTCCGAATACCGGGTACGCCTGGAAGTGATCTTCGTCCTCGAAGCCTAATTTCACGGCTGCGCCGAAAAATTCAGCGCCCATCACCACTCGCGGCTTCCCCGGCCCACCGGGGAGGCCTCTGAGCTTTATTTGGCTATGCCGTGACCGTCCCACCATATCAAGACCTTTATATTTATGAACTTTTGGGCGACGCCCGTGCCCTGGCCCACGGCCTGGGGCCCGCTTACCTGGGCCTGTGGCTGGAAGGCGACACCAGCTTTTTGTTCTTCTCGGCCCCCTCGCCGGAGCCGGTGGAGCGCCTGCTGGCCGCCAGCGGCCTGAGCCTGCGCCAGCGCCACGAACTGACCTACGAACAGTGGCAGGGCGGCCTGGAGCTAAAGCCCTGGCTGGTGGGCGACCTGTTTTTCTGCCCCTCCTGGGACCCGGCGCCGCCGCCCTCCGGAGCGCGCCGCCTGCTCATAGACCCCGGCCTGGTCTTCGGCTCTGGCCTGCACCCCACCACCCGCCATTGCCTGGAACTCTTGTGGCTGCGCCGCCAGCGGGCCCCCCTGGGGCGGGTTTTGGATTTAGGCTGTGGAACCGGTATATTGGCGCTGGCCGCCGCCGCCTGGGGGGCCGAGGAAGTGCTGGCGGTGGACCTGAACCCCCTGTGCGTGAGCACCACGGCGAACAACGCCGAACTCAACGGCGTCGAGCTAAGGGCCGTGGAGGGCCCGGCGGGAGATTTTCTTGAAAACCCGGCCACTTTGGTGCTGGGCAACCTGCCCTGGGCGGTGCAAAAGGACCTCTGGGCCGCGCCGCGTGATCTGGACGATTTTCCCCAGATGATCCTTTCCGGGGTCATGCGCTCCCAGGTGGGCAAGCTGGAAGACCTCTTGCGCTCCAGGGGCTACGCCATAGCCCAGCGCCGCGAGGCGGATTTCACCTGGTTCAGCCTCTGGGCCCAGAAAGCCTAGGCCAAGCCTGGGCAACTCCTGGCTTATTCCCCCCAAAAACTCCAGGGCCGACGCTGACGAGCCGCTACCTCGGCATAAGCCGGTCGCCCGATGTTCTTGCCGCCTGAACATCACGGCGAAAACCGGCTAACTTGTTCAGTTTAAAGCCAACTATCCCCTGGTGATCATAGTCTTATCGATGCTCCGGCGGCGGATGGAATCGGTAACCACCTCGTTATAGGTGAAAAAAGCTTCAGGTCTACCGTTGACAAGCCTCGCGGCTGGTGGTAGAGCCATATGTACTTGCGATCTGACGGAGGATCTGACCCATGAGGCGAAAAACAAATTCATGTAAGCCCACGCAGGCTCACCAAAACGCTCCCTTCCGTTCCGCCTCCCTTCTTGGCGCCATCCTCGGCGTAGTATTGTTGTTGGTACCCTCCGTAATTATTCTGCCCCTATAGGGGCCGAACCACTCTACCGACATCCTGACTTTTTAATTACAGGCCGTCGGGTCCCCCGTAAGGCTATGCCGTCGGGGGCCGGGCGCCGCAAATTCTCCGGTAAGAGCCCTCAGGCCGCCGGAAAGCCCCAAAGGGGAGAACACGCGTTATGAGCTTACCCAGTGATCAAGTGAAAAAGGGCTCTGCCCGGGCCCCGCAACGTTCCCTTCTCCGGGCCCTGGGCCTTAACGACGACGACTTGTCCCGCCCCTTGGTGGGTATCGCCAACTCCTACAACACCGTGGTGCCCGGCCACGTGCACCTGGACCGGCTGGCCAAGCTGGCCGCCGACGGAGTGCGCTCCGCCGGGGCCACACCCATGGAGTTCAACACCATCGGCATATGCGACGGCCTGGCCATGGGCCACGCCGGGATGCACGCCTCCCTGCCCAGCCGGGAGCTGGTGGCCGACAGCGTGGAGCTGATGGCCATGGCCCACGGCTTCGACGCCCTGGTGCTCATCGCCTCCTGCGACAAGATCGTGCCCGGCATGCTCATGGCCGCCTGCCGCCTGAACCTGCCCGCGGTGATGCTCACCGGCGGGCCCATGGCCGCGGGCCACCTGGACGGCAAGGCGGTGGATCTGATCACCGTGTTCGAAGGCGTGGCCAAGGTGCAGTCCGGCCAGTGGAGCGACGAGCAGCTCACCGCCCTGGAATGCGCCGCCTGCCCCGGCCCCGGCTCCTGCTCGGGCATGTTCACCGCCAACACCATGGCCTGCATGTCCGAGGCCATGGGCCTGGCCCTGCCCGGCGGGGCCAGCGCCCTGGCCCAGAGCCCCAAGCGGGCCGAGCTGGCCCAGGCCAGCGGCAAGGCTGCGGTGGCCGCGCTCAAAAAGAATCTGCGGCCTCTGGACATCCTTACTAAAGAAGCCTTTTTCAACGCCTGCCGGGTGGATCTGGCCCTGGGCGGCTCCACCAACACCTGTCTGCACCTGCCGGCCATCGCCTACGAGGCCCGGGTGGAGTTCGGCCTGGCCGATTTCGACCGATTGTCCCGCGAAACCCCGCACTTGACCAAGTTGAGCCCGGCCGGGGATCTGCGCATGGAGCACCTGGACGCGGCCGGCGGCGTGGGCGCGGTGATGAAGGCCCTGGAGCCGGTGCTGGACACCGGTTGCTTGGCCGTGGGCGGCGACACCCTGGCCGAGTACCTGGCGCCTGAAACCTCGACCTACGAAGTGGACGGCAAGCGGGTGATCCACACCATGGAAGCTCCGCTCAGCGCCCAGGGCGGCATCGCGGTCCTTAAGGGCAACCTGGCCCCGGACGGCTGCGTGGTCAAGGCGGCGGCGGTGGCTCCTGAGATGCGCTCCTTCAGCGGCCCGGCCCGGGTCTTCGACTGCGAGGAAGACGCGGTGGCCGCCTACACCGACCAGGTCATCCAGCCCGGCGAAGTGATCGTGGTGCGCTACGAAGGCCCCGCCGGAGGCCCCGGCATGCGCGAGATGCTGGCCCTGACCGCCTTGGTCAGCGGCGGGCCCCTGGACGGCAAGGTGGCCCTGGTCACCGACGGACGCTTCAGCGGAGGCAGCCGGGGCGCGGCCATCGGCCACGTATCCCCCGAAGCCGCCGCGGGAGGCCCCATGTGTCTTGTACAAAACGGCGACCTCATCGCCTTGGACATCGAGGCGCGCACCATTCAGTTGCGCCTGGATGAGCCGGAGATGCAACGCCGCCGCCAACAGTGGCGGCAACCCGAAGCGAAATTCACCCGCGGAGCCCTGGTCCGCTACGCAGCCCTGGTGGGCAGCGCGGCCGGGGGAGCGGTTCTCAAAGGAAACTAGGACAATGAGTCCCTTTAGCCATAAAAGCAATACGGCCCGCGACGAACTGGGCCTGATGCTGTCTCGACAAATAAGACTAACCCACTCTGGCGGCCCGAACAGCGGCCCAAGGAAGGACGCCATGAATACCCCAGCCAAACCTCAGGACCACAAGGCCGCCTACACCGGCGCCGACGCGGTGGTGGCCTGCCTGAAACATCAAGGGGTGGAAGTGATCTTCGGCATGACCGGCGGCTCCATCATGCCGGTTTACGATGCGCTTTTCCGCGACGGCAGCATCCAGCACATGATCGTGGGCCACGAGCAAGGCGCGGCCCACATGGCCGAGGGCTATGCCCGGGCCACCGGCAAGGTGGGGGTGGTGATGACCACCTCCGGCCCCGGAGCCACCAACCTGGTCACCGGCCTGGCCGACGCCTTCATGGACTCGACCCCCATGGTGGCCATCACCGGCCAGGTGACCAGCAACCTGCTGGGCAACGACGCCTTCCAAGAGGCGGACATGCGCGGCATCACCATGCCCATCACCAAGCACAACTACCAGATCAGCAGCGTGGACGAGCTGCCGGGCGTGTTTGCCGAGGCCTTTTTCGTGGCCCTGTCCGGCCGCCCCGGCCCGGTGCTCATAGACCTGCCCAAGGACGTGATGACCGCGCCCTGCGACCACCTGCTGGCCGCGCCCAGCGCGCCCACCGGCTACAAGCCTCCCTACCGGGGCCATCCCCTGCAGATAGAGCGGGCGCTCAAGGTGCTGGCCCAGGCCAAGCAGCCGGTCATCCTGGCCGGCGGCGGGGTGATCATCGCCGGGGCCCATGAAGAGCTCAGGGAACTGGCCAGGATCACCGGCATCCCGGTGAGCACCAGCCTCATGGGCCTGGGCGCCTTCCCGGCAGGCGACGAGCTTTACCTGGGCATGCCCGGCATGCACGGCACCGGCTACGCCAACCTGGCCCTGCACCAGGCCGACCTGATCCTGTGCGTGGGCAACCGCCTGGACGACCGGGTCACCGGCCAGCTGGACACCTTCGCCCCGAACGCCCAGTTCATCCACATCGACGTGGACGCCAGCGAGATCGGCAAGAACCTGCCCTGCCTGGTGCCCATCGTGGGCGACGCCAAGCCGGTGCTGGCCGCCATGGTCAAGGGCGTGGCGGCCTGGGATGAGAAGCCGGACTACTCCCTGTGGCGGGACCAGATCGAGACCTGGAAGAGCTGTTACCCCATGACCTACGCGGACAAGTCCCCGGCCATCGCCCCCCAGGCGGTGGTGGAGCTTCTGGGGCGCACCCTGCCCCAGGAAGCCATCGTGGTCACCGGCGTGGGTCAGCACCAGATGTACACCACCCAGTTCTATCCCTTCAAAGAGCCCCGCACCCTGATCTCCAGCGGTGGCCTGGGCACCATGGGCTTCGGCCTGCCCGCGGCGGTGGGGGCCAAAGTGGGCGCGCCGGACAAGGAAGTGGTGCTCATCGACGGCGACGGCTCCTTCCTGATGACCATCCAGGAGCTGGCCACGGCGGTGCGCTACAAGGTGGGCATCGTGGTGCTGATCCTCAACAACAACTTCCTGGGCATGGTTCGCCAATGGCAGGAGATGTTCCTGGACAAGCGCCAGGCCGAAACCGACCTGCAGCCGCCCCCCTACGCGCGGGTGGCCCAGGCCTTCGGCGGGCTGGGGCGCGAGGTGTCCACCACCGAGGAGCTGGTGGAGGCCATCGCCTGGGCTCGGGCCGAGGCGGCTGAAAAGCACCTTCCGGTGGTGCTGGACGTGGCCGTGGCCCGCGAGGCCCTGGTGCTGCCCATGGTGCCGCCCGGCGGCGCCAACGCCGACTTCATCCCCTGCCCCGGTCAGAAACGCGAGGAGTAGAGCCATGGACAACCTAAGCCCCATATCGGTTTTGGTCCGCAACGAGCGCGGCGTCCTCAGCCGGGTCTCCGGGCTCTTCGCCCGGCGCGGTTTCAACATATATTCCCTGGCCGTGGGCGAAACCGACGACCCCAAGGTCAGCCGCATCAGCGTGGTGGTGGCCGGAGACCCCCCGGTTATCGATCAGGTGGTCAAGCAGTTGCGCCGTCTGGTGAGCGTGATAAAAGTCAGTGACCTGACCGGGCGCCCCAGGGTGGAGCGCGGCCTGCTCATGATCAAGGTGAACGCCCCCCACGACAAGCGGGGTGAGTTGCTGCAACTGGTCCAGATTTTCCGGGCCAGAGTGGACCACGTGGACAACCAGGGCTTGATCCTGGAGGTCACCGGCAACCGCGAGAAGCTGGAGGCGTTCATAGACCTGCTCAGGCCCCACGGCATCCAGGAGATGGCCCGCACCGGCCAGATCGCCATGGCCCGCAGCCAAGGGCCCATGGCCGACTACTGGAGCGAGTCGGCCTCGGGTTACGACATGGAAGAAGAAGGCACCTATAATATCAGCCGGGCGGCCGAGCGCCTGGCCCAAGAGATCGATAAACAAGACTAAGGCGCTTAGCCTAATTTTAAGGAGAACCCGACGATGAGCGTTAACATCTACTATGAGAGCGACACCAACCCCAAGCTGCTGGCCGACAAACGCATCTGCGTGTTGGGCTACGGCAGCCAGGGCAACGCCCACTCGCGCAACCTGGCCGACAGCGGCCTCAATGTGGTGGTGGGCCTGCGCGAGGGCAGCAAGACCTTCGAGGCGGTAAAGGCCGACGGCCTGGAGCCCATGGAGATCAACGAGGCGATCAAGGGCGCGGACATCATCTGCTTCCTGCTGCCCGACACCTCCCAGCCCGAGGTTTACCAGAAGTACGTGGTCCCCAATATCAAGCCCGGCGCGGCCATGCTGTTCGCCCACGGCTTCAACCTGCACTACGGCCAGATCATTCCCCCGGCGGACAACGACGTGATCATGGTGGCCCCCAAAGGCCCCGGCAAGCTGGTGCGCGACCTGTATGAGCAGGGCCAGGGCGTGCCCTGCCTGTGCGCCGTGGCCCAGGACGCCTCGGGCAACGCCAAGGACCTGGCTCTGGCCTACGCCTGGGGCATCGGCGGCGCCCGCGCAGGAGTCATCGAGACCACCTTCGAGGAAGAGACCGAGACCGACCTTTTCGGCGAGCAGGCGGTTCTGTGCGGCGGCCTGTCCTCCCTGATGAAAGCCGGTTTCGAGACCTTGGTGGAGGCGGGCTACGCTCCGGAGATGGCCTACTTCGAGTGCATCCACGAGACCAAGCTGATCATCGACCTGATCTACCAGGGCGGCCTCAAGAAGATGCGCCGCTTCATCTCCGAGACCGCCAAGTACGGCGACATCACTCGCGGCCCCCGCGTGGTGCCCGCCGAGTCCAAGAAGGAGATGCGCCGGGTGTTGGACGAGATCCAGGACGGCCGTTTCGCCCGGGAGTGGATTCTGGAGAACCAGGTCAACCGCCCCGTGTACAACGCCCTGTTGCGCAAGGACGAAGAGCATCAGATGGAGAAGGTTGGCGCGCAGCTTCGCGGCATGATGAAGTGGCTGGGTGAATAATTGAACCTCAGGGGGCGGCGCAAGCCGCCCCCGGCCATAACCAACCGGGCCGTGATATATTTGCCGAGCGGTTTCAACTGGACGTAAATTTATTAGCGCGTCGGACCTTTGGCGGACCGAAAAGGGGAGTAACGTGCCCACGCTGCTGGATAAAATCTGGGACAACCACCTGGTGCGGAGCGAACAAAGCCGCCCAGACCTCATCTACATCGACCGGCATCTGGTGCACGAGGTGACCTCGCCCCAGGCCTTTTCGGCCATGCGCCGCGACGGCCGCAAGGTGCGCCGCCCGGACCTTACCTGGGCGGTGTGCGACCACGTGGTGCCCACCACCCACATGGCCCGACCCCTGGACGACGAGGTGGCCGAGACCCAAATGGCCGCCTTGGAGCAGAACGCCTTGGACTTCGGGGTGCCCTACTTCGCCTGGGGTGAAAACCGCCAGGGGGTCATCCACGTGACCATGCCCGAGCAGGGCATCGTCTTGCCGGGCAACACCGTGGTGGCCGGCGACAGCCACACCGCCACCCACGGGGCCTTCGGGGCCCTGGCCTTCGGCATCGGCACCAGCGAGGTGGAGCACGTGTTGGCCACCCAGACCCTGCCCCAGGCCAAGCCTCCCTGCATGGCCGTTGAGGTAGTGGGCGATCTGCCCGCCGGATGCACGGCCAAGGACATCGTCCTGGCGGTCATCGGCCAGCTGGGCAACGACGGGGCCACCGGCTACGCCGTGGAGTACATGGGCCCGGCCATCAGCGCCCTGTCCATGGAAGGGCGCATGACCCTGTGCAACATGAGCATCGAGGCCGGGGCCCGCTCGGGCATGGTGGCCCCGGACGAGACCACCTTCGCCTGGCTGAAGGGCCGCGCCTTTGCCCCGGCGGGCGAGGACTGGGAGCGGGCGGTGGCCTTCTGGAAAACCCTGCCCAGCGACCCGGACGCCAAGTTCGACAAGCGGGTGAAGGTGGACATCAGCGCCATGGAGCCCATGCTCACCTGGGGGGTCAACCCCGGCCAGGTGGCGGGTATCGGCGGCGTGGTCCCCGAGCCCGCCTCCCTGCCCGCTGAAAGGCAAAAGGCCGCGGCCGACGCCCTGGCCTACATGGACCTGAAGCCCGGCCGAAAGTTCAGCGAAGTGCCCATCGACTACGCCTTTATCGGCTCCTGCACCAACGGCCGTTTGGAAGACCTGCGCGCCGCCGCGGCAGTGGCCAAGGGCCGCAAGGTGGCCCAAGGGGTCACCGCCATCGTGGTGCCCGGCTCCATGCAGGTGAAGGCCCAGGCCCAGGCCGAGGGCCTGGACAAGATTTTCACGGAGGCTGGCTTTGAGTGGCGCCTGCCGGGCTGCTCCATGTGCCTGGCCATGAACCCGGACGTGTTGCCCGAGGGCGAGCGCTGCGCCTCCACCAGCAACCGCAACTTCAAGGGCCGCCAAGGCAAGGGCGGGCGAACCCACCTGTGCAGCCCGGCCATGGCCGCGGCCAGCGCCATTAACGGCCGCCTGAGCGACCCCAGGGAGTTCATCTAATGGAAAAGTTCGTAAAGCTCACCGGAGTTGTGGTGCCCCTGGACATGGCCCACGTGGACACCGACCAGCTGGTGCCCAAGCAGTTTTTGAAGAGGGTGGAGCGCGAAGGCTACGGCGAGGTGCTGTTCTACCACCACCGCTACGACGAGGCCGGTAACCTGGTGGACGAGTTCGTGCTCAACCAGCCCCACTACCAGGGGGCCACCATCCTGCTGGCCCGGGAAAACTTCGGCTCCGGCTCCAGCCGGGAGCACGCCCCCTGGGCCTTGCAGGACTACGGCTTCCGGGCGCTGATCGCCCCCAGCTTCGCCGACATCTTCAAGGGCAACTCCTACAAGATCGGCCTGCTGCCCATCGAGTTGGAGAGCGCCCTGGTGGACGATCTGTTCAAGCGGGTGGAAGCCCAGCCGGGCTACCGCCTAACCGTGGACCTCAAGGAGCAGACCATCAGCGGGCCTGACGGCTTCGCCTGCATCTTCCCGGTGGACCCCTTCCGCAAGCACTGCCTGCTGGAGGGCCTGGACGAGGTGGGCCTCACCCTGACCCACGAGGCGGCCATCACGGCCTATGAAAAAAACCACGCCGAGCCCTGGCAGGCGGCGACCAAGGGAGACCAGCAGTGAGCAAGCAGCATGAGATAGCGGTAATCGGCGGCGACGGCGTAGGCCCTGAGGTAACCGAGGCCGCCATGGCGGTGCTTAAGGCCACCAACGCGGAGCTCAACTTCACCCACTTTCAGGCGGGCGACGGCACCCTGGAAGCCACCGGCGTGGCCCTGCCCCAGGAAACCCTGGACGGGGCGCTGAAATCAGACGCCGTGCTCTTCGGCGCGGCCGGGGCCTGCGCGGCCCAGGTTATCCTGCGGCTCAGGGCCGAGCTGAAGGCCTGGGCCAACCTGCGCCCCAGCAAGGCCTACAAGGGCGTGGACTGCCTGCGCCCGGAAACCGACATGATGATCGTGCGCGAAAACAGCGAGGGCATGTACTTCGGCGGCGAGGACGAGCCCGAGCCGGGCAAGGCCACCGCCACCCGCATCATCACCGACGCGGCTTCTTATCGCATCGCCCGTTGCGCCTTTGAGTTCGCCATCCAGGCGGGCTACGATACGGTCACCGCGGTGCACAAAGTCAACGTGCTCAAGAAGACCGACACCGTCTTCCTGGAGGCCTGCCGCCGGGCGGCCAAGGAATTCCCCCAGATCAAATACGAAGAGGCCCTGGTGGACTCGGTGGCCATGCGCATGGTGCTGCGGCCCCAGGACTTCCAGGTGATCCTCACCACCAACCTGTTCGGCGACATCTTGAGCGACTTGGCCGCCGGGCTAATCGGCGGCCTGGGCATGTGCCCCAGCGCCAACCTGGGCGACGGCCCGGCCCTGTTCGAGCCGGTGCACGGCACCGCCCCGGACATCGCGGGCCAGGGCAAGGCCAACCCCACGGCGGCCATCCTCTGCGCGGCCATGCTGCTAAGGCACCTGGGCTACGGCGACATGGCCACCTCGGTGGAGGACGCGGTGGCCGCTTGCCTGGCCGCCGGCGAGACCACCGGCGACCTGGGCGGCAGCCTGGGCACCATGGGAATGGCCCAGGCGGTCATCGCGCGCATGGGGGCCTAAAATGCGGGCCGGACGTTTGCTGGCCGCGCTGGCTCTGAGCCTCACCCTGGCCCTGCCCGCCATGGCCGGTGGGCCGGGCCGGGAGACCCTGTTCCAGGTCTCGCTGCTGGACGCCCTGCTGGCCGGTGACTACTACGGCTCAGTGAGCGTCGGCGAGTTGCTGGGGCACGGCGACACCGGCCTGGGCACCTTCCAGGACCTGAACGGCGAGATGGTGGTGAGCCACGGGGTGGTGTACCGGATCGACATGCAGGGCACTCCGCATGCCATGCCGCCACAGACCATGACTCCCTTTGCCCAGGTGACCTTCTTCGACCCGGACATGACCCTGCGCCCCCCGGCGGGCCTGGATTTTCCGGGCCTTAAAAAATGGCTGGATACCCGCCTGCCCAGCCGCAACCTGTTTTACGCGGTGCGGGTGAAGGGGCGTTTCGCGGCCATCAAGGCCCGCAGCGTGCCCGCCCAGAAGCCGCCCTATCCCCCGCTGCTGGCGGTGGTAAAACACCAGGCGGTGTTCAACTGGCAGCAGGTGGACGGCGAGCTGGTGGGCTTCATCTCCCCGGCCTATGCCAAGGGCACCGGCGCGCCGGGCTGGCACCTGCATTTCCTCAGCGCCGACAAGACCAAGGGCGGCCACCTGCTGGCCACCCGCCTGGGCAAGGTAACGCTGGAGGTGGACCTTACGCCCGAGCTGACCATCGCCCTGCCCACCCAGGGGCCGTTCCTCAAGATGGACCTGGACCAGGACCGCAGCAAGTCTCTGCATGTGGTGGAGCAGGGCAAGAAGTAGGTTAAGACGAAAACAGCATTGATGTAGGGGCGGGGCTTATCCCCGCCCTTTTTTATTTCCGGCACAAGAGGGCTTGTTGGGTTTCGCTACGCTCTACCCAACCTACGCGAATCTAGTCCAACCGAATACTGTGCTTTCGTGTCGGCATCAATGCTCGGACAAGGCACGCAATTCCCGCCCATGCCTCCAGCAATAGCCGTCATCGCGAGGAGCATCTTGGAAAAGATGCGACGTGGCGAACTTCGCCTTCCCCCAGGCGGGACGGCCGCATCCCCTGAAGGGAGGCATGACGAGGGAAAAGGAAGATTGCCACGGCCCGCCGCACGCAGCCCCTTTTTCAGACCGGCGCCATGGGCGGCGGACCTCGCAATGACCTGCTGTTTGCTGGATGAATCAGAAATCTTGTTGGGTTTCGCTTCGCTCTACCCAACCTACGCCAAAATGAAATCTTTATGACCGACGGCCACCCCAGCGGCACAGCCAGGGAGTGCCAGGCAAGGCGCTCGGCAAGCAAAAGCCGGAGGTGTGGCCAAAGCCACATCGAGGCTTGAGCGCCGCCGACAACGCAGCATGGCGCTTCCTGGCTGTGCCGCCTAATTACTGTTGGAGAGGCGGGCTCTGAGATCCTTAACAAAATTGGGATCAGGCCGCGCCCCCAGGGCCTTGGCCTTTTTCAGGTGACGCCAGGCGGCGTCGTAGTTGGCGGAGTAGAAAAAGTAGTAGGCCGCGTTTTCCTGCACCATGGGGTCGGTGGGGGCCAGCTCCAGGGCGCGGCGCACATAGGGCGCGGCCATGGCCACCTTGCCCTGGGACCAATACACCACGGCCAGGTTGCCGTAGGCGTGGGTAAACTCCGGGGCCAGTTCCATGGTCTTGAGATAGTTGGTCTCGGCCAAGTCCCAGCGCTTTTGCCGGGAGTAAACAAAGGCCTTGCCGAAATAGCCGGGGGCGAAGGCCGGGTCGATGATGGTGGCCTGGTGGAAACGGCGCAGGGCTCCGGCCAGGTCGCCCCGGTCGAAGTACTTCCAACCCTTGTCCACCGCGTAGCGCGCGGCGTAGGCTGCCTTGGCCTGCTCCAGTTGGGGCCTCGGCGCGGCCAAAACCGGGGCCGCCGCCCAGCAGCAGGCCAATCCCAGGGTCAGAATCAGCAACCACACCTTCATGCCCGTGTCCCTCCCGGCAAGTGGTGAGCGCTCTTGTGTTGTCAGGTCAAGGTTGTTTGTTCTCGAGCTTTTTCTTCAGTCGCCAAATCTCGGAAGCGTAAGCCGCGGCGATAACGATCACCGCCAACACCAGGAAGGTCCACCAGGGCGTGGTTTCGCGGAAGAATAAGCGCCACAGAACGAAGCCACCCAGCAGACCGGCCGCGGCTCGGATTAGAAATACGGTGAGTTTGCTCATCTGGTCTCCTCGATAAAATCTAACACACACCGGTTACCTAGGCAAAGATCAACAGCACCGCCGAAAGGCTGAAAAAACTGAGCAAGGTGCCCAGCACGATGGCGGCCCCGGCCAGGTCGGCGTCGGAGTTCATCTGGGTTGAAAGTATGTAGGCGCTGGTGGCCGTGGGCAGGGCCAAAAAGATCATGGCCACGGTGAGCGACAGTCCTCCCACCCCGGCCAGGGTGAGCAGGCCCCAGCCCACCAGGGGCAGCACCAACAGCTTGAGCAGGCAAGACAGCAGGCTGAGCGCCACCCGGCCCTTGAGCTTGCCCAGGGCCAGGGAGCCGCCGATGGACAGCAGGGCCAGGGGCAGGCTGAGGCCGCCGGCCAGGGCCAGGGAGCGTTTCAGGAACAGGGGCAGCTCCAGGCCGGAGTGGGCCCAGGCGATGCCCGCCAGGCACGAAAGGATCAAGGGGTTGGCCAGCAGAGCCTTGAAGGCCAGCAAAGCCTTCTGGGCCCCGCTGAAGGAGGCCTGGGAATACCACACCAGGGTGGAGACGGCCAACAGGTTGATGAAGGGGATGGCCATGGAGATAAGGATGCCGAAGCGGGCCACCCCTTCCTCGCCAAAGGCGCTGAGGATCACCGCCATGCCCACATAGGTGTTGAAGCGGTAGCTCACCTGGCTGAAGGTGCCGGCCTGAAAGGGGGACACCCCGGCCAGGCGGGCGTAGACCAGGCTCAGCCCCCACACCACCACGATGGCGGCCAAGACGGCGGCCATGAGCGCCGGAGGGGCGCTGAGCTCCGCCCCGGCCGAGCCTATCTTGAGAAAGAGCAGGGCCGGGAAAAAGATGAAGTAGACGATCCGGTCCGAGGCCGCGAAAAAGGCGGGCGGGGCCCAGCCCTTGGCCATGATCAGACGGCCCAAAGCAATGAGCACGAACACCGGCAGTACGTTGTCCAGGATCTGGGCCACCGTCATCCTCCCCCAGCGATCTGCTCGAACTTAACCCGCCGTCCGCCGTCTGGCAATAGAGTTGGCTGCTCTTTTGGACAAAATCACAAACTCGGGCCGCCGCCGGGTTTGACCAAGGCCTGAGGCCCGGTTACACTGGCGGGGTTAAGGGCCAATCTTCAGAAGAATCGCGGGAGGGGGTGAGTTTTTGCCGGTCGCTCTCTAGTCTGTTCAGCCCATCAAGCAAAATACCGGGCCCTGCCCGGCGCCGATACCGCCTCAGACAGACGGGAGCATAGTTTTGTCCAATTTCACCTATCCCAAATCTTCCCAATACACCGACCTGGACACCATTTACGAGCAATGCAGCGGCCCCGGCGGGCTGAAGCTGGCCGAGTTCATGGCCCACAAGATGGGCCTCCTGCCCGGCACAAGGCTTTTGGACGTGGGCTGCAACCGGGGCTGGCAGACCTGCTTCCTGGCCAAGGAGTTCGGCCAGAGCGCGGTGGGTATCGACCCCTGGGCGGACCGGGTCAGCGGGGAGCCCATGGCCGAGCACCTCAGGCGCAACGCCGAGGCCTGGGGCGTGCAGAGCTCGGTGCTGGCCCTGGAGCTGGGCGTGCCCGACACCAAGCTGGCCTCCCGCTCATTCGACTTCGCCTACTCCACCACCGCCCTGGAGATGCTGCGCGTCATGCAGGGCGAGGACGGTTACCTGGCCGCGCTCAAGGAAATCCTGCGGGTCATGAGGCCCGGCGGGGTCTTCGGCCTGGGCGAGCCCATGCACCTGGAGGTGGCGCTGCCGCCGGACCTGGAGCCCTACATGAGCCAACCGGAGTACCCCTGGAAGGAGTGCTTTCGCGGCCTGGGCCAAACCACGGCCGCGGTGGAGCGGGCCGGGTTCACGGTGTCGGAGGCCGCCTACGCCCCTGACGCCATGGCCTGGTGGCGCGAATACGCCGCGCACGACCCCTTTTGCAAGCAAAAGCCCGAGGAGGACCCCAAGGCCATCGAGGCCGACGGCGGCCGCTGGCTGAGCTTCGGCTACATCATCGCCCAAAAACCGGCCTGAGCGTCACGCGCCCGCCGGGGCCGAAAGGCCTTGGCGGGCGCTTATTGACCCACCGCCAGGAAAGGGATATTTTAAGCAACAACGGTGTGCGGCCAACCTTATTTTTTAAGTTGGATATCACCCGGTTACCTGCCTTGCCCCTGCAGCCGGCGCAGACTGCGCGCCGTCACTCGCCACAATGGCCCCCGGCTGCATGACACTATCCTTCATGGACGCCTCCGGGCTGTCGCAGGACACCGCATGTTACCCAATTTCTTGGTCATCGGAGCCCAACGCAGTGGCACCACCTCCCTTTTTCAGGTGCTCAAGCGTCATCCCCAGGTTTTCATCCCCGACGTCAAGGAAGTGAACTTCTTTTTCCACGACAACCACTACCGCCGGGGGGTGGAGTATTACCAATCGTTTTTCAAGGGCGCACCCTCAAGCGCCCTGGCGGTATGCGAGGCCTCGCCGGGCTACATCTGCAAGCCGGGGGTGGCCCAGCGCATCCACGACCTGATGCCCCAGGCCAAGTTGGTTGCCGTGCTGCGCAACCCGGTGGACCGGGCCTATTCCCAGTACTGGGATAACCGCCGCTTTTTGGCCGAGCCCCTTTCCTTTGAGCAGGCCATAGACGTGGCCCTCACCCCGGAATACCGCCACGGAGAGCGGGGATACTTCAGCCGGGGGGCGTACATCAACCAGATCGAAAGCTATTTGGAGCTGTTTAAGCGCGAGCGGATGCTGGTGCTGATCTTCGAGGACCTGAAGCAGGACCCGGAGGCGGTGTTTGGCCGCTGCTTCGATTTCCTGGGGGTGGACCCGAGCTTCCGCTGCCCGGAGATGACCCGGGCCTCCAACTCCTCCATGGTGTGGGACAACCCGGTGCACTCCTTTTTCCTGAAGCGCAACAAGTACCAGAAGTGGGTGCCCAAGCACTGGATCAAGCAGGCTTGCCGGGGCCCCCTGGTCAAGCGCAAGTATCCCCCCATGAGCCGCCAGGCCAGGGAGCGCCTGCTGGAGTTCTACCGGCCCTATAACCGCAGACTGGAGGCGTTCCTGGGCCGGGATTTGGAGCGCTGGAACCGCTGAGCCACACCGGGGGACGGGGCCTAAAAAGGCCGTATCCACCTATTTGATTTATATGCCGGGCTTTTTATCTTAATATAGGTCTTCAACTTGGTCCGCGTATTTCATGAGGGCCGGGTGGTGGAGGTAAGCAGCATGGAAAAAGACCCCAAACCGATTTTGAACCAGCCCCGCCGGTTGGAAGAGGGCTTCGACCCCAGCCGCGAGCTTTGGGAGCGCCTGGTGGACGACGCAATGGAGCGCGGCGGACCCTGTATGGCCACGGTGGAAAACCTGCTGCACGAGGCCTGCCATTTGCCGGCCAATCCCAGCCAACAGGACGAGGACGAGCCAAGCCGGGAGTAGCCTTTGGACTGGCGCGAGGTATACCGCAAGCGGCGCATGGACGCCGACCAGGCCCTGAGCCGTTTGCGCTCGGGCAGCAGCGTATACATCGGCTCGGGCTGCGCCGAGCCGCGCCATCTGGTGGCCGCCCTGTCGCGGCGGGCTCCCTCCCTGTTGGACGTGCAGGTCATCCAGGCCATCAGCGTGGCCGCCAGCGACTACACCTCCGAGGCCTTTGCCGACAACTTCACGGCCATGCGCTTTTTCGTGGCCGCCGCCGCCCGCCGGGCGGTGAGCGAGGGCGCGGCGGACTACGTGCCCCTGCACATGAGCGACCTGCCGGACCTGATAAGCTCGGGGCGCCTGGCGGTGGACGCGGTGCTCATCCAGGTGTCGCCGCCCGACGAGCACGGCTGGTGCTCCCTGGGGGTCTCGGTGGACGTGGCCGGCGAGGCCATTGGCCAGGCCCGCCTGGTCATCGCCCAGGTGAACCCCGAGATGCCCCGCACCCACGGCGACAGCTACATCCCGGTGAGCCGCCTGGACTGCATCGTGGAGCACACCCAACCCCTGATTACCTTCAGCCAGACCAGCCCCGACGAGGTGGCCATAAAAGCCGCCCGCCAGGTGGCCCGGCTGATCCCCGACGGGGCCACCATCCACGCCGGTCTGGGGCGCATGGCCCAGGCGGTGTTGGGCGAGCTGGGCGGCCGCAAAAACCTGGGAATCCACAGCGACGCCCTCACCGACGCCTATCTGCCGCTGATCAAAAGCGGGGCGGTCACCGGGGCGGGCAAAGGCCTGCACCCCCACAAGGTGGTGGCCTCCTTTTGCCTGGGCGGGGAAAAGCTGTTCAGCTTCGTCAACAACAACCCCGAGGTGCTCTTGCTGCCCACCCGCGAGGTGAACAACCCGGCGGTGATCGCGGCCAACCAGCGCATGTTCAGCGTGCACGAGGCCCTGGAGGTGGACCTCACCGGCCAAGTGTGCACCGCCGACCGCGAGGGGCGCATCTACTCGGGCATGGGCGGGGTGGTGGACTTTTTGCGCGGGGCCTCGGCCAGCCCCGGCGGCCAGGGCATCGTGGTGCTGCCCTCGCTGAGGCCCGACGGCTCCAGCCGGGTGGTGCCCCAGATCGCGCCGGGGGCGGGAGTGGCGGTGACCCGGGCCGGGGTGCGCAGCGTGGCCACCGAATACGGCGCGGTGTATCTGCACGGCCTGTCCTTGCGCGAGCGCACCGTGGCGCTCATCGACATCGCCCACCCCAACCACCGCGACGCCCTGTTGACCGCCGCCCGCGAAGGCGGGCTGATCAGCCAGCGCCAGATCCTGGCCCCGCTGTTCACCGGGGTATACCCCGACAATTACGAGCGCCACGCCGAGCTAAAGGGCGGTGGCGAGGTTTTCATCCGGCCGGTGAAGCCCACCGATGAGCGCATGGTGCAGGAGTTCTTTTACTCCATGACCGACCGCGAGGTGTACTACCGCTTTTTGCACGCCACCAAGGCCTTCCCCAAAAAGGACATGCAGAAGATGGTCAACATCGACTATCACCGGGAGCTTTCGCTGGTGGCCCTGGCCGGGGAGTTCGGGGCCGAGCGCATGGTGGGGGTGGCCCGCTACGTATTGGGCGGTGACGGCGAGCCGGAGGTGGATTTCGCGGTGGCCACGGAGATGCAGGGCAAGGGCCTGGGCCGGGCCCTCATGAAGGCGGTGCTGGACGTGGCCCACGACCGGGGCTACCTGGTGGCCAACGCCTACGTGATGCCCGAGAACATGGCCAGCATGAACATCCTCAAGACCATGGGCTACGCGGTGACCGGCCTGGTGAGCCAGGGGGTCATCGAGATGAAGCTGCATTTGGACCAGCCGGTGGCCGAGCCTCAGGTGGATATGAAATACGACGAGCGCTACCGCCCCGGCAACGGCGAGGCCAAGAAGAAGGACGAACCCCTGAGCCGCATCTGAGATCGGCGTTACCAGCGCCGACCGCCAAATATCAGCAAAAGCGATTCGTGGAGTTACTGGATTTCGGGCTTCGCCCTCTACCCAACCACGCTATTGCTCGGTATGTAGCAGGACCGTTCCCTCTTCAGCGGCACAGCCAGACGCCGCAGGGCAAGGCTACCGCGAGGACCGAGTGTCGCCGACAACGCCGCCATGCGGGGTTTGGCGCAGCCGTGCGGCACAGCCGCCTAACTCACACCCAGGTGCTTATCAGCCGACACATAACCCCCACCCCCAACCCATCGGAGCGATCCGCGAAGTAGCGGGCGTTGATCTCGGCCTGGCCCAGGTCGCTCACGCGGCCAAAGCCCAGGGCGGCCAGCTCTCCGGCAAAGGCGGCGGGGTCGAAAAAGGCCTGCCAGGGCTCGCCGGATTCCTTCACTCGGCTGACTATGGCCTCCAGGATCATGCGCCCCTTGAAGTCCAGCAGCTCGGGGGAGACCACGTAGTCGAACACCACCCCGCTGCCCGGTGGGCAGGCGGCGATGTAGCCCAGGGTGGACATGATCGCCTCGGGGGTCAGGTAGGGGGTCACCCCCAGCCAGGCGAAAAAGGTGGGTTGGGTTGCGTCGTGGCCCGCCTGGGTCAGGCCCTGGGCCAGGGTCTGGTCGTGAAAGTCCAGGGGGACGAAGGTGAGGCCCTCCGGGGGGGTGATGTTCGCCTGGGCCAAGAGCCCTTGCTTCCAGGCCTGGGTGGCCGGGTAGTCCACCTCAAAGATACGCAGGGCGTCCGGGGGGTATTGGTTCCGGTAGGCAAAGGTGTCCAGCCCGGCGCCCAGCACCACGTATTGCCCCACGCCCTGGGCCACCGCCCGGCCCAGCTCGTCCTCGGCCAGGCGGCTGCGGGCCACGCTGAAGGCGCGCAGAAACGGCGAGACGATGGAGGTCTCGGTGCCGCGGGGATCGGCCTGGATGGCCGCGGCCTGCTCCGGGCCCAGGATGGCCAGGGCCAAGGGATCGTCCAACACCTTGGGGTCGTCCAAAAGCTGGTGGGCCGCCCGGTGGGTGGCCACGCCCAAGGCGGTGCGGCTGGGTTTACCTTCGTGCATGTGCCTGTCTCCTTGATAGGAGTGATCAAGAAAGCGGGCGTCCGGCCCCCCAATGAAGCGCGTCCGGCCCCCTTCTTTTAAATGTATAGGCGGGGCGAGGCAAATACAGCGGCGATAATGCTCAGGCTTTTTGGTAAAATATATACACCAATCAGGACATTGCAGGAAAGTCGGGCCGCTTCAAACAATCAACAAATATTTATGCTGTTATTGAAAAAAGTGTCCATTTAACAGAGGGGTGAGGGATTCATCCCCGCCCTGCCTTCTATCTACTATCGCAATAGCCGTCATCACGAGGAGCATCTTGGAAAAGATGCGACGTGGTGATCTTCGCTTTCCCCCGAGCGGGAGGGCGCGGAGCATGGAGGACGGTTGGGTCCAGGTTTGGCGAGCAGAGGCATGACCAGGGAAAGGAATTGTTGGGTTTCGGGCTTGCGCCCTCTACACCAACCTACTCGATTATAGAATCTCTGTATTCCACCACTCTCCCAGCGGCGCAGCCGCACCGCGCAGCCGCCGCTTACAAACGCGGGGCCGGAATCGTATCGTCCTTCTGCCGCCTGAAGAACACATGCTCCAACAGCAGCGCCACCACCAGCCCCATCACGAAGCCGTTGGCCAGGATGGGCCGGACCACCGGGTGCAGGGCCTGGCGGGCCGCCTCGGGGATGAAGCTGACGATCACCCCGGTGATGAGCGCCATGCCCACCGTGGCTCCGCCGGCCCAGGTGGGCATCTTGCCGCCCTCCAAGAGCAGGTGCAGGGCGGCGTAGACGCTCTGAGCCATGAGGGTGATCAGCACCGCGCCCACCACCGGGGTGGGTACCAGGCTGAACACCGACAGGCCTCCCGGCCACATGGCCAGGGCGGCCACCGCGGCGGCCAGGGGCAGCAGGGTGTAGCGGCTGGCGCTCTTGGTGCTGATGACCACCGCCGGGCTTACCGAATAGGTAACCGGCCCCAGGGAGCCCATGAGCCCGGCGGCCACTCCGCCCAACCCGGCCACGGCCACCCCCCGGTTGGCCCGGCCGTCCATGCCCGTGGCCCCGATGAGTTGGCCGGTGGACTCGATGGTGGCCAGCTCGTTGCTGATCAGGGCCAAATAGCACAACACAAAGGCGATGATCACTCCTGGATCGAATTCCAGGCTGGTGGGAAACAGCGTCGGTATGCCGGCCATGGCCCCGCCCTGCCAAACGGGCCAGGGCTCCAGCCCCAGGGCGTAGTAGGCCAGGCTGCCCAGGAACATGCCCATGAGCAGCACCGCCGAGGACCACAGGCCTTTGAGGCGGTACTGGGCCAGAAGCATCACCAGCACCAAGCCCAGGCCGAACAGGAAGCCGCCGGAAACGGCGCCTCCCCCGGCGGCTGGGCTGTAAAGCAGGTCGCGCATGGTGGGGGTGAGGCTCATGGCTACCAGCAGCAGGGAGGAGGACAAGACCGGCGGGGTGTAGAGCCGCCCCAGGCGGGCGGCCAAGCCGGTGAACCCAGCCAGGGCGGTGAGCCCCGCGCCCACGGCCATGGCCCCGGCCACCGAGGCGGGACCGGCGGCGATGGTGGCCAAGGTGCCTACGATGAGCACCGCCGAGGGCCCCACCTGGCCGGGCAGCTTGTGGCCCCAGAGCACCTGGGCCGCCTGGGCCGCGGCTGTGACCAAAAGCAGGCGCTGCATGTAGGCCACACGCTGGCTCGTGTCCAGGCCCCAGGCCAAGCCCACCACATCGCCCAATACCAGAACGCCGGGCACCAGGATCACCAGCCATTGGATGGCCAGCACCACGGTGACCCCGGCGGGAGGCCAGCGGTCCAGGGGATGGGCAATGTCTAACGTGGCCGTTTGCTTTTGACGTTCGGACATGCCCCATTATGGTCCAGCCGGGGCCAAAGTGCTAGGCTTTGAGCACCGGGAAAAGCCGGTATACTATTCAGGTAAGATAGAGTGTTTCATGAACCTTGAGCGGCTTGGCCGCTTGCGGCTTTTTACAGCGGCGGGTTGGCGCAACCAACACCGGGGAGCACATGCTGGATTTTATCCAATCCCTACCCTTGTGGGCCATCAAAGCCCTGGCCATGACCCTGGGCGTTTTGCTGGCCGTGGGGTTCGGTTTGCTCTTCTTCCGCTGGCTGCGCAAAATCAGCGCCAAGCTGCCGCCCAGGGAGTGAGCCTTGCCAGGCTCCCGCCTGCTTGCTAAGATCATGTTTTCCCGATGCGATGCATGTTTAACCCATGTGAGGAACCATGGCCCAGCGCCTGGAAATAGGCCTCAAGCCCCAGCTTAACGACCCCGCCGCCGATGGGCTGGTCACCAAGGCCCGCGCCTACCTGGGGCTGGCCCTGGACAAGGTTAGGGTGCTCAAGGTCTTGACCTTCGACACCAAGCTGGACCCCGCCCAATTGGAGCGGGCCCGGCAGGAAATATTCACCAACCCGGTTACCGAGCTTAGCTCCTTTTCGCCCCTGGCGAATCAGGTTCTGCCCGGCTTCCACTGGGCACTGTGGGTGGGCTTCAAGCCCGGCGTAAAAGACAACCAGGGCGACACTGCTTTGGAGGCCATGGCAGACGTGCTGGGCCGGGGCTTCGGCTCCGACGAGGCGGTCTATTTCAGCCGCCTGTTTTTGATCCAGGCCCCCAAGCTGGACGCCGCCGGGGCCGAGGCGATCTGCCGCCAGTTGTTGGCCAACGGGCTCATCCAGACCTGGCGCATAATCCCGCGCGGCCAGTGGGACCAGGACCAGGGCGTGGGGGTCACCGTGCCCAAGGTGCGCCTGGCCAGGGCCCCCGGCTTCAAGAGCCTGGCCATCGGCAGCGACCAGGAGCTCATGGACCTGAGCGCCGCCCGCGACCTTTTCTTGAACCAGGCGGACGTGCCGGTTATCAGGGCCTATTTCAACGACCCCAAGGTGCGCGAAGAGCGCCGGGCCGTGGGCCTGGGCGACCCCACCGACGTGGAGCTGGAATATGTAAGCCAGGCCCGCAGCGACCATTGCAACCACAACACCTTCGGCGGGCGCTTCGTGTACCAGGATCTGGTGAGCGGCGAGCGCCGGGAGGTGGCCAACCTGTTCAAGGAGACCATCAAGGCCCCCACCGAGGAGCTGGCCGCAGCCAAGGACTGGGTGGTGAGCGTGTTGTGGGACAACGCCGGGGTGGCCAAGCTGGACCACGAGAACAACTACGTGATCACCGGAGAGACCCACAACAGCCCCAGCAACATGGAGGCCTACGGCGGGGCCATCACCGGCATCGTGGGGGTCTACCGCGACCCCATGGGCACCGGCAAGGGCTCTAAGCTGGTGGCCGGGCTGTGGGGCTTCTGCGTGGCCCCCCGGGACTACGATGGCGAGCTTGCCCCGGCCCTGCACCCGTGCCGCCTGCTCGACGGCATCATCGAAGGGGTGCGCGACGGGGGCAACAAGAGCGGCATCCCCACCGCCTCGGGCATTCTCTACTTCGACCCGCGCTATCTGGGCAAGTGCCTGGTGTTCGTCTCGGCGCTAGGGGTGATTCCCGCCAAGCTGAACAACGAGCCCACCGAGGAAAAGACCACCAAGCCCGGCCAGTTGGTGGTGATGTGCGGGGGCCGGGTGGGGGCGGACGGCATCCACGGGGTGACCGCCTCCAGCGCGGGCTACAGCGAGAACACCCCGGCGGGCCACGTGCAGATCGGCGACCCCTACACCCAGAAGAAGATGCACGACTTTCTCTTGGAGGCCCGCGACGCCGGGTTGGTGCCCTACATCACCGACAACGGCGGCGGCGGCCTTAGCAGCTCGGTGGGCGAGAGCGCCCGCCTGAGCCCCGGGGCCGAGGTGGATCTGAAGAAGGTGCCGCTGAAGTACGCGGGCCTGGACCCCTGGCAGATATGGGTGAGCGAGAGCCAGGAGCGCATGACCGTGGCCGTGGAGCCGGGGGACATCGAGGCCTTCATGGACCTGGCCGACAAGCACCAGGTGGAGTCCACGGTGATCGGCACCTTCACCGGCGACGGCAAGCTAAAGCTCACCTACGGCGAAGACGTTTGCTGCTACGTGGATGTGGAGTTCTTGGAAGAGGGCTTCCCCCAGTGGGAGTTCGAGGCCCTATGGTCCCCGCCGGCGGCCAGGGGCCTGAGCGAGCCGGTGATCAAGCCGCCCACCGACCTCAGCGGCCTGGTGCTGGACCTGTTGGACTCGCCCAACCTCTGCTCCCGCGAGTGGATAAACCGCCAGTACGACCACGAGGTGCAGGGCACCAGCCTGGTGAAGCCCTTTGTGGGCCGGGACCAGGACGCCCCTACCGAAGCGGCGGTGATCCTGCCGGTGCTCACCTCCCGGGCGGGCCTGGCCATGGCCCAGGTGCTCAACACCGGCTACGGCGACATCGACACCTACCACATGGTCACCGCCAGCGTGGAGGAGGCCATGCGCCGCTTGGTGGCGGTGGGCGGCGATCCCGAGCAGGTGGGCGGGGTGGACAACTTCTGCTGGCCCAGCATCATCCACGACCCTCTGGGCAACCCCGACGGCCGCTACAAGGCGGCCCAACTGGTGCGCGCCTGCTGGGGCCTAAAGGACGCCTGCCTGGCCCTGGAGGTTCCTTTGCTCTCGGGCAAGGACTCCATGTACGTGGACGGCACCCTCACCGGCATCCACGGCCTCACCCAGCGGGTGAGCGGCCCGCCCACCATGATGTTCACCGCCACCGCGCCGGTGCCGGACCTGGGGGCGATCCAGACCCTGGAGCCAAAGATGGCCGGGGACTACGTGTACATGCTGGGCCTCACCCAAGACGAGCTGGGGGCAAGCGCCCTGTACGGCCTGCTGGGCCACACCGGGCTTAACGTGCCCCAGAGCGATTTCGATGCCAGCAAGCGCCTGTGCCGGGCGGTGTACGCCGGGCTGAAGGACGGTCTGGTGGCCTCGGCCTGCGTGCCCAGCCGGGGCGGTTTGGCCCTGGCCCTGGCCCGCATGGTCCTGGCCGGGCGTCTGGGCCTCGCGGTGGAGCTGGACGGAGTGCCCGCCTACGAGGAATTGGACGCCATGCGCCTGTTGTTCAGCGAATCCACCGGCCGCATGGTGGTGACCGTGGCTCCCAAGTGGCGGGGCGAGTTCGAGCGCTTGCTGGAAGATGTGCCCTGGGCCCAGATCGGCCAGGTCACCCGCAAACAGGAGCTTGAGGTCAGCCTGGCCGGTGAGCCGGTGCTGGCCCTCAAGGGAGCCCAGATGCGCCGGGCCTGGCGGCGGCGCTTCGGGAGGATGGTGTGATGCCGGGCCATGACAAGGTAAGGGCCCTGGTGCTCAGCGGCTTCGGGCTTAACTGCGACAACGAGACGGCCCACGCCCTGAATCTTGCCGGGGCGGCGGCCTCCATAGTGCACATAAGCGACCTGACCGGCACCGCCAAGCGGAGTCCCACGGAAACCCTGGACGATTACCAGATACTGGTGTTTGACGGAGGCTTTGCCTGGGGCGACGACCACGGGGCGGGAGTGCTTTTAGCCACCCGTCTGGGCAACCACCTCAGCGCTCAGCTAAACGACTTCCTGGCGCGCGGCGGCCTGGTGCTGGGCATCTGCAACGGCTTCCAGGCCCTGGTGAACCTGGGGCTGTTGCCCATGCTCCAGGGGCGGCAACGCCAGGTGGCACTTATCGCCAACGACTGCGGCAACTTCCAAGACCGCTGGGTGGAGCTTTTGGCTGAAAACGGGAGCCCCTGCCTGTTCACCAAGGGTTTGGCCCGCGTGGACATGCCTATCCGCCACGGTGAAGGCAAGTTCGTCTGCGATGACGAGACCTTGCAAAGGCTGGAGAGCCAGGGCATGGTGGCGGTGCGCTACGGCAACGGCAAGGGCAAGCCCGCCCAGGGACGCCGGCCCGCCAACCCCAACGGCTCGCTCAATGATATCGCGGGCATCTGCGACCCCTCCGGGCGGGTATTCGGCCTGATGCCCCACCCCGAGGGCTTTTACCGGGCCAGCCAGCACCCCGACTGGACCTTGCACCGGGAGCGGGCCCGCCGCAACGGCCAGGAGCCTGATCCCCTGGGCCCGGGCCTGGGCCTGGCCGTGTTCACCAACGCGGTGGCCGCCGCCCAGGAGACCCTGGCATGAGTTCGGCTTCCCCCGAACTGGCCACCCTGGAGCCGGGTGAGGCCCTGGACGGCAGCTATCTGCTGCTGCGCTCCTCTCTGGGCACCACCAAAAATGGCAAATCTTACGGCATGTTGCGCTTGGGCGACCGCACCGGGGAGTTGGAGGGCCGCCTGTGGGATCAGGCTGAGGAGCTTATGGCCCCCCTGGCGCCGGGCATGGTGGTGAAGGCCACCGGACGGGTGGACTCCTACCAGGGCCGCACCCAGGTGGTGCTGCAATCCCTGGAGGCCGACCCCGATGCCGAACCAGCCTCCTTCCTGCCCGCCAGCCCGATTCCCCTGGACGAGCTGAAGGCCGGGCTGGCCGAAGTCCTGTCCTGGGTGAGCCAGCCAGACCTAAAGCAAATACTCGAAGCGTTTTTCGTGCAGGACGCCGAATTCGCCGCCGCCTTTGAGCGCGCCCCGGCGGCCAAGGGGGCTCACCACGCCTATGTGCACGGACTTTTAGAGCATACGGTGAGCACCGCCCGCTCGGCCCGCGCCCTGGCCGGTCTCTACCCAGCCGATTTGGAGCCCCAGGTGCTCATCGCCGGGGCCTTGCTGCACGACGTGGGCAAGGTGTTGGAGCTGACCATCGGCCCGCCCATCGACTACACCGACCTGGGCCGCATGGAGGGCCATCTGGTGCTGGGCCTCAGGATGCTGGAGGGCAAGCTGGCGGGAATCCCGGACTTTCCCGCCAACCTGGCCGAGCACCTCCGGCACATGATCATCAGCCACCACGGGGCCTACGAGTTCGGCAGCCCGCGCAAGCCCAAGACCGCCGAAGCCCTGGTGCTCAACTTCATCGACGATTTGGACGCCAAGATGGCCATGGCCGGAGCCGCCCGCCGGGAAGCCGGGCCGGGCCACTGGAGCCAATACCACCGCCTCTTGGAGCGCTTTCTCTACACCGGTCCCGGCCCCCTGGAGGGGTTGGAGCCCGGCGAGGAGCTTCCCCCCGCGCCCGGGGCCGAGGCCGCACCCCAGGCGCAGAGCGAGGCCGAGGCGGCTCCCCGCCCGGCCAAGCGCAAGAAGCGCCCCGAGCCGCCCGAGGAAACCACCCCGGGCCTTTTCGGCGGGGCGGACCAGGGAGAGGGCTAAATGGCGGTGGAAGAAATTAAAGCCGTGCCGCCCTTCATCACTCTGGAGGGCGGCGAAGGCGTGGGCAAAAGCACCCAGCAGCGCATGCTGGTGCGCCGGGCTCGGGGCCTGGGCCTCACGGTGATTGGCACCCGGGAGCCGGGGGCCACCCAGTTGGGCGCATCGGTGCGCGATCTGCTCACCACGCCGGGGCACGACCACCCCGTTCAGCGAGCGGAGCTGTTTTTATATCTGGCCGACCGGGCCCAGCACGTGGAGCGGATCATCGCCCCGGCCCTTAGCGGAGGCCAGGTGGTGATCTGCGACCGCTTCGCCGATTCCAGCGAGGTGTACCAGGGCCGGGCTCGCGGCCTGGGAGTGGAGTGGGTGCGCGAGCTCAACCGCTGGGCCTGCGGTGAGGTGTGGCCCGCCCTGACCATTCTACTGGACATGGAGCCGGGCAAGGGCCTACGGCGAGTCAACAAGCGCCAGGGCGAGCTGGGCCTGGCCCCGGATCGCCTGGAAAACGAGGGCCTGGAGTTTCACCAGCAGGTGCGCCAGGGTTTTTTGGACCAGGCCGCGGCCGAGCCGGAGCGCATCAAGGTGGTGGACGCCTCCCTGCCCCAGGACGAGGTGGCCCTGGCCGTGTGGGCCCTGGCCGAACCTTTGCTCAAGGAGTTTAAGCGCTTGGCGGCGTAAAGCATCATGCACTTAACCGGTGTCATAGGCCAGCGCCGAGCGCTGTCCCAGCTGGAAGGCGAGATCGCCGCCGATCGCCTGGCCCATGCCTACATGTTCGTGGGGCCTGGCGGGGTGGGCCGCGCCACCACGGCCCAGGCCATGTTCGCGGCGGTCAACTGCACCGAGCCCACCCCGGAGGGACCCTGCGGCTCTTGCGGCTCTTGCCACCGCCTAGCCGCCGGAACCCATGAAGACTTTCTGGTTCTGGCCCCGCCCAGCGAGGCCCGCTCCAGCCAGATCAAGGTGGAGCAGGTGCGTGAGGCCATCCGGGCCACCGGCTTCGCCCCCTTTGGCGGGGGCAAGCGCATGATCCTCATCAAGCAGGCCGAGCATTTGAACCCGGCCAGCGCCAACGCTCTGCTGAAAACCCTGGAAGAGCCGCCGCCGAACAATATTTTGGTGCTCACCGTGGGCGACGCCAAGGAGCTTTTGCCCACCCTGGTCAGCCGCTGCCGCAAGGTTGGCTTCATGCCGCTCACTGCCGAGGAGATCGCCGCCGAGCTTGTGCACCGGGGCGAGTCCCAAGCCGACGCCCGGCTCAAGGCGGGCCTGGCCGGGGGCAGCCTGGGCCGGGCCTTGGAGTTGAACACCGCCGTGTTGCAGGCCGACCTGGAGCGCCTGGTCAGCCAACTCACCGCCGGGGGCCAAACCCTGGAGGATTGGGGCTTTGCCGAGGATCTGGTGGGAGCCCACCGGGGCGGCAAGGGCATCGACCGGGAAGGCATCAGCCAGGCCCTGGATCTTTTGGCCCTTTATTTTCGAGACGCGGCGGTTACCGCCGCCGGGCGGCAAAACATGGCCTGGCTGCCCGGCCCCAAGGCGGAGTTGAATATCGCCGACGCCTGCCGGGCCTTTGCCCAGGTGCGCCGAACCCAGGGACAAATCCTGGGCAACGCCGCGCCGGAGCTGGCCATGGTGGTGCTATTGGCGGGTCTAAAGGAGGCCCATAAGCATGCCTAAGGTAGTGGGAGTCCGCTTTTCCCGCGGCAGCAAAATATACGACTTCGACGCCGGCCTGTTCGTACTAAAAACCGGCGATCATGTCATCGTGGACACCGAATACGGCCTGGCCCTGGGCGAGGTTACCCGTGGGCCACGCGCCCTGCCCGAGCCCCCCGAGGGCGAGGAGCCCTATGTGCTCAAGCAGGTGTTCCGCCTGGCCACGCCCGAGGACCTGGAGCAGCAGGCCAACAACGCGGTGCAGGAAAAAGAGGCCTACCGCTACTGCCAGGAGCGCATCGCCTCGCGCAAGCTGGACATGAACCTGGTGAAGGTGGAGTGCCTGTTCGACCGCACCAAGATGATCTTCTTCTTCACCGCCGAAGGCCGCCTGGACTTCCGGGAATTGGTGCGCGACATGGTGGGACGCCTGCGCACCAGGGTGGAGATGCGCCAGATCGGGGTGCGCCACGAAGCCAAGCTTTTGGGCGGCCTGGGCTCCTGCGGCCGGGAAATCTGCTGCGCCACTTTCCTCAAGGACTTCGAGCCGGTGAGCGTGAAGATGGCCAAGGAGCAGAACCTTTCGCTCAACCCCACCAAGATCAGCGGGCTCTGCGGCCGCCTGATGTGCTGCCTCACCTACGAGTTCGAAACCTACAAGGCCCTCAAGAAGGACCTTCCCAAGCTGGGCAAACGCCTGAGCCTGGCCGACGGCCGCGAGGCCAAGGTGATCCGCCAGAACGTTTTGGAAAAGCGGGTGACCCTGTACATCCCCGGCGAGGGCGAGGTGGCCGTGGGGCCCGAGGAGCTGGCCACCATGTTGACCCGGCCTCCGGGACAGGCCTCCCCACCCCCCAAAGACAACCAAGGCAAGCAAGCCGCCCCCGGCCCCAAGAGCCAGGACCAGCCCAAAGCGCCGGAGCCCGAGGCCAAGAACGGCAAGCCCGCCTCTTCCCGCCGGCGGCGGCCGCGCCGCCGGGGCAAAAAGGGACCCAAAACCACATGAGCCAGCCGTTTTATATAACCACCCCCATCTACTACGTGAACGCGGAGCCCCACCTGGGCCACGCCTACACCACCATAGTGGCCGACGTGGCTTCGCGCTACCACCGTTTGGCCGGCGACGAGGTGCGCTTCCAGACCGGCACCGACGAGCACGGCGACAAGATCGCCCAGGCCGCCGAGGAGCGGGGGGTCACTCCCCAGCAATACGCCGACCAGATAAGCGGCAAGTTCCGCCATTTGTGGCCCGAGCTGCACATCACCAACGACAAGTTCATCCGCACCACCGATGCGGATCACAAGCAGGTGGTCACCAGCATCCTGCAAAAGGTCTACGACGCAGGGGACATCTACTTCGCCAAGTACGGCGGCCACTACTGCGTGGGCTGCGAGCGCTTCCTCACCGAGCACGAAATGATCGACGGCAAGTGCCCGGACCACGGCACGGTGCCGGTGTATCAGGAGGAAGAAAACTACTTCTTCCGCATGAGCAACTACACTGAGCAGCTCAAGGCCCACATCGAGGCCCATCCGGATTTCATCCGGCCCGAGCGCTACAAGAACGAGGTGCTCTCCATGCTGGAGCAGGGGCTGGAGGATCTGTGCATCAGCCGCCCCAAAACCCGCCTCACCTGGGGCATCGATTTGCCCTTTGACACCGGCTATGTCACCTACGTGTGGTTCGACGCGCTGATCAACTACCTAACCGGCCTGGGCTGGCCGGACGGCGGCAACATGGCCAAGTTCTGGCCTGGCGCCCAGCACCTTATCGCCAAGGACATCCTGAAGCCCCACGCCATCTTCTGGCCCACCATGCTCATGTCCCTGGCCCGGGCCGAGGGGCGCCCGGCCCATGACTACCTGTACCAGCACCTTAACGTGCACGGCTATTGGAACGTGGACCAGGCCAAGATGTCCAAGAGCCTGGGCAACGTGGTGCGTCCCTTGGAGCTGGCCGAGATCTACGGGGTGGAGGCCTTCCGCTATTTCCTGATGCGCGAGATGTCCTTCGGCCTGGACTCCAGCTTCAGCGAACAGCTCCTGGTGGAGCGCTACAACTCGGATTTGGCCAACGACCTGGGCAACCTGTTCTCCCGAGTGCTGTCGCTGCTGCACAAGTTCCGGGGCGGAGTGGTGCCCCAGCCCGGCCCGGAGCAGCCCCAAGACGCCGAGCTTGCCGCCTTGTCCGACGCGGTGCTGGCCGAGTACCGGCGGGAAAACCAGCGCTTCGCCTTCCACAAGGCCCTGGCCTCGGTGTGGAGCCTTATCGGCGCGGCCAACAAGTACGTGGTGGTCAGCGAGCCCTGGACCCTGGCCAAGGACCCGGAGCAGGCCCCTCGCCTGGACCGGGTGCTCCACGACCTGTGCCAACTCCTGGCCAAAGTGGCGGTGATGATTCGGCCGGTGATGCCGCTCACCGCAGAGAAGATGGCCGGGGTGCTCAGCCTGGGGCGCATAGAGCCTGGCATGTTGGCTCTGCTGGAAAAAGGCCAGGCCTTGCTGGCTCCGGGAGCCCAGACCCACCAGCCGCCCGCCCTGTTCCCGCGCATCGACACCAAGAAGGTGAAAGCCAAAGCGGCCAAGGCCGGGCAAAAGGCCGAGGCCAAGCCCGCGCCTAAGGCCGAGAAAAAAGCCAAGGCCCCGGCACCATCCCCGGAAAAGGCCGCCGGAGAGCCCGCCCAGATCAGCATCGAGCAGTTCGGCCAGGTGAAGCTCAAGGTGGCCACGGTGCTGACCGCCGAGCGCATCCCCAAGGCGGACAAGATCCTCAAGCTCACCCTGGACGCCGGGGAAGACCAGCCCCGCACCGTGGTGGCCGGGGTGGCCCAGCACTATGAGCCCGAGGAGTTGGTGGGTATGCAGGTGGTCATCGTGGCCAACCTCAAGCCAGCCAAGCTCAGGGGCATCACCAGTCAGGGCATGGTCCTGGCCGCGGTGGGGCCGGACGGCCTGTGCGTGGTGTCGCCCAGCAAGCAGACACCTCCGGGCAGCCAGGTGCGTTAAGGCTTAAAGATCGCGCCTGCCCGCGCTTAAAAGGAAGCTGTTATGACCGGCTTAAAAAAGTACGCCGCGAGCCGCGCCTGCGTGTTGATGCTTTTAGCCCTGTTGGGCCTGTGCCTGGCCGGTTCGTCCTGGGCCGGTGACAGCCAGGATCTTTTGGCTCAATCTCAGGCCAAGCACTGGCTGGGCTTGCTGGATAAGGGCAACTACGACGACGCCTACCGCCAGGCCGCGCCAGTGCTGCAACAGGCGGTGACGCCCGCCAAGTGGCGGCAGATGATGATCCAGCTGGCCGCCAAGACCGGCCCGTCCAAAGGGCGCAAGCTCTTGCACGGCCGCGCGACCCAGGACCTGCCCGGCGCGCCCAAAAACAAGTATTACATCGCCGTGTTCGAGCCGAACTTCGCCAGACAGCCCAAGCTGTTGGAGCAGGTGGCCCTCATTCTGGGGAGCAACGGCCAGTGGCGGGTGGCGGGCTACTACCTGAAGTAGGTCGGCGGCGAGGCCGGAGCGCAGAGCGCGAAACGAAATTTTATCTTGGTGTAGGGGCGGGGTTTATCCCCGCCTTTGCTTTTTTCGCGGCAAGAAGCAATTGTTGGGTTTCGCTTCGCTCTACCCAACCTACGCCAACTCTGTAATTTGCCTAAGAAAAACGCTAGGATATGTTCGCGGCACAGCCAGGCGCCGCAGGGCAAGGCGGCAGGCGAACGAGGGGCGCAGGCGTAGTATGCCTACGCCGAGGACCGAGTGATGCCGACAACGCTGCCATGCGGGGTTTGGCGAAACCGCGCGGCGAAGCCGCCCGCCCAGGCACCTAGCTTCGGACAAACTCCCACGCCAACTCAATCTCCTCCACGTTGAAGTAGCGTTCGATTATCCCCCTCTTGGCGTTGGCCATGAGAAGGTTGTCCATGGTCACCAGGCTCTGGGCCATCTGGCTGTCACCCACCACCGCGATGCGCTCCAGGTATTTCCTCTTGCTCAGGGTGCGGCGGCAATCCTCGATGTAGTTCTCCAGGGGAACCTTGCTCAACTCCAGCCTATCCAGCCTTATCAGCAGGTTCAGCCGGCCCCCGGCCTGGGCCATCCACTGGTCCAGGGTCTGCTCAAAGGTATCGACGTCCTTCTTGGAATAGGTGCGCAGCACCTCCACCGCCAGGACACGGCCTCCGCTTTCCGGCATCACCTTGAACATGTCGCTTTTCTCCCAGCGTGTGCCCGCCCCACGGGCGGCGATCCTGCCAAATACTAACCTGAAACCCGGCCAAGAGACAGCCCCGCCACCCAATGTTCACCAAACGGTGGGCAAAAAAAGCCCCCGGCCCGTGTGGGCCGGAGGTGGGAAATCTGCTGTGGATGACGCCTTAGATGACCCCGGCGATGGACTGGGCGATGCCCTGGCGCAGGGCGGGATAGGCCTCGGGCCACTCCAGGCCGGTCTGGCGGGCGGTGGAGATTATGCGGGTCTGGTACTTCTTCATACCGCTGGTGCTGGCCGACTGCTGGCTCACCGTGGTGTTGCCGGTGCCTTGCTGCAGGCGGGTGTTGAAGGTCTGGGAAGTGGGCGAAGCGCCCCGCTCGGAGATTTGCAGGTCGGTGACCACCGCATAGGTGTTCACCTTGACCATGGCCCCGCTGATCAGCTCGGCCGCGCCGCCGGCCACCGCACCGATGGCCGCGCCGGCCCCGGCCTGGCTGCCGCCCAGCACCGCGCCGATGGCGCCGCCGGCGATGGGCCCGCCAAAGCCTGCCATCTTTGACTTCTCCAGGGCCGACTCGTCGGTGAGCCCCACGGAGAGAACGTTGGCCTGTAGCCAGTAATGGGCCTTGTTGGGATCGTTAACCACCGTGAAACCCTTGGCCTGCACCGCAGCCACGATGTCCGGCTGGAGGTTGAACTGCTTGTCGCTGGTGTTGCGCACCTGGATAAACACGGTGCGCTGGGCCGGAGGCACCGGGTCCATGAAGACGGAAGCGCTCATCTTGTTTTCCACCTTCAAGTCTTTGTAGCGGATTCCGGTGTAGGTGGCGGCGCAGCCTGCCAAAAGGGCCACGACCCCCAGACAGATGGCCAAGAGAGCCAGGCGGTGCACTTTAACAAACATACCATTCCTCCTTATTGTCTCGGCGGTCTCAGGGAGGCGTCTCCCTGGCCGTCCGTCGCGAACCCATTGGTGAACCTTTCCGGGGACCCCCTCCCCGGACGCATTTCCGTGGCCTTAATTATGGCTTACTCGGGCCGTTCTGAAAAGAGTAAGCTTTTCGCGCCCACCGAATTTTTGGGCGTACGCTCATAATAATTCTTGACAGGGCTCGCACCCCGCCTTAGATTATGGTCATAGGCTCATAACTTTTGCCTGAGTGTTTCATGAAGGTTGTGCGGTGAGAAACCACTAAATAGTACTTGTGGGGTCTTAATGAACGAAAAGACAGCAAAAAACAAACGCGGCTTTCACCTTGGTCCGGCACAGCCAGCCGCCAGCAGACAAGGCGTCCGCCAAGCGAGGGCCGCAGGCGTAGCCGAAGCTACGGCGAGGTCCGAGCGAAGTCGGCAACGCAGTATGCCGATGACTGGCGCGGCCGGACGCCCAACCTTCATGTAACACCCAGGCCAGGAGGACCCAATGCCCAGACCCCGCCGCTGCCGTCTTGTTTACGCCGAGCCCCCGGCCCGCCGCTTCGGCCCCTACGACCGCCCCCCCGCCGGGGAAGTGGTGTTGCCGGTGGAGGGCCTGGAGGCCCTGCGCCTGGCCGAGGTGGAAGGCCTGGACCAGGAGGAGGCGGCCGCCCTCATGGGAGTGAGCCGCCAGACCTTCGGGCGGGTGCTGGCCGCCGCCAGGACGGCGGTGGCCCGCGCTCTGAGCGGCGGCATGGAGCTGGTGGTGGCCGGAGGCGACTACGAGTTGGTGCCCCCGGGGCCGGGCCGAGGCAGAGGCCATGGGCGCGGTGGCGGAGGCGGTATGGGTCGCGGCAGAGGCCGGGGCATGGGCCGAGGACGCGGAGGCCGCCAAGGTGGCGACCCCGTTCAGGACTGAACTACAGACTTAAGGAGATAAAGATATGCCTGGATTTAATGGAAGAGGACCGAATGGACAAGGAGCCATGACCGGCGGAGGCCGGGGACGCTGCAATGGATATGCCCGCACCGGCCAGGGCCAAGCAATGGCTTGGGGAAATCCCCAGGCCCATGGCCAGGGACGGGGCATGGGCCCCTGCGGCGGCGGCCGGGCCAATGGCCGGGGACGCGGCAGAGGCATGGGTTTCGGCATGGGACAGGGCATGGGCTACGGCCAGGGCTATGGCCAGGCGGCCACGGGCCCCACCGCTCAGGACCTGCAAGCCGAGGCCGAGGATCTGCGGCGACGCTTGGCCCAAGTGGAGGCCCGGTTGGATAGCCAGGGGCCGGATGGGCAATAATAATTTTTAAAACCCCTCGAGGGGAGGTGATAGACATGCCATTTAGAGACGGAACCGGACCTCGCGGTCAAGGACGCGGCACCGGCAAGGGCCAAGGGCCCTGCGGCGGCGGCAAGAACCGCCAAGGCGGGCGCGGTCAGGGCCAAGGCCAGGGCCAAGGCCAGGGTCGGCGCGGCGGCAAGAGCCAAGGCCAGAACCCAGGCCAGGGCCAGGGCCGACGCGGCCAAAGCGCCTAAGATACCGGGAGCCGGTCAAGCGAGGCATAATCACTTGACCTGAGCTCTGTTAACCCCCCCGGGCCTCCCCTAGCGGAGCGGCCTGGGGGCGCTGTTTTGGAGGGGCTGTTCATGGCGGCGTTACGGGCGCCCGGCTCTTTAGGTGCCCTGTACCATAAAAAATGACCGGCGAACGGGGTTGCCGTCCGCCGGTCCCGGGTCCCTTGGAAGGGAGGGGCTGTGAGGCCCCTTGGAGGGATCGTCATCGGCCGGGTAAACCCGGCCTGATGGAATAGTTAGTTATCTCTTACTTGCCAAGACCCCGTCGCCGCGCAGGCGCCAGCGATTCAGGGATTTTTCCACGTAAGAGGCGTCGGGACCGGCCACGCCCACGGGGCGGGGCTCGCCGTATTCCTCTTTGGGCTTCTTGGCGGCTTTGGCTTTCACCTTTTGCTCACTCATAATTACCCTCTCCCACGCCAAGGCCGCCGGCAGGGCGCACCTTGGCGTTATCAACCGCCGAAACAGCCGGAGACTGGGTCCTAGAGACCGTTCTCCTTGGCGTAAGCATCGGCGAATTCCACCATATCCTCCTCGGAGGCTCCGCCGTCGATCTGGAACCAGGAGTCGGAATAGAGGATATTACCCAGGATGGCCAACGCGCCGGCCACGTAGGTGCGGCCGATGCCGGGCTCCACCGCGCCGGGGTCGCTGATTTCGCCGTCCTGGACCTTATGCACGATATCCACCAGATTCTGATGGTGGCCCTGGGCGATCTGCATGATCAGCTTGTCCTCGTAATCCACGATGGAGCTGTACATGCCCGCCCGCTCCAACATGATCATGTAGATCTGGTTGAGCGGATCACGCCAGGGGGTGCCGTTGGAGATGTTGGACAAGCCGTTGGTGCTCTTGGCGCCGGGGCAGATGTCCTGGAGCATCATCATGAAGGTCAGGTTGTTCATCAGCTGTTCTTGCTGAATGTTGACCGGGGTGATGATGGGGTCCACGAACAACTTCTCGTTGTCGATGCCCAGCTCGTTGGCCGCGTAGCACAGCTCCACGCACAGGGCGGCGCGCTCGTTTTCGTCCCGGGGCAGACCGTCGGGTCCCCAGAGCAGAGCCACCGCCTCGGCGTTGTACTTGGCCACTATGGGCCACATGACGGTGTAGCGCTCGGGGCGGGCCATTACCGAGTTGACCAACGCGGTGCCCTTATGCACCTCAAGGCCGGCCTCGATGGCTTCGATGTTGCTGGTGTCCAGGGCCAGGGGGATGTCGTCCACCACCTCCTGAACCGTCTGCACCACCCACTGCATCAGCTCGGGGCCGCCTTTGCGTGCGGGTCCCAGGTTGATGTCGATGTAATCCACCTTGGCGGCTTTTTCGGCCAAGGCATAGCGCTGGATCGGCTCGGGATTGCGGTCCTTGAATGCCTGGCCTATCTCAGTTTTGATTACGTTTAGGTTCTCGCCAATGGTCTTCATGTTAACCCTCTCTGCTCGGGGAAACGCCGCCTAATTATTAGGCGCTCCACTCCTTGAGGAACTTGGTCAAGTGCGCTGCCTCGCGGGGGCCCACCTGGATGTTCCAACCGGGCAGCTCCTCCTCCACATCACCGGCGATGGCCGCGGCGTAGCCGGGAATCACCAGGGATTTGTGATTGATCTTCTCTTCGATGCCTATCTTCTTAACGAACATGCCCACGTCGTCGCCGGAGAACTTGCCGGCCGCCCACGCGGTCATGACGCTGAGCCCCTCGGTGTCCTTGATAAGCAACCAAGCGGGCACCCGGGAAGACTCTATTTCGCCGCTGACGATGAAGTAGGTCAGCGAGAAGTTGGTAGTGATGAGCAGAGGACTGTCGGGGGAAGGCCCGCCGATCTCGTAGATGCCCTCGTTCTGGGTCATGGGCCGCTGAGGGTCGGTGTAGATGTTGAGCCGCTCCAGCAGAAGCGGGAAAACACCCTCGGCGCTCAGGTCGTCCAAGACGATGATACCGGCGTACTTGGCCACCAGCATCGCCGCGGCCGCCACCTGCTCGCCCATGTCTTCGCCCAGCGCGCCGGCAAAGCAAATGGTGGGGAAGCCCAGGGTGCGGTTTTGGTTCAGCAGGGCTGAACGGCGGATGGCGATCTGATCCTGGAACATACCGACGATGTCGCGGGCGCCGCTGTCGATGACCAGGTCCTTGTGGCCGGCCTCGGTCAGCTCGTCGCTGAGCGCGATCACCTCGTCGATGTCCACCGCCTTGATGCCCAGGGGTAGCCCCAGCTCACCGGCGATGGCGCTCATCTTGTCGGCGTTGGCGTTGGTGGCGCCGTAGATCAGGGGCTTTTTGTCCTTCATGGCCTTGGCCACCGGGGCCATGACCTCGGGATCTTCGCAGGCCAGCACCAGCGACAGGTCGCTGTTATCCACCACCGCTTTGGCGGCGGCTTCGAACTTGGCGGCGTCGCCGCTGACGCACTCCAGGAACACCAGCTCCGGGCGCAGGTTCAGGCCGACGCGCTCATACTGGAACTCGGCCCATTTCTTGACCTTGTCCGCGATGTCCCCGTCGGTGTCCTTGATGCGTCCGGCTATGCCCGGAGGGTTGAAAAAGGTTTTTTCGTGGCGGAACAGAACGGTCTCGCCGCCGATCTTGAGCGCGGTGTCTCCAGTGCCCACGGTAAGGGGCCGAATGGGAGGAGCGCTGGCCTCGGCCAGTTGCTCACGCGCTTCTTCGGAAACGTAGGGGCAGGAGTCCAATTCCGCTTTGCCGGCCGCCAAGTTCATGGCGAAAGCCAAGCAAGTGGGCACCCCGCACTCACCACAGTTGGTTTTGGGCAGAAGTTTGAAAATTTGAATTCCGGTCAGGGCCATGGTCCACTCCTCTCCGAGGAACCCGCTTGTATCATTCCATATCTCATTTGGGGCCCCCCGAAGGGGGCCCCGCCTGAGCTTAGTTCATTAGCCGGTGATGGGGTCCATTTCCATTGCGGGGTGACCCACCTTTTGCAGGTACTCCAGCACGCTGGCCTCGTCGATGCCGACGGTCTCATCGGCGATCTTGTCGATCAGGTCCGGCACGCCCATCTCTTCGCCGCGGCGCTTGAGACCCTCTTCCAGCTCTTCCTTGAGGCTCTTGGGCATCCACACCATGCGCAGCAGGCCGCCGTCGCCGACGATGAATTTGCGCTGGATGATGTTGTACTTGGAGTGGCCCACGAAGCCCGGGGAGCTCTGACCGCCGCCCATGACGCCCGCCAGGGTGGTGAACTTCATGCCGCAGGGAGTCTCGCCGGTGTAGTCGCGGTGCACGGTCATAACGCCGTTGCAGCCGGGCAGCACCGCGGCGATGCACTCGCAGCAACCGCAGGTGGTCATGGGCTCGTTGATCAGGCTGTAGAAGTTGTAGCCTTCCACCGCCCCGCGCGACGCCTTGGACACGAAGTCGTTGACGCCCTTCCAGTTGCCCATTACCGAGTCCAGGCACTCGCCCTTTTCGATGGGCTGGTTGGGGCCGGTGGGGTTGATCTCAAAGGAAGCCTTGCAGTCGAACCAGTTGTAGGCGCCGCAAAGGCCGGTGCGCTCAGGGCTGACCACGCACACGTGGGTGGGCGCGAAGCTCTGGCACAGGGTGCAGGAGTAGTAGGTCTCCACACCCTCGTCGGTCATGTTTTCCACGCGCTCGTCGCGGGTCTTATAGGCCGCGCGCGCCTTCTTGGTGAACTCGTCCACGTCCTTGGGATCGGTGTAGATGACCACCTCGACCTTGTCCAGGATGCTGCCGAAGTCCTTGTGGAACATGTCGTGCAGGATCTGGCCGAAGTCTTTGATGGTGAAGCCCTTCTCCACCGCCGGACGGCCCAGGCGCACCCAAGCGATGTCGCGCTGGCCAATGTGCATTACGCCCTGGGCGTAGTTGATCAGGTGGTGAATCTGGCGCTCCAGGATGGGCTCGAAGTCGGCCTGCATCTTGCGCCCGGCCACCTTGACCGAGATACCCATGGGCAAACGGCCGCCATCATCGCCCAAGTCGGTGATGTCCTTGCCGATGACGGTGATTTTGCCGTCCTCGATCTCGTCCATCTCCGACATTTCCACCAGCTCGGTCATCTGGGTCTTGCCGCCGCCGAACTCCACGAACAGGTCGTCCTTGCGGATGCGCTCACCCTCGAAGGCCGCGCCGTAGCTGAGCGGGATTTCCACCTTGGTGATGACGGTCTTCAGGCCGCGAACCTCGACCGACTTCTGCACCATCTCGTGGGGGCCGACGTTGGCCACCACGTGCTCGTAGGTGCACACGCCGGTGGGGAGGATCTCGGGGATGTCGGTGTCGGCGATGGTGGGGAAGCCCCAGTTCACGCAGCCGGCCGCGTTGGCGGCCCACTCGGCGTTAACCTCGCCCAGCGCGTTGACGAACGCGAACACGCGGTCCTTGTTGTACTGCAGGATGCGACGGTAGTCGCCGGGTTTTACGCCACCGAAGGCCATGGCCGCGCGGTTGGCGAAGCCAAGGGCGAAGACCGCGGCGCTGATGTCGGGGCCGAAGGGCACCAGGCGGGTGCCCCATCCGACCTGCACATCGGACTCCACCAATTGCTCGGTGAAGGTGGTGCCGCTTTGGTTGGCGGCCATGAACACGTACAGGTTGCGCCGCTGATACTCCTCGGCGATCTCCTTGGCCAACTCCGGCGTGGGAGCCGCGCCCACGATGGCCGCGAAGCCCGGAGCGGAGCCGTCAACGAACTCCACGCCGCGTTTACGCATGACCACGTCGTCGGCCGCGCCCAACCAGATTTTGCTCTTGGCCCAGTCCACCTTGCCCTCGGCGTCCTTGACCACCTCGCACTCCTCGGAGTGCAGGTAGAAATCGGGATCGTCGACGTAGCGGATGGCTTCGGCGATTTCCTCGGCGAACAGGGCGGCCATGCCGGCGTCCAGCAATGGGCCCAGGTACGGCAAGTGAGTGGCGCGCTGCACGTGGGCGGGCAGCAGGCTACGGGCGACCTCAAGGGGCCGCTTGGCGCTGGCCAGGTCTTTTACCGGGATGCCCAGCAGGGAATAGATGATGGGAAGGAAGTAGCCGGTGTTGGGGAACTCCAGCTTTTGCTCAGGTCCGTACTGCTCCACAGCGCGCTTGTACAGGCCCTCTACCTTGGTAACGATATTATATGCGCCTTGGATGGCGGCAAATGCGACTAGCTTGGACATTTCTTATGGTCCCCTTTCTCCCTAGCGGGCCTAGGCCGCGTCCAGCTTCTGCCGGTCAGCCATGTCCATAAGCACGCGCTCCTTCTGCTTGTCCAGGCCCAGAGCGGCGCGCTTCTTGTCGATATGGGCGATCATCTTCCTGGCGTGCTCGTAAGGATCCACTTCCAGATCCCACATGCCGCCGTAGATGTCCTCCAGCTCCTCGAACAGGTGCTTTTGGAAGCGCGGCGCGCCGGTTACCGGCAGGCCCACGCCGAAGATGGTGTACACGCCGCTGGCCACGAAGTAGTGACCGATGCTGATGGCCTTCTCGCTCATCCACTCGGGGGCGGAGCCAGCCGCGGGCAGGTCGCTGATGTCCTTGCCCAGGCCGCCGGCCTTGACCACCTGGGTGGCGGCCATGAGGATGCGGCTGTTGTCCACGCAAGAGCCCATGTGCAGCACCGGCGGGATGCCCACCGTCTCGCAGACCTCGGCCAAGCCGGGACCGCAGTAGACCGCCGCTGACTCGGGGGACAGCAGGCCGGCCTTACCACAAGCCATGGCGTTGCAGCCGGTGGTCAAGACGATGACGTCGTTTTTGAGAAGCTCCTTCACCACGGTCAGGTGCCCGGAGTCGTGCATGGTGCGGGCGTTGTTGCAGCCCACCACGCCGCCGATGCCACGGATGCGGCCGTTGATGATGTTGTCGTTCAGGGGAACGTAGGACCCGCGGAAGGTGCCGCCCAGGTGATACTTGATGGCCTCTTGGCTGAAGCCCACCACCATCTTTTCCTTGGCGCTGGGGATCAACACGTCGGAGCGGCGGTTGGTGAAGTTGTCGACGGCCTCTTTGACGATGCGCTTGGCATCTTCCAGGGCGTGATGCTCATCGAACTCGATGTGCAGGGTGTTGCCCGATTCGATCATGGCCCGGGGGTTGGTGGTGATCACCTTGGTGTGGTAGCAGTCGGCCACGTTGGCGATGTTTTCCATGATGCACTGTACGTCCACCACCATGGCGTCCACCGCGCCGGTTACGATGGCCAGTTCCTGCTGCAGGAAGTTACCCGCGATGGGCAGGCCGTGGCGCACCAGAATCTCGTTGGCGGTGCAGCACATGCCGGCCAGGGTGATGCCGTGGGCGCCCTTGGTCTTGGCGTATTCCAGCATCTCCGGGTCCTGGGAGGCCACCACGATCATCTCGCTCAAGAGAGGCTCGTGGCCGTGCACGATGATGTTGACATCTTCTTTTTTCAGCACGCCCAGGTTGATCTCACCCTGGGTGGGGTAGGGGGTGCCGAACATGATGTCCTGCAGGTCGGTGGCGATCATGGAGCCGGCCCAACCATCGGCCAGGGCGGCGCGGGAGCACTGCTTGACGATGTTGCGGTAATCCTGGTCCACGCCCATGTGGGTGCGGTGCATGATTTCCACGATCTCGCGGTCGATGCCCCGGGGCACCACATCCAACTCTTTCCAGAGTTCATAGCGGGCTTCGGGGGCGCGTTTGGCGAAGTAGACCTCGCCTTCCTGCTTGCCCCATTCGCCCAGGGCCTTTACGCCCACTTCGGTGGCGATCTGGTAGATGTCGCGCTCCTGCTCGACCTTCACACCGTCTTCGCCTTCCACCATCACGGTGGTGGGCACGTCGAAGTCGGGCGCGATCTCCAGAAGCTTCTCTACGTCCTGAATGCCGTAATCATCGGTTTCCTTGCGGGCGGCGGCCAGGAACACCTCGGCCACGCCCCGGCCGTGGTCGCTGTGGGCGGCGGCGCCGGCGGCGACCATACGGGCGAAGTTACGGGCGGCAATGGTCTCAGGGGTGGCCCCACACAGACCCATGCGGGTGTCCTTGCCCTCGATGCCCTTTTTGGGCAGGGGCAGGCGGCAGGGGCCCTGGGAGCAGTTCTTGCAGCAAGTTCCCTGCTCACCGATGTTGCAGGGCTTCATGGTTAGGGCCCGGTCGAAAATGGTTTCGATGCCATCGGCTTGGGCCTTGGCCAACATTTGAATGGTGGCCGGGTCGACGGTGACTTCCTTGGGATTGGCCTTTTTATCCTTCTTGGATGCGGCCTTCACCTTGATCTCGTCTGCCGACATCAGAGGTTCCTCCTCTTCTTTAATGGGGGTTGGCGGTTCCCCTCTCCTATATCTCTTGTTGACTGACGTACGCTCAAAAACCAAAGCCTGTGAGCGCGGTTTTATCGTTTGTCTCGTGCACCCCCCTCGGGGCCCTCGCCTCTCCCGTGTCCCGGCGTCTGTCTCGGCCGGGGATGGAAGAGGGCTCCACGCCTCCTCCTATATACGAGGACCGGCCCACCCATGCGGGTGGGCCAGAATCCTTTATTTACGCTGCACACCGTCGCCGCGCAGGCGCCAACGGGTCAGGGTCTTGAGGATGTAAACCGCATCGGGACCGGCCACGCCCACGGGGCGGGGCTCGCCGTATTCCACGCCCTCTTCGGCCTCGTCATCATCATGCTTTTCGGCCAGGTGAGCCATGCGCTCTTTGCGGCGCTTGGCCCTAAGGGCGTCCAGCTCGGCCATCTCCTGGTCCTTCTTGGCCTTGCGGGCGGCGGCGGCTTCGGCTTCGGCCTTGGCCTTGGCGGCTGCCTCGGCTTC
>JAIPDO010000018.1 GCA_021737645.1 Desulfarculaceae bacterium
GCAGCAGATTCTCAACGGCATGAAGGAGATTAGTGCAACCGTGGGCCGCTCCGAGGAAACGGTGCTCAGCCTGAAGCGCCACTACCCCTCCATGCCCATCCGCAAGATCAGCCACGTGTGGACCAGCGAGCGCTCCGTCCTGCTGGATTGGTGGCGCAGGTATGCCATGGGGGAAGTGCCGGAGCCGGAGGCGGAGACGAAGCGGCGTGGAGAAAAGGGGGCGGGTGGGGCAGGGGGGAAATGATTTGAGTTTAGCGCCCTTCCCATATTTGGGAGATGGCGCGTCAATTTTTGGGGAGCATGCGATGGAGAATAGATAACCCTCTCGTTTGCCCAGGGCAAATTCTCAACTGAAAATAGGATACGTAAGTCAAGCAATGGGTGGGGGGGTAGATAGGTTAATTTGCTTAGCACAAGTCAAAATACCCCCTGCGAATCAAGTCGCTCCTTTCTCGACTCACGGGGCCGGCAATAATTTGGGCCGGCCCTATGGCCGGCCCAATATTATTTGCCTGGTTCGTCCCGCCGGCTAGGCAGCCTTGTAGCTGAAGATGCCCCAGGCCAGGTAGCCTTTTTGGCCGCCTTGGGCCCAGTGACTCAGCCCTCTTTTCATATTGTTGATGTACTCCTGGCTTACCGTCCCGCGCAGTTCCTCCTCGCGCCTTTCGGTTTCCTGCAGGACCCTGGTGTAATGGTTGACCAACTGCTCGGTGTGGTCATCGAAGCCTCTGTCCTGGAATCCGCGTTCACCCAGGATCTGCCGGTAGAAGCCCGGCGAGCCTAGGTTTTCCAGGTGGATGCGGTCCAGGATGGGCTGCAGCACCTCCGGCGGGCAATCGTCGGCGGCCATGGGGTCGGTGAACACTAACTGCCCCTCTGGCTTGAGCACGCGGCGCACTTCGTCCATAACCCTGGTGCGGTTAGGGCTGTGCAGAATGGCGTCCTGGGACCAGATGATGTCGTAGCTGTCGTCCGGCTTGGGTACGTCCTCAAAGCTAGCGTCCACCACCTCGACCAGGTGGTCCAAACCCTGCTCCCGGTTCATCTGGCGGTCGCGCTGGTTTTGCACCTCCGATAGGTTCAGGGCGGTCACCCGGCAGCCGAAATTTTGGGCCAGCCAGCGGGCAGCTCCGCCAAAGCCGGCGCCCAGGTCCAGCACCCGGGTATTCTCGCCGATATCCTCCAGGCGCGAGGCCATGGTCAGCACCGTGCGTCGGCTGGCCGTGGCGATGTCCTCTTCAGGGTCTCGGTAGAGCCCGATGTGGATGTCCTCGCCGCCCCAGATGGAGTAGTAGAAATTATCGGCGTCGCCGCTGTTGTAGTAGTCGCGTGCAACGTCAACCGCACCGCTATTGTCGGTTTGCTCCATATCTACTGCTCAACCTCCTCGATGAATTCCTTTTCCGCCACGTGCACGAAGAAATCGGGCTCATCCTCCCGGTAGGTCTCCTGGAAATCGCCGTAGGTAGTGATGCGCTGGAAGCCCACTTCGCCCAACAGGCGCTTGAGATATTCCTTACGCAGGGGATACATGTTCAGGTGGAACTTGCAGCCGTCCTTGAAGCGGTAGACGAAACGGGCCAGGCCCTCGTCCATGTGTTCCGGCTCGGCCACGACGCCGTCACCGCAATAGTAGTACTTGTGCTTGCTGCTGAATCCATCGTCCAACATGCTGTCGTAGTTGCGCTGGTCGATAACCAGCACGCCGTCGTGGGCCAGCATGGCGTAGTACTCGGCCAAGGCCTTGCGGCGGTCCCTCTCTTTGAACAGGTGGGTGAAGGAGTTGCCCAGGCAGATGATGGCGTCGAATTCGCCGTGCACGTCGCGGTTGAGGAAACGCCAGTCCGCGCAGCAGGTGTTGAGGATGAAGCCGTGACGCTTGGCGTTTTCAAAGGCCTTGGACAGCATCTGGGGGCTGCCGTCCACGCTGGTGACGTCAAAGCCCTCGGTAAGCAGGCGCACGGAATGGAAGCCCGTGCCTGTGGCCACATCCAGGATCTTTTGGGCGCCGCGTTCCTTGAGGGCGCGGATGAAAAAATCGCCCTCGCTCTCGGCCCGCGCCTCCCAGTCGATGAGTTCGTCCCATTTGTCGGCAAAGGTGGTTACGTATTCTTCCTGGTAGTGGTCGCTTTCGCGCATCCCCACCGGGTCCAAACCAAAGTTTTGTGTAGTCACAAAAGACATTTCTGCTTCTCCCTGAATTGGGCAGTCAAATAGCATTTTAGTAGCGATAGTGCTCGGGCTTGAAGGGGCCTTCCACGGGCACATCGATATAGTCGGCCTGCTTGGGGTCCAGCTTGGTCAGCTTGGCCCCCAGCTTGTTCAGGTGCAACCTGGCCACCTCCTCATCCAACTCCTTGGACAGAGTGGTCACCCCCACCTCGTGCTGATTGGTCCACAGGTCTATCTGGGCCAAGGTCTGGTTGGTGAAGGAATTGGACATCACGAAGCTGGGGTGCCCGGTGGCGCAGCCCAGGTTGACCAGTCTGCCGTCGGCCAACAGGTAGATGCTGTGGCCGTCTTCAAAGGTGTATTTGTCCACCTGCGGTTTGATGTTGGTCTTGACCACTCCGGGCCACTCGTTGAGGCGGTCCACCTGGATCTCGTTGTCGAAATGACCGATGTTGCAAACGATGGCCTGGTCCTTCATGCCGGCCATGTGTTCGGCGGTGATCACGTCGCAGTTGCCGGTGGTGGTCACGAAGATGTCGGCCTCGGCCAAGGCGTCATCCATGGTAACCACCTTGTGGCCGGCCATTAGCGCCTGCAGGGCGCAGATGGGGTCTATCTCGCTGATCATCACCCGAGCCTTGTGGCTGGCCAAGGCTTCAGCCGAGCCCTTGCCCACATCTCCGTAGCCGCAGACCATGGCGGTCTTGCCCGCTACCATGACGTCGGTGGCCCGCTTGATGCCGTCCACCAGGGACTCGCGACAACCGTAGATGTTGTCGAACTTGCTCTTGGTAACCGAGTCGTTGACGTTGATGGCCGGCACCAGGAGTTCACCCCGGCTCTGCATCTGATAAAGACGGTGGACGCCGGTGGTGGTCTCTTCGCTGACCCCCTTCCAATCCTTGACTACCCGGTGCCAAAAGCCTTCGTCCTCGGATAGCGTCTGCTTGAGGGTGGCGTTGACTATCTTGAGTTCCTTGTTGTCGGTGGGCTCGTCCAAGATGGCCTGATCATCTTCCGCGGCGTGGCCCCGGTGGATGAGCAAAGTGGCGTCGCCGCCGTCATCCACCACCAGGTTGGGCCCTTGGCCGCCGGGAAAGGTCAGCGCCTGCTTGGTGCACCACCAGTAATCCTCCAGGGTCTCTCCCTTCCAGGCATACACAGGTACGCCGGCCTCGGCGATGGCCGCGGCGGCGTGGTCCTGGGTGGAGTAGATGTTGCACGAGGCCCAGCGCACCTGGGCTCCCAAGGACACCAGGGTCTCGATGAGAACGGCGGTCTGGATGGTCATGTGCAGGGAGCCGGAGATGCGCGCCCCGGACAGGGGCTTGTCCGCGCCGTATTGTTCGCGGGTGGCCATGAGGCCGGGCATTTCCTTTTCCGCGATTTCCATCTCGCGGCGGCCCCATTGGGCCAGGCCGATATCCGCTACCTTGTAGTCGCCGGCCGCCGCCAGGGCGGCCTGATCATTCAACACGTTTTGGGCTGTTTTGGCGCTCATAATTATGCGGCATCCTTAATGTTGGCGATTTCGGCCAGCTTGTGGGCCTTTGGGGTCTGTTCCCAGGGGAAAAGGTTGCGGCCGAAGTGGCCGTACACCGCTGTCTGTTGATAGGACCAGCCGCGGGGCTGGGTGAGATTCAGTTGGTCGATGATGGCGGCGGGGCGGAAGTCGAAAATCGCATCCGATTCCAGGATTCCTTGCAGCTCCTGGTCATCAAGCTTGCCGGTGCCGTAGGTGTCCACGTTGATGGAAAGTGGCTCGGCCACGCCGATGGCATAGGCCACTTGAATCTCGCAACGGTCAGCCAGGCCGGCGGCCACGATGGTCTTGGCCGCGTAGCGCGCGTAATAAGCGGCCGAGCGGTCTACCTTGGATGGATCCTTACCCGAGAAGGCGCCACCGCCGTGGGCTCCCACTCCGCCGTAGGTGTCCACGATGATTTTGCGGCCGGTCAATCCGGCATCAGCGTAGGGCCCACCCAGGACAAAGGCGCCAGTGGGGTTAATGTAGAACTTGGTCTTTTTGGTCAGCAGCCCGGTGGGCTCCAGTACCTGTTTGGCGGCGGCGGCAAGGTCCTTTTTGATCCGGACGTGATCCACATCGTCGGTCTGGTGGGAAATGACCACCGAGGTCAGCTCCTTGGGCTGGCCTTTGACGTAGCGCACCGAGACCTGGCTCTTGGCATCGGGGCGCAGGTAAGCGATGGTGCCGTTTTTGCGCAACAGGGTCAGGTGATGCAACAGCCTGTGGCTGAAGGCTATGGGCGCGGGCAGCATCTCCGCGGTTTCGTTGGTGGCATAACCAAACATCATGCCCTGGTCGCCGGCTCCCTGTTCTTGGTAGAGGCCTTCACCCTCGCTTACCCCCTGGCTGATGTCCGGGGACTGGCCGTGCAGGCGTGACAGGTACTTGAAGGACTTGTCCCAAAAGAGAAGCTCTTCGCTGTCGTAGCCGATGTCCTTGACCACCTGGCGGGCTATGGCCTCGGTGTCAATTTTTTCCCACCCATGGCAGGTAATTTCTCCCAGGTTGATAAGGGTGTCGTGAGCCACCGCAGTTTCACAGGCCACCCGTGCTGTGGGGTCATTTTCCAGGCATGCGTCGAGAACCGCGTCCGAGATCTGGTCGCAAAGCTTGTCCGGGTGGCCCTCGCCAACGGATTCAGAGGTGAATACATGGTCAGCGCGAATCTTGCTCATGTTTTCTAATTCCTTTCTTTTGCCTGGTTTACAGCTTCGACGGTAGCCCAAGGATAAACGTCCATAAGCCCGTTTTCCGCAAAGAGGCTGGTTATGGTCGTCTTGTTATGAAAAAGGAGTTGGTTCGGAGAATTGTTCCCTATTGTGAGCGGTTAGCCTGCCGGTGCCGACAAGTTTGAATGGCATTAAGATAAGCAAGGCCCGTTCCAATATTCGGATTGCTGGGACAACTATCTGTTTTGTATAGAATATTTTTAACAGTCTTCTTGCAGGATAGGCGATGAAACTGAGATGAAACGGACAAGAGTGTTTTTTATTCATATTTCGGGTAAAAATTGCACAGTTATTTACAAGTATGTGCCATAAGTGTGCAGGTATTAAACCCTGTGGATTTACGCGGCCAACGACACCCCAATTAAATGGAGTAAATATAGCTTCATTTTAAATATAATATGTTCGCAATATCCCCCTGAAAACATTCTTGTAATCGTCATGCGCCTGAGCCGAAAAAAGTAGCGGCATTTTGAAAAAGTATAATTGTATAATATATGCACACGACATAGCTTGCAATGTAACTGCTTTTCCTATAACAGATAGTCAGGAAATTGATTGTCCTGCCACGACCCAATAGCCCGACTCCCGGTGTATTGAATGCCTGAGCTAGATGACTCCATAAAAATCCTTTGCGTGGACCCCGGCAGGGAAATCTTCCGGCAACTGCAGGACGTGTTCGCCGATAGCTCCACTAGAGTGATCCTGGAGTTGAGCATCGGGCGGGTGCTGGAGCGTTTTGAGAAAGATGATTTCGAGGTGCTGGTAATCGCCAGCGCCGCCTTGCGCTCCAACCAGGGCGTGGGCATCGAACTGTTGGAAGTGGTCTCAGCCAAGAGCCCTGGCACCCGCATCCTTTTTTTGATCAACCCCAAGGAAATCAAGCTTGCCGCCTCCGCCCTAAAGGCGGGCAGCTACCATTACTCCAAGCTTCCGGTTAGTAGCGAGGAGCTAAAGCTGCTAGTGGAATCGGCCCTGGACCAGCGGCCCCGCTACGCCCCCAATCTGCTTTTAAAATCCAGCAAAAAGTCTTCCACCTTCGAAAGCATGGTGGGTGGCTCCACCGCCATGCGAGAGGTATACCGCCAAATACGCCAGGCAGCGGCCACCGATATTCCTGTGTTGCTCTCCGGCGAAACCGGAACAGGCAAGGATTTGGCCAGTCAGGCCATACATCAGCTATCAAGTCGCAAAGATGGTCCTTACGTACCGGTACATCTTGGTGCTTTGCCAGAAGATTTGGTGGCCAGTGAGCTGTTCGGCCATGAAAAGGGCTCTTTCACCGGAGCTTGGGAGCATCGCTTGGGATGCTTCGAGTTGGCCGACAAAGGCACCGTATTTCTGGATGAGATATCCACGGTGGAGGAGAAAATCCAGATCAGCCTGCTGCGCCTCTTGGAAGACAGCACGGTGCACCGAATCGGCGGTGTGAAGGGCCGTAAGGTGAGCGTCCGGGTGATCGCCGCCACCAACGAGGATCTAGAGGATTCCGTAAAGCGCGGTGCCTTTAGGGAAGACTTGTTTTTCAGGCTGGACGTGTTGCATATCCACCTGCCGCCGTTAAAGCAGCGCGACGGAGACGTGCCCCTACTAATCGGTCATTTTCTAAAGGAATTCAACCGGGCCTACGACAAATCGGTGGTGGGCATCTCCCCCGAGTGCGTCACCCGTTTGCACGCCTACGACTGGCCGGGCAATGTGCGCGAGCTAAAGAACGTAATCAACCGGGCCATGGTGGTATGTGTGGGCGACGTGCTGCTGCCAGAGCATCTGCCCGGCCGACTGCGCGACAAGCAAAGCGGCCGGGCCATGGTCAGCCTGCCCGTTGGCTCGACTCTGGAAGAAATGGAGCGCGAGTTGGTCAAGCGCACCCTGGACTACACGGGAGGCAACCGCAGCCGGGCCGCCGAGTTATTGGGCATCAGTCGGCGCACCTTTTATAACAAGATGGACCGCTTCAATCTTTGAGGCCTTTTCCAAGCCCAATAAGGTGCACTGCCGTTTGTATTGGCGCCGTCGGTCGGCCCGGGGCTGGCGCGTCTATGCCTGCCTGGCCCAGGCGGCGGCCGGGGCGGTAAGGCTGAAGGCCGCCAAGGCCAAGCGAATGTGCGGCTTCCTGCAAATTACCTGAGAACAGGAACCCGGCAAGGGCACGAAAGGCGACTACGATTTGTCCCTCTGGCCTGTCGCCCGGGGATAAGGAAGTCAGCTCCGGGCATCTCTATTGCCGTCAAGCTGAAAGATTCCGCTCCGTTCCCTTTATGCCCCCTTCTTTGCCTCGTCTTCCCCGCTTTTCCAGATAGCCACAAAACCCAGGCTTAGCCTTTGCGTGAACAACCGGGAACTTTCCCGAGTCACGCGAGGTGCCCATGGGCTTTACAACCTGGACCGCTCTCCACGATCAGCTACTTGACGACCTGGCCAGCGGCCAGTGGTCCGTGAAGTCCTACACCAAGGGCAACCACAGCGTCACGTATCGCAGCCTTAAAGAGTTCAAGGAGTACATCGAGTGGGTTAGAGAACAGGCTGATGCCGAGGCAGTAACGGTCTACGGGCGCACCTATCTGAAGCCCATGGGGCGTAACGATCATGGCTAACCTGGCGCACCGCATGGGCGCGGCCCTAGACCGGGCCATAGGCATCGTGAGCCCCCAGAAGGAGCAACAGCGCCTGCTGCGCCGCGCCTGGAACATCAACTACGAACGCAGCATGTACGCCGCCGCCAAAATCTCGCGCCTGGGCGGCAACTGGACCCCGGTCAACCAGAGCCCCAACGAAGTCATCGCCGCCAGCCTGAGCCAACTACGCGCCCGGGTCCGCCAACTGGTGCGGGACTTTCCCTACTTCGCCCGGGTGGTCCGGGTGCTCACCGACCTCACCGTGGGCAACGGGCACCAACTCCAGGCCCGCATCACCGATCCCTACGGTAAGCCCGTCCAGCGCCTCAACGACGAAATCGAGGCCCGCTGGGTCCGCTTCTGTCAGGAAGCCGATGTGTCCGGCCAGCAGACCCTGCACGAGATGGCCCGTCTGGCCAAGCGGCAAGACGTGGAGTGTGGCGAGTTTCTGCTGGTGTTTGTGAGCGACGGCGGCAAGCTGCGCCTGCAGATTTATGAGCCCGACTGGCTCACCCAACTAAGCGCCCGCGCCGAGAAGGGCAAAGAGCTGGAGCAGGGCGTGGAATACGACCCCAAGAGTGGCCGGCCCGTGGCCTACCACCTGTCCGCGCCTTGGACAGTTGGGGGCAGCGCCCGGCCTCACCAGGCCCTGCGCCTGGCCGCCGAAGACGTGGTGCATCGCTTCGAGGTTTTGCGCCCCGGTCAGATGCGGGGGGTATCCATTCTGGTCTCGGCCATCCTGCTAGCCCACGACTTGGGGGACTTCTTGGACGCCGAGTTGGACGCGGCCAAGGCCAGCGCCTCCTGGGTGGGCTACGTGAAAAGCGCGCAGAGGGCCCAGCTTCAGAAGATGCACAACGTCTCCAAGGACGCGGACACAGGAAAACCCTTCGAGGCCCTGCGAAACGGAATCCTGGAGTACCTGGGCCCCCAAGACGAGATGAAGCTGTTCACCCACGATAGGCCATCCGGCCTGGAGGTGGCGCACAAGGTCATTTTGCGGGCACTGGCCGTGGTGGCCGGGCTTAGCTACGAATTCGTGAGCGGCGATTACGACGCGGTGCAATACGCCAACCTGCGGGGCATCCGCCTGGATTTGAACAACCAGATGGCCCCTCACAAGGCCCGCCACGCACGCCACTTTTACACCCCCATCTACCGGCGCTGGCTGGACCAAGAGGTACTGACCGGCGGCCTGGTAATCCCCGACTACTTCCGGCGTCACTGGTACTACCAGGGCGCCTTTGAGTTCATCGCGCCGGAGTTGGAGGACGTGGATCCCCTACGCACCTCCAAGGCCCGCGCCGACGAAATCGCGGCCTACACCCGCTCGCCCCAGGAAGTGATCCGGGCCCGCGGCCAAGACCCCGATACGGTGCTGGCCGATATCGCGGCCTGGCGCAAAAAGGTCACCGAGGAACACGGTCTACCCCTGCCCGGCCAGCCCGCCACCCCTCTAAAGCAAAACCCCGCCGCCATGGGAGCCGAGGAATGAGCATCCCCCTGCAAATACGCAGCAAGCCCGAGGACAAATTGCCCCGCCGCGAGGTGACCCTCCTGGCCGGGCGCGGCGTCCCCGCCAGCCTGGACGAGGAGGCCCGCACCATCGAAGTGGTGGTGGCCACCGAACAGCCGGTGCGGATCTACGACTGGGAACGCGGCGTGGTTGACGAGGTGCTCTTGATGAGCGGCCTCATTCCCATGCCCCGCCAGGTGCCTCTCTTGGACACTCACAACCGATGGTCCACCAACGATGTGCTGGGCAGCCTGCGCGGCTTCAAGCGCGAGGGTGAGCAGGTGGTGGCCACCGCCCATTTCAGCCAGACGGCGGAAAAGGCCTGGACCCTGGCCCAGGAGGGCCACCTCACCGACGTGTCGGTGGGCTACCAGGTGTCCAGGTTCGTGTGGGTGGAGGAAGGAAAGACGGCCAAGTTGGGCGACCGGGAGTTCACCGGACCGGTGAAGGTGGCCACCAAGTGGGAGATTCGCGAAGTTTCCGCTGTCCCCATTGGAGCGGACAGCAAGGCCAAGGTGAGAGCCCAGGCCTCTAACGAACCACAGGAGGAAGGAACCATGGACAAGAAAACGAGGACGTGGCTAGAGGCGCGGGGGCTCTCCAAGGACGCCACCGAGGCCGAGGCCTGGGCTTACCTGGAGCGGATGCAGCTACCGGAGGAGCCCGCCGAGCAACCGGAGCCCCAGCCCCAGGCTCAGCGCTCCCCGGCGGGGCAGGAGCCAGGCCAGGGCGCGGACCAGAGGGCGGTTGAGGATTTGACGCTCAAGGTGGTTCGGGCCGAGCAGGGCCGCCTGTTCGAGATCCGCCAAATGGGAAGGACCTTCAACCTGCCCGAGGACCAAGTGGATCAGATGATCACCGACAACTTGAGCGTGGACCAAGCGCGGGCCCAGGTGATGGACCACCTAGCCAAGCAGGGCGCCCAGACCCAGGGCGGGGCCGGCTATCGCGGTCCGGTGGAGTTCGGGGCCGACGAGACCGACAAATTTCGCACCGTGGCACAAGACGCGGTGATGCTCCGCGCGGGCATGTCGGTGGATAAGCCTGCCGAGGGCGCGCTGGACGGTGAGATCAGGGGCTACACTTTGTCCGAGTTGGCCCGCTACTGCCTGCGTCGGTCAGCCCCTACCGCCCGCACCCCTTGGGACTCTCGGGAGATGGTGGGTCGGGCCCTCACCACCAGCGATTTGCCCTTCATTCTGGGCAATATCGCCAACAAGAGCCTCTTGGCCGGTTGGGAGAGCGCCCCGGAAACCTGGCGGACTTGGGTGGGCACTGGCAGCGTCAACGATTTCAAGATTCATACCGCTGCCGGCCTGGGCGAAAACGGAGACCTGGACGAGATCAAGGAAGAGGGCGAGTACAACTACGACAAAGCGGTTGAGGTGTTCGAGCAGTACGCCATCGCGGTGTACGGCAAGTTGTTCAAGATTAGCCGTCAAGCCATCATCAACGACGACCTGGGCGCTCTCACCCGCATTCCCGCCGGAAGGGGCGAAGCGGCGGCCCGCAAGGTGGGCGACGTGATTTACGCGGTGCTCATCGCCAATTCGGCCATGGGCGATGGGACGGCCCTGTTTGCTACCAGCCACGGCAACCTGCTCACCGGTGCGTCCCTCGGCACCGCTTCCCTGGGTGAGGCCTTCAAGGCCATGGCCTTGCAAAAGGGGCCCAATAACGCGGCGACTCTGAACATTCAGCCCCAGTTCCTCATTGCCCCGGTGGCCTTGAAGAGCGACCACGAGATGTTCTTCAACACCACGCAGATCGGCAACGCCGATACCGGCACCATCTACCAAAACCCCTACGCAGGCAACGTGCTGACTCGTATCTACGAGCCGCGCTTGGACGCCAGCGATGCTGCCGCCTGGTATCTGGCCGCAGACAAGGGCAAGACCATCGTCGCCTACTTCCTCAACGGAGTGCAAAGCCCCTACACCGAGTCCAGGGACGGCTGGAACACCGACGGCATCGAATACAAGGTGCGCATCGATGTTGGCGCCAAGGCTATGGACTGGCGACGAATGGCTCTGAATCCCGGACCCACCGGTTAGGCGGGAGACCCTCGGCAGTTGAAGTAATTTCCCGGGGCTGGGAATAGAAATCCGGCCCCGGGCCAGGCACAAAGGAGGCCCGAAAGTGGCTACCAATCTTATCCAGAAAGGCGAGTCCATCAATATCACCGCTTCTGGCGCCAAAAATGCCGGTGATTTTGTGATGGTTCAGGACCTGGCCGTGATCTGCGCCGTGGATATCGCCGACGGCCAGACCGGAGCCGCCTACGCCACGCAGGTGCACGAGGTAGCGGCCAAAGCAAATGAAGTCATCAGCCAAGGTGATGAACTCTATTGGGACGCCGATGGCGATCCCGTGGGCGGTATCGCTGGCTCTGGCTGCCTGACCAAGGTGGCAACAGACAACAAGTACGCCGGCAAGGCTTGGGCCAAGGCCGTAGCCGGGGCCGGGTCTGTTCAGATCAAGCTGAATGCGTAGCTGAAAGTTGGAGACTCCCCGGTCCCGAGTGGGCCGGGGATATAGGAGCTCAAAGTGCCCAGGCGCAACCAAGACGCACGCGAAGCCGATCTTGAAAGATTCGGCACCGTCACAGCCAAAGCCAATATGGCCCAGCTGGCTGAAATTGATCGTGCGTTGAAAGGCATCAAGAATGGGGTGCCCAAAAGCATGATGCGCGCCATCAACCACACCATCGGGCCGACTAAAACTCTCATGCTCGACATCGTCAAAAAATGGTGGGACGTCAAGGTCACCAGGAACAGGGTAAAAGCCTACTTCATCCACCACATGGCAACCATCCAAAACACCGTAGGTGAGGTGATCGCGGAAGGTCCGCCCCTCCCGGCCATTTATTTCAGCCCCAAGCCGGCCACAAACAAGCGATGGCTCAGGGGGACCAAGAAACGGACGAATCCACCGGCGGGCGGCGTGTCGGTGAACTTGCCTCATTTAGGGCGGGTGAGCCTTCCCGGAACCTTCATCGTGCTGAGGGCCAGGGCGTGGCCCATGGCCGACGACCGCAACCAGCCCAAATACCATGTGGTGGAAAGGGTTGGTCGCAAACGCATGCCCATCAGGATCGTGCATGGACCAGGTATGGGCGAATTGGTCGGCCCGCACATGGACGAGGTGTTGCTGCAAACCGAGAAACGTCTCTCCGAGCGCTGGCATCGCGAAGCTGAGCGCTTGCTGGAGACCGTTTAATGGGTTTCGACTTCAACCGCGACATCGGCCTGATGCTGGCCGGACCTCTGGCCAGCGATGCGGTGCTACGCCCAGGGTTGAGCACCCAGCGCGAGTTGCGCTGCATCTTTGACGAGGACTACTACGCCGCATCCATGGGCCTGGTGGAGATGAACACCGCCCAGGCCGCAGCCACCTGTAAGCCCAGCGATGTGGCCGACGCGGCCAAAGGCGACGAGTTTCAGGTGGACGGCCGCACCTTCAAGGTAGGCCGGGTGCAGTCGGATGGCTCGGGCTGGTCCCTGGTTACCTTGCGGGAGGCCGGAGCATGAGCATCCCACGGACCACCCTGATCCTCACCGACCTGATGGCTCGCCTGCAGGCCGCAGGGACCCTGGCCGGTGCCAATGTGGAGCGTAGCCGCGACGTCAACCTGGACGACGTGGATTTGCCCATCATTCTGCTGTTCGCCAAAGAACTGGAGGTCCGGGAAGACGCTTTTCTGGGCCAAAACCGCAGCTACGAACGCGGCATGAAGCTGGTGATTTCGGCCCATCTGCTCTACCAGGACGGCTTGGACGACGCGCTGTATCTGATCGCCGATCAGATCGAGGCGGTGGTCATGGCCGATGAGTCCCACGGAGACAACGCCTCTCAGACCTTGTGGGAAAAGACCAGCTACGACTGGGAGAAAGCAGACGTAAACGAGCCCGCAGGCTGGGCCGCGCTGGAATTCACCGTCATCTACCGGGACCTGTAGGCCCGCTGGAGACCGCCATGGAACGCATGAAAAATATCGATCCTTTCACCAAAACCGTACCGGGCCACGGCGCGGCCGGGCCGGGCCAGGAATTGCCCCGGGAGGTGCCGCCCAAGGTGGCCCGCCATCTGGAGCTGAGCGGCGGCTGGGAGCGAGTGGCCGCGGCCCAGCTCATGCCACCTATCCTGCACACGAGCGAGGAGGAGTAAGCCATGAGTTTGAATGTAAGCGACCTTGCCCTGGCGCGGGAGTCCGTTGGCTTCTTGGCCAAGGAGACCACCTTCGGCACCTTGGCGGAATTTGTCGCCGCCAACGCTTTTGGGGTCATCGGCATGCCGGAGATCACCCAAAACGAAGCATTCTCCGACTCCGAGGAAAAGATGGACAGCCGCTCCCAGCCGGCCCGTTTTCGGGACAAGACTCCGGCGGGCTCTTGGAGCGCCGAGCTATATAGCCGGCCCTCTGGCGCGGCGGGCAACGCTCCCGTGGAAGACGTGCTGCTGGAGTGCGCTCTGGGGGACAAGGCTATCAATGCCGGCGCCAGCGTGGTCTACGCCCCGGCAATCGTGCTGCCCAGTTTCAGTTTCGGCCACAAGCTAGGCCACGTGGTGATTTTCGCCTCCGGCTGCGTTGTGGAGGAACTGGGGCTGACCATCACCAATAAGGGGGCCAGCAAGTGGACTGGCCGGGGATCCTGCGCCAAGGTGGCCCGCGCGGGCAAGACCACCACCACCAGCGGAAGCACCACCACGGTGATCAAGCTGGCAACCGGCGGATCCAAACTGATCGACGTGGGCAGCAGGATAGAGATCGGCGATGACGACAACTCCGGGACTGGCTTCGCGGTCACCGCCGTGGACGAAGCGGCGGACACTATCACCGTGAGCCCGGTCGTAGGCTCGGCACCTGAATCCGGGGAGACGGTTCGGGGCTTTTTGCCCACCGCCAGCCTGGCCGGCGCTCCCCTCCAGGGCCGGTTTGGTCGAGTGGAGATCGATGGCGCAGTGCTTTACGCTAACCAGGCCAGCCTGAGCATTACCAACGAAGTAAAGATGCTCGATGACCTGCTGAGCGACCAGGACTATCCCGAAGGCTTCATCCCCGGTCTGCGCACCATCAGCGGCTCGCTGGAGCTCTACTTCCTGCGCGAATACCTGGCCCACTTCCGCCAGGCCAAGAACCAGGCCCAGGTGGCCATCGACTTTATCGCCGGCACCGTGGCGGGCAGCATTCTGACCGTCAACCTGCCCCAGGCCGAACTGAACACCCCCTCGCTGAGCGGCGACCTGGAGGTTAAGCAAACCACCGAGTTCACCGGCATGCCCTCCGCCGCCATGGAGGACGAGGTGACCATCACTTTTCGCTAGAGAGGCGACCAATGGATTTTAAAAAGACGCTGGATATCAACTCCCCCGAAGAGGGACTCACTGCGGAGCTGGAGTACTGCAACGGATTTTTCCTGACCATCGCCTACTGGTCAGAGATGCGCCTGGAAAAGGAGTTGAAGGCCAGCAAAAGAACCAAGTTCACCAAACACCAGAAGGTCCAGGAGGTCAGCACCGAGGCCTTTCGCGAGCGCCTGACCGACGCAGTGCAGGACTGGCGGGGCATGACCTACCGCACCCTGGCCGAGATGGGCCTGGTGGATCTGCGCAAGGTGGTGGCCAACGAGGGGCCCGAGGTTCTTGACCAGGAGCAGCCCTTCAGCCGTGAGGACCTGTTGATCCTGATGAAGGTCAAGCCCAGCTTCGAGGGATGGCTGGGGGAGATGGTGACCGAGCCCGGAAACTTCCCGCTGCAGGAGGAACAAAAAAACTCGTGCAGTTCGTCCGGTGGTGGGACCACCCCGGACGAGTCTCCTGCGAAGAGTGCGCCGAGCTTAGAGCAGAGCTAGAGCAGGAGCCTGACTGTGATGCCTGCGTGCACCCCCCGGAGCTTTGGGCGAGTAACCGGCAAGCCTTGGCCATCTACCGAATGGTGGCGGATCAGGTTCGCGCCAGCTGGGCAGGGACCCCGCCCCTGGACAAGGCGGCGGTGATGCAGGTGGTGGCGGCCCTGGGACTGATGCCCGACGACCCCGCCACCTTACTGGGCAAGCTGGACCTGATCCACCAAACCAGGGCTTCCATGGAACCCAAGGCCAAAGGGCAGGATGATTGAAAAAACGGGCTGAAATAGAGCTGGGCTACAGGCTCAAGAACGCCAGCGAGCTGACCAAGTTCAGCTCTCGCTTGCGCCAGGCTTTTGAACAGGCCGGCCAGGACGCTGAGAAAACATCCCGCCGTGTCGGGCTGGTGGAAAAGGCGGTAAACAAGCTGCCCGCCCACTGGAGCACGGCGGGAGTTGCCGCGGCCAGGGCCATGGAAAAGACCAGCCGCGCCGTGGACCGGGCTTGGCTTCGCCTGAAGGGTGGGGCGGGCACGGTGGTCAGCGTCTTTGGCCGGGTAACCCGCACCATTTTCAGCCTTAAGGCCGCCTTGGTGGGCCTGGGCCTGGGTTTGCTGGGCAAGAGCTTTCTGGATGTTTCACGCGAAACCGAGAACTACGCCACCCGCCTGTCCACCTTGCTGGGATCCCAGCAAAAGGCCACCGAGGCCATGGCTTACTTCCAAGAGGTGGCGGCCAAGGTTCCTTTCACCCTGCAAGACGTGGTTGAGTCCGGCACTTCCTTGGAGTCCTTCGGGGCCAGCCACCAAAAGTGGCTAAATCCGCTCACCGACCTGGCGGCGGTGATGGGCATTTCGCTGCCCGAGGCGGCCCAGGCCTTGGGCCGGGCCTACGCCGGCGGCGCTGGCGCGGCCGACATTTTCCGCGAGCGGGGCATCCTGCAGATTATCAAGGACTCGGCCAAGATGCGGGCGGGTATCGAAGACATCACCAAGCTGACTCTACCGCAGTTCCGCAAATTGATGCTTCTAACCTTCACCGACTCGGACGGAAAAATCGCCGGAGCCTCCCAGAAGTTGGCTTCCAACTGGGACGGCATGATCTCCATGCTGTCGGACAAGTGGTATCAGTTTCGCCAGAAGATGATGGCCGCCGGAGTCTTCGACCTGCTCAAGACCCAGCTTCAGCGCCTGTTGGATGCCCTGGACAAAAACGGGGACAAGCTCACCACCTGGGCCCAGGCGGCGGGCAAGGCGGTAACGAAGTTGATGCAAAAGGGCGTCAACTTCGTGGAAAACATTATCAAGAATTGGGAAGAGTATCAAAAACGCTGGGACAAATTCAAAAGCGGTGCGGCCGAATATTGGGAGAAGAGCAAAAGCGTCGCTGCCACCCTTAGCAGCCTTTTCACCACCGCCCTGAATAGCTGGAACTCCCTGCCGCCTGTCATCCGGGAGTTCGGCCTGATCGGGGCGCTGCTGGGCGGGAAAAAGGCCAAGCTGGTCTTCGCGACCATGCTGGGCATTGGCTATCTGACCGACAAGCTCAAGGGCTTGACCGACGAAATCAAGCAGGGCGGCGGCACCGGGGCGTCCATCCTGGGCGGCCTAGAAACTTCCAACAGCGTGTTGGAACTCCTCACGCCTAGCCATCTTTTGTCGCGGATGGTCAGCCTTTTTGGCGGCACGGCAGCCGCCAACCCCACCGAAGGCCTTAGCCTTAACGCCAGCGGAGCGGCCGGGAACGTCTCCACCGGCGCGGCTGGTGCCGTGGGAATCAATCTGGGTTCCCCCACTACGGGTGGCAAAAACACAAGCTGGAACATAGGGCAGGGCGGCACCGACAAGGACATAGCAGCCTACAACGCCGCCGCTGCTAAGCAGTCCAAAGACTACATCGCCATGGTGGCCGAGTCGGTAGATCTGGAAACGGCTCTGCGCCGCGACGGCATGAACGCCCTTGAGCGCAACCTGGCCCAGATGGGTGACCGATACGAGACCACCTACGGGCGCATCGAAGACCTTATCTTGGCCGGGGTGTACACCGAAGAACAGGCGGACACCCTAAAGGCGCAGCTAAACCAGAACTACCTCACCGCCGTGGAAAAGGCCCAGGCCGAGCACGACAAATGCCTACTGCGCTCCATCGAGACCTACGGCAAGACCGGCCGCGAACTGAAGCTCACCCAGCTGGACCAGGAGTTGGAAGACCTGCGCGCCGCCGGGCACAGCGCCATTCTCATCGAGCAGTACAAGGCCCAGCGCCTGGAAGAGATCAACAAGGGTTGGCTGGAAAATACGCTTGATTACTACATAGAGACCCAGAACACCATGGCCGATGGCGTCAAGAACGCCATGCAGGGAACCCAGAGCGCCTGGGCCGACTACATCCGTAGCGGCCTCACCGACTTCGAGAGTTTCTGCGACGCCATCGAGGAAACCTGGGTTCAGATGCTGGCCCAACTGGTGGCTCAGTGGACCATGAGCGGCTTTGCCGGGCTGCTCAAGGACCTGCTGGGGCTGTTCACCGGCAAGGGCTTCTCGCTGGGCAACACCCTGAAGGGCTTGGGCCTGGAAGGGCTGTTCGGCAGCAGTACCGGTGGCAGCGTTGCCGGCAGCATCGTGAACGGCATTGCCTCCTCGGCGGCCTGGTCGGGGATCAAGAGCGGTGCGGCTGCGGTGGCCGGAGCGTTGGGCCTGGATTCTCTCGCCACCTGGATCACCGGAACCGCGGCACAGGCCGCCACTGAGGCAGCAGTGGCCACATCGGCCCAGGTCGCGCTTACCGGAGTCCTGGGACCGGAAGCCGCCGCGCTGCTCGGTCCCACGGCTGCCACCGAAATGGCCGTTACTACCACGGCCCAAACCGCTCTTACGGGAGTCCTCGGCCCTGAAGCGGCGGCCGTACTTGGCCCCACTGGAGCCAACGCCGCCACCAACGCCGCTTCCCTGGCCGGGCTCAGCGCCACCCTTACGCCTATGGGCATCGCCCTGGGGGTGGGCTCGCTGGGGCAACTGCTCAGCTCCATGGGTTTTCTTATGGACGGCCCCATGACCCCCCAGGAGGCCATATCCAACTGGGAAGGCACCTCCCGGTTCGTGGAGGATCTTACCAGCAAGTTCGACGAGCTGGGCCCCACCATGAGCGGCATCAACCAGGGCTTTGGGGAGTTCTCCGAGACGGCCATGGACTTCGCCCAGCGTTTTGAACAGCTGGGCACCGTGGCGGGGTTCACAGCCGAGCAGTTGGAAGCGGTCAAGGCCAAGCTGAGTCCCGCGGCCCAGGCCTACCTGGAAGGCGGGCAGGCGGCCAAGTCCATGGCGGACAGCGTGAACAGTCTGGCCCAGCGCATGAACGCCGACCTGAACAGCTACACCATGACCAGCAACGCGGTGAACAACTACAACTCCGAGATCGATCGGCTGGCCTCCAGCCTGGGCCTCACCGGTAATAAGCTCACCAGCTTCCGCGATGAGATTTGGGACCTGGCCAATAGCTTCAGCCAGGGAGGCGAGGAGGCAGGCCGCTACGGGAAGAACCTGAGCGACTTCATCGGCACCACCCTGGGCAACATCACCGAGCAGGCCAAGTCCACCCGCGAGACCCTAAACGGCCTCTGGACCTACACCGAGGTTGACTACGGCACCAAGGGCAGGGGCGCCGGCTCCAGCAGCTCCAGCGGCTACGTGGGGCTGATGCACTCCGGCGGCTACGTGGACCAGTTCCTCAGCCGCCTGCCCAAGTACCACGACGGCGGCGACGTGCTTTCCTGGCTCCAGCCCGGCGAGTTCGTGATGCAGCGCAGCGCGGTGAACGCCGCGACCCTGCCCGCCCTGCGCACTCTCAACGCCGGGGGCCTGCCAGCCGCCCTGAGCGACGGCGGAAGTTACCGGGGCGGTAACGTGATCAACGTCGCGGTGCACCTGGACAACGTCGGCGCTGGGGTGGACGTGGTGGCCATCACCGCCGCGGCCACCGAGGGGGCCAAGGCCGGGGCCCTGGCCGCGCTGAAGACCGCCTCTGAGAGCGGCAAGGCGGTGGTGCACGCGCGGGGCGTGTACGGCCAGGACGGGGGCTACTAGCATGGCGACCTGGTCCGAGCTGATCCGCCGCCAGAGCAGCAAGAAGATCATGACCGCCGCGCTCACCCTGGCCCGGGACAACGGCGGTCTGGAGACCACCACCCTGCGCCTGAGCACACACGGCATCCGGCCGGACATGGCCATCAACCTCTACCGTCCGCGCCTGGCCGGGGTACCCTCGCTTAGCCAGGCCATCCAGGAGCCTTTCACCGGGCAGAGCCAGATCACCTACGGGCAACTGGAGATCATCAACAGGGACGCTGTCCTGGATGAGTTCATCAGCGGGTGGAGCTGGACCGGCCAGCCGGTGGTGATAGCCCTGGGCTTCCCGGAGCTGGTCGAGGCCCAGTATCAGGCCATCTTCACAGGGCGCATGAAACAGCCGGAGTTCACCGACGGCAAGATCACCGTGCCCATCGTGGACTACCAGCAGGTGCTCCTGGATAAAAAGCTCACCGCCGGGGACTACACCGACAACATCCCCAACCTGGTGAGCACCTGCCTGAGCGCGGCGGGCATCACCAGCATCGATAGCGCCGCCTGGAGCACCTGGGCGGCGGCCAACAACTTCGCGGCCTACTACACCTGCAGCACCGACACAGAGGTGAGCACCGTGTTGGACGCCCTGCTGGCGCCCATAGGCTGCTGGTACACCTTCGACCGCGCGGGGCAGTTCGTGGTGGCCACCTTGGCCGCGCCCGACACCGGCGCCCCGGACCTCACCCTGGTGGACGACGTGCGGGTGCTCAAGTTCAGCGGCAAGGTGTGGGACAAGCAATATTGGAAGCTCACGGTGGAGTACATCTCCAGCACCGATCCGCTGGAATATTCCGAGGTGAGCATAGAAGACAGCGACATCTTGACTTTCAACCCTTTGGCCACCGAGGGGAAGCGCCGCACCGCCCTGACCAACGCCACCGACGCCGCCACAGTGCGCGACCGGCTCTGGGCCTTCTTCAAAGAGCCCCGCCGCTTGGACAGCTACACCGCCAAGGTTGAGCCCCTGGCCCTGGAGATGGGCAACCAGGTGGCCATCTCCCGGCGCAGCAACCGCTACGGGATCTCCGGCAACCACCGGGTGGTGTCGTTCAACTCCAACCTGCTGGGCTCCAAGGTGGAGATAGGGCTGCTGCAATGAACAACTGCCGGTTTCTCTACAACAGGCTTTTCGACGACGCGATCCTGAGCACCGTGCCGGGGGACAACGAGCAAAGCGGATGGCCGGTGGAGAACCTGCAAAACACTATCCACGCCGAGGCCTGGAAAACCAACGGCACCGGCAATGTGACCCTGCGGGCCGATCTGGGTCAGGCCCAGGCCATCAATGCCATCGGCTTGGCCTACTTCAACCTACTGCCCACCACGGTGGTGACCTTTCGGGCCTACAGCGACGCCTTTACCACCGAGACCTACTCCGAGGAGCTGCAGGTGGTGGGGCCCATCGTGGGCTGGCTGGAGGGAAACTGGCTGGAGGGAGGCTGGATGGGCTACCCGGACGAGAGCGACCCGCTGCTCTACCCCAGGGTAACCTCGCTGCTGCCCCTGGCCCAGCAGGTGGGGGCGCGCTACATCGCCCTGGAGTTTGCCAACGGCGACGACGAGTTCTATCTGGGACGGGTGTTCGTGGGCAACATTTTCGAGCCCAGTCGCAACGTGGTCTACGGCTTCAAGCTGGAAATCATCGATAGCAGCGAGGAGGACGAGAGCCTGGGCGGGGTGGTCTTCAGCGACGAGAACGAGATGTACCGCCAGTTTACCCTGCCTTTCAAGTACATCACCCGGGCCGAGGCCATCGGCGGTGGCTTCTGGAACTTTGCCCACTACGTGGGTAAGCGCAAGGACTTCGTGGTGCAGCTGATGGACTCGGACACCAAGAGCCAGCGCCTGACCACCATCGTTGGCAAATTCTCCAGCAACCCCGTCACCACCGGCCGCGCCTTTGATCGCTACGAAACCAGCTTTTGTATACGGGAGATGGTCTGATGGCCGAATCCGAGAATCTCGTTTCCGATATCAACGACCTGATCGCCTGGGAGGAATCCACGGCCGGATGGGGTCCCACCTTCCTGAGCATGCTGGGCAATCTGGGCGACTGGGTGCAGTGGGTTCCCATGGCCTTCGCGCCAGCGGCGCACTCCCACGACGGCCTGGGTGGTGAGGTGATGGGCATAGGCACCAGCGACGCCCGACCCGCCGTGGTGGAAGGCTACATTCTCAGCGCCACCGACACCGAACAGATTGAGATGATCGACGCCAGCGGCAACCTGATAGCAGCCGCCGCCATGCAGGGCCAACCCTTACCCATGGACGAGCAGGCCAGCGACCCCAGCACGGCGGCCAATCAGATCAAGATATATCCCAAGTCAACGGGTCTGTTCTTCCGGCACCCCTCCGACGGCCCGGTGGTGGAGATAGGCAGCGCGCCCACCGGGCACATCAACGGCCTGATCCCCGCCTACGTGAGCGGATCGGCCATGGGCTTCGGGGCCGGGGATCTGGATATCGAGGGCCGCACCTTTTACCTGGCCAGCGCCTTCAGCAACCTGGACTGCTCGGGGCTTTCGGCCAACACCTGGTACTACGTGGAGATCCTCCCGCCCGCCTCCGGCAACGCCATCACGGTGGACGACTTCGTGGTGACCGTGAACGCTCCCTCCTGGGACGGGGTGAATGGCTGTTGGGCGCGGGTTTCGGGGCGCCGCTGTGTGTTTGCCTTTAAGACTAGCTCGTCCGGGGGCATCGAGGTGTTTAGAACCAATGGCCGCACCTTTTGGTTCAACCAAAATTCCGCCACCATCCTGAATACTTCCAGTCCGGCGACCAGCGCCACCACCTTAGCCGTTGGCCTCCCAGCCCTGGGGGCGCTGAAATGGTACGGCACCGCCTGGGTATATCAGAGCAACAGCGCCACCTACTGGATATTCATGACGTCAACGAATGTTTCGGGAGGCGGGGCAGTCGGCATAGCCAAACAGAACGCCCCTGGCGAATATTTGACGCCGTTCACGATGATGAGCGATGACGCGGGCAACGTGGCATACCAAACCAGCTGGGGTGGCTCCGGCAACCTGGGATTTTATCTGCGCGGATTTGACCTGCCTGCGGGCATGGCCAGGTAAGGAGGCAACGATGCTGCACGTATACGACGAAACCACCGGGGCCCACGTGGAAAGCGCCAACGAGGGCTCGGACATGAGCCGCTGGGGCGAGGGCTTCCTGGTGCTGACCGCCGACCTGGACGACCCCGCGAGCTGGCAGCTGGTGGATGGCGATCTGGTTCCGCTCTCGGAAGCCGAGGCCTTGGCCTCCGCCAAGCTGTTGCGCCAGGGCGAGCTACTGCGGGTGATAAACAATTTCATCGAAGCCAAGCCCAACGGCCAGGTGCGCTATGACACCAACCTCAAATTGAACTTGATGCAGGCATCCATGGCGGCCATGGCCGCGGGCCAGGCCATCCCCGCCGTGGTCACCTCAGCCAAGAGCTGGATCAGCGCCGTGCAGGGTCGTTATTTCGTTCTCAAGGCCGATATCGCGGCCGTCGACAGCCTCGCCTCCTTGGGGGCCATCGACCTGAGCTATGAAGCCCTGGAGGCTGCCTTCGGAGTTGCGGGCACGGTGCTGGCCGACCCAGACGTAACCACCGCCGACCTGGCCGCCGAATAAGGAGGTGCAATTGGAAGCCCTGATCATAGAACACGCTGGATTCGCGGCCACCCTGATCGGTTGTCTTTTCGCCGCCGTGTTGGCCCTGCTGGGCTTCCTGTTCCGCGATCTCTGGGCGCGCGTGGCCAAGGCCCCCAAAGAGTACGTGACCAAGGCCGAGCTGGAACAGGCCCTAGATGCAACTCTAGGTTCGCTGACCAAAGACATGGAACAACTGAGTGAGGCCATTGAGCAGGCCACCACCAGACTTCGCCAAGGGGACGGCTGCTTCAATGATCTAGAGCGAGCTTTCAGGATAATTCTGTTCTGCTTGCACCGCCTCTGCCGCGCCTGGGAAGCCCGCTTCAAAGAAAAAATGGACTGCCAGGAACTGGCCAAATTGGCGGGCAATCTCCATGCCGGCTAGCGCATTCGACATAGCAGTGCGTTTCGTGCTGGAGCACGAGGGCGGACTGCACCATGACGTCGCCGGCGGGCTGACCAAGTTCGGGATCTCCGCGAAGGCGTTCCCTGACCTGGATATAGCGGGGCTGACAGAGCGCGACGCCTGGGACATCTACCGGGCGCGTTACTGGCAGGCGGCGGGCCTGGATGGTCCGGCCATACCCGGCGAGGTGGGCATCGCGGTGATGGATGCGGCGGTGAACTTGGGTGTATCCCAGGCGGTGCGCCTGCTGCAGGGCGCCTGCAATCTGTTGGGCTGCGATCTGAAGCGCGATGGTTACCTGGGCCCCAAAACTCGGGCCACCGTGCGGGCCCTGGTGATGATGGACTTTGAGCGGGCAACCATGCTGGCTCTGTTGGTGACCGCCAGGCGCACCCGTTTTTATTACCTGCTGGCTCAGAGAAACAAAGACAAATACGAGCGCTATCTGGGCGGCTGGCTGCGCCGCTGCGAGGACCTGTGTCTGATGCAGATAAAGCGCCAAATGAGCGCGAAATAGGAGGTGGCCATGGAGCTGATCACTTGGGTGCTGGAACACTGGACCACCATCCTGGGCTTGGCCGCCATGGCGCACTTCGTGGCCCAGATCGTGGTCAACGTGACCCCCACCCCCAAAGACAACGCCTGGCTGGGCAGGATCTACAAAGCGGCAGAAGTTGCCGCCGGAATCGTAACCCGCACTGCCAAGCTTTTGCCGGGCGAACCACAAATTCAAAGGAGAACGCAATGAGAAAGGCAGTCATTTTGTTGGTCCTGGCCGCGCTGGCGTTGGCCGCGGGGTGTGGTGCCACGCTTAACGAAAAACCCGTGGCAGTCGTAGACCCGACTACCAACAAGGTGCTCTTGGACAAAAACGGGGCCCCTGTGCTTGGCACTATGAAATACAGCAATGAGGATAGCCACAACCAAGCCCAGGTGGACTTGGCGAAGTCCCGCAAGCCTGTGGCCGAGCTGAGTTTTCCCGCTGGCGGCGAAATGCCCAAGGGGGCCGTATTCACTGTGTGGGGACGCAACGGAGCCGAGGTGGCGATTCATCAGCGGGTGCCCGAATCCGTGCAAGTCATCAACGCGGTGGGCAATAACGCAGCCAAAATCATGCCCAGTGTGATTGTGGGCGTGGCAGTTGATCGCCTGGCAGAGGCCAAGAGCGGCAACACCTACAAGGACTCCTTCAACGATAATCAGGGCAACCTGTCCGGCACGGGTCGCGTCACTGGTGGGGTTAGCACCGTTAACGTGAGCGGCGAGGGCAACACCGGCACCGGTGCCGCTAACCCTGAGGACACCTCCACCAGCACCAGCAGTAATGGTGGCAACTCCGTAATGCCGATTGGCTCGAATTAGCCGGCCACACCGGAGCAGGGTAGGGAGTTTTGCGTCTTTTCGCCTTGCCTCGCCTCGGCACTTTAGGAGGAGATCGTGATCGAGCTAACCGTCCGTAAAGCTGTGGAGATGCTCCCGCCTGGAGCGTTTCTATTGACCCACAACCCAGCCTCGGCCCTCACCGATGGGATAACCGGGGGCGAAAGTTTGAGCACCGGTGCGCTGTCAACCTGGGGCCACGGCATGACCCTTGATCACGGTGGCATGGTCAACTCCCAGGAGTCGCGCCGGGTGCGGTTGCCTTTGGAAAATTGGGAGGGATCCATCCTGCGGGCCTGGTTTCACTGTAAGCCAAAACCCAACCTCTATGGTCGCATCCTGACCGCGTTGGAACTGCGCCTAAATACCCGTTACGACTGGCTGGGCATAGTCGGGCAACTTGCCGGCGGTCTCGTGGGGTGGTTGCCCTGGGTGGGCGATAGCCTAAGGGGCTGGGTGAGCAGTGAAATCGACGTGCCGTGGACCAACTACTGCACCGAGGGCGAGTGTGAGGCCCGGCGGAAGGCCGGGTGGGCCGACTTCGGAGGAAACGGGCCCTGCCAAAAATCTCCCGAGGACCTCGATAATTGGTGCATCAAGGTGATGGACAGCGAAGAGTTGGAGGAGATCACCTTCAAGCTGGTGCCAGAATCCCAAGGCTTAGAAACGTCCGCTTGACCTATCTCACGGCCTCGGGTTGCGCTGGGTTGACCGGCGGCGCGCCCGAGGCTTTTTTCCGCACTTACAACGGAAAAATCGCTGAACACTTACGGGGCCCGAGCGGTTCTTTTTGGAGCAGGGGGGAGGCCGTAATAGGGGAGTTAGGCCCGGCCAGAGAAACTTCCCAGCAAATAGGTGCCGGGAAACAATTGGGAAACAAAAATCGGGCACTTGCTAGTTGCAAGTGCCCGATTTTATTATTTATTAGTGGTGCCGTCGGCCGGATTTGAACCGGCACGGGTCTCCCCACCGCCCCCTCAAGACGGCGTGTCTACCTATTCCACCACGACGGCAAAGCCACGCACATGATTATACCGTGAAATGCCCTATTTGGCCGCAGGCGCGGGCGCATTATTGACAGGGGCAGGCGGGGCCGGTTTGGCCGGAGCCGGTGCGGTCTTGGCCGCGGGAGCCGCCGTGCGTCCCTCCATCACCGAGGAGGGGCCTCCTACGGTGTGCCCGAAAACGGCCAGGCCCAGGGAGGTTAGCATGAACACGATGGCCACCACCGTGGTCATTTTGCTAAGAAAGGTGGCCGCGCCGGTGCTGCCGAAGACTGTCTGGGAACTGCCGCCGAAAGCCGCGCCGACTGAAGCGCCCTTACCGGTTTGCAACAGGACTACCAAGACAAGGGTGACACTGGCCAGGAGATGGATTATCAGGGTAACTGTGGTCATGCTTTTTATTTTTCTCTAACTACGCCGCTTGGATGATGCCCAAAAAGCTTTCGGCGCTAAGGGAGGCGCCGCCCACCAGGGCTCCATCGACCTCGGGTTGATTTAAAAGGCCGGCCGCGTTGGCCGGATTGACACTACCTCCATACAGGATTCTGGTAGAGTTCGCAACATCTTTGTCAAATCGGGCCCCTATCCAGCCTCGTATATATGCATGCGCCTGGGCGGCCTGCTCCTCCGAGGCGGTCAAACCGGTGCCTATGGCCCATACCGGTTCGTAGGCTATGGTGACCTGATCCATCTGCCCGGCCTCCAAACCGGCCAGGCCGCCGGACAGTTGGCTCTCCAGCACGCCCTCGGCCTGTCCAGACTCGCGCTCGGCCAGGGTCTCGCCCACGCAGAGGATGGGCCGCAGCCCGGCCTTCAGGGCCGCCTCCAGGCGCAAACGGCAGGTTTTCTCGGTCTCGTTAAAGTATTGCCGCCGCTCGCTGTGGCCAATCAACACATAGCGGGCTCCAGCCGCCTTTAGCTGGGGGCCGCTCACCTCGGCGGTGTAGGCGCCCTGGTCCTCCCAGAAGATATTTTGCCCGCCTACCAGCACCGGGCTGGAACTGAGCGAAAGAGCTACCGGCTCCAGAGCCAAAAAGCCTGGAATTACCAATATATCCAAGTCTTCACGCATCAGGCCGGAAGCGATTTCTCCCGCCAGGGACACTGCTTCTTCAACGGTGAGATGTAGTTTCCAGTTGCCGGCAATCATGAGTTTGCGGGACATGCTTTCTCCCAGTGCGGTTATCCCGCGTGAAATGTGCGGGTTAAGCGGGGGCGTGCCCGCCGTTTTCCAGACCGGTGTAGCCGCCCAGGGCCTCCACCGCAGGCAGGGTTTCACCGGTCATCAGGGCCAGGAAAGCCCCGCCGCCGGTGGAGATGTAGCTGATGTTTTCGCTTTCCCCGGCGTTGCTCACCGCCACGTCGGTATCGCCGCCGCCGATAATGGTCAGGGCGTAGGTCTCGGCCACGGTTGAGACCATGTTGTAGGTGCCCCGGGAAAAGGCGTCCATCTCAAAAGCGCCCATGGGCCCGTTCCAGATGATGGTTTTGCAGTCCCGGAGCGCCTCGCGGTACAGGGTGCTGGTGGCCGGGCCGATATCCATGATCATCCATTCCTTGGGCACGTCCTGAACGGTCACCAGCTTGGTCTCGGCCTTGCGGTCGTAGCGGTCGGCCACCACGCAGTCCACAGGGATGTACATCTTCACCTTGGCGGCCTTGGCGTTTCTGAGCAGCACGTTGGCCACCGGCACCAACTCTGGCTCGTATAGGCTTTTGCCCACATCGATGCCCACGCTCATCAAAAAGGTGTTGGCCATGGCCCCGCCGATCAGGATTTTGTCGGCGTGCTCCATGAGGTTTTCCAGGGCCGGCAGCTTGGTCATGGCCTTGGCCCCGCCCAGCACCGCGGCCAAGGGCCGGGCCGGGTCGATCATGGACCGCCGGAAGTAGTCCAGCTCCTTTTTCATGGTAAAGCCGGCCACGCTCTCCGTAGCGTAACGCACCACCGCCACCACCGATGCATTTTCCCGGTGGGCCACGGCAAAGGCGTCGTCCACGTACACGTCGCAAAGCGAGGCCAGGGCCTTGCCGAACTCGGGATCGTTGTCGGTCTCCGCCTTGTGGAAGCGCAAGTTCTCCAACATCATAACCTGGCCGGGCTTCATGGACCTGACCAGTTCTTCCACCTCGGGGCCCACACAATCAGGCGCGGCTATGACTTCTTTTTTAAGCAAGCGGCCCAGGCGGCGGGCCACCGGGGCCATGGAATACTTTTCCACCGGCTTGCCCTTGGGGCGGCCCATGTGGCTGGCCACGATCACCTTGGCGTCTTCGTCCAGGGCATAGTTGATGGTGGGCAGGGCGGCCCGGATGCGGTTGTCGTCGGTGATGTTGCCTTCCTCGTCCAGCGGGACGTTGAAGTCCACCCGGATCAACACCCGTTTGCCTGCCAGGTCCAACTGATTAATATATTTCACGCCTGCAACCCTCCACCACGATTAGGCTGCGCCCAAGCCCTCCACCTGCCGCAGCCCATGGTCGATATATGTTCAAAGAGCCGATTTACATGCTTCGGGCCACCATGGCCGCCAAGTCGATCAAGCGTGAAGCATAGCCCATTTCATTGTCATACCAGGACAAGACTTTGACCATGCGCCCGCCAATAACCTGGGTCAGGGGAGCGTCCACCACCGAGGAGTAGGGGCACCCGGTGTAGTCGATGGACACCAGAGGCACATCGGTTACCTTGAGCACGCCCTTCATGGGGCCGTCGGCCGCGGCGCGCAAAGCGTCATTGACCGACTCGATGCTGACGTCTTTGCCAAGACGGCAGGTCAGGTCCACCAGGGAGACATCGGGAGTGGGCACCCGTATGGAAAAGCCGTCCAGCTTGCCGGCCAACTCGGGGATGACCAAGGTCACCGCCTTGGCCGCGCCGGTGGTGGTGGGAATCATGCTCATGGCCGCGGCCCGGGACCGGCGGATGTCCTTGGAACTGCCGTCCAGGATACGCTGACTCATGGTGTAGGCGTGAGTGGTGGTCATCAGGCCGTGCTCGATGCCAAAGGCGTCGTTGAGCACCTTGGCCACCGGGGCCAGGCAGTTGGTGGTGCAGGAGGCATTGGAAACCACGAGGTGCTGTTGCGCGTCGTAGATGCCGTCGTTGACCCCCATGACGATGGTGGCGTCCGGGTCCTTGCCCGGCGCGCCCATGACCACCTTTTTGGCTCCGGCCTGGACGTGCCCCAGGTTTTCCTCGCGCATCTTGAATTTGCCGGTGGTCTCCAGGACCAGATCTGCCCCAACCTGTCCCCACTGGCACTGCTCAGGGGTGGCCTGGCGGGTCACAGCCACCCGCTTGCCGCCTATGATCAGATCATCGCCCTCAAAGCCCACTTCGCGGTCGTAAGTGCGATGTACGGAGTCGTATTGCAATAGGTGAGCCAGCTGGGCCGTATCAGCCCGGGCGTTTACCGCCACCAACTCCAGATCAGAATGTCCCTGGCCCAAAATGCGGGTTGCCAGGCGCCCGATGCGTCCAAAACCGTTAATGCCGACTTTAACCGCCATTGCCCAGGACCTCCTTGGGTATTGCGTGGGTCTGTCTGCTCGAAAAAAATGTAAGCCGGGCTCCAACTAGTCACCGGGCCGGCGCCCGGTACTTAGGAGCCAGGTAGGTTCAGTTGACCGCCCGGAACGGGCTATCATTAAAGGCGCAAGCTTTTTCAAAACGTTGCGCTCTGTAACCTAAACTTAAACTTCGCCAGGGACGGGGTCAAGGTTTTTCCCCGTTTTGGAACAGGCCGGTCCTATAGGTCGCGCCACAGCAAAAGGGCGTCTTCCCCCTCCGGGTAATAGTAGCCGGGACGCCGTCCTTCTAGGCAAAAATCCAAGGAATAGTATAGGGATAATGCGGCAATATTGCCGGTGCGAACCTCCAGGCCCGCCCGGACGGCTCCGTGTTCCCTGGCCAGGGTCAAGGCCCGGAGCAATAGGTAACGGCCCAGCCCCCGGCGTTGAAAAACCGGGTGCACCGCGATGTTCTGCACCTTGACTTGCGATGCCACCAGCCACATGCAGCAAAAAGCCGTCACCTGGGCACCCACCAACGCCACGTGGTCCATGGACATGGGCATGCACAGCTCTTCCATGAACAGGCTGCGGGGCCAGGGGTTTTGAAAGCAGGCCTTTTCAATGTCCGCCACTTGGTCCAGGTGCTCCCGGGCCAGGGGCAAGATGGAAACCTGCAAGCCCCGAGGGGGCTCGGGTTCAGGTAGAGAGCAGCTCGCTGGCAACGGAGATGCTGTCACGGCCGGCCTCGCACACTGTGTGGGCCAACTTATCCAAGCTGGTCCCTTCGCGGCTGGTGGCGGCTTTGATGAGCATGGGCAGATTGACCCCGGTGACCACCTCGTGGCGGCCTTCTTCCAAAAAAGCCAGGGAAATGTTGTTGGGGGAGCCGCCGAACATGTCGGTGAGGATCAGGACCCCTTGATTGGAATCGACCTTGGCGATGGCCGCTTCCAGGCGGGTGTGCAGGCTCTCAGCCGCGGTGTTGGAGTCCACCGAGACCGTGGCCGCCTGCTCCACCTTGCCCAAGATGAACTCGGCCGCGCTTACCAACTCCCGACCCAGACGGGCGTGGGTGATTATCACTAGTCCAATCAAAATATCTATTCCATGGCAATGTCGCGGTGGCGAAGGGTCAGGCGCACACCGGATGCGGTGAGATTCCTGACCAGCCATTCGGCTACGGCCACGGAGCGGTGATGCCCCCCGGTGCAGCCCAAGGCCACCGTCAACTGGGTTTTACCCTCCCTTTGATAGGCAGGGATAAGAAATTCCAGCAGATCTTTGAACTTCTTGAGGAATTCTTTGGACTCTTGCCCTTGAAAGATGAAATCTACCACCTGGGGTTCGCGACCGTCAAGGTGGCGCAACTCGTCGACAAAATAGGGGTTGTCCAAAAAGCGCACATCCATGACCATGTCAGCTTCCTGGGGCAGCCCGTATTTAAAGCCAAAGGTGATGAAATTGAGCTGCATGCGGGCGGGCTCACTGCTTTGGTTGTAGAGGCTGAAAACCTCCTGCCTAAGGTCGTGAACCGTGAAGCGGCTGGTGTCGATTATCTGGTTGGCCAGTTCCTTTACCGGCAGCAGCAGGGCCCGCTCCCGATCCAGGCCCTCGCGCACCGAGCCCTCGGGGCCGGAAAGGGGGTGCTGACGCCGGGTCTGGGAAAAGCGGCGGATGAGCACTTCGTCAGAGGCTTCCAGATACAAGAGCTCCAGGTTGTGGCCCTGGTTGGCCAGGCGCAAAAAGGTACGGGGAAAGCGCTCCACAAAGTCGTGGGCGCGCACATCCATGACCAGGGCGGCCTGAAAGGACTCTCCCACATGGCGCAGGGGAAGTTTGACAAAGGCGGGCAGGAGCTCCACCGGCAGGTTGTCCACGGCGTAGTAGCCCAGGTCCTCCAGGGCTTTCAGGGCGGTGGATTTGCCCGTGCCCGACAGGCCGGTGATCACCACGAAGCGGGCAGGGACTTGGTGGTCTTGGCTGCTCATTTCAGGCTTGCCTGCCGTGAGTCCGCTCCTGACCCATGAAGTGTGTGCGCACCGCACCTGGGGCGGGTGCGGGCCGCATGCTGAGTCTCGCTATAGCCAACCGGGATGAATCCCATCCCAGGGTGGCTGCGTGGCGTATTTCAAAAACCGGCCGAGCTAGAATTCTTCGTCTTGCGACTCGATGATCTCGTAGATCTCGCGGGCGTCGGAGGCTTCCATGAGCTGCTGGCGCACCGCGTTGCTTTTTAAAAGACGGCTGATGCGGGCCAGGGCCTTGAGGTGGGTGCCGGCGCTGTTGTCCGGGGCCACCACCAGAAAAAACAAATGGGCGGGCTTGCCGTCCAGGGAGTCGAAATCCACCCCGGCCCGGGAGCGTCCGAAGGAGAGCAACAGCGTGTCCAGACCCACCATTTTGCCGTGGGGTATGGCGATGCCATCGCCGATCCCGGTGGAGCCGAGCTTTTCGCGCTCCACCAGCACCTCCATGAGTTTGCTGATTTCCAGTTGGGGATGGCCGGCCACCAGGGGGCGGCAGAGTTCTTCCATGACCGCGCGTTTGCCGCGCCCGCCCAGGTCTGCCACCACCTGTTCGGAAGTAAGTATGTCGGTAAGCTTCATCCGGCGGAACCCTCGATTTACTGCGGCTCGATTAGGCCGAAGTTTCCGTCGGCGCGGCGATAGATAACATTGAGCGAGTCGGTGCGCTCGTTGATGAACACCAAAAAGTCGTCTTCGGAAAGGTCCAGCTGCATGGCCGCTTCGTCGGCGTCCATGGGCTTGGCGGTCAAGCTTTGGCTCATGACCACGCGGGGAGTTTTTTCGGGCAGGCTCTGCGCTTCGAAGATGTCATGTTTGATAGGTTGCTCGGCCAGGTCCTTGTGAGACCGGCGGCTCACGTCCCTGAGCTTGTCGCGGTAGCGCCGAATCTGCTTTTCCAACTTGTCCATGACCAAGTCGATGGCGGAGTAAAGATCTCCAGTGGTCTCGCTGCCGTGAATCTTCATGCCCGAAGCGATTATGTTCACCTCGGCTTGGTGGCGATGTTTTTCCACGCTCAAGGTGATGCCGGCCTCCATGGGCCCATCCAGGTACTTTTGTAACTTGCCGACCTTTTCCCGAGCGTATTCCTTCACCGCCTCGGACGCATCAACATGACGGAAGGTCACCTGGATCTGCATATTTGGCCTTCTCCTTGCTAAAAAATCCTAAGCTGCCAAATTGGTGAATATGTGGCTTACCCCTCAGCCGGGTCGTTGTCAACGACCTTTTTACCCCTTGGGCTTGCCAAAGCCCTTGAGCGGTTGGCGTCGCCGGGAAGAGGGGAGTATGCCCAACATCTCTCTATACTTTGCCACTGTTCGCCGGGCAATGTCGATGTCTTCTCGCTCCAGCATCTCTGCGATGACCTGATCCGACAGCGGCTTGGAGGTGTCCTCGTCCGCAATAATGCGGCGTATGCGCTCCTTGACCGCCTCGGAAGCCATGGCCTGGCCTTGGAAGCGGTTGATGCCGCTGTTGAAAAAATATTTGAGTTCGAACACGCCTTGAGGGGTGTGCATGTACTTGTTGGTGGTCACCCGGCTGATGGTTGACTCGTGCATGCCCACGTCCTCGGCCACGTCCCTGAGCACCAGGGGCTTGAGCCGGGTGATGCCCTTTTCAAAGAATTCCCGCTGGAATTTGATGATGGACTCGGTGACCTTGTAGATGGTGCGCTGGCGTTGATGGATGGAACGAATGAGCCACAAAGCGCTTCTGAGCTTGCCCCGCACGTACTCCTTGGCCTCGGCGTCGCCGCCCAGGGCCAAGGACTCGCGGTAAAAATTGTTCACCCTCAGCTTGGGCAGGCCGTCCTCGTTGAGCATGATCACGAACTCCCCGTCCACCTTGTAAACATAGATATCCGGGGTGATGTATTGAGCCTGTTCGTTGTTCATGCCCTGGCCGGGCCTGGGGTCCAGACAGCGGATGGCGTCCAGGGCCTGGGCCACCCGGTCCATGTCGATCTTGAGCTTCTTGACGATAACCTGGTAGCGGCGTCGCTCCAGGTCCGGCAGGTGGTCGGAGATTATGCGCTGAAGCACCTCGTCGTCCGGGTATAGCTCCATGGCCTGGACCAGCAGGCACTCCCTCAGGTCCCGGGCGGCCACACCGCTGGGGTCGAAGCCCTGGATGACCTTTAGGGTGCGCTCGGCGGTCTCGGTGTCGGTGCTCGACACCTGGGCCAGCTCCTCCACCCCCAGGGGCAGGTAGCCGTCCGCGTCCAGAGACTCGATGATCGCCTCGCCCACGCGCAACTCGTCCGGACCCAGGCCGGTCATGCTGAGCTGCTCCAAGAGGTGATCGCGCAGGGAAGGGGGGCTGGAGAGCATGTTCTCGTAGGCGGGCGCGTCCTTGTCCTCGCGCACGATGCTTTCGTAGCCCGAGCCGCCGGAGGAGTATTCGCCCAGGTAGTTCTCCCAGTCGAATTCGTCGTTGATCTGGCCGTCTACCTCCACCTCACGATCGGACGGGGGCTCGGGGGCGGCTTCAACCTCGGCTGCGTCGTCGCCCGCAGCCTCCGATTCTTGGCCATCGGAACGCAGAGCCACTTCGCTCTCTGGCTCGGCCCCGGCGTCCAATTCCGCCTGCTCCACGTCCTGGGTGGTCTCTTCGGCAATCTCCAACAGGGGATTTTCCAGGAGTTCCTGGTTGATGCTCTCGGCCAACTCCAGGCGGTTGAGCTGCAGCAGTTTGATGGCTTGCTGCAACTGGGGAGTCATCACCAGTTGCTGGCTGAGCCTTAAGCTTTGTTTGATCTCCAGGGCCATGGTGATTTACAGCTTGAACTGCTCTCCCAGGTAGATGCGGCGCGCCACTTCGCTGCCCGCGATATCCTCGGGGGTGCCTTCCTCCAGCAAGGTGCCGGAGTTGACGATATAGGCCCGGTCGCAAACCCCCAAGGTTTCGCGCACGTTGTGGTCGCTGATGAGTATTCCGATGCCCCGATCCTTGAGCTGACGGATGATGTTTTGCAAGTCCGCCACCGCCAAGGGGTCGATGCCCGCGAAGGGCTCGTCAAGAAGGATGAAGCAGGGCTCGGTCACCAGCAGACGGGTTATTTCCACCCGTCGCCGCTCTCCACCCGAGAGGCTGAAGGCGCGGTTGTTGCGAAGGTGGGCCACCCCCAGGTCGCCCAGCAGGCGCTCCAGGCGGGCATCCTCCTCGGCCGCGCTGATATCCAGGGTCTCCAGAATGCCCCGCACGTTTTCTTCCACGGTGAGCTTGCGGAAGATGCTTGGCTCTTGGGGCAGATAGCTTATGCCCAGGCGGGCGCGCTGGTACATGGGCAACTCGGTGATATCCCGGTCGTCCAGAAGGACCCGTCCCTCATTGGGCCGGATAAGGCCCACGGTCATATAAAAAGAGGTGGTCTTGCCCGCGCCGTTGGGGCCCAACAGGCCCACGATTTCGCGGTCGCGCAACTCCAGGGACACGCCGTCCACCACCCGGCGGCCGCCGTAAATCTTAACCATGTTTTCCAGGCGCAAGCGAGGCACGTGGTTTACTTCTTTTCTTTCGCTTCCAGGGTCTTGGGAGTAATGGTCACCGAAACGCGCTTGCCAGGTTTGCCGTGGACCACGGCGCGGTCCTGATCCAGGAACACGGTGATCTTGTCGCCGGAGATCTGGTTGTTGCCGCGCCACACAGTGGCCTTGCCCTCCAGGAGCATCTTGCGGCCCCCGGCCCAGTAGGTGGCCTGGCGGCCCACGGCGATACGATCCTTTTGCACCACCTTCACGTGCCCGGAGGCCACCACTTTGCGCACCTTGCCGCCGCCATCGAGCACTCCCTCGGTGGCCGCGCCCTTGGCCTTGGGTTGTTCCTTGCCCTGTTGGTCGTAGTAGACGCTGAGCTTGTCGCAGGTGATTTTGACGTCGCCCTGGACCGCCTTCACCATGCCGATGAAGGTGGCAACCTGGGTTTTGTTGTCCACCTCCAGAGAGTCTGCCACCACGTGGATGGGCTGATCATTGGAGGCCATGGGCATGGTGGCGGCCCCCACGGAGCCGGCGGCGGCCAGGCACAAGGCCAGCAAGGTGGCGAAAAACGGCAGTCGACTCATAACCCTCTCCCCTTGGAACTAATTAAACAGATCATGTTTCACTCCACGGTAACCCCGGGCGGCGGGCCTTTGCCCTCGGGGGTGAAGGTGGAGCGAACCTTGCTTTTGAGTATCATCTTATTTTGTTCCACCAAGACCAGCATGCCTTGGCCGATCACCTTGTATTGCTTGCCCTGGATGGTCACCTCGGCATCGGTTTCGGCGGTTTTGTCCTTTTCCCGATAGGTGATCACCGAGGTCAACAACCTGTTGCCGTCGGCGGTGTGGCCGTCCACGTTGCCCTCCAGGGTGATGCTGTGGGACTTTTGGTTATACACACCCTGGTTCCCGGAGAGGTAGATGGTGCCGCCATTGTCCTGGTAGAACTCCACCGCCACTTGATCCAAATACACCTTGCCCGTGTTCTCTTCGTAGCGGGCCTTCTCGGCCTTGAGGCTCCACTTGCGCACCCCGTTTTCCACGTGGGTGTAGTTGAGGCCTCTAACGCGTGGGCGGCCGTCGCTGTCGGTGGGCGCAGCGTCGCCGGCCTTGATGACCGGAAGCTGGGCGGGCTGGTGCAGCAAGGCGGCCGCACCGGCTCCGGCCACTATAGCCGCCAGCACGGCCAGGATGATCCATCTAAGGCGCTTCAAGCTACTCCCTCGCAAGCCGCCCGGAAGGGCGTTCCTCACGGGCCCGGAAGCTATGCCCCCGTCACACCTAGCCCTTTGAGCCAAGTTCCCGCGACCCAAGTATATATAGTGGGCCCTGACGGGTAAAGGCAAAATTCTTGCATGCAGATTCAAATAAGGTTTGACAATGAGGAAAATACATCAATCGCAGAAATTGCATCGGTTTCAAATTCGTCTCTTTGTATAATTGGAAGCAGATGGTCCGCTCATAAATTAGGATTTTAGAGAGAGTACCTATCGATGCCAAAATTGCGGGCCTGTCCAGGTTGCGGCGGCGACGAATCCAGAAGGTCAAGAAGACGGGGAGTATGGGAGCAACTGCTCGGCCAGTTGGGCATCCTGCCCTACGTCTGTAAGACATGCCGCAGGCGTTTTCTGGCCAGCAAGGGCGGCGCGGCGGCCTGGACCATTGGGTTGGTTTTTTTGCTGATCCTGGTGACGGCGGGCGTCTGGTGGTTCTACGATGGCGGCAAGCCACCGGTATATCAGCCCAATCTGCACAACACCCCGGTGAAGGCCCAGCCGGGTGACAGGGAACTGCAGTTTCGCGGAGATATCAAAGCCCTGGCCGGTAGCCTGGAGGAAATTCGCCGGGAAAAGGCGGCCCTGCTGGCCGAACTGTCGGTTTTACGCGATCAGCTAAAAAAGAACATTAAGGCGGCCAATACAAAGCCACCCCAAGCGGCCCCACCGGCCGCGCGTTCGCTCTTGGGCAAGGTGAGCTTCTCATCCGGCAGCGCTGAGTTGGACGCCAAAGGCCGCCAAACCTTGGAGGCGATCGCCGCGCGCCTGGCCCAAACGCCTGGGGCGCGGCTGCTGGTGGAAGGCTCGGCCGATTCCGCCCCCATGGGGGCGCGCACCGCCGCCCGCTATGGAGACAACGCCGGCCTGGCTTTTGCCCGGGCTCTCAGTGTGTTTAGGGCCCTGCGGCGCTCGGGAGTGGAGCAGGAACGCATGAACATGAGCGCCTCGGGACGGGCCGACTCCGGCAAAGACGACGGACGCACCGTGGAGATCTGGCGGGTGCCCGCGTCCTGAAATAATGACATTGTAAAGCATGGGCGTAAAAAAAACGCCGCCGGGAACAAACCCGGCGGCGCGCTTGTTTTATGTCCGGCGCGTCTAGCTTTCCAGGCGCTTTCTAATGCACATGGCGTGGATGGGCAGGCCCTCGGCCTCGGCCAGGGTGGTGATGGTCTCGCCCAGGGAAGTCAGGCCCTCCTTGGTCAGGTACTGGTAGGTGGGCTTCTTGATGAAGTCGTCCACGCTCAGGCCGCTGAAACTGAGCGCCGCTTGCCCGGTGGGCAAAACGTGGTTGGTGCCGCTGGCGTAGTCGCCCACCGGAACCGGGGCCCAGGGGCCCATGAAGATGCTGCCCGCGTGGCGCACCTTCTGCAGGGTCAGGAAGGGGTCGGCGGTGACTATCTCCAGGTGCTCGGCCGCGTACTGGTTGGTGAACTCGATGGCCGCTTCCATGTCCTTGGCCACCAAGACGGCGCAGTAGCGCATGGCCTGATCCATGATCTCGGTGCGGGGCATGGTGGGGTACAGGCGCTCGATCTCATCGCAAACCGCCTGGGCCAACGCGGGGTCATCGGTGACCAAAACCGCCGCCGCGTCGGGATCGTGCTCCACCTGGGATAGGAAGTCCAGGGCCAGGAACTCGGGCCTGCCGGTGGAGTCGGCCAACAACAGGGCCTCGGAAGGCCCGGCAGGGGAGTCGATGTCCACCTGGCCGTAGACCAGCATCTTGGCCGCGGTCACGTACTTGTTGCCCGGCCCCACGATCTTGGCCACCTTTTCCATGGTGTCGGTGCCGTAGGCCAGGGCGCCCACCGCCCAGGGGCCGCCGATTTTGTAGACCTCTTTCACTCCGGCGATGTCGCAAGCCACCAGGGTGTAGGGGTTGGCCGTCAGGCCGTCAGCGGGCGGAGTGGTCACCACCACCCGTTTAACCCCGGCCACCACGGCGGGCAGGATGGTCATCAGCACGCTGGAGGGATAGGCCGCCCGGCGTCCGGGCACGTAGCAGCCCGCCGAGTCCAGGGGGGTGTTCTTGCGGCCGGCGATGATGCCGGGCATCACCTCCATCTGCCATTGGGGCCGGTCCAGCTGAGCCGTGTGGAAGGTGACCACGTTTTTGGCGGCGATCTTCAAATGGTCCACCACCTTTTGGTCAACTTGGCGGTAAGCGTCCTCAATTTCCTGAGGCGTTACCAGGAAATCCTCGGCTTTCAGATCGCCCTTCAGCTTGAGGTAATGCTCCACGTTGACCGCATCTCCGCGCTGGCGGATGTCGTCCAAGATGGCCTTGGTGGAGTTGTAAATTTCCGAAACGTCCTGCATGGACCGGCGCATGATGGTGTCCAGGCGTTCCGGGCTAAGATCGGCGATCTTTTCTGGATTCAGTCGCATAACCTAACTATCTCCTAAATGGCAAATTCTCAGGTAGGAGAAAATACCAGCAGTACGCGGCATTGGCAAGGGCGCCAGGCGCTCAGGAAAGTTGTGCCAGATAATCCCTAAGGGCCTGGGCGGTGGATTCATAGCCCAGTTCGTCCCAAGGCAGCTCCTCGGGCGCGAAGGCCTGCATCTCCAGGGCCTCGGCACTGGCCTTGAGGCGGCCGCCGTTGGCGCTGGCGGTGTAGACCACCAGAACCCAGGGATAACCCGGGTAGGAATAGACACCCAGCAGGCTGGTTAACTCTACATCGAGGCCGGTTTCTTCGGCCACTTCCCGCTGGGCCGCCTCGGGCACCACCTCGCCGCGGTCCACGTGGCCGCCGGGCAAAATCCACTTGCCGTAGGCGCGGTCCTTTTGGGCCCGGCGCAAAAGCAGAACCCCTTGTTTGGTTTCCACCACCACAGCGGCGGCCACCTTGGGGTCTTCGTAGACCGGCAAACCGCAGGCTGTGCAGGAGTAGGGTGCGCCGCCGGGGTTCAAACCATTGGTGGCGATAAGGGCGCCACCGCAGGAGGCGCAAAAGCGGGGTGTGACGGGATGGGCCATGGTGTCAGTCGCAATCGGAATCTATTTGGGCGCGGCGTTTGACCAGGGTGACCTGGTTGCCGGCTTGGTTGTAAATAACTTCATCCATGATGGCGTTGGCCAGGAAGATTCCCCGGCCCCGTTCGCTCAACAGGTGTTCGGTGGAGGTGGGGTTGAGTACGCGGGCATGATTGAAACCCGGCCCCGCGTCGCGCACCGTGGCTTGCATCTGGCTGCTGTCCAGCAGAACCTCCACCTCCACGAACTTGCTTTCGTCCCACTGGTTGCCATGCTCCATGGCGTTGGTGATGGCCTCGGCCAGAGCCAGCTTGAGATTGTTCTCCAGGTCGTGCTTGGCAAAACCCACCGCCACCGCGGACAAGGATATCTGATAAACCAGATCCTGCACGCATCCGGGGCTGCTTGGGGCCCGCATGCGGGTGGTCTGGCACACCGCGGGGAGGGCGCAACCTTTTGGGCGAATGCATGCCAGGCTGAGGGTCTTAGTGATCACCTGGTCAAGTATGTCCATATCCAGGGGCTTGGACAAAAAATTTTCCGCACCCGCCTTGAGGGCCTCCACCACTACCGAGGCTTCGTCGTAACCGCTGATCATGATCACCGGCAAGCGGGGGTTCATGTCCTTTACGGCCTTTAGCAGGCGCAGCCCGTCCAGGCGGGGCATGCGCACGTCGCTGATGACAAGGTCGCAGGTGTGGCCGCGCAGAAATTCCAAGGCTTCCCTGCCGTCGTAGGCCGTGGAAACCTCGTAGCCCTTTTCAGAAAGCAATCTGGCCAACAACTCGATGATTACAGACTCGTCGTCCACCACCAAGATATGGTAGTTCTCCAGGGGCAAGGCGGGAACTTGGCTGCTTTGCTTTGAGGTCATTCAGAAATCCATGATGATCACAGCAACGTCATCTGGCAGATGATTTCCATCGCACTGGCCCAACTCCGCGGCCAGTTTTTCGGCCAACTGACCGGCCGCCAATGCGCGGTGCTGTTCAAGCAATTGTTCCAGGCGCTCCAGCCCCATGGGCTTGCCCTGGGCGTTTGGCGCGTCCACTAAACCGTCCGTATAGATGACCAGGCGTTGGCCGCTGGTCAGTTGTGATTGCCTATCGCAGTATTGTAGCAGGGGCTGCTCGGTTGAGAACACCCCCAAGAAGGGGCTGGATTGCTCCAAGGGAACGATGCGTCCGGATGAGTCTTGCAACAAGGGCGAGGGGTGTCCGGCCAGGCACCAGCGCAGACTTTTATCCCGAGGGTCGTAGCGGCCCAGAAAACAGGTGACGAACACGTCCTCCGGAGTGAGGCGCAAAAGGTCTTCGTTTAAGAGCTCCAACGCCGTGGCTGGTGAGTTCTGGGCTCCCATATAGCGTGGCACCAGGGCCTTGAGAATGGTGGCGGTCATGGCCGAAGCCACGCCGTGACCGGAAACATCGGCCACCACCAGGCCCAGGTCTCCGCCGGGAAGCTCTAAAAAGTCGAAGTAGTCCCCGCCCACCCCACGGCAGGGCAGGAACAGCCAAGCGGCCTTTAGCCCCGGCAACTCCGCCTGCTTGGGCAGCAGGAATTGCTGATACCGGGCGGCCAGATCCACTTCATCGGCCATGATCTGGTTCTTGTTCTGCAGGTCGGCCATCATACGCCTGCTGTTGACAGCGTTGCGTATTTTGAGCGGCAGCACCAACTCCAGGTCCATTTCACTGAGCGGCTTTACAAAATAATCATAACAATCCATGACCAGGACCTTGGTCAAGGACTCCACGTCATCCAAGGAGCTGTTGACGATGACCGGCACTCCCCGGGCCTCGGGATTGTCCATGCGCCATTTTAAAAAGGCGAACCCGTCCATCTCCGGCATCATCAAGTCCAACAGGATCAGGTCCACTTCAGGGTGACGGCTCAGGATTTCCATGGCCTCCCGGCCGTGGGCCGCCTCGAAAAACCGGTAGCCGTTCTGGGTCAGGCTTTGGGTGAGCAGGTTGCGGTTCAGGCGGGAGTCATCCACCACTAAAATAGATGCCGGTGGGTCCCAGTGGCCTTGTTGGTTCTCGTGATGGCTCATGGGGCTTGTTTCCGGCGAACCGTTTTCCATAGGCGGCAAATGGCGGGCCCGATCTGCTCAAGAGGCAAAATGCGCTCCACCGCTCCCATTTCCACCGCCGCCCGGGCCATGCCGTATATCACCGAGCTGGCTTCGTCTTGGGCCAGTACTTGGCAGCCTTGGCGGCGCATCTCCAAGGCGCCTCGGGCGCCGTCGCCGCCCATGCCGGTCATTATCACCCCCAAGGCCATGCCGGGAGCGCTGCCTGCCGTGGAGCGGAACAAGACATCCACCGAGGGCCGGTGGTGGTTCACCATGGGGCCGCCCTTGGCCCTCACGTAATAGCCCTGGTGATTTTTTTCCAGAAACAGGTGCCGGTCCCCGGGGGCCACCACGGCCTGGCCGGGTTTCAGGGGCATGAAGTCCTCGGCCTGGCTGATTTCGATGGCCGCGTTTTGGTTGAGGCGCTGAGCAAAGGGCCCGGTGAACTGGGCCGGCAGATGCTGCACCACGGCCAGAGGGGGGCTGTCCGGTGGCAGGGAGCACAGAACCTTTTCCAGGGCCACGGTTCCCCCGGTGCTGGCCCCCATAACCACCACCATGTCACCGGAGGCCTGGGGCATGGACCACGAAACATCAGCTTCCCCGCTCCCCCGGCTTGACGAAAGTGGGCCGGGTGGGATTGGGCTGAAAAGCCTTATCTTGGCCCTGGCGGCGGCCCGGATCTTGCTCAGGATTTCCATTTTCAAGTTGGGCAGGTTGTCTTGCAGGTTGTGGGTGGGTTTGGCGATTACCTCCACCGCGCCCAGGCGCAGGGCCTGCAAGCTGGCCTCGGCCCCCGCTTGGGTGACCTTGCTGAACATCACTACGGGTACGGGATGGGCCGCCATGATTTTTTGCAGGAAGGTCAGCCCGTCCATGCGCGGCATCTCGATGTCCAGGGTGATGACGTCCGGCCGCAGGCTTAAAATCTTTTCTCTGGCGAAAATGGGGTCAACCGCCGTGCCGATCACCTCCATGTCCGGCTCGCCGCCGATCACCGAGCGCAAGAACTCCCTTATCATGGCCGAGTCGTCTACGATCAGCACTTTGGTTTTTTCTATCACTCCTGGTGTCCTTTTACGCCGGGCTTGGCGCTCTCGAACAGGGTCAGGTCGTCGCCGTCCAGTCGCTCCAGCGCCGTTTTGCCGTGGCTTCGTTCGGCTTCCAAAATATCGCCGGGCACCGGAGCGGGTAGGCGCTTGAGCAGTACCCGCCCGCTGACCGGCTCGTAAAAAATTTTGCGCACGTATTCTCCGGCCACGTCACTGGCGGCCACGGGTATCTCCTCCAGGCGCAGGAAATGTTCGACAAATTCCAGGTTGGCTCGCGCTACATTGTATGCGCCCGAGATGATGCGGTTGAGCACCTGACCTCCCCCAAACACCTTTGCCTCCAGATACCGGCGTCCCCCACCTTGTTTGATGATTTCGCCGATGAGCAACTCCATGGCGTACATGCCGTAGCGGGCCTCGGCCGAAAAGGTGTCGTTGGCTCTCACCTTTCCGGTGGGCAGCATGAAGTGGTTCATTCCCCCGACGCCGGATCGAGTGTCGCGCAGGCACACCGACACGCAAGAACCCAGCACCGTGCCCACCACCTCATCGCCCTGGGTAACATAATACTCTCCCGGCTGGATGGTTATAAGGGGTCGTTTGAAAAGTGGCGAGTACTGGCGCAGCATGGATGTCCTAGGGCTTGCGGTAAATGGTGGGGCCGACGCAGAGCAGTTTTCGGTTGGTGTGCAGCAGGGATTCGGAGTGTCCCAGGAACAGCCACCCCCCCGGACGCAGGGAGTCAACGAACTTTTCGACGATGGCTTGCTTTTGCGGGCCATCAAAATAAATGAGCACGTTGCGGCAAAAAATGAAGTCCAGCGGAGTGCGCCGGGGGTATCCCGCGTGGATCAGGTTAAACTTGCCGAAAGAAATCATGTGGCGCAGATAGGGTTTGACCTCGTAAACGTAGCCGCCGCTTTCGCGCCTGCGATGAAAATATTTGAATAAGAGCTCCCTGGGCATCTTGGCCATTTGCTCGTGCAGGTAGCAACCGCTGGAAGCCAGGCGCAGCATGTTGGTATCCAGGTCTGTGGCCAAAAGCTTCCAGGTCAACCCGGGGCGGGGCGAACAAAACTGCTCCAGGGTCATGGCCAGGGAATAGGCCTCCTCGCCCGAGGAGCACCCGGCCGACCAGGCGCGTAGGTGTTTGGGCCCCAGCCGGGGAGCTTGGTTTTCCAGGGTTGGCAGCACTTGCTCGCTCAGGAATTTGAAATGGTGCGGTTCGCGGAAAAAATCGGTTTTGTTGGTGGTGATCTGGTTGATCATTTCCACCAACTCGGCATCGGCCCGTCCCGAACAGAGCAGGGTCACGTATTGAGAAAAATCTCCAAGGCCCAAGGCGCGAAGCCTGCGGGAAAGACGGCTGATAACCAGATTGCGTTTGGCCTGGCCCAAATGAATGCCGGTGTGGCTCTCCACCAGATGGGCGATGGCGTTAAAGTCTTGGTCGGACAGACAGGCCAGGGCAGGGTAAGGCCGGGAGTTCGCCGGCGCCTGTCGCCGGGGCGGGGGATTAGGCGGCATGAACCACCGGCCCCTGGGTCAGCAAAAGGGCCAGATCCACCAGGATGATCATAAGGCCGTCGCGGTGGACCAGGCCGGTCAGGCAATCGCCGCGCATCGGCCCTGCCATTTCCGGCGGCTCCTGGATGTCCGCGCCGGACAGCCCCAGCACGTCCTCCACCGCGTCCACCACCACTCCTTGCAGCTTGTCTTTCAGGCGGATCACCACCACTATCGGCTCTCCCATGGCTTCGCCAGGGGGTAGGCCCAGCTTGAGCCGCAGGTCGAACACCGGGACCACGGCCCCCGCCAGGTTCATGACCCCCAGAACGAAGTCCGGGGACAGGGGCAGGGGAGTCAGTGGCGGCAGGGTGATGATCTCGCGCACCGGCGAAATTTCCACCCCGTAGGTCTCCTCGCCCAGATGAAACACCAGATAGTATTCCAGGCGCTCAAGGGCTTCGCCCGTGTCCGGCGGGTAATCCTCGTCCTGGTGCGGCGCTGCGGCGGTGGGCAATGGAGCCGGCTCGATGGCAGCTTGCATCCTTGCCGGTGAGCGAAGGCTTTCGCCACCCTCGGGCAGCTCCGGCTGTGCCTGAGATGGAGCCTGGCCAGACAGGCGCCAAGGGAGCAGATATTCCCGGGGCAAAGACAGCGCCTCGGCCAAAAGGTCCGGTTCCAGAGGCGAGGCGTACAAAAGCTCCAGGCTCTGACGGTCGCCGTGGGAGCAGGCGAGCAGCTGGCCCAGGGTCAGCAGTTCGCACAGGTGGGCATAAAGGGCGTCGCCGCTGTGTTGGGCCTCCTGGGAGAGTATGACCTTGAACAAACCGTATTCCTGGTCCAACACGCTGTCCACCAGCCAAGGGGCGGCCTGCCAGTGGGCGTGGCCCATAACCGGGGCAGGTTTCAAGCGATCGGAAAACTGCGGCGCAAGCTCGGCGCTCAGGGCCGCATCCAAGGCCCGCAGGCAACCGCCGGTTTCCACGGCTTGCGCCTCCGCCAGGCGGGTGAGCATGGTGGCCAGAAGGTCCGCCGCCTGCAACAGGGCGTCGATGAGATGTTGACGCGGAGCCAGTTCATCCAAGAGCAAAAGGCGCATGGTCAATTCCATGCGCCCGCTGAGGCGTTCCAGGTTTCCCAGACCGGCCAGGCAGGCCCCGGCCCACACCGCATGCAAACAGCGGAAGACGCTTTGGCTGGCATCCCGGGCCGACTCGCCTATCTCCAGGGCCAGCAGGCCTTCTTCCACCGCGCGCAAAAGCGCCGGGGCCTCGGCGGCCATGGCGGGCAATATGTCCCGGCGCCCCACCGCCGCTACCCCTTGTCCCCGGCCAAGGCCAAACCATCCAGACCCAGGATGTCCAGAATAAGGCCCACACGGCCGTCGCCCAAGATGGTGGCTCCGCTTACTCCGGGCACCTTCTGGTAGTTCTGCTCCAGGGATTTGATCACCGCCTGGCGCTGGCCCAAAACATCATCCACCAGCAGGCCGAAGCGTTTGCCCAGGCTTTCTATGATCACTATCAAGCCCTGGCAGGGGTCGGTGACCGCGCCGGGCAGGCAAAACAAACGGGCCAGGCGCACCAAGGGAAGGTAGCTGTTGCGGTAACGGAGCAACTCGCCCTTGCCCTCCACGGACTTGAGTTCCTCGGGGGCCGGGCGTATGGACTCCACGATGGACAACAAAGGCAGCACGAATACCTCGCCGCCCACCACCACGTTCATGCCGTCGATGATGGCCAGGGTCAGGGGCAGGTTGATGCGGAAGGTGACGCCCCGATCAAGGCTGGACTCCACTTCCACGGTTCCCCGCAGGGCCTCTATGTTCTGGCGAACCACATCCAGGCCCACCCCCCGGCCGGAAAGCTCGGTCACCTCCTCGGTGGTGGAAAAGCCGGGATGAAACAGAAGCTCATAGACTTCTCCGAAGCTGGAGGTGTTTTCGGGCTGAGGCAGGCCCAGGGAGGCCGCCTTGGACAGAATTCGCTGAGGGTCTATGCCCCGGCCGTCGTCGGCCACTTCTATGAAAATGCGCCCCTGTTGCTGATAGGCCCGCAGCCAGATTACCCCCTCGGCTGGTTTGCCCATACGGCGGCGCAGGTTGGGCGACTCCAAGCCGTGCACCGCCGCGTTGCGAACCAGATGGCGCAAGGGGTCGGCTATTTGCTCGGCCACGTTTTTATCCAGCTCGGTGTCCAGGCCGCTCATTTCCAGGCGGATCTGCTTGCCCAGTTCGGCGGACAGATCCCGCACCACCCGGCGGAAGCGGTTGAAAGTGCCTTCCACCGGGACCATGCGCACCCGCATAACCTGTTGCTGCAACTCTCGGCTGATGTGCCCCATGGATTCAACCGCCTCGCGCAGCTCGGGGCCGGATTTGGGGTCCATGCTCTCGCTGGCCCTGGCCACCCCTATGGCCAGCTCGCCCACCAGGTTGACCAGCTTGTCCAACTTGTCGGTATCCACCCGGATGGTGGGCGCGGCCAAGGGCGCGGGGCGCGAATCACCGGATGCCGGTGAAGCCGGGGGTTGCGAAGACCGGGCCGAAGCAGGGGCGGGGGCGGACTCGGCCTGGGGCCGCAACGAAATGGGTGCGGGCTCGTTTGGGGGCGGGCCCTGGGCCATTTCGCATAAAATGTCGCCCTCGTCGCGCACGAACATAAGCACGTTGTCTATGGTGGGCTGGGGTTGGGAAGTGTTAAGCCAGACCTCCCACCAGAGATACAGGGTGAAGGGGTCGATTTGCTCCAGGGGTGGCAGGTCTTCGGCGTGGCATATCACTCGCTCCACCTCGCCCAACTCAGCCAGCTCCGTCAGCAGCTGCAAAGGATCGGTGCCGGTGCTGAACAGGTCCGGTTGCAGCTTGATGCTCAGATGCAGCCGCCGCGTGGCATTGACCTGGGACTTTCTCGCGGGCGGGGGGCTTTGGGGGGAGGGGCTGGGAGGAGCCGCATCTTCCTGAGCGCCGTGCCCGGCCAAGTCCTGGAGCGGCCGCAATACGTGCTCAGGGGCCGGGGAGCTGTCCCCGCCCTCCACGCTGGCTTGCACCATCTCCCGCAGCGCATCGGTGGCTTGCAGCAAAAGGCCTACGCTGGACGATTCCGGTTGGAGGGCGCCCTGGCGCATGCGGTCCAGCAGGCTCTCCATCACGTGGGTAAGCTCCACCACGTTCTCAAAGCCCACGATGCCCGCGTTGCCTTTCATGGTGTGGGCCGCGCGAAACACGCTGTTGATCGTCTCCGGGCTGCCGCCGCCCTCCAAGGCCAACAGGCCGGCCTCCAGGGCTTCCAGAATTTCCCCGGCTTCCTCGGCAAAGATTTTCAGCAGCTTTTGGTCCACCGGCCTACTCAGTTTGGGGAGCGGGTGTACTTGTTGACCACCGCCACCAAGGTCTCCGGCTTAAAGGGCTTGACCAGCCAGCCCGAGGCCCCTGCCTGTCGGCCCGCCAGCTTCAGATGGGGTTCGCTTTCAGTGGTCAACACCAGGATGGGCAAAAATTTGTGGGCCGTCTTTTTGACCTCCTTGATGAAGGAGAGACCATCAAGGCGGGGCATGTTTACATCGCTGATGATCATGGCCGGGCCGCGTCCCTGGAGGCTTAGTTTTTCCAAAACCTCAAGGCCCTGCACACCGTCTTTGGCCTCCGTCACCTCGTAACCGGCCGCCTCCAAGATGGAGCGCACGGTTGCGCGCATGGTGTTCGAGTCGTCCACAATAAGGATAAGACTGTGGTTGTTGGGGGCTGGTGAGGCCAAGGCGGTTTACTCCATGAAAGGGGCGAAATGGCTGGTCAGGCCGCCCAGGGCAATGGCTTGGGTCATTGCCTGGGGGAGGTTTACCAGCCGGGGCATGGATGCGGGTTGGGTTTGGATAAGCCAGGATAACAACAATTGCAGAGCGGCGATATCCGTCTCGCGCACCTGGGAAAAATTTACCCGGACCACGCCGCCCTGACGGACGGCCTCCAGCAGGGCCTGTTTGAGTATGTCCAGGTATTGCACCTTGAGCCGGCCGCTCAAGGCAAGCTCTTGTTCAGAGAGCTGGTAGTCCAACAAGTGGGTGCCCCATTCAGGAGGCCAGGGATATCTGGAAAATCTTGTCCAGCTTGACCACCTTGAACATTGTGTAAATGTCCTTGGACATATTGTCTATATGCACCGCCCCGCCATGGGGAGCCAAATTTTTGTATAGCAGCAGCAGTTTGCCTATGCCCGAACTGCCGATAAAGGTTACCCCGCTGAAGTCCAGGACGACTTCCTTGAGCGCGGCTGTATCAAGATCCAAAAAACGCCTTTTCATTTCCTCGGCGCCACGCTCGTCTATGTTTCCGGCGATCTCTATACGCACGCGGTCTTCTTGGGCAACGACGTTAAGCTCCATTGCCTCTCCTAACTTATCTGAATTGCAGCCTGCTCTTGATCGGCCTTAGGGCGGGGCACTTCCCGCGAATGTTTATCTATAACAAAACCAATGACTGGGCGCAACGGTAAAAGTCAGAGTTCAAACGGGGTTAGACTAGGTTGGCCTACTTGGGAGGCGGGACGGCTCCGGGCTGAGGAAGGGTGATGGTGAGGCTCAATCGACGACCGCCGCGCTCCAGGAGGTAGGTGTGCGGATGGAAGGGGGCCGCCTTGATGGCGTCGTGGATGCCTTTGGGCGAGATGAGAGGCTTGTCGTCCACCGCCAACAGCAGATCGCCGGGTAAAACCCCCGCTTTTTGGGCCGGGCTGTCTGGAATGATTCTTTTTACCACCAAGCCGCCATTCTCCATTCCCAGCAGCAGCCCCAGGCGCGGCGGAGGTGGCGGGGCGGGGGTGGAAACGGCCAACAACTCGGCTGGGCCGCTTTTGCCAGCCAGGGCCATGGCTTGGGCGCCCTTGACGCTCACCGGCAGGATGGTCAGGGGCCCCGCACCGGGCAAACGCCGGGCTATGCGCGAGGGAAGGCCCATGTCCCCGGCCAAGTGGCCCGCTCCGGCCAGAACCAGGCCCCGCTTGCCGCCGTCGGGCCAGGGGGCCAGGCGCAGGGCCAGGTTGTGGGCCATGGTCTCGTCGCGCACCACCTGGGCCGCGAAAAAGTTCTCCTGGGCCTGGGGGTCCTTGACGCCGTGGAAAGCGAACTGGCGGGCCACCTTCCGGCGGTAGGCCGGGTCGTCCAAATACAGGGCCGGGGCGATGGAGGACCTCTGATCCGGGGTGAGCGACTTCAGGCCGCCCGTGGCCACCTGGCGCACCACGGCTTGAGGGGCGTTGAGGGCCACCAGGGTAAGGCCCTTGGCGCGCACCTCGTCGAAGATGGGGGCCACCATCTTCCAGGGAAAGCCCCAACTCCGGTCCCATTTCACCTGGGCGCGGAACTCATCAAGAGTGATCTTGCCCGCGGACAGGGCGTCGCAAGCGGGCTGGGCGTCCTGTTGCAGCCACTCCACCCCCACCACCAGCCGCCCCTGGGCGGCCATGGCTCTGAGCACCTGCAACTGGATGGCGTGGTGGCCGGGATGGTCGTGGCGCTCGCCCACCAGCACCACCTTGGCCTGGGCCAGGCGGCGCTCCAGCTCATCCCTGCTCAAGGGATTAGGGTCGGGCGGGGCCAGGTAATCCCCCGGAGCCAGGGCGCGAGTCGGCGCGGGGCTCATACCGGCGCACCCCACGGCCAAGGCCAGGGCGGCCAATAGAAGGCCCGCCCAAAGCCGTTGGAGGCGTTGATGGCCCAAGGCCTTATTGCTGGGCCGGGGGCAGGGGTTGGGGCAGCCCGGCTTCGCTGAAGCGCAGCAGCACGTTGTCCCGCACCCAGTGTGAGTCCCACCACTCGGTGGGGTTCACGAACACTCCGCCCACCAGAATGGAAAAGTGCAAATGGTCGCCCAGGGCCAGGCCGGTCATGCCCGACAGCCCTATGACCTGGCCGCGCTTCACCTCGTCGCCCGGCTTGACCCGCAGTTCGGAGAGGTGGCCGTAAAGGCTGGTCAGGCCCTGGCCGTGGCTGAGGATAACGCAGTTGCCGTAAATGCCCCGTTTGGCGGCGTAGCGCACGATGCCGGTGGCTGCGGCCTTCACCGGGCTGCGTTCGGTGTGGGCCAGGTCCTGACCCAGGTGCACGCTACGGCTGACCACCTTCTTGTTAAGCACGTATTCGCGGCGGTCGCCAAAGGCGGCCTTGGGCGCGCCCAGGGGACGCTCCAGGGTTTTCTGCCAAAGTTGATACGCCTGGCTGGGCATGGCCGCTTCGGCGATCTTGGCGTTGTCCAATTGGCGCAGCTCCTGGTTGATCCAAAGGAACTTGGCCAGAGGCGTCTGACGGTCGGGGGGGATCTGGGAGGCGAAGCGGGCGGCCACCCGGTTCATGAAGCGGTCGTTGAGGGTGATGATGTCGGTGCGGAAGTTTTTCCAGCGCACCTTTACGTTCAGGGGCATCTGGACCTGGTTGCCGGCCATGTCCTCGGCCCACAGGTCGATGTTGAGTCCCTTGGGATTGCCGTCGGCATAGGCGAAATAGCACAGCTTGGTGTTTGGCTGTTGGGGCCATGGAGACCAGCCCTCGAAGACCTGCTTGCCCACCCGCACCCCGTGGCGGGTTTCGGCTTCATTGACCGTGTACACGGCCAGGCCGGTGCCGCCCCGGTTTAAGCGGATGATCTGGCTAAGGGAGCTTAACTGCGGCGGGGTGGTGTCCACCATCACCGGGAACTCCTTTACCACCACGTTGCCCTTCATCCAGTCGCGCCAGGAGCGGTCCGCCGCCTCCACCACCAGGGTGGCCTTGCCCTGGCGCATGCCCATCTCCAGGGGGTTGATGGCCAGCTTGAGCGAGGCCACCGGTGCGCCGGGGGCGTCGAAGGCTTGGTTCAACACCACGCCCTTGCGTTCGTGCTGCTGCAAGGTGACCCGCACCCAGGCCAGGCCCCGGCCCTGATCGCTAACCCTGAGAAAAACGTTGTTGCTCTTGCCCAGGTACTTCAGAGGCTTTTCCAGGGCTACCTGGGGAGGGTTGCCCTCCAGGTGGGGCCAAACATAAAAAGCCCCGGCTCCCAAAAGGACCAGGATCAGGATGAGAATCACCAGCCAAAGGCGGCTTTTTCCGCGGGCCATGTAGTTATGCTCCCTTGTCGAAAATAGGAGTTGGTGCTCGTTAAAAAAGGGTAGGGCAGGCCAGGGTCACTGTCAAGGAGACTCCCTCGGCTAAGCGGGTTGCCGGGGTGCATTCATGGACGTAATATTACTTTATGATCGAATCAATCAACGGAAAAACGCCCCTAGTGGACCCCAGCGCCTTTATCGCGCCGGGCGCGGTGGTCCTGGGCGATGTGGAATTGGGTCCGGAAGTCAGCGTGTGGTACGGCTGCGTGCTGCGCGGGGACATCAACTGGATCCGGGTGGGCGCGAGGACCAATCTTCAAGACGGCTCGGTCATCCATGTGTCCCATACCGGCCAGGGCACCCTGGTGGGCTGCGAGGTGGTGGTGGGGCATCGGGTGGTGCTGCATTCATGCACCGTGGAAGACCAGGTGCTAATCGGCATGGGCGCGGTGGTTCTTGACCGGGCCCAGGTGGGGCAGGGGGCCATCGTGGCCGCCGGGGCGGTGGTTCCGCCGGGCATGATCGTGCCGCCTGACACCATGGTGGCCGGGGTCCCCGCCAAGGTCATCCGGCCGGTGACTCCGGAGCAACGTCAGGCCACCGTGGCCACCATGGAACGCTACCTCAAGGCCATGGCCATGCATAAGCACATGGACACCGGTGAGGGGCGGCAAGCCTAACATGAACCTGGCCCCCCAACCCCCGGACGGGCTGCTGGACCAGGTGCGGGACAACTGCGCCATCGCCGACGCCTCGGTGGCCGGGCGTTTCAGCCTGTGCGGCCTGCTGCTGCGCTTGCGCAACCTATACAAGTGGGAGCGGGGCCTGCCGCCCTGGCAGGAACAGGAAACCAGCCAGGTGTTGGAGTGGGTGAGCCGGCGGGAGCAGCTATGGGAAGAGGCTCTGGAAAAACAACCTCAGCCCCTGTCGTTGGGCGGCCAAAACTTCGATCCCTTTGACACCGAGGGGATCAACCGGATTCTGGCCCCTTTGGGGTTGCTCTACGGAGCCGGTTTGGTGGGGGGCGGGGCGCCGGTGTTTTTCCTGGCCCGCCAGGAAAAGGCCTGGCGCATCGACGGCATGATGGTGCATCAACTTGGCGAGGAACTCACCCGCGACATTCTGTTTTTGCCCGGCTTGCGCCAGGGGAGCGACATCTTTTTGCGGCGCGGGCCTTTCCCCTATTTGGTGTGGGACCTTTTGGCCGACCCACGGCCCAGCCAGACGGCTTTCAAGCGTTTTGCCTTGGAGGCCTATGGCCGGGACTATAGGGAGGTGATCACAGAGCCCTCATGGGAGGCGTTGGAGCCGGTGCTGGAAGGCGAAATGCGGGCGGTGCTGTGGCACGAAATGGGCGAGGCCACAGACGCGGCCCCGGCCCAGGAACTTTTGGCCATGGCCGCCGGCGGGCATCCGGGCAGCGACGTGGAGCACTTCGTGCGCGGGATCAAGGACCTCATGGCCGACTGTTGTCCCCAAGGGCGCCTGGCCCAGATCGCCGCCCACCAGAGCCGGGGGGCCCTGGGTCTGTACCCGGTGTGGCAGGCAGGATTCCTGAAGCTCTTGTTTCCGGAGATCGTGCCCGCAGTGCAACAGTTCATGGCCCACGGCGACTGGCAAGCCGTGGAGCAGGCGCGCCTGACCGGCTGGCAAAAGGCCGGCCAAGCGGCTGAAGATCTGGATGAAATACTAACCGGCTACCAGGGCGCCGAGGCCCGTACCCTGGTGCGCAGGGTGGTCATGGAACCCTTGGTGGGAGTGGCCGCGCCCAGGGCGGAAGATTAAACTCCGTTGGGCGGGACCTAGCTGGTCTGTGCTACTTGAGCCGGTAGGTGATAAGTCCGTGAGTGAGATCGTAGGGTGACACGCTGACCCGAACCCGGTCTCCCACGAGAACCTTGATCTTGAATCGCTTCATCCTGCCGCTCAAAACAGCGCGCAGGGTGTGTTCTTGCTCGGTGACCACTTCCATTTGCCCCCCGCCCAGAGTGCGGGTGACCTGGCCCTCAAGGTGAATAAGATCGTCGCGGCTCAAGCTGCCTCCTTGGTCTGGAATGAATAACGCGCCGCCCGGACTCACCGCCCGGCTGCTCAGGAGTTTCCAGAGGTTATGCGGCGAGTCAACTATGCCATGGGCAGGGGGCGCCGTCAAGACCATGGCGCCTCGCCCTCGCCACAAAAATACTTGTCAACCCCCCGAGTGATGTGTATATTTCCGACTTCAGCAGAGGGCCGGCCCATTTCAGGCGCGGCCGGCGGCTTCGGGAGAGGATGCGAGCTATGAGCCAGGTATGCGAATATTGCGGTAAGAAGCCCCAGGTGGGCAACAACGTCAGCCACGCCCACAGGAAAACCAAGCGGCGTTTCAATCCCAACCTGCAGCGCGTTCGCACCATGGAAAATGGTCACGTGCGCCGGGTTAGGGTTTGCACTCGTTGCCTGCGCACCGGGGTGATCAACAAACCCGCCTAAAAAGCTTCCCCCAAAATTTTGCGGAGGGCGCGACCAGCGTCCTCCGCTTGCTTTTGCCCTTAAGCCCTACCGCGGGCTAGTGGTCCATTCGGCGCACCGACAGGATGTCCTTTAGCCCGGATATATCCTTGAGCACCCGGTGCAGCTGCTTGGCGTTGTGAACCTGGATGGTGAAGGTGGCGACGCCCGTGAGGTCTTCGGTGGTTTTCACCTCCGCCTCCAAGATATTTATCTCGTGCTTTTTCATCACCCCGGCCATGTCGGCCAAGATGCCCGCCCGGTCGGAGCTGATCACCTGGATGCGCACCGGGCGCACCTCTTCCTTGGCCAGGTCCCACTCCACCTCCACCCGCCGCTCCGGGTCCAGGTCGCGCACATGGGTGCAGTCGGCCCGGTGGATGGTAACCCCCCGGCCGCGGGTTATGTAGCCGGACACCTCGTCGCCGGGCAGGGGGTTGCAGCACTTGGCAAAGCGCACCAGGATGTCGTCCAGGCCCTTTACCTTTATGCCCTCCGGGGCGGGGCGGCGGCGCAGACGCTTCAGGGAGCGCTCGATCAGGCCCGGCTTTTCCTGGTCTTCCTGGTCAGGCCGGGGCAAAATCTTGTTTGCGATGTGGCGGGGAGACACCTTGCCGTAGGCCACGGCCGCCAGAAGATGATCCTGGTCTTGAATGGAGAGCTCGGTCATTACCGGGGCCAGCTTGCCCTCCTTGAGCACCGAGGCCAGGGTGAGCTTGTGCTTGCGCAGCTCCTTGTCCAGGATTTCGCTGCCCAGGCTAACCGAGCGGGAGCGTTCCGAATCGCGGATTAAGGCGCGTATCTTGGAGCGGGCTCGTCCGCTGGCCACGAATCCCAGCCAGTCCTTGCTGGGCTTGTGGTTTTTCTGGGTGACGATCTCCACCTGGTCGCCGGTTTGGAGCTCGCTCTTTAGCGGCACCATGCGCCCGTTGACCCTGGCCCCCACGCACTGGTGACCCACCTCGGTGTGGATGGAGTAGGCGAAATCCACCGGGGTGGAGCCACGGGGCAGGGCCTTCACCTCGCCGCCGGGGGTGAACACGAAGATTTCGCCGGGGTAGAGGTTCATCTTCAGCGACTGCATGAACTCAGTGGGATCTTCCAGGTCCCGCTGCCATTCCATGAGCTTGCGCAGCCAGGCGAAGCGCCCCTCTTCGGAGGCGTCGCCAGCGCCTTCCTCCTTGTAGCGCCAGTGGGCCGCGATGCCTTCCTCGGCCACTCGGTGCATCTCATCGGTGCGGATCTGGATTTCCATGCGTTGGCCCATGGGCCCCACCACCGAGGTGTGCAGCGACTGATACATGTTGGGCTTGGGCATGCCTATGTAGTCGCGGAAGCGGCCGGGAATGGGCTTCCACACGTTGTGGGCCACCCCCAAGGCCTCGTAGCAGTCCCTGAGCTTGTCCACCACCACCCTAAAGGCGATGAGGTCGTATAGCTGGTCGATGTCCACGCCACGACGCTGCATTTTGCGGTAGATGCTGTAGAAGTGTTTGGGCCTGCCGTCCACGGTGCAGGTGATGCCCTGCTCGGCCATCTGGTCCTGGAGCACCTGTTTGACCTCGGCGATGAAGCGCTCCCGCTCACCCTGGCGGGTGGCCACGCCGTCCTTGATTCGCTGGTAGATGTTGGGCTCTAGAAAATAGAGGGTCCAGTCCTCCAACTCGGCCTGCCAGCGGCGGATGCCCAGGCGGTGGGCCATGGGGGCGTAGATGTCGCGGGTTTCCTGGGCAATGGAGCGCTGCTTGGCCGGGGGCATGTAGCCCAGGGTGCGCATGTTGTGCAAACGGTCGCCGAGCTTAATGAGCAGCACCCGGATGTCGTTGGCCATGGCCAAGATCATCTTGCGCATGTTCTCGGCCTGCTGGGCGGTCTTGGTGGTGGCGGTGATTTGGGTGATCTTGGTCACCCCGTCCACCAGGGAGGCCACCTCCGGCCCCAGCAGGGCGGCCACGTCTTCCACGGTGGTGCTGGTGTCTTCCACCGCGTCGTGCAAAAGGGCGGCGCAGATGCTGGCCACGTCGGTGTGCATCTCGGCCAGCAGGGCGGCCACTGCCAGGGGGTGGCTCAGGTAGGGCTCGCCCGAGCGGCGCACCTGTCCCTTGTGCACCTTGGCGGAAAACACATAGGCCTTTTGAATGGCGCTTACGTTGGCCCCGGGATGATATCCCCGGACCGCGTCGATGATTTCGTTGATGCGTTGCAGGGCCAAAGCGCCAGGCCTCTAAATGGGGTTAGTGTTTACTGCCGCTTATTCAACTGTTGCGCTTGCGCGCCCCGTGGTCAAGCACCACTTGCATCGTGGCCGATTTATAGGGGCCTGCCGCCGCCCTGGCGCACCATGTCCGCCAATCGCGTTGCCGCCTCCTCCACGGGAATCATGTCCACGTCCCCGCTATGGCGGTGTTTGAGCTCCACGGCCCCCTCTTTGAGGCCCTTGGTCCCCACCACCACCCGAAGCGGTATACCGATGAGGTCCGCGTCCTTGAACTTCACGCCGGGGCGAAGGTCGCGGTCATCCATGAGCACGTCAATGCCCGCGGCGGTTAAATCTTGGTAGAGCTTTTCGGCCGCCTCCATCACCTCGCCGTCCCCTGCCATGGGCAGGATGGCCACGGAGTAGGGGGCGATGGCCAGGGGGAAGATGATGCCCCACTTGTCGTGGCCCTGCTCAATGGCCGAGGCCACGATGCGGGTGACCCCGATGCCGTAGCAGCCCATAATTATGGGGCGGCTCTGGCCCTCGGCGTCCAGGAACTCGGCCCCCATGGCTTGGCTGTACTTGGTGCCCAGGCGGAATATGTGCCCCACCTCGATGCCTCTGGCAAAGACGGGCTCCTGACCGCAGCGGGGGCAGGGGTCGCTTGGCTCGATTATCCTGAGGTCCGCCTTGGTGGCCGAGGCCACGTCCCGGCCCAGATGCACCCCGGTGAGGTGGGCGTCGGCCTGATTGGCCCCGGTGACCAGGGCCTCGGCAAAGTAAAGCTCCTGATCCGCGTAGACGGGGATGTTCAGCCCCACCGGCCCGGTGAAGCCCACCGGCCCACCGCTGACCTCCATGATCACCGAGGCCGGAGCCAACTCCAGCTCGGCCACGCCCAAGAGGTTCTTGAGCTTGATCTCGTTTAGCTGGCGGTCGCCGCGCACCATTGCCGCCACCGGTTTGCCATCGGCCAGGTAGACCAGGGTCTTGGCCACCTGGGCCGGTTCCACCTTGAGGAAGGCTGCCACCTCCTCCACGGTGTGGGTCCCAGGGGTGTCCACTTGGGCGATCTCGGAAGCGGCTGCCGGCTCATCGCCCTGGGGCGGAGCCACCTCGGCCTTTTCAAAGTTGGCCGCCCAGCCGCACTGACAGGAGGCAATGGCATCCTCGCCGGTGTCGGCCAGGACCATGAACTCGTGGCTGAAGGAGCCGCCGATGGCCCCGGAGTCGGCCTCCACCACCGCGAACTCCAAGCCCAGGCGGTTGAACACCGCGCTGTAGGCTTCGTGCATTACGCGGTAGCTGGCCGCCGAGGACTCGTCGTCGGTGTCAAAGGAGTAGCCGTCCTTCATGATGAACTCGCGGGAGCGCATCACCCCGAAGCGGGGGCGTATCTCGTCGCGGAATTTGGTCTGGAACTGGTAGAGGTTCAGCGGCATGTCCCGGTAGGAGCGCACCTCGCGGCGAATCAGGTCGGTGATGACCTCCTCGTGGGTGGGGGCCAGGCAATAGTCGTGGTCGTGGCGGTCCTTGAAGCGCAACAGCTCCCGGCCATAGTGGTCCCAGCGGCCCGACTCCTGCCACAGCTCGGCGGGCTGCACGCCGGGCATGAGAAGCTCCCGGGCTCCGGCCGCGTCCATCTCCTCGCGGATGATGCGCTCCACCTTGCGCAGGGTGCGCAGGCCCAAAGGCAGCCAGGTGTACACGCCGGAAGCCAGCTTGCGGATCATGCCCGCGCGCAGCATTAGCTGATGGCTAACCACCTCGGCCTCGGCCGGGGTCTCCTTGAGGGTGGGGATGAATGCCTGAGAGAACCGCATGTGTCTACTGCTCGCTTTGTTCTGAATGATTGGTTTCGTATTCCTGGGCCGCCCGGCGCACCTGTTTCATGAACTCGTCCAACAGGTCCGCCTCGGGCACCTTTTTTATTATTTCGCCGTGGGCGAAGATCACCCCCTGGCCCCGGCCTCCGGCCAGGCCCACCTGGGCGTGCTTGGCCTCGCCGGGTCCGTTTACCACGCAGCCCATGATGGCCACGGTGAGCGGGGCGCTGATCTTGGCCAACTCAGGCTCGGCCCGCTCCAGCAGGCCCATCAAGTCGATCTCGGTGCGCCCGCAGGTGGGGCAGGAGATTATCTCCACCCCCCGCTCACGCAGGCCGCAGGCCCTGAGGATGTGCCAGGCCGCCTCAACCTCGCGCACCGGGTCGGCGGTAAGGCTCACCCGGAAGGTGTCGCCGATGCCGTCCATAAGCAGCGCGCCGATGCCAACCGCGCTCTTGATGGCCCCGGCCAACAGGCCGCCCGCCTCGGTGACTCCCAGATGCTGGGGATAGTCCGAACGCTGGGCCCAGAGGCGGCAGGCCTCGATGGTGGTGGCCACGCTGGAGGACTTGAGGCTCACCTTGATCTGGTCGAAACCCCGATCCTCCAACAAACGCACGTGACCCAGGGCCGCCTCCACCAGGGCCGCAGGGCCGGGCCCGCCGCAGCGCTCCAACACTTCCTTGGGCAGGGAGCCGCTGTTGGCCCCCACCCGGATGGGCGCGCCCACGGCCTTGGCCGCGTCCACCACCCTGGCCACGGCAGCCGGGCCACCGATGTTGCCGGGGTTGATGCGCAGGGCGGCAGCGCCGTGCTCCAGGGCGGCCACGGCCAAAGCGGGGTCAAAGTGCACATCCGCGATCACCGGCAAGGGGCTGGTCTGGGTGATGGGCCCAAAGGCGGTGGCTGCCTCCAGGTCGGGCACCGCGCAACGCACCAGCTCGCAGCCCGCCTGGGCCAGGGCCGTTATTTGGGCCAGGGTTGCCTCGGGGTCGCGGGTGTCGGTGTTGGTCATGGACTGCACCGCCACCGGCGCGCCGTGGCCCACCGGCACCGAGCCCACCATGATGCCACGGGTTTTATCGCGGGTATGGGTCATGCGCTTTCCCTGCCGCCCTCCCTGGGCGGCGCTTGTGCGAAGCTATGAAAACACCTTGTCCGGAAAAGCGGAGGCCAAGATAACCCCGTCCACCTCGCCGCCCAGCCCGGCAACCCCGGACTTGCGCCCCGGCACCCTGGTCACGGTCAGGGTTTGCTCGGTAGCCTGACCAAGCTTGAGAGCCTGGGCAATCTCAACCGCGCTTAGGGCGCAGATGGAGTCCCGGCGGCACACCAGACACAGAAAAGTCTTGCCGCCCGCCTTCAGGTCTTTGCTCAGATCGGTCACTTCCCCGGGGCTGAAGGCGAAGTGCCAGGGAGATTTTTCCTTGCTGTGCTTCAGCCACACCCGAATATCGCCGTTGACCAGATAGCGTCCCGTCCCCAGCGGCTTGATCGCCTCGAAGGCCGGGTGCCCGATGATCAGGCTCAGGGCCGCGCCCTGGTAAAAATCATCCGCGGCGACCGGCATCTAGGCCAGGCCGCCCTTGAGGAACAGGGTGCGCGAGCCCTCCAGGGCCAGGTTTATCACCCGGTCGGCCACGGCCGACTGGTCGCCTTTAGCGTAGAAGCTCTTGACCACCCGTGTGGCCAGCACCTCAAAGGGCGTCCCGGCCAAGCCTTCTTCCAAGCGGGCCAGGCTGGCTTGCTCGTACGGCCCCATTGGGTTGTAAATCGCCTCGGAAATGGCGGCCATCTCCTGGTCGCTGACCACCGGAGCCAGGGGGCGCAAAAGCTCAACCGCCGAGGCGTGGGCCTCCCGCGCAACAAGCCTTTTCAGCTCCTGGTGCAGCTTGGCCCAATAACCGGGGGAGGTGGCCTGGTTGATTTCGATCTTGTCCAGGGCGCAGGCCAAAAGACCGTATTGCAGCTGGCCGTCCAGGGCCTGGTCGGTGACTTCGCCGTGGCCCAGGGCAGTGCCGCTGAAGGTGAAGTCCCGGCGTAGGGCCTCGCCCAACAGGGCCGCTATCTGGGCGGACAGGTTGTAGATAGCCTGGGCGTGCTGGGTTGGGTTTGGCTCTGTTTGGGTCATGGCTATTTCTCGCCTCTGGCGCTGGAGCGCACCTCGCGCACCGTAACGCCCATTTGGCTGAGCAATGCGGCCAGCACTCCCTGGCCCGGCCCGCCCTGAGGGTTAACCCCGTCGGGGTCCCAGCCGCAGGATGGTGAGCGGTCCTTGAGCAGGGCCAAGCGCACCCCGTGTTGCTTGCAAAGCTCAGCCACCAGCTTGGCCCCGCGCGCAAAGGCCAAGCTCACGTCCCGGCCATTTTCATCCATCAGGCGGGCCCTTCCCGCCAAAAGGTCCGAGCCCTCGTAGCCAAAGCGGGCCCCCACGAAACGGGCCGGGGGCCGGGGGGTGCCCAGGCCGCCCAATACCTCGGGGCACAGGGCCAGCACCGGCTCGTCGCCGGTGAGTTCGCGCACGTCATCGCGCAGGGAGTGGCGGCCGTCATAGCGCACCCGTTGGCCCAGCAGGCATGCGGAGACCATAATCAAGCCCGCACCTCCACCAAAGGCTCCTCGCCCTGGCGGGTCTCGATGCGTCCCACCACAAAGGCCTGCTCGCCTTGTTCCTGGAGCAGGGCCACCACCCCGGCCGCCTGCTCGGCGGGCACCACCAGGGCCATGCCCAGACCCCAGTTGAAGGTGCGGCTCATCTCCCGTTGGCTAAGTCCACCGGCGGTTTGCAGCCAGGCGAACACCGGGGGCACCGGCCAGGAGCCCTGGTCGATCACCGCCCGGCAACCCTGGGGCAGCACCCGAGGCAGGTTTTCCAAGAGGCCGCCGCCGGTGATGTGGGCCGCAGCCAAAAGGTCGAAATTGTCGCGCACCGCCAGCACCGGCTTTACGTAAATCCGGGTGGGGGTGATCAGAGTCTGGCCCACGCTCTGCTCAAGGCCCTCGGCGGTGTCGGTTACCGACAGACCCAACTCTTCGAAGACTATCTTGCGCACCAGGGAAAAACCGTTGGAGTGCAGGCCGCTGCTGGCCAGGCCCACCACCGCTGCGCCGGGCTTCACATGGGAGCCGTCGATAATCTTGGGGCGCTCCACCAGGCCCACCGCGAACCCGGCCAGGTCGTATTCCCCGTCTGGGTACATGCCGGGCATCTCGGCGGTCTCGCCGCCCACCAGGGAGCAGCCAGCCTGGCGGCAGCCTTCCGCCACCCCGGCCAGGACCGCCTCGGCCACGCCCAACTCCAACTTGCCGGTGGCCAGGTAGTCCAGCAGGAACAGGGGCTGGGCCCCGGCGACCACGATGTCGTTGACCACCATGGCCACCATGTCTATGCCGATGGTGTCGTGCCGGCCGGTCATGAAGGCGACCTTGAGCTTGGTACCCACTCCATCGGTGGAGCTGACCAAGACCGGGTCGTCTCCGGTCAACCCGGCCAGGGAAAACAGGCCCGAGAAGCCGCCCAGGCCGCCCAGGACCTGGCTGCTATGGGTCGATTTGACCATCTGCCCGATATTTTTGATGAACTGGTCGGCCTTTTCTATGTCGACACCAGCGGCGCGGTAGCGGTCATCCTGACTCATGGGCCTAATTCTCCTCATGTTTAAACCGGCCTTAACCTTAGCAGAAAACCTCTCAGGCATAAAGCAATGCGCCGGGCTTGACGCGAGGCTCTCAGACGGGCAGAACTGTAGGAGCCCTTTTACCTGGAGATGCCTTGCAAGCCTCGGTGACCCCGTTTGATCTGCCCCTGTTGGCCTCGTCCCTGGCCGCCCTGTCCGGGGTGGGGCCGGTAACCGCCAAGCGCCTGGCCGCGCGCGGCATTAAAACCTGGGGCGACGGCCTGTATTTTCTGCCCGCCCGCTATCAGGACCGCCGCACTCCCACCCCGGTGGAATCCCTGCTGGAGGGGCTGTTGGCGGTGGTGCGGGGCCGGGTGGTGTCCGGCGGTTTGTTGGGCAACAGGGGCAAGGTTTACCGCCTGATCTTAGAAGACGCCACCGGGCGTTTGGGGTGCCTGTGGTTTCGCTTTAAACGGGCCCATCTGGAGGGCTTTCAGCCCGGCGACGAGCTGTTCGCCGTAGGCGAAGTGGGCCTGGGCAACAAGGGCGAGGCCCAGATGATCCACCCCGAGCTGTACCGTGCGGCTGATGTGGGCCCGGAGCATGCCTCGGTGGGGCGCATCGTGCCGGTATACCCCGAGGTGGAGGGGGTTGCCGCGGCCAAGGTGCGCCGCTTCATGGGCGAGCTGGTCCAGCGCAGCGCCGGAGTGATACAAGACCCCCTGGACGGGCTGCTGCCCAGCGACCTGTACCCCATGCCCGCCGGCGAGGCCCTGGCAAAAGCCCACCAGCCACCCCATGACGCCACCCCCCAAGACCTTGACCCAAACCAGGCCGCCTGGCGTCAAGCCCTGGCCATGAACGAATTGCTGTACTTTGAGCTGGGCCTGGTGCTCAAGCGCCGCAACCGGGAGGCTTCACCTGCCCAGCCTTTGGGGCCGGCGGGCAAGCTGCTCTCCGGCCTGCTGGCGGCGCTGCCCTTCAGCCTCACCCCCGGTCAGAAAGAGGCGGTGGGACTCATCCAGGGCGACCTGGCCCAAAGCCACCCCATGGGCCGTTTGCTCTGCGGCGACGTGGGCACCGGCAAGACGGTGGTGGCCGCCGCCGCCGCCTGTATGGCCGCGGAGTCCGGAGCCCAGGTGGCAGTCATGGCGCCCACCGAGGTCCTGGCCCGCCAACACCTGACCACCCTTAGCCGCTATCTGGAACCCCTGGGTGTATCGGTGGCCCTGGCCGTGGGCGGGGGCAACGGCGCGGACCAAGCGGCTCGGCAGGACGCCGCCCAGGGCGGGGCTCAAGTCTTGGTGGGCACCCACGCCCTGTTGGGCAACAAACTTTCTTTCGCCAACCTGGGCCTGGTGATAATCGACGAGCAGCACCGCTTCGGGGTGCACCAGCGCTTGGCCCTGACGGCCAAAGCCACCAGCCCCCACCTTCTGGTGCTTTCGGCCACGCCCATTCCCCGCACCCTGGCCCTGGCCCTGGCCGGGCACCTGGAGATCAGCGACCTGCCCGAGCGGCCCCAGGGACCGCACAAGGTGGGCACCAGGGTGTTGGAGTTCAGCCACCGCAAGGCGGCGGTGGACGAGCTGGCCGCCGTCCTGAAGCGGGGCGAACAGGCCTATGTGATCTGCCCCCTGGTGGAGGCCTCGGACAAGATCGAGGCTCAGGACGCGGTGGCCACGGCCCGCAACCTGGCCCGCTACTTCCCGGACCAGCGCGTGGAGCTTTTGCACGGGCGCATGGACGGCCCGGAGCAACAGGCGGTTTTGAACCGCTTCCGCTCGGGCGAGAGCCGGGTCTTGGTGGCCACCACCGTGGTGGAGGTGGGAGTGGACGTGCCCGAGGCCACCCTGATGATCGTGCTGGGGGCCGAGCGCTTCGGCCTGAGCCAGCTTCATCAGCTACGGGGCAGGGTGGGGCGGGGCGCCAAGCCTGGCCGGTGCATTCTGGTGGCCGGGCCCAATCCCGGCGATCTGGCTCAGCAGCGCTTGGCTGTGCTGGCCAAAACCCTGGATGGCCGGGAGATTGCCGAGGCGGATCTGCACTTGCGCGGGCCAGGCGAGGCCATGGGCGAGCGCCAGTCCGGCCTGCCGCCATTCAAGGTGGCCCGCTGGGAGCGCGACGCGGAGCAGGTGCCCCGCTTGCGGGAGATCATCGCGGCGTGGCTGAAGCAAGACCCGGAGTTGGCCGGTGAGAAGCTGGCCCCGGTGAAAAGAGAGGCCGTCCGCCGCTGGGGGCGGCGGCTGGGTCTGGCGTAGGCGGGCTGACCCGGCGGCTACTTCTTGTCCTTGAGCAAATCGGCCAGCCCGGCAAAGGCCTTGAAGGTGGATGTTGGCTTGTCATCCCGCTGGGAGGTTTCCTGGCCATAGGCCTGGGCCACCTCGTCGCGCTGGTGCTCATTGTCGTGGCAATAGATGCACAACAGCTCCCAGTTGCTGCCGTCGGGCGGGTTGCGGTCGTGGTTGTGGTCCTTGTGGTGCACCGTGAGCTCGCTCAGGCGCTTGCCACTGAACTCCCGGCCGCAACGGCCGCACACATGCGGGAAAAGTTTCAGGGCCATCTCCCGGTAAGATTTTTCCCGCTGGGCCCGCTCCCGCTTGGCCTCGGCCAGCAGGTCCCCCCACTTAGAACCTTTATTTTCCGCGGACACCCCGGTCTCCTTGTCTAACCTCTCGGCCCTCGTCAAGCTTTAGAAGCTGAAGCCCAAGCCCGCTCCCCAGCCGTAGTCCGAGTTCCACTGGGCCACCACCGAGAGGTGGCTGTTGATCATGTAGCTCAGGCCCGCCTCGGCCTCCCAATAATCGTGGGTGTCATACTTCCAGTTGCCGTACAGGGCCAAGCGTGGGGTCAGGTCCCAGACCTTGCCCAGTTCCAAGCGCCCGCCCAGGTCGCTGTCCACCCACAGTCGCGAGTGGATATTGTACGGCAAAAGGTAGCGCAAACCAAAGAGGCCCCGGACTTTGTCCAGTTTGTCCTTTTCGCCTAAAAAGTCCCCACCAATGAAAACCGAGGTGAAGCGGTTCAGGTGGTAGTCCCAAGTGGGAATCAGCTCCCATTCGGTGTTCTCCACCTTTTGCCAGCCCACCTCCCACTCCAGAGCCAGCACGTTGCGGGTGGAGGCCAGTTGGGCCACGCCCTCGCTCATGTTGCTCAAGAGTGAGCCTTCGATCATGGGGTACCAATGTTCCTCATACAGCTTGGGGCGGATGGCCACGACGTCCGGCGGCGGGGTGAAGCCTTGGTAGTGCACCAGCCGGGCCATGCCCGCCATCATGTGATAGAGCAAATGACAGTGGAAGAACCAGTCGCCCTTTTCGTTGGCGTCGAACTCGATGACCGTGGTGGACATGGGGGCCACGTCCACGGTGTGCTTGAGCGGCGCGTGATCTCCCTGGCCGTTTATCACCCTGAAGAAGTGACCATGAAGGTGCATGGGGTGGTGCATCATGGTGCGGTTGATCATGATGAACCGCACCACCTCGCCCTGTTTTATGAGAATGTCGTCCTGGTCGGACAGGGGCTTGTTGTTGAGTAGCCACACGTAGCGCTCCATATCCCCGTCCATGGTCAGGCGAATGGTGCGCACCTTGCGTTTGGGGTCAAAGGCGGTGGGATGAGTGGCCTTTAGCTGGGCATAGGGGGGCCAGGGCCGCTTGGGGTCCATGCCGTCGTGGGCCAGGCAGGGGGAAGAGGCCACATCCCCGGCCAGGGGCGCGAA
>JAIPDO010000079.1 GCA_021737645.1 Desulfarculaceae bacterium
CCGTTTTTTATATGGGAACAACTCAGGGTTTGGGTTTGATGTTCAGGATGGCCCTGGCCTCTTCACAGGTGGCCACCTCTCGCTGCAAGGTCTTGGCCAGCTTCACGGTGCGCTCCACGAAGCGGGCATTGCTGTCGGCCAGCACCCCCCGGCTCAAGTAGATGTTGTCCTCGAAGCCAACCCGCACGTGCCCGCCCATGAGCATGGCGTGGGTGGTGATGGGCAACTGGTGGGGGCCCACTCCCAGCACAGACCAGGGGCAATCCAGGGTCAGGTGCTCGCGGAAAGCCATGAGGGTGGACAGGTCGGCGGGCGCGCCCCAGGCAATGCCCAGGCAGAATTGGAAGTAGGGCGGGTCGTCCACCAGGCCGCGCTTAACCATGTCAAGGGCCTGGCGCAGGTGGCCCAACTCGAACACCTCTATCTCGGGCTTGACCCCGGTTTCCTGCATGCGTTTAGCTGCTTTGTCCACCCAGTCGGTGGGGTTGATGAACTCCCGGCCCCGGAAGTTCAGGCTGCCCACATCCAGGGAGCAGAGGTCCGGTTTCAGGGCGATCGGTATCATGCGCTCTTCGCCCGGGTCCTCGGATTGCAGGTTGAAGCCGCTGGTGGTCAGGTTTACCAACATGTCGCTCTCGGCCCGGATGCGCTCCAGGGCCTCGGCGAACAGTTCGCGCTTGAAGTCGGGAACCCCGGTCTGGGGATCGCGCACGTGAATGTGCACCACACTGGCCCCGGCTCGCCAGGCGCGCAGGGCCTCCTGGGCGATTTCTTCGGGGGTATGGGGGATGGCCGGGTTTTGCTCGCGAGTGGGCGCCGAACCGCACACGGCCACGTTGATGATCAGTTTTTCCACCGGGACCTCCTCTTCCCAAGATGATTTTTCGGGCGGCTCCCCATTACCGCCAAGGGCCTAGCCTCCCAAGAGCATCTGCCGGGCCGGTTTGGCCTAGGCAGGCTGCTGGAAAGGGCGGGGCTATCTTTCTCTGAGCTTAGGCAATGGGGATCGGCCGGTTTTCATGACCAAAATATTCAGCCCGAGTGTATCACGCCGAAATTGCGTCCAGACTCGTTTTCTCCCTTAATTGCTGGGTAAAGAATATGGCTAGTTCTCCGCTAACAATGCTTGACTTGCAAACCAACGACATAATATAAAATATAATATTTTATAATAAGTATGAAACAAAATATTTGGTAATTTGTAGCTGGTATTCAGAGCCTCGGGTTTGGCGTGGTGTAATTTTATTGTGCCGGGCAAACACCAAAACAGGACGCAACGTATGAAAAATTCACAAACTTTGGTGGAAAAAGCCTATCAGCAGATTAAGCTGATGCTTTTGAACGATGAGCTGGTTGCCGGCCAAAAGCTGCGCTACCAAGACATAGCCAAACGGCTGGACATGAGTCAGACACCGGTTAACCTGGCCCTGGTTCGCTTGGAAAACGAAGAACTGGTTCATTGGGAAGCCAACAAGGGTTACTCCGTACCTGAGTTGGATCTGGAGGAAGCCCGGGAGCTTTACGAACTTAGAGTCCTCTTGGAGGGCTTTCTGGTGGCCCAGGCCGCCCTGCGCGTAACCGATGATAATCTTGCCGAGTTGCGCCTCCTGTTGGATGGGCACCGCTCGGTGCGCGGCGAGGTCTATTGCCGGGAGCGCCTGTGGTGCGATGCCCGTATTCATATGGCCATCGCCAGATTCAGCGGCCACAAAAACGGGGTGTCCTATCTGCACCAACTATTTGACCGCATATATCTGAGGTATCGGCCCGAGCGCCTTTCCATAGAGCGTTTGACCGAGGCCGAACAACAGCATGAAGATCTTTTCAAAGCCCTAACTGCGCACGATGTGGAACAAGCCAAGGAAGTAATGACCCATCACATATCGATGGGGCAGCAGCGCATGCTTAGGGGCATCCGAACCCAAGTAGAGGAACGAAGCAGGGTCCAGCTCTGGGGATAGAAGTTTGACCTGCTCTGCGTAAGAACGCTAATTGACATAGTGTTTGCACCGATTACCCATTTACCTGTAGGAGGGAAAAATGACTAAGAAGTTTTGCCTGATCGCGGTGGCGGTCGTTCTGAGCCTTTGCCTGATGGCACCGGCGGCCATGGCCGGCAAGCAGTTCCTGCGTATGTTCTCGGGCCCGGAGGGCGGCTCCTGGTATCCCCTGGGATCGGCCATGATGGGCATCGTCGAGAAAAACCTGAAAATTTCCTCCTCCAACGGGCCCGGCGGCGGAGTGGGCAACTGCAAGGCGGTCAACGGTGGACGCGCCGACCTGGGCTGGACCTACACCCACACCGCCTACAACGCCTACAATGGCCGAGGCAAGTTCACCAAAAAGAACACCAACCTTCGCCACCTGATGTCGCTTTACCCCGGCGTGTTCCAGATCGCCGTGGACAAAAGCAGCAAGATATTCAGCGTGGCCGATCTGGCCAACAAGCGCATCGTACCCGGCAAAGTTGGGTTCTCGGGCACGGTCATCGCCGAGTTGGTGCTCAAGGCCTACGGCATGACCTTTGACAGCATCAAGAAAAACGGCGGCTCGGTTAGCTTCGTGGGCTATTCCGACTCCGCCGCCCTGCTCAAGGACGGCCACAGCGACGTATACATGGCCGTCACCTCCTGCCCCCAGTCCACCATCATCGACCTGAACTTCCGCCCCGGCATCCGCTTCCTGGAGGTCGATGGCAAGCACATGGCCAAGATTCTTAATATGGAGCCCGGCTTGATGGCCACCACTATCCCGGTGGGCGCTTACAAGGGCCTCAAGGCCCCGGTCCCCGCAGTGGGCACCGTGACCTGCATCGTGGCCAACAAGGACCTGTCCGACGACGAAGCCTACAACATCGTCAAGACCCTGTACGCCAATTGGCCCGCTCTGGCCAAGGTGAAAAAGGCGGCCATCGAGGCTTCCAAGCCCGAAAAGGCGCTCATGGGCGCGCGAATTCCGGTTCATCCCGGCGCCATGCGTTACTACAAGGAAATGGGCATAGCCAAATAAGGCTCCCACAATGCTATTGAGGGGTGCAGCCCGGCCGCCTGACGGCGGCCGGGCCTTCTGCCCATGCTTTTCTTTCAGCCCAAAGACAGCGAGCGCGTGCCTTGGCAACACAAAAGAAAAAACTGCAGTATGAAGAGGGTAAGAAGCAGAGCATCCTGGAATGGCTGCTGGCTCAGCAAAAGGGTATTTTCGCACACCCTCTTGAGTTGTTCATTTGTCTGCTTTCCCTGGGACTAAGCGTCTATCACCTATACGTGGCCTACGCTGGGTCGCTGGAGGCTCACGCCTTCCGCTCCACCCACTTGGCTTTTGTAATGGTGTTGTGCTTCTTGCTCAGGCCCCTGGGGCGACCATCTTGGACCGCGCCTAAAAACGCCTGGTTCGGGTTGGACCTGCTTTTAATAGGCCTGACCATCGCCATTCAGGTCTACACCCTGTGGGATTTGGACGCATTCATCTTCCGCCGGGGCGATCTTAGCACCATGGACATATACGTCGGCACCACCATGCTGATCCTTTTGCTGGAGGTGACCCGCCGGGTGGTGGGCTGGGCCATGGTAATCATCGCCGCCTTTTTCCTGGTGCAGACCGTATTCTCCGACCATTTTTTCTGGATTTTCTACGGCCCGCCCAGCGACTGGTTCACCATCATCGACTACCTGTTCATGCGTGAAAACGGTATCTACGGCATCCCCTTGATGGTGATGGCCACCTACATCTTTCTTTTCATCCTCTTTGGGGCCATTCTGGTGCGTTCCGGAGCAGGCCGCTTTTTCATCAACGTGGCCTTGGCCCTCACCGGAAGCAGGGTGGGCGGACCGGCCAAGGCCTCGGTGGTCAGCTCCTGCCTGATGGCTTCGGTGTCCGGCTCGGCGGTGGCCAACGTGGTCACCACCGGCAGCTTCACCATCCCCCTGATGAAGCGCATCGGCTACCGCCCCTATTTCGCCGGGGCGGTGGAAGCCTGCGCCTCCAGCGGCGGTCAGATAATGCCGCCGGTCATGGGGGCCGCGGCCTTTGTCATCGCCGAGTTCATGAACGTCCCCTATCTCTACGTGGCCTTGGCGGGGCTGTTCCCGGCGCTCATCTACTTTTTCTCCATTTTTATCATGGTCCACTTCGAGGCCCGCAAAAAGAACCTGGCCACGGTGCCCAAGGATGAGCTGCCCGATCTTAAGACCGAGCTCAAGCGCGGCTGGCATCTGTTCCTTTCCATCATCGTCATCGTGGTGCTAATGGTGGTGGGCTACACGCCCATGTTCGCCGCCTTCTGGGCCATCATCTCCATCCTGGTGCTCAGCTCCCTGCGCAAGGAGACCAGGATGACCCCGGTGCAGATTTTCTCGGCCTTTGAGGAAGGGGCGCGCCAAGCGGTGAGCGTTTCGGTGGCCTGCGCCACCGCGGGCATCATCATCGGCTGCGTCTTCGTCTCGGGCCTGGGGCTCAAGTTCACCACGGTGATCGTTTCCGTGGCCGGCGGCGAGCTTTGGATCGCTCTGATCCTGACCATGTTCGCCTCCCTGATCCTGGGCATGGGCCTGACCACCACGGCGGTGTACATCACTCTGGCCGCCCTGGTTATCCCGGCGCTGACCCAAATGGGAGTGGCGCCCATCGCGGCCCATTTGTTCGCGTTCTACTTCGGGCTGGTTTCAGCCATCACCCCGCCGGTGGCCCTGGCTTCCTTTGCCGCGGCGGGCATTGCGGGCTCCAACCCCATGCAGACGGGGTTTCATTCATTCCGGCTGGGCATCGCCAAATACGTGCTGCCTTTTGTGTTCGTGTTCAACCCGGCCATGGTCTTCGTGGGCGATTGGTACCACATAGTCTCGGCCGTGGCCGGAGGCTTCGCTGGCATATATGCCTTGACCGTGACCACCGAGGGATGGATGCTCAAAAAGGTGGGCTGGGTCATTCGCCTGATCATGGGCGTGGTGGCAATCATGATGTTCTTCCCGGATCTATTGACCGACCTGGTTGGATGGATACTTTTCGTCGGCATAATGATCTTGCATTGGCGGCAGACTAAACGGGAAACCGCGCTGGCAACGGAGGTGGCGGCATGAAACGCATAATAGCCTGGCTTCCCATACTGATCACCGCCCTGCTGATGTGGTATGCCCGCAAAACCAATGTAGGGGTCACCAACTACAACCTGTTCCTCTTGGGCTTGTTGGCCTGGTGCCTTATCATCATCGGCTTTTACCGGGCCCTGCGCACCAAGAGCAAAAACGTAATCGACTAGAGAAATACGCTGATAAAAGGATGCGACAATGGCCAATGGTTCCCTGGTAACTCCTTTCGACGGGCACGCGCCCCAGATCGACCCCACCGCCTTTGTCGATCCGTCCGCCCGGATCATCGGCCGGGTGACCCTGGCTCAGGGAGCCATGGTCTGGCCGGGCGCGGTGCTTCGGGCCGACGATGAGCGAATCGAGGTGGGCCAAGGCAGCGCGGTGCTGGATTTGGCCTTGCTGGAGGCTCCCCAGGACCATCCGGTGATCGTGGAGCCCGGCGCCTTGGTCAGCCACCAGGTTTGCGTGCACGGGGCCACCGTGAAAAGCGGCGCCCTGGTGGGCATCGGTGCCATCGTGCTGGACGGCGCGGTGGTGGGCTCCGGCGCCCTGGTGGGAGCCGGGGCGGTGGTGCCGCCCAGAATGCAGATACCCGAGGGGGTGCTGGTGCTGGGTCAGCCGGCCAAGGTGGTGCGCGATCTGAAACCGGCCGAGGTGGCCGAGGTGGCCAGGCAGTTGGCCGATTTGGCTGTCAAGGTCAAGATCTACCTTTCTCAGATGGCTTGAATAGGGTGGGGCGGTTGCCTTGTGCGCCGCCCCACCGCTTTCCAAAAGATCGCCGGTTACTTAATCACCTGACCCTAGGGGCCTCGGTTTTATTCCGAGCGACATCATCATGGAGGGGCCATGTCTTTTAAGTTGGATCATGTTCACTTGCGCTGCCAGGATATTGAGGCGGCGGTGGCTTACTACCAAAAGATGTTCGACGCCGAGGTGGTGGCGCGCATCGAGGCCCGGGGCATGCCCTTGGTTCGCATGAAAGTCGGGGACATGTTCTTGGCTTTTTCTCCGAAACGCGATGACGAGCCCGAGCCCCAGACCGGCCTGCATTGGGGCACCTATGAGCTGGGTTTTTTGGTGGACGACGTGCAAAAGACCTACGAGGAGCTAAAGGCCAAAGGGGCTGATTTTGTCATTACGCCCATGGAGGTGCGCCCCGGAGTGCAGGCTGCTTTTTTCATGGCTCCGGACGGGGTGAAGATCGAGATATTGCACCGGGACTAGCCGGGGCAAGGGTGACGGCTCACCCGAAGTCATTTACCCACCGCGGAGGCGCATTCTCATGCGCCTCCGTTGCTTTTGGACGTATATGCGCACTCATTGCCTTTAAAATTAATCTGATAAAGCAATATCCAATAAATAATATTAGGAAAACATTTTAACAGTCTAAAAATAAATAATATTAAGTAAATTTAAAAGAGTTGGGACCTGCTTGCTCTTCGGCACACGCAGAGCAAACCAGTCGGGCAAATGCCTTGACATCATGGGCTGAAAACGAGTATTAAATTATATATAATATTGTATGCAATGTGGAGTGGTATTGCGGTTGCGGCTGACAGCATCCGCTGCTCACACCCGATGGTTGCGCCTGCCAAAAAAATCTACATTCGCAAGGAGCCCGGCTTTGGACAGCATTATTTACCAAAAGCAAGGACACATAGCCTACATCACCCTGAACCAGCCACAGAAGCTCAATGCCATTGACCGGGAAATGACCCAGGAGTTAGGCCGAGTTTGGGTGGATTTTCGCGACGACGATGCTCTGTGGGTGGCGGTGTTGGCGGCCAACGGCCGTTCTTTTTGCGCCGGGGCCGACGTCAAGCAGATGGAAAGAGGCCAGTGGCGCTTCCGCGATTCCCTGATGCTGGGCGACGACAGCGTGTTGCCCAGCACCCACGAGGTGTACAAACCCATCGTGGCGGCGGTGCAAGGGCATGTTTACGGCGCCGGGCTGGTGCTGTGCCTGGAGTGCGATATCCGCGTGGCGGCTGAAAATGCCAAGCTTGGCCTGCCCGAAGGCAAGGTCAACGTGCCCTTTTTATTCGCGCCTTTTATCTTCGATCATATCCCTCGGGCTTTGGCCTGCGAGATGATCCTCACCGGCAAGCCCCTGGATCTGCAAAGGGCTTTTGACTTGGCCTTGGTAAACCAGGTGGTGCCGGAAGCGGATTTGCTGGGTGCGGCCCAGAAGTACGCCGAACTTATTTGCGAAATGGGGCCGCTGTCAAACTTCGCGGCCAAGGAGCTTTACACCCGGGGCCGCCGCATGGATTTCACGGGAGCCATGGCCTTGCTGGAGCATGTGACCACCCCGGTGTGGAACTCCCAAGATTCCAAGGAAGCCAAGCAGGCCTTTATTGAGAAACGCCGCCCGAACTGGAAGCTGAAATAATCTTCCTGAAACAGGGCTGCGCGGTCTGCGAAAAAATACTATAGTTATCAGCATGAGGCCTCAGGTCTTTTCGTGCTTGAGGCATTTCTGTGGACCACGGGTGAAAGAGCGAAATGGCCAAAAAGAGCGGGCCCCTACGGGAAAAAATCTACAATAAATTGATTGGCGAGATTGTAACCGGCCAGCTAAACCCTGGTGAACGACTGTCCGAGGGCAGCCTGGCCCAGCGTTTTCATGTTAGCCGCACCCCGATCCGCGAAGCCCTTTTGCAACTGGAAAAGCTGGGCTACGTGGTCCACCAAAAAAACGTGGGCACCATTGTAAAAAAAATATCCCCCGAGGGAGTGCGCGAGATATTCGAGGTGGTTGCCGCTCTTGAGGGCATGGCCGTGGAGTTGTTCGGAAAGCTGCCGCCCGCGCCCGAGGACATGGCCGAGTTGGCACAACTGCAAAAAGATTTACGCCAAGACACCCTTGTTCAGGATTTCGCCGGCTACTACGAGGGCAACCGTAAGTTTCACGATTTCCTGGCTCAAAAGTCCGGCAATAAAACCCTGCTGGAACTAACCAGGACCCATCGGGACAGCATATATCGCATCGTGGCCAGGGGCAGCACCTTACCCCTGCATATCCAGGAATATTTGGCCGGGCATGACGCCATAATCGAGGCCCTGCAAAAGGGTGAGGCGGAAAAGGCCGGGATGATCATGAAGGGTCACGTATTGGAGGCGGGGCAACTCATATCCGGCGCCATGGCCCCCTTGCCCTGGCGTCCCACTCCCTGACAGCCTCTTGGGCAATGCCCGACGGTGTTTCCCTGCTCTAATCGTTGCAGGATTTCTCTTCAGCCGCCACCGCCAGCCGGGCGACTTACAATTTCTTCAATTGTTTTGGATCTGATTGACGTGTTTTAAGGCAGGAGCCCAGGCCAAAACGCCGCAGCTTCGCCGCAATTGGCGAGGCAGCGGCGTTGTTTGTTAAACTTCCCGATAATTCAGGATATATGGTTGTCTGACAACATGAAATGTGAGATTATTGGCAAGGATTGCGGGGCCTCTGGATGGTGGCCAGGGAGCGGCCCGGCCGGGGTGAAATCGTATTACTCAAAGAAAATACTGATTTTATTTGCCCTGGCGGCTTGGACAAAGTAATCTTCAGAACTCAGACTGGGCTGCATAAAGTTGAGCCAATAACATAAATTTGGCCCGAGCCAAGGATAAGCATAACCGCATGGCGTTTCCCTGGCGGCTGCCTCGGCGGCGATGCAAAACGCCGTTCAGGGGCGTCGGTGGGCGAAACAGCGCTTGTGAAGAGGAAATTGATGGATCAGCGGGACAAAGAGGCCATTAGGGAGATAGTCGGCGAGGATCACTTCAGCGATGAGTTGATCGACTTGGTGTCTTATTCCTATGACAGCTCGGACCACGACCACCGGCCCGGTGGTGTGGCGTATCCGGCTGACAGCGAACAGATCAGCCGAATCATGCAACTGGCCAACGAACGCCGCTTCCCGGTCATCCCCCGGGGTGCGGGCACCAGTCTGGCGGGCAGCGCGGTCCCCATCCAAGGCGGGCTGGTCTTGGACATGGTGCGCATGAATCGCATCCTGGATATTCGCATTCCGGACCGGCAGGTGGTGGTGCAGCCGGGGGTGGTTTATGCGGCCCTGCAAAAGGCGCTGGCCCCTTCGGGCTTTTGTTTTCCTCCCGACCCGGCCAGCGGCAAGGTGTGCACCTTGGGAGGCAACGTGGCCACCAACGCGGGCGGCATCCGGGGAGCCAAGTACGGCGTCACCCGCGATTACGTCCTGGCTCTGGAGGTGGTGCTGCCCGACGGGCGCATCATGCACACCGGCACCAAATGCATGAAATCCTCTTCTGGCCTGGATACCACCCGCATTTTCGTCGGCTCGGAAGGGGTGCTGGGAGTCATCACCGAGATCACCCTGAAGATCAACCCCATGCCCACGGCCTTCCGCACCGCCTTGGCCAGCTTCGAAACCCTGCGGCAAGCCGGCCAGGCGGTTACCGACATCATGCATTCGGGCATTCTGCCCAGCGTGCTGGAGATCATGGAAGAGAACACCATCAGGGTGTTGCGCGAGAACTACGGGGCCGACCTGCCCGACGTGTCGGCGCTGTTGTTGGTGGAGACTGACGGCTACACCGATGGCGAGGCCGAGTACGGCATGGGGAAGGTGGCGACCGCTTTCGAGGCCAACCAGGCCAAGACCGTGAGCATGGCCAAGGACCGGGAAGAGGCGGAGAAGCTTTGGGCTATCCGCCGGGCGGCAGGCAGCGTCGCCGGTGGCCTGCGCCCCAACAACCTCTCCGAGGACGTGACCGTGCCGATCTCCAAGGTGCCCGACCTGTTGGAGGGCATCCAGAAACTCATGGTCGGGCACAAGTACCCCTTTGTGATTTTCGGACACGCCGGGGACGGCAACCTGCATCCCAAGATCATGTTCGACGGCTCTGATCCCCAACAGGTCCGCGAGGTGCACCAGATCGCCGAGCAGATGTTCAAGCTCACCTGCGGCCTGGGCGGCACCCTGAGCGGCGAGCACGGCATCGGCCTGGCCAAGGCCCCTTATATGCACCTGGAGCACGAGCCTTTGGCCATGGAGATGATGCGCTTGCTCAAGCGGACCCTGGACCCCAACAACGTGCTGAATCCGGGCAAGATGGCCTTGGAAGACTAAGCGCCGCGGGCACCAGGGCAGCGTGAATTTACTTAAGCAACGACAGCCCTCCATGGCTGAAATTACAGTGGAATAAAGATGACCAGCGACAAACATCCCCTGCTAGAAAAGTTCACCGAACAAATTCAGCACTGCACTCGCTGTGGTTTTTGCCAGGCTCACTGCCCGGTTTTCGGGGCCACCGGGCGCCCGGCCCTGAACGCTCGCGGCAAGATGCTTCTACTAAAAGAAGTGCTGGCCGGTAAGCTCGAGTTGAACCAGGAGTTGGTGGATTCGCTTTTTCAGTGCACCACCTGCGCTTCCTGCGCCACCAACTGCCCTTCCGGGGTGGACGTCCCGGGTATCATCAAGGCGGCGCGTCAGGAAATGGTGGGCCTGGGCACCTGCCACCCTGCTTTCACCGGCATGAACCAGGTGCTCGATGACCACGACAACATCTACGCCGAGGACGAGCCCGAGGACTTCGACCGCGAGCGCGGCAAGCAAGCCGAGGTGGTCTATTTTATCGGCTGTGTGGGGCAGTACCGGGAGGAAGAGGCCACCGAGGCGGCCCTGGATCTGCTGGACCACCTGGAGGTGGACTACACCCTCATCGACGAGGTGTGCTGCTCCGGTGTGCTGGAGGATGTGGGCTTCAGCATCAAGCCCGCCTTGGCCGCCAAGAACATCGAGCGCATTTTGGCCACCGGGGCCAAGACCTTGGTCACCGGCTGTCCCTACTGCTATCGCACCTTCAGCGGCAAGGATATCTACGCGCCGCTGAGGGAGGCCGGGCTGGAGATTCTGCACTTCAGCCAGTTCCTGGCCCGCCAGGAACTTGGGGTGACCACCGATCTCAAGGTGACCTATCACGACCCCTGCGACCTGGGCCGCCACTGCGGCATCTACGAGGAGCCGCGCAAGACCATCAAGGCCCTGGCCCCTAATTTTGTGGAAATGCCCAGCAACCATGCTAACGCCCTATGTTGCGGCGCCGGGGGCGGGGTGCGCGGGGCCTATGCCAAGAACTCCCTGGCCATGGCCCGGCGGCGTCTGGACGAGGTGGAAGAGGTCGGGGCGGACATCCTGTTGACTGAATGCAACTCCTGTGTGCACAATTTGGCCAACGCCAAGCTTCGCGCCCAGAAGTTCCAGGTTATGACCACGGCGCAATTTATTATGGAGTTGCTGGACGATTAGTGCGGCGGCCAGGCGAAGGAAGTCCATCTATGAATCTTCATCCTTGCAAACCCCGCGTTGGCGCGACTTGCCGGGACGCGAACCCTCTCTTATGGTTGGGGACCGCTCTGCTCCTGGCGGCTTTGCTGTGGCTGTGGGGCGGAGTTTCATGGGCGGCGGAAAACGGCGGACAAACCCAAAACCAGACCTGCTTTAGTTGCCATCAAAAAGAGGGCATGGATGACGGGGCCGGCAAGGACCTGGGCCCCCACCAGGGCCTGACCTGTGTGGACTGCCACCAGGGGGCACAACGTTATCCCCACGAAGAAATCAAGTTGGCCTCTTGCCGGGGCTGCCACACGCCCCACACCGAGGTCACCACCGGCGACCTGCACGCCGGGGTGAGTTGCCGGGCCTGTCACTGGGCTGGTGGCGGGCAGACGCCGCACCTGCTGGCCTCCACCGAAAAACCGGCTTCCTGCCGCCGCTGCCATTTTGCGGGCAACAAAACCGGAGCTCCGGCCGCGGTGCTGCCGGCCAAGGGTGCGCTGTGCCTTATCTGCCACACCGCCACTCTCAGCCTGCCGGACTGGCCCTCTCGCCTGGCTCTGGTGGGTTTCGTCCTGGGGCTGTTGGCCTCGCTGGGCTTCTGGTTCAGCGGAGGCGGCCAGGGGCCGGCTTCCAAGGCACTGCACGGCGACCATCGCGGCGGCGGCTTTGGGCCTGGGGCGGCGGCATTGTTGTTCGACGGTATGCTGCAAAGGCGTTTGTGGCGGCTCTCGCCGGGGCGTTGGCTGGTACACGCTCTGATGGTGCTGCCCTTTGCGGCTCGTATGCTCTGGGCTCTGCTGGCCCTGGTGCTCAGTTATGCCCAACCGGGGGCCGACCTGACCCAGGCCATGCTTAATAAGAACTATCCCGCCACCGCCTTGTTCTTCGACCTCACCGGCTTGCTGGTGCTGGCCGGGGCTGCCTTGGCCATCCTGCGCCGGGCGCTGTGCGGCAAGATCAAAATGCCCGGCCTGCCCGGACCCGACTGGGTCGGCATGGGCCTGTTGGCGGCGGTGGTGATCAGCGGCTTTGTAACCGAGGCGGCGCGCCTGACCCTTAGCGGCGCACCTGATGCCTCTTGGGCTTTCCTGGGCGCAGCTCTTAGCGGTCTTTTCACCGCCGGGCCGGGCCTGCAAACGGGATATGGGTATCTTTGGTACGCGCACGCCATACTTTTCGCGGTTTTTGTGGTCTATTTGCCCTTCAGCCGCATGAAGCACATTTTGCTGGCGCCCTTGAACCTGGCCATCAGGGCGGCGCACGGCGCGGGGCGCGGGTCTACCGACAAGTAGGCCAAGCTATACATTAGTGGTTGGGCAGCCCACGTAAATTAACCTTAATTGAGGATAAAGATCATGGAGATAGGCGGCTATAATTTTCCCGACGAGCTTTACTACGACCCGGAGCATTTTTGGGTGCGCGTGGAAGGCGACGAGCTGGTCATGGGCATGGACGACTTCGCCCAAAAGCTGGCCGGCGAGATCGTGTACGTGCAGCTGCCCAACGAAGGCAAGAAGCTCAAAAAGGGCAAAAAGCTGGCCAAGGTGGAGTCCGGTAAGTGGCTGGGCAAGATCCTTTCGCCGGTCAACGGCGAGCTGATCGCGGTCAACGAGGACCTGGAGCTGAAGCCGGAGTTGATCAACCAGGACTGCTACGGCGAGGGCTGGATGTATCGCCTTAAGGCCGACGACCTTAGCGAGTTGGGCGACCTGCTAAAGGGCGCCGAGGCGGTGGAACCCTGGGTCAACGCCGAGATCGCCAAGCACGCCCAAGAGGGATAAGCGGAGAACGCACCTTGGACAACCGCCTCTACAGCAAGGGCCAGCTTTTATCCATGGAGGCCTGCACCGGTTGCGCGGCCTGCGCCGAGGCCTGCCCTGCCGTGGCCGCCTCGGGCGACGGCGAGCTGTCCGGGCTCTATCGCCTGGACTGGCGTCGCAAAGCGGGCAAGGCCGGGGCTGGCTGGCTGCGCCGTCTGTTCGGCGGCAAGC
>JAIPDO010000080.1 GCA_021737645.1 Desulfarculaceae bacterium
AAAGGCCGATTATAAAACAAACTTCCCGGCAAAAATGTTGGTTAAATTATCTCGAAATTCCGCTAAAAAAACCATTTTTATTGACACCATCCTGCCGTTTTTATGCCACTTTAAACAATAATTTCAGCGGTGCAAATGTCGCCCGATTTGCGTTGGAGACAACCAACAATACCTGCGTGACAAACCCGCCGCGCAGCCATGTCCCGAGAAAAGCATTTTTTGCGTAGCGTTCCGAATTAGTACGGTTCAACGGCGAGGTAGCCACGAGGCCCCTTCAAAATACAGGCGGAATGAACCAAGCGGTTTGAATTAAGCTCAAGAGGCCGTGAAAAGCATATATCCCAACTTGACCCGGCATGATTGTCTAGTCTAGCATTCTAAGTATTAGTTAAAAAGTAAACTTTACACCCAGGAGATAGTAACCATTCGCATTCTACCTTCCTAAACCCGCGCCAACGACACGCGCCACAGTAAAGGGTTCATGAAAAGCACATACACTGTTGCTACACCTATGCGCCACGCTTCATAGGAAAGGATAGCCAAATGGCTGTAAGTAAAAAGATGACGGTTGGCACCATCACCATGATGACCGCCGCCGCGGTCATCAGCCTTCGCGGCCTGCCCATGATGGCCAAAGAAGGCCTGTCCATGGTTTTTTATATACTGTTTTCAACAGTATTGTTTTTGATCCCTGCTTCCTTGGTGGCGGCGGAGCTGGGTGGGGCCTTCAGCAACAAGGGCGGCGGCGTGTACACCTGGGTCAAGGAGGCCTTCGGCTCCCGCTGGGGCTTCACGGCCATCTGGTTACAGTGGATCCAAAACGTGGTGTGGTATCCCACGGTCCTGGGATTCGCAGCCGGGGCCTTGGCCTATCTGTTCATGGACCCCAAACTGGCCAACAACGGCCTGTTCACCGGAAGCGTGATCCTGGTGGTCTACTGGCTGTCCACCTTCCTCACCCTGGCCGGCTCCACCACCGCCGCCCGCATCACCAAATACGGCTTTCTCTTGGGCACCGTGCTCCCAGGCATTTTCATCATAGTGCTGGGTCTGTTGTGGGTGGATCAGGGCAACCCCCTGCAGTTCCTCCATCCTGCCGCTGACGCGGCGGCTACGGCGGCGGGGGGACACCCCCACGCCCGCCTGATGCCCCACATCAACGGCCTGGGCAGCGTGGCGTTTTTGGCGGGTATTATTCTGCTGTTCGCCGGAGTCGAGGTGCACGCTGTGCACGCCAATGAGATGGAAAAACCGGCCAAGCAGTTTCCGCTTAGCATGTTCTTGGCAGCGCTGATCATTTTCTTCCTGTTCACCCTGGGCTCCCTGGCCGTGGCCGCGGTGCTCAAGCCGGATGAAATCAGCCTGACCGCCGGTCTCATGCAGGCCTTCCAAAGTCTGCTGCTCAAATGGGACATAGCTTGGCTCACGCCGATAGTGGGCCTGTTCGTGGCCTACGGGGCCATGGGCGGGGTGATGAGCTGGTTGGGCGGCCCCAGCCGGGGCCTGCTGGAAACCGCCAGGGACGGCGAACTGCCTCCCTTCATGGCCAAGGAGAACAAAAAGGGCGTGCAGGTGAGCATCCTGATTATTCAGGGCATCATCGTGAGCCTTTTGGCCAGCCTGTACTTTTTCATGAACAACGTGAGCGTAGCCTTCTTCCTGCTGTCGGCCATGACCATCACCTTATACCTGGTGATGTACATCCTCATGTACGCCGCGGCCATCCGCCTGCGTTTCACTCAGCCGGACCTGCCCCGCTCCTATAAGGTGCCCGGCGGCACCTTCGGCATGATCATCTTAGCCGGGGTCGGCCTGCTGGGCGTCACCTTCGCCCTGGTGGTGGGCTTCTTCCCGCCCAGCAACCTGCCGGTTGGCAACCCGGCCCTGTACGTGGGCCTGGTGGCGGCGGGCTTGGTGATTTTCGTGGGGCTGCCGCTTTTGATCAATTCCCTGAAGAAGCCCGACTGGAAAAGGGACATCCCCGACGCCCCGGAACAGTAGGTATCAATAGATGTAATCGCTGGCCTTTAAGGCCGCTAATCGGTTGAATGGAGAATTTCCCATGGCGTTGCATAAAAAAGACACCGTAAGAGATCAGTTGCTCGATGACGTTTACGCCGCTCACGACATGGGCGTAAGCATGCCTAAATACAAATTCCCTCCTATGGAGGTTCCCCGTATCCACGCATACCAGGCGGTGCACGACGAGCTGATGCTCGACGGCAACGCCCGCATGAACTTGGCCACCTTCTGCTCCACCTGGCTGCCACAGGAGGTTCACCAGCTCATGGAGGAGTGCCTGGACAAAAACATGATCGACAAGGACGAGTATCCCCAAACCGCCGAATTGGAGGCGCGCTGCGTGCACATGCTGGCTGATTTGTGGAATTCGCCCGAAGCGGCCAACACCATGGGCTGCTCCACCACCGGCTCATCCGAAGCGGCCATGCTGGGCGGCATGGCCATGAAGTGGCGCTGGCGGGACAAGATGAGGGCGGCGGGCAAGCCCACGGACAAGCCCAACATGGTTTGCGGCCCGGTACAGATATGCTGGCACAAGTTCACCCGCTACTGGGACGTGGAGCACCGCGAAATCCCCATGGAAGGCGACCGGCTGATCATGACCCCGGAGGTGGTGGCCGAATACTGCGATGAAAACACCATCGGGGTGGTGCCCACCCTGGGAGTCACCTACACCGGCCAGTACGAAGACGTGAAGGCAATTAGCGAGGCACTGGACAAGCTGCAGGCGGATAAAGGCTGGGACATCCCCATCCACGTGGACGGGGCCAGCGGCGGCTTCTTGGCTCCCTTCCACGATCCGAACCTTGAGTGGGACTTCCGCCTGCCCCGGGTCAAGTCCATCAACGCCTCGGGCCACAAGTTCGGGCTGGCACCCTTGGGCGTGGGCTGGGTGGTGTGGCGCGACGCCGAGGAATTGCCCGAAGACCTTATCTTCGACGTCAATTACCTGGGCGGCAACATGCCCACCTTTGCCCTGAACTTCTCCCGGCCCGGCGGCCAGATCGTGGCCCAGTACTACAACTTCCTGCGCCTGGGCCGCGAGGGCTACAAGAAGATCCAGGACGCCTGCTACGACACTGCGATCTACCTGGGGCAGGAGATGGAAAAGCTGGGACCCTTCGAGGTGATCTACAACGGTCAGGGCGGCATCCCTGCCCTGCTATGGACCTTCAAGGAGGGCACCGACCCGGGCTACAGCCTTTATGACCTCTCGGACCACCTGCGTAGCCGGGGCTGGCAGGTGCCTGCCTATTCCATGCCTCCCAAGCGCGAAGACCTGGTGGTGTGCCGCACCTTGATCCGCCACGGCGTAAGCCGCGACCTGGCCGACCTGCTCTTGGACGACGTAAAACGCTCCATAGAGCACTTCGACAAGCACCCGGTGACCACACCCCTGGATGAGTCCGAAGCCGGCGGCTTTGACCACGGCGGCAAGAGCGTCAAAAAGTAGAAGCGAACCCATCCCGGCGGGGCCCGGAACAACTCTGGGCCCCGCCCCCCTACTGTCCAGGATGGTCAGGCCACTGGCCGGCCCAATTCCGGGAGCTGACCCATGAAGACGTTGAAGACCCTTCTGGCCCTGGCCCTGGTGCTGGCCCTGCCGGTGCTATGCGCGGCCCAGGGCGGACCCGGCGCCCCACGCCTGGCCAACAACCCCAGCCTGGACGTGGTGGTCACCAACCCGCGCCCGGTGCTCAGCTTTTTCAATGCCCACGGCGGCCAGGCTCCCCTCACCTATGAGATGCAACTCAGCCCCAGCCCGGAGTTCTCGGGTCCGGGCCTGGTCTCCTACCAGGGCGTGGCCCAGGAGCCGGGCCGGGTCACGGCCAAGAGGGTGGCCACCGGTGACGAGCTCAAGGACAACTCCCGCTATTGGTGGCGGGTGCGGGCGGTGGACGCTGGGGGGCGCAAGGGCCCTTGGGCCAAAACCCGCTTTTTCGTGGACACCACCAGCGACGACAACTTCATGGGCCTGGTCAGGGTCTACCCGGAGCAGATCCTGGCCTCCAGCGGCTTCAATCCCGAAAACGTCTACGACCTGGACGACCCCGGCCAGAGCAGCTTCTGGCAGTCAGCCCCCTTCCACGAAGAAGACCAGTGGCTGATCCTGGACCTGGGGCAAATCAGGACCATCAGCCGCATCTGGATGCTCTCGGCCGTAAACGGCAAAAACGGTTGGCTAAAAGATTTCGCCTGGCAGACAAGCATAGACGGCGTGAACTGGCAGGAGGTGCCCGGCGGCGAGCTCACCGGCAACGACACCTTCCGCAACATCCTGAACATAAAGCCCACCACGGCCCGCTTCTGGCGGCTGTACATCCGCGACTGGCACGGCTACTGCGCCCAGATCAACGCCCTGTGCCTCTACTCGCCGGGCATGCCGCCCACACCCACCCCGCCGCCTGGCAAATACGTGCTGGTGGTGGGCGACCAGATGAACGGCTACACCTTCACCCAGCTGGCCCGGCGCATCCGGGGCCTGGGCCTGGGCCTGGATGTCTTGCAGGTGCCCCACTACCAGATGTCCCTGAAGCTGGTCAAAAGCCTTAAGCCCCAGCCGGTGGCCATCATCTTCTCGGGCAACAACGCGGGCTACCAGAATCTGCCCATGTTCGAGTACAACGGCAACTACGAGATCATCCGCTCGTGCAAGCTGCCCATATTGGGCATCTGCTGCGGCCATCAGCTAACGGCCATGGCCTATGGCCTCACCTTTGCCCGATCCATGGGCTGGTCGGACATCACCGCCCTGGACCCGCGCCCCTGGAAGCACAATATCAATATTCTCAAGGCCGACCCGTTGTTCTTGGGAGTGCCCGACCCCTTCGTCGCCCCGGAGGTGCACGGCTGGGCGGTGTACACCCTGCCCCAGCACTACGAGGCTCTGGCCCGCTCCAGCTATCTCCAGTCCTTGAGGCGCACCGACAGGTTCCTTTACGGGGTGCAGTTCCACCCGGAGATCGATGCGCCCTACAACCAGGCTCAGCCCGTACTGGTCAATTTCCTGAAGATGGCCCTGCAAAAGGGCCACTAGGAGCCCAGCCCCCACAATACGGGCCCGGCCGCAACAGACGGCCGGGCCTTTTTACATGCGGCCACCCCACTCATTTGGGCAATGGGTGCACAGTGCGGCACCTGCCCCCCAGCCCAACGCTCTGTTCACATAGTAAATCTTGACAGGCGGCGCGGTTTTACGTAACGATGTTTCCTCCATGGGCCCATTGATGGGCGCACGGAGGAATCATAATATATTAACGCCGTAATTTCAGCATCTTGGCAGCAGCATACCGGCGTAATCATGTTCTATAAGGTCATAAACTCAGCGCGGCAGGTGCGCCGCCGCGGCCGAGGATGCAAAGGAGCAGGGTTTTCCATGTCAGCCTTAGCAGCGGTCAAAACCGCCCACCGCCGGCCCCAGGATATTTTCGAGCCCAATTTGCACCATCGCCTGCAATCGGCGGTGTTGGAGGTATTTTCCAACGCGGACTTCCACCGGGCCAGCGTGCGCACCCTGGCCAAGACCGCCGGGGTGAGTTTCAGCACCATCTACAAAAACTACCGCAGCAAGGAAGAGCTACTGTTCGCCTTTGTGGATCAGTGGATGGAAGGGCTCACCGAGCGCATCGTGGACCATCTGCAGGGCATCGAGGACCTCAAGGAAAAACTGCGCAAAGTCTTTTGGCTGCAACTGGATTATTACGAGCGCAACCCCGGCCTGGGCCGCATCATTTTTATGACCGTTCCCCTGATCACCTGGATGAACGATCACACCTTTGCCCAGAAAAAAATGGTAGTCCTTTACCTGGAAACCCTTCGCCAGGGCCAGGAACACGGCATCCTCAACTCCAAGGTGCGGCCCCAGGTTCTGTTGGACTTCATGCACGGCCTGGTGCAGCGCAGCTTTTTTATGTGGGTGTACCGCGGCCAGCAAGACAGCCTGGCCGGGCAGTCCACTCAACTTTTTGAAATGGTATGGCGGGCCATAAGCGAACCCGGAGACCGAGGCGAACCGGCCGCCATCTGACCCGCCCCTCCCGCGGATTGGCCAAGCAAGCGTGCTTTGGTATATGTTGAGATCAGCAAACTGGGGTTATGGCCGGTGACCCGGCATCGGCAAGCAATTGGCAAGCGGAGCTTTGGCTTCCGAACCGAATCAGCCTCCCGGGGAAACCGGCCTTGTATCTAGTCCTTCACTAATGCCAAGGAGACGTGCTTTGAGCCTGCCCGACTATCACACACGTTTTCTCTTAGCGACCTCGGTAAGCCAGGACGCGGTGGTTGTTATCACGGAGGGAAAGCTAAGCTACGTCAACCCCGCGGGAGAAAGCCTTCTATCCCGCGATCTTGACGAGATTCGCGAGGCCGAGCCCGGCCAATTTTTGGGCCCTCCGCCCCCCCAACTGGGCCAGGGCGACGAGGCGGCGTTCATGAGCCGGGTGAAGACCGCCAAGGGCCCCGGAGCCCTGGTGCAGGGCCTGGCCTTCGGCCTGGAAGACGGCACCCAGATGTGGGTCTTCAGGGAAAACATATCCATGGCCGAGTTGGGTTCCTTGGCAGCCGGCCTTTTGCACAACCTGGCCGGCCCCCTTAGCGTCATCCGCTCTTCGGCCGAGATGACCAACACCAAGCTGAAAGATCTGCTGCGCCAAGACAGCACCCTGGCCGAAAGCTTGGGGCAATGGACTACGGACCTGAACCGTAGCGGCGAAAGAATCATCAACCAGGTCGACCAGATCACCGCCACCACCAGAGACCTCATGGCCAAGGTAAACGGCGACACCCGCCAGCATAAGCAGCCGCTAAACCTCAATGAGATTCTGCGGGCGGAGATATCCTTTCTCACCAACGACCTTGAGGTGAAACACGGGGTGGAGATGTCCTGGGACCTCGCCCCGGACCTGCCTGGCTTCAAGGGCATCTACTCTGATTTTTCCCAGGCCCTGCGCAACATCATCCTTAACGCGGTGGAAGCCACCCAAGGGCAGAAGGAGCGCAAGTTGGGCTTGGGCACCTACTCCAACCAGGGATGGGTGGAGGTTTCGGTCAGCGACAACGGCCCAGGCATCGCCCCGGACGTGAGAACCCACATATTCGAGCCATTTTTCAGCCACGGCAAAAAGAGCAGCAAGGCGGTGGGGCTGGGCCTGCATTCGGTGCGCCAGTTGCTCAGCCCCTATGGGGCCCGTTACCACCTGGAGAGCCGTCCGGGCGATACGGTGTTCACCGTCAAGCTGCCCTTGCAGGTGCAAGACAAGTAATGAACCGGCAAACCCTCAGGGACGGCTGGGCCTTTTTCGTTCTGGTCACCTTGCTGGCCGCCATGGTCCTGGCCGGCAGCTATCTGTGGTTGCGCGTCGACCTCAAAAACGAGGCCCTGAACGAGCACCGCCGCCGGGTGAACAACCAGCTCAACCTGTGGCAGGAGCAGCTTTACGACGCCAAATGGGACTCGGTGGCCGACACCAGCGATGACGTCAAACACCTGGACTCCTACGACGAGTCCCGGCTCATGGCCGACACCATGACCTGGTACGTGTACCCGGACGGTCATTCCATTATCGAGGGCGCCGCGGTGGTTGGTTTGGATGGGCAGCCGCGGCCCGGCAAACAGGCGGCGGTGCTCAACGACGCCGGGGAGCCCCTGGGCCCCGCGGACCTGGCCCGCCTAAAAAAGGACAAGCCCTGGCTGGACAACCCCTGGCTGGACAGCTACGGGTTTGTGATCCAGGCCTTTCAAGATGATCCTCAGCGGGAGTCCCTGGTGTCGCCGCTGATACAGGCCCCAGGCAGGCTGGTGTTCGTCACCGCCGCCCCCTGGCGCGACGGCGAGGGCGCTCTCAAGGGCGCGGTGGTCCAGCAACAGGCCATAGGCCAGCTTTTCACCGACGTCATCAAACCCGGAACCCAGGGAGTCAGCTTTTGGCTCATGGATGCCAAGGGGACCCTGGGGGCGGCCACCGACCCCTTGGCCGAAGCCAGCGCCAAGGCCTTTTCGGCCTCCGGGGCCTTGCCCCAAGCCATGGCCGAGGGGCTGAGGGCCGCCCAAGAGGGCAAATTCGGGGCTGGGGGCGGCCTGGTGCAGGGGCTTGGGCAAGGCACGGCCCAACTGTACTGGCGCACCATGGAGGACAGTTTTATCGTGGCGGTGGTGGAAAACACCGCCGGGCTGGGCGCCCAGGGCCAGCGCACCTTGAACCGATTCGGAGCCATCGCCTTGATCAGCCTGGTGCTGTTGGCCGCGGCAGGCGGAGCCTACACCCTGCTCTATCTGCGCCGCGAAAACCGCATGCTGGAAAAAGCGGCCCTCACGCGCTATACCGGCACGGTGAGCCACCGGGTGCGCAACAGCCTTTCGGTGATCCGGGGGGTCAACGAAATGCTCCAGCACAAGCTGCCGGGCGACCAGGGCCCCCTGTCTTCGGGCTTGGTCAACGCCGAAATAGCCATAGAGGACATCGAGGACACGGTTAGGGAATTGGAACGCTTGAGCCAAGGCCAGGTGGATTTGGTATATGATGGACAGGTGGGCAAGGCGAGCATGTACCGCCTGCATCCCGATAAAAAGCAAGGGGGGCAGGATTGAGTCTCATATTGATAGTGGATGACGAGCCGGGCGTCCTCCAGACCTTCGGGGACTGGCTGGAATCAGACGGCTATGAGGTGGCCTCCGCGGGTAGCGCCGAAGAGGCCATGGCTTGGTTCCGCCAAACCAACCGCATTCCCGACGCGGCTCTGTTGGACATAAAACTTCCCGGAGCCAATGGCTTCGAGTTGGCCGACTGGCTGTCCAAGGACTTCGATTTCAACGATGTAATTTTTCTCACCGCCTTTTTCTGGGAAGATGAGACACGTCAGGAGCTGGTGGCCCGGCGGCGTCCCTACTTTGAAAAACCCCTCAAGTTCACCCGCGAGGTCCTTCCCTTCCTAAGGCGCTATATAAGCGAAGGCCAGGCATAAGAGTTTGCGTACCAGACATCAAATACTGCTGGTGGACGATGACCACGAAACCCGCCAGATAGTGGCCGAGTCCCTGTCTCTGGACAACCACGCGGTCACCGAGGCGGGACGGGGCGACGAGGCCATCGCCTTGTTGGAAAAACGGGGCTTCAACCTGGTCATCACCGACCTGCGCATGCCCGGGGCCAGCGGCGAGGACCTCTTGGCCTATGTGGAGGAGCACCTGCCCGGCACCCCGGTGATCATCATCACCGGCTACGGCACGGTGGACGTGGCGGTGGAGGCCATGCAAAGCGGGGCCTTCGACTTTCAGCAGAAGCCCCTGAACCTGGAGCACATGCGCCTGACCGTGCGCCGGGCGCTCAACAAGGCCCAGCTCAACTACGCGGTGGACTACCTGCGCCATGAGCAGCCCTACATCTACCACTTGCAGGCCCTGGTGGCCCAAAGCCCGGCCATGCGTCAGGTGCTGGACAAGGTGGGCAGGGTGGCCGAGGCCGATGTCACCGTGCTGCTGACCGGCGAGACCGGCACCGGCAAAAGCCTGTTGGCCGGGGCCATCCACGCCAACAGCCCCCGCAAGGAGGCCAACCTGGTCACGGTGAACTGCGCGGCGCTGACCGAAACCCTTTTGGAGAGCGAGCTGTTCGGCCACGAAAAGGGGGCCTTCACCGGGGCCCACAAGGCCCGGGCGGGCCGCATCCAGCAGGCCCACGGCGGCACCCTGTTCCTGGACGAAGTGGGCGATATGAGCCCGGCCACCCAGGCCAAGACCCTAAGGGCCATCGAGGACAAGGAAGTGCAGCCCATAGGCGGCTCGCGCTCCATCAAGGTGGATGTGCGCATCATCGCCGCCACCAACCTGGACCTGGACCAGGCGGTAGCCGAGGGCGCCTTTCGCGAAGACCTCTTCTACCGCCTGTCCGTGGCCCCCATCCACATCCCACCCCTCAGGCAACGCAAACCAGACATCCTGCCCCTGGCCGAGATGTTTCGGGAAAAATTCTGCCGGGAAACCCGCTGCCTGGAACGCGGTTTTTCCCAGGAGGCGGTCCAAGCCATCCAGGCTTACCGCTGGCCGGGCAACATCCGGGAGCTGCGCAACTCGGTGGAACGGGCGGTGCTGTTTGCCGCCGGCCAAGACATCCGGCCCTCCGACCTGGGCCTGGACCAGCAGGTTCCGGAAAACGGCGACAACGGGGGGCTGCCCACCCTTGACCTGGGGGAGTTGGAGCGCCTGGCCATTGAGGACGCCCTTCGCAAATGCGACTGGGTGCAAAGCCGGGCCGCCGGAATGCTGGGCATCTCGCCGCGGGCCCTGTCCTACAAGCTGGACAAACTGGGCATAAGCCACCCCGGCCTGGAGGCCCGCCGCCGCCGCTGACCCGCCCTATGTTACGATATAGTAATTACGATATCGTAATTCACTCATTTTCGGAGATACCCGCCGCTTATATTTTCGCTCTTTTCTCCTCTGCGCCCCAAATCGATTTACCTACGTATATATCTGTATTTAATGCCTTTTATATATCCAATTGCCCTATTTTAGTTTTTTTGGGCCTTTTGGCACCATTCTTGTTTATCTAACCTGCCAAAGACAAAACGAAAAGGTCCCAACGAATACCTATTCCCCAAAGCAGGAGGAAGATGATGAAGGCTTGGCAAGAAATCAAGAAGCTCGTCACCGATGACTCGGGCATCAGCGCAGTGGAGTACGCTCTCCTGCTGGCTCTGATCGGCGCAGCCATCGCTACCGCGGCCTACACCCTGGGCACCACGGTCACCACCAAGATCGGGGAAGCCACCACCGCCCTCAACACCGGCGGCAGCTAGGCCTGACCGGTGGGGAAAAGGACGAACTCATGTTGGCGCGGGCGGAGAGCAGTGCAATATCCCAGTTGAGCGGACCCAGCTGGGGCCTGCTCCCCGCCTGCCTTTTTTTGCCCTGGTTGGCCCCTCAGATGGGGGCCGGCCAGGGCAATCTCATTGTGATGGCCCTGTTCGGCCTGATAATGGCCAGCTACGATTTGGCCAGCTTGCGCATTCCCAACGCCCTCAACGCCCTGGCCGCCTGCTGCGGCCTGATTCTGGCCCTCATGGCCGGGGGATGGTCCGCCCTGCTCCCGGCCTTGGGAGGCGGCTTGGTCGCCTTCGGCCTCATGGCTATCTTTTTTTTCGTGGGTGCGGTGGGCGCCGGCGACGTCAAGGCCCTGGCCGCCTTGGGAATCTTTGTGGGGCCCTGGGGCGCGCTGGACTTGTTCCTGCTAACCGTGCTCTGTGGCGGAGCCCTGGCCTTGCTTAGGGTCGTGGTGGCCCGTGGCCCAGGGGGCCTTAGGCACGGCTGGGCCGCGGCCAGGGGGCTGAACCTGCCCTACGGCTTGGCTATTTGCGCCGGAGCCCTTTGGCTGGCCTTGGCCGGGGGGGCGTCGTGATGAAGCTGCTCAGACGATTGCATTCGGAACGCGCCTCGGTGGCCGTGGAGTTCGCGCTGTTTCTGCCGGTGTTTTTGTTGCTGGTGTTCTCGGTGGTGGAGTTGGGCTCGGCCTGGTACGCCAAGCAGATGCTGGTCAACGCCAGCCGCGACGGCGCCCGCATGGCCAGCCTCTTAAATCCCGGCGACATCACCGACGCCGATGTGGAAACCCATGTACAGACCCTGCTCACCACGGCCGGTTTTCCCGGAAGCTTCACCGTCACCTCCACCGGCGCCGAATACACCTCCGGCACCCTGGTGACGGTGCAGGTGGACAGCACCTACGAACTGCCCATGCTGGGTGCCCTGATCCCCGCGTCCCTCAGCGAGGTGAATCTGAGCGCCACTACGGTGATGCGCCATGAGTGAGGTAGGACATGTCGCGTAAAGGTCCGCTGATTTTTTTGATTCTGGCCGTGATTTTGGCCGGAGCCGCCGCTTGGGGAGCCCACCAGTGGGTCAAATCCCAAAGCGCCGGAGCAGAAGCCCAAAGGCTGCGCATGGCTCCGGTGGTGGTGGCCGCCCGTGTGTTGCCCGCCGGGCAAAAGCTGTCTGCCCAAGACCTTAGCTTGCAGGCCTGGCCGGCGAATGCCCTGCCGCCGGGGCGCTTTGCCCAGCCCAAGCAGGTGCTGGGCCGGGTGCTCAAGGGCCCCATGGTCATGGGCGAGGTGGTGCTGGCGGGCAAGCTGGCTCCCCAGGGCGCGGCGGGCGGCCTCTCGGCGGTGGTGCCGCCGGGATTTAGGGCCATGACCGTGAAGGTGGACGAGGTAATCGGGGTTGGAGGCTTTGTGCAGCCCGGCGACAAGGTGGACGTGTTGGTCACCCTGGCCGGGGGCTCCTTTCGCAACGACCCGGTGAGCCGCACGGTGCTCCAAGACATCAACGTGCTCACCGTGGGCGAAAAGATCCAGCGCGACGACAAGGGACGCGGCCGCACCAACAAGGTCAAGGTGGTCACCCTGCAGCTGAAGCCGGAGCAGGCCGAACGCCTGGCCCTGGCCTCCAACGAGGGCCGGGTGGTGCTGGCGTTGCGCAACCAGTCGGACCGCGAGCCCAACCGAGGCAACGGGGTGACCCTCTCGAGCCTGGTGCCCAAAGTCGCCCCCAAGACCCCGGCCTCGGCGGCCGCTCCCGAACAACCCAAGGGCACGGTGGTGGAAGTTATCAAGGGGGTCAAGCTAAGTCGTCAGATTCTATAAGGAGGTCAGGACAGTGCCTGCCAAGGTCCGCTTGTCATATATGTTCCTGGCCCTGCTGCTGGCCGGAGCCCTGACTCTGGCCGCCGGAGCGGCCAGGGCTGCCGAGCCCCGTCGAGAGGTGCTCAAGCTGGGGCATTCCCGTCTGCTCAAGCTGCCGGTGCCTGCCGGACGCGTCAGCGTGGGCCGGGCCCAGGTGGCCGATGTGGTCATGGTCACCCCCCGCCAGCTCTATCTCAACGCCCTGAGCGTGGGCACCACCAACGTCAGCCTATGGGACCAGCAAGACCGCCTCCTGGAGGTGTTCGAGGTGGTGGTGGTCCGCGACCTAACCAGCCTAAAGGAGCAGCTCTATCAGATTCTGCCCAACGAGCCGGTGGAGGTGCGCGGCCTGGCCGGGGCGGGGGTGCTTTCCGGCCAGGTGTCTTCCCTGGGGGCCAAAAAGCGGGCCGGGGCCCTGGCCGAGGCCTACGCCCCCAAGAAGACCACCAGCCTTTTGGAGATGGGCGGCAACCAGCAGGGGCAGTTGCAGGGGGCTTTCGCCGAGGTCAG
>JAIPDO010000019.1 GCA_021737645.1 Desulfarculaceae bacterium
GCCCCTGCCGCAAGGCAAGGGCGGACCGATTCGTTTCTAGAAGGCGCTGGGCTTACTTGTAGACATCCAAACAAAGCTCGGCGAACCCGGCCCGATCCCAATTAGCAACCTACGGCTCGGAGGGTCGTACAGTGACACTTCTTGCCATTCCACCCAGCGAAGATTCCGACAGGCCAACCAAAGCGCACAAAGCATGCTCACCTACAGCTGATTTTTTATCTCGTAGAATATCTGGACCGTCATGTTTCCTGAAAAAAGTTTTCTACCCCCCAACAGGCCCACATTTCCGCTTGACTCTAGATCGATCGTTCGGTTAGCATCGATATCGTAATAGATCGTTCGATCGATCTAGAGCAGTCGCCTCACCACACCTGAGTATCCACAACAATGTCGATGGCGGGCCTCGTTTTCGGGAGACAACCCGGAGCTGCCGGCCCCCATACGCCAAACACGGGGAGACAGCATGGCTGGACCTAACAGCGGTAAAGACAAGCTCGCTCTTAACGCCCTGGAACTCTTTGCCGAGCGCGGCTTTGCAGGCACATCCATCCGGGACATCGCCAAAGCCACAGGGCTAAGCATTTCCAATATTTACCACCACTTCGGCAATAAAGAAGGCCTACTGCTGGCCATCCTGAAAACCTCATCGGAGCGCTTGCTCCGCGAACTGCAGGAAGCCAGCAACCAGCCGGGCACGCCCATAGAGCGGTTCAAGAAACTGGTCCAGACTCACCTGCAACTTTCGCGCGGCCTCAGAAAAGAGGCCAAGATCTTTTTCCTGGACGAGGAACACCTTTCGCCCGAGGGATACCGGGCCAATCTTACTTATCAACGCGAAATCCTGGACCTTTACCGCAAGCACCTCATGGCGCTGCAAGAGGCGGGCGAGGTCAATTTCAAGAGCCCCACCATCGCCGCTTTTAATATTTTGGGCGTGGTCAACTGGCACTTGCGCTGGTACCGGTCAGAGGGGCAGATGAGCTTTGAAGAGACAAGCCGTGAGGTAACGGAGTTCATCCTGCACGGCATATCATGAGTGCGGGAGCCTTAAACGCTTGAAAATTATAAGTGGTTAAGTCGACAGGGAGGGTACGGCAATGAGCTTCAGCATAGATATTGACACTGGAGGCACATTCACCGACGGGTTTTTCCTGTCAGGCGACCAATCAGCATCGGTAAAGGTGCCTACCACGCCACATGATCTGACCGAATGCTTTTTAAAGTGCATAGAGGCCGGGGCCGATTGTTTCAAGCTGTCGGTAGAGGATCTGCTCTATCAGACCCAGGTCATCCGCTTTTCCAACACCATCGGCACCAACACCATCATCCAGCGCGACGGCGCCAAAGTGGGACTGCTGGTGAGCCAAGGTCAGGGGTCATTAGCGCCGTGCCAAGAGGCGGACGGCAAGCCGCCCCTGGTGGTGCAGGACATGGTGCGGGAAATACGCGGCGAGACAGGGCCGGACGGCCAGGTGATTTCCCAGCCCGAGGCAGAGGAGGTTCTGGCCCAGGCCCAGGAGTTGATTGACGCCGGGGCTCGCTGTCTGGTGTTGGCCCTCAAGGGCTCCGACCGCAACGCCTCCAACGAGCGCCTGGCCCGCGGCTTCATCAAGGAGCTCTACCCCAGGGATTATTTGGGTTCCGTGCCTGTGTTTTTGTCTTCGGATATTTCCCAGCGGGGCGGCGAAGCCCAGCGCATCAACGCGGCGGTGCTCAACGCCTACATCCACGCCAAGCTGGTGCGCCTGCTTTACAAGGCGGGCGAGGAACTGCGCCAGCGCCTTTACAGCAAGAACCTTTTCATAGTGCACAACAACGGGGCAGTTGCCAGGGTTGCCAAAACCAGAGCCATCAACACCTATAACTCCGGCCCGGCCGCGGGCCTGTTGGGTGCGCGGCTAATCGGCCGGCTCTACGGAGCCGACGACCTGATTTCGGCCGACATGGGTGGCACCTCTTTCGACCTGGGCTATGTGCGCGGGGGCCAGCCCAGCTACACCTTGCAGCCTGATGTCGAGGGCTTCCCGGTGAACGTGCCCATGCTGTCCATCCGGGCCATCGGCGCCGGAGGCGGCTCCATCGCCTCGGTGAACGGCAAGGGCCTGCAGGTGGGGCCCCAATCGGCGGGCGCCCTGCCCGGCCCGGTTTGCTTCGACCTGGGAGGCGGTGAGCCCACCGTCACCGACGCGGACTTGGTGCTGGGCCTTTTGGACCCGGATTATTTCCTGGGCGGGACCATGAAGCTCAACGCGGCCAAGGCCAGGGAGGTGCTGACCCAGAAGGTGGCCGATCCCCTGGGCGTGAGCCCGGAGGAGGCGGCCCTGGCCATCAAGCAAGACATCGACCGGGCCATGGCCGAAGAGCTGGCCAAGATCAAAAAGGAAATGGGGCCGGACTTCGATCCCTTGCTGGTGGTCTACGGCGGGGCGGGCCCGGCCCACATCTGCGATATCGCCTCGGCCGCCGGGCTTAAAAAAATCGTCATGACTCCATTCTCCGCCGTGTTCTCGGCTTTTTCGTCCCTGAGCATGGACGTGGGGCATCTCTACTACCGCAGGGTGGGGTCGGCTCTGGATGACCAAGGACTGGTTGAGGCCCTGGAGAACGCTGTCGAAGCCATGAAATCGGAAGCCCAGCGCGACATGCGCGGCGAGGGATTCTCCCCCGAGGAAATAACCTACACCCTGGAACTTTTGGTGCAGCCCGCCGACGGCGGGCCGGAGGTCAAGGTGGCCGCGCCCGAGGGCTTGGCCGGCGACGCCAAAGCGATGGAGGGGGTGCAGGCAGAGGCCGTGGACCTATTGGCCACCCAGGGCTGGACCGGCCAAGGCCCACTCAAGCTCAACACCATCAGCCTGCTGGCTCAGGCCGCGGTGCCCCACTACGACTTCCCCCAGACTCCGCCCGCCCCAGGGGACGCCGGGCAGGCCTTGAGGGGCGAGCGCCGGGTCTTCGCCCAAAAGGGCGGCGAGGGGGCGTTGGTACCGGTGTACGACCGCACCCGGCTGGGCAACGGGCACGCCGTCCAGGGACCTGCCCTGGTGGAATCCGAGCATACCACCGTCTACTTGCCAAACGGCTGGGGCATGAAGGTTGACCAGTACAACAACCTGCTGTTGGAGGAGGCCTGATCATGAAGGTGAGGATCACTGAGTACCTGGAGATCGACCTGGGTAGCGAGATGTGGTGCTGCCAGCGCTGCGGCCGGGAATTGATTACGGCCCGGGAGAGCTACAAGAAAGGCTGCCTGGTGGCGGAAAAAGACATGGCCTCGGTGCACCCGCCTCTGGTCGAGGGCCAGGCCTACAGCTTCACGCCCGATCCCAACTACTGCCGCCTGTTGGAGTTCTACTGCCCAGGCTGCGGGGTGATAATCGAAAACGAGTACCTGCCGCCGGGACATCCCATCACTCACGACATAGAACTGGACATCGACGCCCTGAAACAAAGGCACGGCGGGTAGCCATGACCAGCGGGCGGGAGCTGTTTTCCTGCTTCCTAAGGGGCACGGCCTTGGAGCGCCCTGCCTTCGTGCCGCTGGTGCGCGGGTTGGCCGCGCGGGTGGGAGGGGTCAAGGCCGAGGCCTTCACCCAGGACCCCACCGCCTGGGCCAACCTGCTGATAAAGACCGCCGAGCTGTTCAACCTGGACGGGGTGGTGGCCGGGCTGGACTTCACCCTGCTGGCCGAGGCCTGCGGGTGCCCGGTCCAGTGGCAGGACGACCGGCCGGTAATAGCCGGTCCCGCGTCCCTGGTTTGCCAGGAACCCGAGCAGGCCGGGCGGTTGAAGGTGGCTCTGGAAAAGGCCCGCCAGGTCTTTGAAATTTCGCGCTCCAGCCGCGCCTGCGTGGCGGCCCTCACCGGCCCGGTCAGCCTGGCCCGGGAGGTGTTCGGCCAACAGGAAGGCCTGGCGCGCCTGGGGGAAATCAAGCCCCTGGTGGTGAGAGTGACCGAGGCCTTTTGCGCCACCCGCCCCGATGTCTTGATCTTCCTGGAGGGCAGCGCCCTGGCCCAGGAAGAAATAGGCATGCCCCAGCGCAAAATCTACAACACTCTGCGCAACCTGGCGGCCCACTACGACATCCCGGTGGGCATGTTCCTGCGCAACTACGGCGACGATCTGCCGCCCGGCCTGGAAAAGCTCAAAATGGACTTCCACGTCCTGGGGCTTTCCCAAGACGGCGGCCTGCCGCCCCGCAAGACCCTGGAGCGCCTGTCCGGTCAAGGCCTGGGCCTGGGCATAGGGCTGCCCATGGACGATCTGGAGGCGGCCAAGGAAATGATGGGCCTGGGGATCGATTTGTACCGGGCGCAGTCGGGGCGGGGCTTCTTCTTCACCAGCCTGGGTCCGGCCACCCGCGAGGCGAATTTAGACACTGTGCATCAGTTGGTAAAGGAAATTTCCCGGGTTCGGCTCTGAGCCTGGGGTCAAGGAGATATGCCATGGGTATGACCGTCAATATCGACATCGGTGGAACCTTCACGGATTTTTACGCCACCGAGGGCGAGGGCAAGGGACTGATCACCAAATCCCCCACCACCCACTACGATCTGTCGGTGGGCTTCATGAAGGGCATCAAGAGCCTGGCCCGGGGATACGGCCGCAGCATGGACGAATTTCTAGGCGGCACCGACGCGGTGCGCTACAGCACCACCCTGGGCACCAACGCCCTGATCGAGCGCAACGGGCCCAAGTTGGGCCTGATAACCACCGCCGGTCACGAGGACGCCATCTTCCTGGGCCGTGGCCGCAGCTGGGCCGACGGAGGCGACAGCCAGGGTAACAAGGACCTGGCCCGCATCAACAAGGCCGTCCCGCTGATCTCGCGAAACATGGTGGTGGGGGTGCGCGAGCGCATGGACTCCTTCGGCAATCCGGTCTGCCCCCTGCAACGCGAGGACATCCTGGAGGCTTTGCAGGAGCTGGTGGACAAGGGGGCCATGGGTTTCGTGGTCTGCCTGTTGTGGTCCTTCGCCAACCCGGCCCACGAGCGCATGGTCAAGCAGGTGATCGAAGATGAGTATCCCGAGGACTACCTGGGCTCGCTGCCGGTGTTCCTCTCCAGCGACGTCTCGCCCAAGTCCGGCGAGTACACCCGCTTCATCACCACCATCGTCAACGCCTACATCCACGGGGTGATGGCCGACGAGCTGACCAAACTGGGCAACGAGCTACGCGACGGCGGCTACCAGCGGCCGCTGATGCTGGTGCACAACACCGGCGGCATGAAAAAGGTAAGCCGCACCAGGGCGGTGCTCACCCACAACGCCGGGCCGGTGGCCGGGCTGCATGGAGCCCTGACCCTGGGCAGGCATTACGGGCACCAAAACATCATTTTCACCGACATGGGCGGCACCTCCTTTGACATAGGCGTGGTAAGCGGGGGCCGCCTGCAGACCTACGACTTCATCCCGGTCATCGACCGCTGGCGCACCAACATCCCGGCTATCGAGGTGAAATCCATCGGGGCGGGCGGCGGCTCCATCGCCTGGGTCAACGAGCTGCTGGGCAACTCCCTGGAGGTGGGCCCCCAATCGGCCGGGTCCATGCCCGGACCGGCCTGCTACGACCTGGGCGGCGCCGAGCCCACCGTCACCGACGCGGACCTGGTGCTGGGCTATCTCAACCCGGAGAACTACCTGGGCGGCGAGATGCTGTTGGACGAGGACCTGAGCAAGGAAGCCATCAAGAGCCGCGTCGCCGATCCCCTGGGCATCGACGTGGTGGAGGCGGCCCGGCGCATCCGGGCCGTGGTGGACGCGCGCATGGGCCAGGCGGTGTTCAACGAGGTGGCCCTCAAGGGTCACGACCCCCGGGAGTTCGTGCTGTTCGCTTGCGGCGGGGCGGGGGCGACCCACGCCTGCGGCTTCGCCCCCTACTTGCAAGTGGACAAGGTGGTGGTCTCGGGCCACTCCCCGGTGTTCGGGGCTTACGGGGCCTCCACGGTGAACATCCAGCAGGTGTGGGACAAGTCTCACACCATGAAGATTTTCCACTATGCGGAGCAGTGCTACTCCCAGGACTTTGACGCCTTCAACTCGGTGGTGGAGGAGCTAAAAGAGCTGGCCACCGCCGACCTCAGGCTAGAGGGATACAGCCCCGAGCAGATCGGGTTCCGGCTGGAGTTGGATATGCGCTACGGCATGCAATACAACCTGACCAAAATCATCAGCCCTCACATGAGCGTCTCCGGCCCCGATGATTACCAGGCCATCTGCGACCACTTCACCGAGGAATATTCGGCCATCTACACCCCGGAAGCCACCTTCCCCATGGGCGGAATCAACGTGGAGTGCTTCTACCTCACCGCCTTTGTGCAGACCGAGTACCTACAGTTGCAGCCACAACAGGAGCAGGGCGATGCCCCGCCCGAGGCCGCCAGGCGCGAATCCCGCCAGGCCTACTGGCCCTCCCTGGGCGGTTTTAAACAAACCCAGGTGTTCGACTTCGACCTGCTACAACCCGGCAACCGCATCCAGGGCCCGGCCCTGATCGAGGCTCCCGAGACCACCTACGTGCTGGAACCGGGCTGGAACTTCGTCAAGGACGGGTTCGGCAGCGGGGTGCTGCGCCTTACGGGGGCCCCGGAGCAAGGGTGAGTCTATTGCTGAAACGACGACGCCGGACAAGACCGGCGAGAGGGAGATAAGCCATGTGCGCGATGGTATACGCAAGGGACATGGAGGTGGTGCAGCAGCTCAAGCCCGAGCCCATGACGCCCCGGGAGACTGCGGCCCAAGACAAGATCGATGACGTTGAGTACGACATCTTCGTCCACAAGATGAACATGGTGGCCCAAGAGGGCAAGGAAACCACCATGAAGCTGGGCGCGTCGTCGGGCATGCGCTGGGGCGACGTGGCCTTCGGCATCTACACCGCCCAGGGCGACCTTGCCGTGGTGGCCACCGGGATATGGTTCCACGCCGTGCTGGGACAGCTGCCGGTGAAATACATCGTAAAGCACTACGTGAACGACAGCTCGGTGGGGGTCAAGGAAGGCGACTCTTTCTTCTTCAACGACCCCTTCTACGGCGGGGTGCACCCGGCCGACATGGGCCTGTGCGTGCCGGTGTTCCACGAGGGCGAACTCATCTGCTTCGTGGGCGCGGTGGTGCACTCAGGCGAAAACGGCGGCACCGACCCGGGCGGCATCTGCCCCAGCGCCCGCACCAAGTACGACGAAGGGCTCATCTCCCCACCCATCAAGGTGGGCGAGAACTACACCCTGCGCGAAGACATCCTGAACATGTTCGCGGCCATGAACCGCGACGCGCGCACCATGATTCTGGACATCAAGGCCCGCCTGGCGGCCTGCCGCATCGCCCAACGCCGCATCTTGGAGTTCGTGGGCCAGAAGGGCCCGGACCTGGTGGTGGGCGGCCTGCGCCGCATCCTGTCGGTTACCGCCGATGCGGCCCGTCACAAGGTAAGCCAGCTCAACGACGGCGTGTTCCGTCAGCCCCGTTTCATGGACAACGTGGGCATGACCGAGGGCCTGCTCAAGATAAACCTCACCCTGGTGAAAAAAGGCGACACCATCAAGCTTGTCTTTGACGACACCACCCCCATGCTGCCCGACAAGCCCCTGAACAGCTTTTTCCAGGGCATCATCGGCATGGCCATGGTGTACTTCTGCGGCTGGTTTTTGCACGACCTCCCGGCCAACAACGCCCTGCTGGCCCCCATAGAATGGGACTTCCCCGAGGACTGCCTGCTCAACGCCAAGGGCGAGGCGCCCACATCCATGGCTCCTTTCCCGCAGACCCTGTTCGCCAACGCCATGTTCATGGCCGGCGCGCGCATGACCTATCACATGGACCCCAGCCGGGCCCAGGCCTCCTGGTATCAGGGATTCGGGGTGCCCCTGTTCGGCGGCATAAACCAGTGGGGAGAGCCCGTGGCCGACATCACCCCGGAGATAAACGCCACCGGCGCTGGGGCGCGCAACGACCAGGACGGGGTCAGCGGCGCAGGGGCCTTCTTCGCCACCATGAGCGACTGCTCCGACGTGGAAACCACCGAGGCGGACCGGCCCTTCCTCTACCTGTTCCGCAACTACTTTAAAAACTCCTATGGCCACGGCAAATACCGGGGCGGCGCCGGGGTCGGCTTCGGCCTGAAGATGCACCACGTGCCGGGCGCGGCCATGGGCTGCTTCGGCTTCGGATCGCGCTTTCCCGCCACCTTGGGCATATTCGGCGGCTACGCCGTGCCTCCGGTTTTTCTCAGCACCGTGCGCCAGAGCAACATGGGCGCGTTGTTGAGTTCCTCCGACGCCGGCCTGCCGAACAATCTGGATCAAATCTACGGCGAGGGAAACCCCGAACAGGGCCAGCGGGAGTTTCACCACATCACCCTGCCCATCCAGCTTTTCATGTACGGCGAAACCTTCTACGTGCCGGTGGGCGGCGGAGCCGGCTACGGCGATGTGCTGGAGCGCGATCCCCAGGCGGCGCTGGACGACCTGGCCGAGGGCCGGGCCTCGGGCTGGGTGGTCACCAACGTCTACAAGGTGGTTTATGACCCGGGCACCCTGCGCCTGGATGAAAAGGCCACCAAGGACCTGCGGGAAAAAGCCCTGGCCGAGCGCTTGCAAGGGGCCAAGCCCTTCGATGAGTTCGTCGAGGAGTGGTCCAAGCTCAAGCCCAGCGATGACGTGCTCCATAGCTACGTCACCTACCCCCATCCTTCGGTGGGCATAAAGCAAGGCCCCCTGATGCCGAGCCTGTAAGGGGGAAACGACATGGACAAAGGCGACATCATCCGCAAGCGTGTTCTGCATCAGGTTCTCAAGGACAAGGCGGCGGAGTTCGGCAACCGCGAGTTCTTGCGCTTCGGCGAAGAGTCCTTCGGCTACCAGGACTTAGACCGGGCCACGGACCGGGTGGCGGCGGGGCTACAGGCCCTGGGAGTGGGCAAGGGCGACAAGGTGGCCATCATCATGGGCAATCGGCCCGAGTACCTGTTTCTCTGGTTCGGCCTGAGCAAGCTGGGCGCGGTGGAGGTGCCGGTGAACACCGCCCACCGCGGCGAACTGCTCAGCTACATGCTGGGCCAGTCGGGCAGCCGGGTGGTGGTGGCGGAAGAGGTGTTTCTGGACCGCCTGGCTCCGGTGCTGGCCGGGTTGCCTGCTCTGGAAAAGGTCGTGTTGCTGAGCGATGGCGAGCCTCCCGCCCTGGACAAGCCGGTGGTGGATTATGGCGAAATGGTGGACAACCAGGGGCGCTACCAGCCCGCGGAGGTGCTTTGGAGCGACCCCTTTGCCATCATCTATACCTCCGGCACCACCGGACCTTCCAAAGGTTCGGTGATGCCCCACAACTATGCCCTGTTCATGGGCGAGATATGCAAGGCCGCCGCCGGTTACGGCCCGGACGATTGTCTTTACAACGCCCTGCCCCTGTTCCACGGCAACGCCCAATTTCTCTCCACCATGCCCGCCCTGATGAGCGGGGCGCGCATGGTGCTGGGCACCCGCTTTTCGGCCAGCGGATTCTGGGCGGAAGTAAAAAAGCACGAATGCACCGAGTTCAATTACATCGGCGGCATCTTGCAGATTCTCTACAAGGCCGAGCCTCGGCCCGACGACGCCGACAATCCCCTGCGGGTTCTTTTCGGGGCCGGTGCTCCGCCGGATCTTTACAAGCCATTTGAGGAGCGCTTCGGGGTCAAGCTGATCGAAGGCTACGGCATGAGCGAAATCGGCGTGCCCATGCTCAACACGGTGACCGAGCGCAAGATCGGCTCCTGCGGCAAATTGCTGCCGGGCTACGAGGTGAAGCTGGTGGACGACGACGGCCTGCCGGTTTCGCCGGGCCAACCCGGCGAGTGCCTGCTGCGCACCCTGGAGCCCAACTGCATGCTGCGCGAGTACCACGACATGCCCGCCCAGACCGTGGAGGCCTGGCGGGACCTGTGGTTCCACACCGGCGACTACCTCACCCAGGACGAGGACGGCTACTTCCATTTCGTGGACCGCAAGAAGGACGCCATCCGCCGCCGGGGCGAGAACATCTCCTCCTTTGAGGTGGAAAAGGGGGTTCGCACCCACGACGCGGTGCTCGAATGCGCGGCGGTGGCGGTGAAATCGAACATGGGCGAGGACGAGGTGATGGTGTGCCTTACCCTCAAGCCGGGCGTGGAGCTTTCACCGGAGGAACTCATAGCCCACTGCGCCGAACAGATGGCCTATTTCATGGTTCCCCGTTACCTGCGCTTCATGGACGCCCTGCCCAAGACACCCACCGAGCGGGTGCAAAAGGTGCTGCTGCGCAACCAGGGGGTCACCGAGGACACCTGGGACCGGGAAAAGGCTGGCTTCGAGCTCAATAAATGAACCGCCTCGGGGGGAGCCGCGGGCGTTATGGCGGCGCGGCGGATGCGGGGATAATAAAAGGGAGGGGTGATCCATGCAAGCTGTAATGCTCAAACCCGAACACCAGTTGGCCCTGGAGGACGTGCCCAAACCCAGTATCGACGGCCCGGGACAGATACTGGTCAAGGTCACCACCACGGCCATCTGCGGATCGGACTTACACATAAAACACGGTGAAATTCCCATCATGCCGGGCACGGTCATCGGGCACGAGTTCGTGGGGGTGGTGGAGGAAACAGCGCCGGACGTGCGGCTGTTCAAGCCCGGAGACCGGGTGGATGTACCGGCCTGCTTGTGGTGCGGTTGTTGCCCCTCCTGCCAAAGGGGCGAGGTGCAATACTGTGAAACGGGCGGTGTCTGGGGAGGCGGATTTTTTCAGGGCCGCCTGATGCCCGGAGCCCAGACCGAGTACGTGCTGGTTCCCAATGCGGACATGTGCGCCGTGCCCATTCCCGACAACGTCAGCGACGAACAAGCCATTTTGGTGGGTGACGTTTTGGGCACCGGCTACCACGCGGTGGTGGAGGGCGGGGTGGGGCCCGGCGACACGGTGGCCGTTTTCGGCTGCGGCCCGGTGGGCCTTTGCGCCATAGCCTCGGCCCAGCTTTTCAGCCCCGCCCGATTGTTCGCCATAGACGTTTTGCCCAACCGGCTGGCCCTGGCGGAAAGCCTGGGCGCGGAAGTCATCGACGCAAGCAAGGTGGACCCATCCAGTTACATCCTGGGCCAGACCGACATGAGCGGGGTGGACGTGGCCATCGAGGCGGTGGGCATGACCGCCACTTTCAATCAGGGACTGGGCGCGCTGCGGCGGGGGGGAACCCTGTCCATCGTGGGGCTTTTCGCCGAACCGGTGCAGCTGGGCCTGCCCATTCTGGGGCTGTCCGGGGTGCGCATCAGCATGGGCCTGGGCAATCTGGGCAACATGCGCAAGCTCATGAGCTTGGTGGCCAAGGGGAAGCTGGACCTGTCGGCCTTGACCACGCACACTTTCCCGCTTTCCCAGGCCATGGAAGCCTATGAACTATTTGAGCACCAAAAGGACAAATGCATCAAGGTGATGCTCAAGCCCTGAGGTTGGAGTTAATAAATTAAACATCCGGGCCGTGGGGCCCGTTACCCAAAAGGGAGGATCAAGATGCCTTACAGCAAACCCATTGAGGCCTTTGAGGACATGCTCGCCGTATTCAGCCCCCAGGGCGCCGAGGGGCTCACCGCGGTGTTCCAGTGGGACGTCCTGGGCGAAAACGGCGGCGTTTGGCACATCAAGGTCGCCGACGGCAAGGCCGAACTGGTAAACGAACGCCATCCCTCGCCCACGGTCTCCCAAACCTGCGGGACCGACCTGTTCCTGTCCATGGTCAACTATGAGATAGACGGCATGCAGGCATTCATGAGCGGCAAGCTGAAGATGACCGGGGATATGAACGTGGCCCAGAAGATCTACGAGGTATTTCCCTTGCCGCAACCCAAGGGCTAATTAGGAGCCACAAAGCCAGACGCCGCATCGTCCGCGTCGTTTTCAGCCGCCAAGCTGGGGAGCACCATGCACACAGACAACGAGCAAGACACCCTTCCGCTGGTGCCGAAGGGCATAGCCGCCGAGGCCGGGGGAACCGGGCCAGTGCTGATAGGGGGCCACTGCCCCCACTGCCGGCGCGATTTCTTCCCCCGGCCCCGATACTGCCCGGGCTGCATGCGGCCGCCCCAGGAGCGTTTGCTCAGCGGAGACGGAGTCATATACAGCTACACCGTGGTGCGCATCAGGCCTCCCCTTGGCCTGCCTCAGCCATACGCGGTGGGCTTCGTGGATCTGAACCAAAGCGGCCTGCGCATCTTCGGGCTGCTGAACCACGGCGACATCGACCGGCTGGCCATCGGCAAACGGGTGCGCCTCAAATTGGGGCCCTTGGGCCAAGACGGCGGGGGGCAGGCCTGCATGCGCCCCTATTTCAGCCTGGTGGCGGCGGAGGGCGATGATGACTAAGCCGGTGGTGGCCGGGGTGGGTATGATCCCCTTTGCCAAATATCCCCAACGCACCCTGGTGGACCTGGGGGCCGAAGCCGCCTTTTTGGCGCTCCAGGACGCGAACGTCGCGCCGGGGCGGGTGGAAGCCGGTTTCTTTGCCAACGCTGTGGGCAGCCGCCTGTTCGGCGACAGCACCATCGGCCAGAACGTGCTGTGGGAGGTGGGGGTCAACCGGGTTCCGGTGATCAACGTGGAAAACGCGTGCACCTCAGGCTCCACCGCCTTTTATTTGGCCTGCAACGCGGTGGCCGCCGGCCAGGCCGAGATGGCCCTGGTAGTGGGCGCCGAAAAAATGTGCGTGCCGGAGTTTGGACTGATCAACTCCGGGGAAAGCGAGTGGGACACCCAGCTGGGCCTGGTGGCCCCGGCCAGCTTCGCCCTCAGGGCCCAGCGGCACATGCTGGAGCACGGCACCACTGTGGAGCAGATGGCCCAGGTGGCGGTGAAAAACCGCGCCCATGCGGCCGGCAACCCCATGGCCATGTTCAGGGAGCCCATCACGGTAGAACAAGTGCTGGCCGCACCCATGATCGTGGACCCGCTAACCCGGCTTCAGTGCTGCCCCATCGCCGACGGCGCGGCAGCGTTGGTGGTTTGCTCCGAGGAAATGGCCCGAGGTCTGGGCTCGGCGGCGGTCCGGGTGGAAGCTGTGGTGCTGGGCACGGGCGGCTATGAATCCCCCCAGGACCTGGCCCGCTGGGAAACCGACTTCCGGGTCTGCGCCCAGGCCTACGAAAAGGCCGGCCTGGGGCCTGAGGATCTGGACCTGGTGGAGTGCCACGACGCCTTCACCATCTCCGAGATATTGCATTACGAGGCCCTGGGGCTTTGCCCGCCCGGAGATGGGGGCCGCTTCGTGGAACAAGGACACGCCACCCTGGGGGGCCGGGTTCCGGTCAATCCCTCGGGCGGCCTGCTCAGCCGGGGGCATCCGGTGGGAGCCACCGGCGTGGCCCAGGTAATGGAGGTCGTCAGCCAACTGCGCGGCCAGGCGGGGCCCCGTCAGATCAATGGGGCCAGGATTGGCCTGGCCCATTGCATGGGTGGGGATAAGGCGGGGGACACCAAATCCTGCACCGTGGCCATACTCGGCATTTAACGCCAATCATGCCCTAGGAGACGATTTTGCCTGCTCTTATGCATCATGTGTCCGTCTTTGTCAGAGATATGGAGCGCTCCCTGGAACTGTTTAACGGTATTCTTGGTATGGATACGGTAAAACGGCTGGGCGGGGTGCGAGGCGAGGGCATCTCCACCCTGGTGGGCATATCCGATTTCAGCGCGGATCTGGCTTTTTTAAAGCATCCCGGCCAAAAAATATTGCTGGAACTGGTGCGCCAAACCGGCCCTCCTCAAGCAATAAATCCACAGTGCTCCATGAACGGCTTTGGGATCAGCTTGACGGTGCCCGATTTGGACGCGGTTCATGCCAGCCTGAGCCAAGCGGGCTGGAGCCCGATCAGCGAACCCCTGGACATGATCGACCCTTCCGGCTCGGCCATCCGGCTGTTTTGCTTTCACACCGATGAAGGCATGATGGTGGAGCTGATCCAGCAGGCCGGTTGAAAAGCATGGCGCCTTCTTCTGGCATGGCAATTGCGGATACCGGAACGTTTCGGGCGCAAGCGCTCTATTGCTTGCGCCAGTAGACGCCGGTCCAGTCCAGCTCGTGCATCGGTTCGCTTATCCCCGCGGACGCCCTGAATTCATCCACCGCCGAGCGGCATCCTGCCAAGGCGTAATCATCTACGATGCAAAAACCGCCCCTGGACAATTTTGGGTATAGGTTGCTCAGGGCGTCCATGGTCGATTCATACATGTCGCCGTCAAGGCGTAAAACCGCCAGTTTTTCCATTTCGGCTTGGGGCAGCGTGTCTTTGAACCAGCCTTTTAGAAAAACCACCTGCTCATCCAGCAGGCCATATTTTTTAAAATTGTTTTCCACCTCGGCTTGGGAAACCGCCAAATGCTCAATTTGGTGATGTTGGTCCAAATTGTCGGCGGGATATTTGCCGGGGTCCGGCCTGGGCAGGCCTTCAAAGGAATCCGCCACATACACCTTGCGCCGAGTGTCGCCATGGGCGGCCAGAATACCTCGCATGAAAATGCAGGCCCCGCCCCTCCACACGCCGGTTTCAATCAGGTCGCCCTCTATATCTTCCTTTAGCACGGTTTCCACGCAATAAAGAAGGTTGTCCAAGCGCCTCAAACCGATCATGGTATCCGCATATTTGGGCCAAATCTTTCCTTCCTCTATTTGCTCGGGCCCATAGGAATGCTCCCTTACCAAGTGAAACCGCCGGGAGGCAAGAAGCCGGGAAACCAGTGATACAAGCATCCGTTTGACGGGAGAGCGCCGGTAGTTGAAGGTCTCAATGGGGATCGGTGGCTCTGGCCACAGGCGAAAAGCCAGGGTTTTCTTTAAAAGATCTAAATATCGCTGTTCGGCCGTCATGTTTAATGCTTGCTTGCCGGCTCGTGGATTACGGTGCGCCCGCGGCCATGAACCTTATTGCCCTTGACCCACGCTTCCCCGCCTTGGCCCAACGATTTACCACTGCGCGTGTAACTCTACAACAAAAGGCTCCCTTGGCTGAAGCCCTAAACCTTGAACAAAACGAGGACGGGACCAGGGGAACCGGCACCCGGCCGAATCCGGCAAAAAGGCGCTCGCATCAACCGTCCTGTTCCCGGAAAGCCACCGCCATAATCATCTATTTCCAGCCAAACGAGCCCAACCGGGTTATTGCCGGCAAAAATAGGTTGACTTCGCCCCGCCATAAAATATATACCGAATTGTATACTATAAAGCACACAGTAATTACGCCTAACCTCTTGGCTGTGAAGAATCAAAAAAGCCGACTTGAAAGGACAAGACCTTGCCAAGATATTTTGCCAACCCCGACCTGGACTCCTTGCCTCCCGAAGGCATTCGTGAATATCAACAACAACGCCTGACGCCCCAGCTCACCTACTGTTACGAGCACTCTGATTTTTATCGCAAAAAGTTCCAAGACTGCGGAGCCCACCCCCGCGATATCAAAACCATGGAAGACCTGCACGCGCTGCCCATATTCATGAACAAGGACCAGGAGCGCATAAACGCCATGGAGTCCTTGGAGCGCGACGGCCATCCCTTTGGCACCCACCTGTGTGCCGACCCCAAAGACATCTACATGACCGGCACCACCTCGGGCACCACCGGGATCCCCACCTTCACCTACTCCCTGACCAGGGACGACATCGCCAACTTTGCCCCGGCCCTGGGCCACCGCTTCGTTATGAACGGCCTGGAGTACGGAGACCGGGTGCTGTTCATCTTCGCCCTGGGCATCTACGCCACCACCATCTCCCTGTTCGGGCTGCGTAGCGTGGGCGGGGTGCCCATAGACGTGGACGCCCGCGCGGGGTCGGAATTGATGCTGCGCTTCGCCGCCCAGACCCGCCCCAAGTTCATGGCCACCACCGTCTCGCTTTCGGAATACCTTATCGGCAAGGCCAAAAGCATCATCGGCATGGAAATGGGCGATCTTAAGTTAAAGGGCGTGTTCGTCACCGGCGAGGTTGGGGTGAGCATTCCCGAGGTGCGCCAACGTCTGGAGCAAGCCTACGGCTGCCCGGTGTATGACTATTGGGCGCCCGCGGCCCACGCCATCGCCATCACCTGCGGCTCCCCCGAGTATCCGGGTATGCACGCGGTGGCCCCGGACCTTTGCACCGCTTTCCACGACCTAGTGGACCCGGACACCAAGAAGCCCATACCCATCGTGAATGGCGCGGTGGGGGAAATGGTGGTCACTTCGCTCAAACGTCAGGCCGCCCCCCTGGTCAAGTACGCCACCGGGGACATCGTCGAGCTTTACACCGAGCCCTGCCCCCATTGCGGCTTCCCCGGCCACCGGGCCAAGCTCATCGGCCGGGCGGACGACATGCTGGTGGTCAAGGGGGTCAACCTTTATCCCGCGGCCATCAAGCAGATCGTGGAGACCTTCACTCCGGAGGTTACCGGGGAGATGCGCGTGGTCTTGGATACCAAGCCGCCGCGCGTAGTGCCTCCCCTGAAGCTGAAGCTGGAGCGTTCGGCCTCGGTGAGCGATGACGACCTGGACGCCCTGGCCGAGCGGATCATCCGGGCCACCCACGACCAACTCAAGATCCGCCCGGTGATCCAGTGGACCGCTCCGGGCAGCCTGGAAAAATCCACCCGCAAGACTCCCCTATTCGAAAAGAACTACGAATAAACGGGCGAGGACTCACCATGCCGTATGAAATCGTGCCCTTGACTCTGAGCTACTACGAGGCGGAAAAGGGCTACATGACCTATATGACCGGCTACGGGCAGAGCATCATCCGCCCGTTCGTGGTGTGGTTCATCCGGGGGGCCTCGAAGAACATAATCGTAGACAGCGGGATTGAGGCGCAGGACTACGTCGCCTACCACCCCAGTTTCAATGATTTGAAAGTCAACCACCTGCAAACCTTCGACCAGGCCATGGCCTCGGTGGGCATCACCGCGGAGCAGGTGGACATCGTGGTGCAAACCCACCTGCATTTCGACCATTGCCACAACCTGAAGCGCTGCGTCAACGCCGAGGTGCTACTTCAGAAGGCTGAGTACGATTTCGCCATGGACCCCGCGCCCTTTGCGGGCATCTATCGCCGGGAGCTTTGGGAAGGGGCCAACCTGCGCCTGATCGAGGGCGAATACGAGATTGAGCCCGGCCTGACTCTCATGCCGACACCCGGCCACGCGGCCGGCGGGCAGGCGGTTTTGGTGGATACTCAGGGCGGCACCGTGGCCATCGCCGGTATGTGCACCTGCCAAGAGAATTTTTACCCCTCTGCCGGGCACCCCATGGTGGGCGACGACCAAACTCTTTTACCCGGCATTCTTTTGAATGCCCGCGACGCCTACGAAAGTATGAAACGGCTCCAGAGCCGTACCGATAGAATCCTGGCTTTGCATGATCCTGACATCCTGCACCAAAAAATTATCTCCTGAGCAAGTTTAAAGATGTGAGCACGCGTCAAGCCGGCAAATCCTGGTCTTATTTACAAGGGAGGGAAAGATGGCGAAAAAGAAAATAACGCGTAGAGCATTCGTGAAGGTGGTCGGTAGCGGGGCTCTGGTTGCGGGCGCAGCCACGTTTGGGGTGCCCACCCTGCTGCGGGCAAGCAGCAAGCCGATCAAGTTCGGCCAGCTCAACACCACCTCGGGCATCATGGCCAGCCAGGGCGTGCCCGGCATGCGCGGCGCGCAAATCGCCCAGGAGATCATCAACCAGGCCGGCGGCATCATGGGCCGCAAGCTGGAGTTGGTGCAGGAAGACGACCAGGTAAAGCCCAGCGTCGGGGTGCGCAAGTTTAGAAAACTGGTTTTGGAAGACAAGGTGGACTTTGTATTCGGCACCAACTCCAGCGGTGTGGGCTTGGCATGTGTCCCCTTGGCCAACGAGTTCAAGAAAATATTCATCTCCACTTCCATGAGCGACAAGTACACCGGCAGCAACTGCAGCCCCTACGTCTTCAGGATCGGCGAGTCCACCAGCATGGCCTCCAAGGCCAGCGCCTATTGCATGGTGGCCAACGAGCCGGGAATTAAAAAGTGGGCGGGAATAAATCCGGATTATGTTTTCGGCCACGAATCATGGGACTTCTTTAAAAAGGGCATGAAGGAAAAGAAACACCCGGTTGAGATAGTCAAGGAGTCCTACTCGCCGTTCGGCTCCCAAGACTACAAGCCCTACATCACCGCCCTGCTGGAGTCCAAGGCCGAAGGCGTGTTCACCTCCTTGTGGACCGGAGACCTGATCAACTTCATTAAGCAGGCCAAGCCCTTCGGCTTCTTCGACAAGGTCAAGGCCTTTGTAAACAACACCACCTCTTTTGCCACGGCCATCGGCCTGGGCGATCAGATGGTGCCTTTCTGGGGAGAGGCTCGCTACTATCCCTTCTATCGGGACACCGAAATCAACCGCAAGTACATCAGCATGTATCGGAAGAAATTCGACGGATACCCTGGAGCCGACGTGGGGGCGGAGTGCTTCGCCACGGTCATGGCCCTGAAGTTGGCCATCGAAAAAGCAGGCACCACCGACACCCCCAAGGTGATCGCGGCCCTGGAGGGTCTGGAGTTCGAGGTGCCCGAAGGCAAGAAGTGGATTCGGCCCGAGGACCACAGCGGCATCGACGAGGTGGTGCTGCTGGGCAAATTCCACCGCGATTCCAAATACCCCTTCTGGGTGTACGACCCCAAGACCTACTTCACGGTTCCCGGCAAGGAAATCGCCATGCCTCTGGACCAAACCGGGTGCAAGATGGCCAAACCCTAAACTCCGACGACCAACAACGCGCCCCCAGGGATATTGATCCCTGGGGGCGCGCAACCTGCCCATAAATACTAAGCATACGCACTTTGGAAATCAGAACTGGCGCATGGAACTTTCCTATCTCATATACCAGCTGATAATCGGCCTCTCCTACAGCATGCTGCTGTTTTTGATCTCCTCGGGCCTGACCATCATCTTCGGCCTGCTCAATATTCCAAACTTCGCTCACGGCACCTTGTATATGCTGGGTGCCTATTTCACCTACTTTTTCCTGCACAGCCTGCCGGGCGCGTCTTTTGTCGTTGCGATTATCCTGGCGGTAATCGCGGTGGGGGTCATCGGGGCGTTTTTGGAATACGTCCCCTTGCGCAAGATTTACGAAAGATCGCACGCCTTGCAGTTGTTAATGACCTTCAGCTTTATTCTGATGCTTGATGACGCCACCAAATATTTCGCGGGCACCGACTTCCTTAGCATCGCCACCCCAAAGTTGATGGCAGGCTCTTTCACTCTGCCGGGGGACCGGGAAATGCCGGTCTATTCATTGTTCATCATTTTGTGCGGCCTGGTGGTGGCCTACCTGCTTTGGCTGGGGCTCTACAAGACCAGGCTGGGCAAACTGGTGCAGGCCGGCACCGCCAACAAGGAGATGCTCAGCGCCCTGGGCATAAACGTCCCCAGGCTGTTCACCCTGGTTTTCGTTCTGGGCGCGGTCCTGGCTGGGTTGGCCGGCGGCCTGGCCGGTCCGCTCAAGGCAGTCAGCGTGGGCATGGGCGAGACCATAATCATCACCATCTTCGCCATTGTCATCGTGGGAGGCGTGGGCAGCCTGAAGGGCGCATTTATCGCATCCATTCTGGTAGGGGAGCTCAACACCTTTGGGGTGGTTTTCTTCCCCAGCTTTGCCATGGCCTTCACTTACATCTTGGTGATCTTGGTCCTCCTGACAAAACCAGAAGGCTTATTCAGAATAAAGTAACGGGATAGAGTCACTGATCATGCCATCCAAACCCCAGACGCTTCAAAATCCCATCATCTGGTTTCTTGTCAGTTTGGTCATCCTTTGGGCCGCCCCGCTCTTTTTGCCCACGTTTTATGTTTATCTCATCACCGAAATTTTGATCGTCAGCCTTTTCGCGGTGAGCACCAACGTATTGCTGGGTTTTACCGGCCTGCTGTCTTTTGGCCAGGTGGCCTTTTTCGGCTCCAGCGCCTACGCGGTATCCTTGCTTATCAAAGGCACCAGCCTCCCCTTTGCCGCGTCATTTTTCATAAGCGTGGGGCTCAGCGCCCTGGCCGCGCTGATAATCGGCCTGTTCTGCATGCGCTTGCGCGCCTTTTACTTCGCCATCCTCACCCTGGCCTTCTCGCAAATTTTCTTTGTGGTGGCTTACAAGTGGACCAGCCTCACCGGTGGTGACGACGGTATCGTGGGCATCCCCAAAAAGCCGTTTTTTCTTTTCGATATCAACGGGCCTGATGCCTATTACCATTTCGTTTTACTGGTGGTCATGGTGTCTCTGGCTCTGCTGTATCTGATAATTAGATCGCCCCTGGGCGAAGTCTTGCAAGCCATCCGCGACAACTCAGAACGAACCGAGTTCCTTGGCCTACAGGTGCGCAACTACCGCCTGGCCTCTTTCGTGATAGCTGGCACCTTCGGGGGAGTGGCCGGAGCCCTGTTCGCGCCTTTCCAGGGAATCGTGACTCCGGAGTTGTTGCACTGGTCCCACTCGGCCGAGCCGCTGATGATATCCCTCTTGGGCGGCATGTACTTTTTCTTCGGACCCATCGCCGGGGCGGTCATCTTCGTGTTCATCAAAGAATGGATTACCGGTTTCACCGAATATTGGATGTTTTGGTACGGCTTGTTGTTGATGCTTCTGATCATGTATCTGCCCGGAGGCATCATGGGGTTCATTTCCGAGCACATCAGGCGCGGCAAGGATGGTCCCAAATGAGCCTATTAGAGGTGCGCACAGTCAGCAAATCATTCGGCAAGCTGCAGGCGGTCAGCGAATTGGAATTGTCCATAGACGAAGGGGAGGTGCGCTGCATCATCGGAGCCAACGGCGCGGGCAAAACCACCCTGTTCAATTTGATATCCGGGCGCATTCAGCCCGACAGCGGTCAGGTGGTGTTCGCCGGTGAAGAAATATCGGGCATGCGCCCGCCCCAGATCGTGCGCAAGGGCTTGAGCCGTTCCTTTCAGGTGTCAAATTATTTTCCAAACCTCAGCGTCTTCCAAAACGTCAGAATCGCCGTCTTGTCGCGCATGCGCAAGAGCCGCATTTTTTATTGGCCGGTGAGCCGCCTGAGAGACGTAAACCAGCGGGTTGGCGAATTACTGGAAAACTTTAATTTGCTTTCCTTAGCCGAGGTGACGGCGGACAAGCTTTCCCACGGCGATCGGCGCAAGTTGGAGATAAGCCTGGTGGTGGCCCAGGAGCCGCGCATGCTGCTTTTGGATGAACCCACCGCGGGCATGAACTCCACTGAAACCGAGAGCACCATCCGCCTGATCAAGGATCTGGTAACCCGGCTCGGCCTGACTCTGCTGCTCACCGAGCACGACATGAAGGTGGTGTTCTCCTTGGCCGACAAAATCACCTTTATGCATTACGGGCAGGTGGTGTGCGAGGGCCCCCCCGAAGAGATCAAGGCCAATCAGGATGTGAAAGAAATATATCTAGGGGGCGAAGTGTGCTGATCCTGGAAGTCGCCAACATCGAAACCTATTATGGCAAAAGCCATATTTTGCAGGACGTTTCGCTGAAGGTTAACAAGGGTCAGATCGTGGCCCTGTTGGGCCGCAACGGCGCCGGCAAAACCACCACCATGCGCAGCATCATGGGGCTCACGCCGCCCAAGCGGGGCGTCATCCGCTTCAACGGGGAAGAGGTCCAAAGAAAAAAGCCCTTCGAGATCGCCCACAAGGGCATCGGATTCGTACCCGAGGACCGGGGCATCTTCCCCGACATCTCGGTGCTGGACAACCTGACCATCGCCGCCAAAAATTCGGCAACCGGCGAAAAGCGCTGGACCCTGGAGAAAATTTATCATTACTTCCCGGTGCTCAACCGGCTGCGCGACAACAAGGGGCAAAACCTCAGCGGCGGCGAGCAGCAAATGCTCACCATCGCCCGCACCCTGATGACCAATCCGGACCTGCTCCTGCTGGACGAACCCTGCGAGGGCCTAGCCCCCCAAATAGTCAACCAGGTGCTTTTCGGCCTTATCAAGGGGCTTAAAGACAAGGAGGGGGTGACCATTCTGCTGGCTGAGCAAAACGCCCGCTTTTGTTTGGGGCTGGCGGATTGGGGCTATCTGCTGGACAAGGGCTCCATTCAATTCAACGCCAGCGCGGCGGACATCAGCGAAAACCAGGAAGTTCAGAGCAAATACCTGTCTCTATAACCGCTCATCATACTTGAACGCTCCGGCACCGCGCACCGGCCTCTGGCCTGCTTATCTTTCTATTTGTTGTTCCAAGCCGACCTTTTTTCTTCGGCCTCATCAATAAAGCTGGCCTATGGGCCGTTTTCCTGCTTGACTGGTGCGCGAGCCGGGGGGTTCCTTTACGTCGTCCCCCTGGACAAGCCGCCCCTATTCATTGCAATATTCACGGGGCCGCACCTTCATGCCACGGGGAGCATCGTTGAGCGACTTTTTTGACCTAGGCAACCACGGAACCGACATCCGCCGCGAGGTGTTGGCTGGAGCCACCACCTTTGTCTCGGTGATGTACATCATCGTGGTCAACCCAGCCATTTTGCAGGCCGCGGGCATGCCCTTTGCGGCCTCCCTCACCGCCACAGTTTTGGTGTCGGCCTTTTCCAGCATCTTGATGGGCCTGTACACCAACAACCCCCTGGTGGTGGCTCCGGGCATGAGCCTCAACTCCCTGTTCGCCCTGGCCGTGGCCAAGGGTGCGGGAGTAAGCTACGCCACCGCCTTGGGCTGCGTGTTCTGGGCAGGGGTTATCTTCCTGTTGCTGATGGCCTTTGACCGCAAGCGGCGCATCATAACCGGCGTGCCGCGCATGCTGCGCCTGGGCTTCGCCGGTGGTATAGGCCTTTTCATCGCCCTGTTGGGGCTGCGCTCCGGCGGGATGATCGTCACCCATGAAACCCTGGGCCTGGCCATGGGCACTTTCAACCCCAGCGCACTCACCTTTCTGGCCGGGCTCCTGGTCACCTCGGTACTGGTGGTGCGCAAAGTGCCTGCCAGCTTCCTGTGGGGCGTGGGCCTTACCACCGCCCTGGCCTGGCCCATCGGGCGGCTCTGGGCCTTGGGCGCGCCGCCCGCCGTGTCCTGGAGCGGCTGGTTGCAGGCCCCGGACTTTTCCTTGCTGCTGTCCCTAGACCTGATCGGCGCCGCTTCCATGGCCCATTGGCCCCTTATCTTCGTGCTCCTTTTCAGCTGCATGTTCGACTCCATGGCCACCATCGTGGGCGTGGCCGAAGCCGGGGATCTGGTGGACCACCACGGCAATCCCGTGGGCCTGGGCAGAGGGCTTCTGGCCTGCGGCGGAGCCCTTACCGCGGCGGGCCTTCTGGGCTCCAGCCCGTCCACGGCCTTCATAGAGTCTTCCACTGGGGTCCGCGCCGGGGGCCGCACCGGCCTAACCGCCGTGGTGGCCGGGTTGTTGTTTCTGCCCTTTTTGTTCCTCTCTCCCCTGCTCTCCCTGATCCCCCCCTTGGCCACCGCGCCGGTGCTGGTATTGGCCGGGGTCTTCATGCTCAAGCCACTCATCTACGTGCGCTGGGAGCGCTTCGATGACGCCATCCCGTTTTTCATGGCCATGGTGCTCATGCCCCTGACCCACTCCATCACCCAGGGCATCATCTGGGGCTGCCTGTCCTGGACCGTGCTCAAGGCCGCCTCCGGCAAATATCGCCAGATCCCGACGGCTCTGCTGCTGCTGGACGTCCTGGCCCTGGTGCTGCTTTTCAATCTGGAGCGTTTCGGGCATTGAGGCGGATGGCACCAGGGCCGCCTTCGGAGATGGGGCCATGCTGAAACGGCTGGCGCGTCTGTTGTCGCCGGAAGAACACCGCCTGGACCTGGATGGCGGAAAAGCGGTGCGCCATTACCTGGAATGCTACCGCCGCCAAGGGCCGGACGGTTGCGCCATGCGCCTGGCCGATTTGGAGCCAGCCCATCTTCAGATGGACTCGTCCCTACACCACTTGGCCGACCCCGAAGAAGTTTGCGCCTCGGCCTTGCTCTACGCCGCTTCCCGCTTGCCGCGTTGCATGCCCCAGGTGCAAACCGTGGCCCTGGCCGTACAACCAAACGCTTTCGCCGATCACCCCTGGGGCGATGTGTCGGCCTGGCAACCGGTGGCGGCGGACAAGCGGCGGCGGCGGGCCTTTTTTGACGGCCGGAACCGCCTGGCCATGCTGGTGAGCAGCCTTTCGGACATAGATGACCTTATCCCCAGCCTGTGCGCCTATCAGATCGAGTGGAACAAGCTGCACCAACGCCTGGCCAGAAGCCCCCTGGGCCCGGCACTAGCCGACGGCAGCGAGCGGGCCTCGTCCACGGGCCGAGAACTGCGCACGGCCTTGGGCCTAAGCAGGCCCGACTATGAGGCCCTGGCCCAGCTCTGGGGAGACGACTGGGACCAAAAAATGGCGGACATGGCCTCCAGCCCCAAAGACCTGGAGCTGCTTATGCTGCCCATTGCGCAGGACGATTTTGAAAAGGCGGCCGAGCGTTGGTGGCAAAGGCTGCTGAAGCTTTTTGAAGGCCTGGATTTGGCCGAGCGGCCCGTGTACATGGTCACCAGCAACAACCACTCTCTGGCCAATCTGATCTCCGGCTTCGCCTCCCGCCATGTTGAGCACCTGACCGATCACGGCCACCGACACCTGGGGCCGGAATGGGAAAGTGCCTACCAGAGCCTATCCGCCGAGAGATCCACCGCCTTGCGCAACCTGCTTTATCTGGCCCAGGACGGGCTGCTGGCCGCTGATCCCGACATGATCCGCGAAAAGGGGCAAATGGAGCGCGAGGCTGGGGTGCACCGCAGCGGGCCGGTGCCGCCCCTGTTGGCCGAAACTCAGGTGGTGGAGCTTAACCAGCTTATCCCCCAGCGCCTGGACCCCCGTCTGCGCCTTGCGGACCCAGCGGCCCTGGCCCGCAGCCGGGCGGTGATTCTCAACACTGACTATCCCTTGGGTTTCGGGGCCTACCACCTCATAAAATGCGCCGGGCGCTATCTGCCCCACTGGCGGGGCCTGTTCGTGCTGGGCAAGAGCGCGGCCATGATCGGGCGCCTGGGTGACGTGATGATCCCCACCCAGGTGCGGGACGTGCACTCGGCGCACTTGTTCGAGCTGCCCAACCGCATGAACACCAGACGCCTGACCCCCTATGTGCACGACGCGGCGGTTTTCGACGACCAGCGCAGCCTGACGGTACATGGCACCTTTCTGCACTCCTGGGACACGGTGCGCCGCCTGCACCGGGCCGACTTCACCGGCATCGAAATGGAGGCCGGTCCCTGCCTTGCCGCCCTGGCCGATCACTTCGCGCCCCGCCTGGCAGGCCAAAGGGGCCTGGCCCGCCTGGAGTTGCCCCAAGACTTCAGCCTGGGCATCCTTCACTACACCTCCGACACGCCCTACAACCTGCGAGCCAGCCTGCTCAGCAAGCCCTTGGGGCTCACCGGCCTGGAGTCCACCTACTCCTGCTCCCTGGCTATCCTGCAATATATCCTGGAGCGGGCCACCCACTCCGGCGGCTGACCCCGCCGCAGGCGTCGGCCGCCCAACCAAGCCGGGCTTTACAAAAACGGCCGGGGCCGATGATAATGCCATAGCGGTTTTCCATAATACTACCTGCCCAGTATCGGCCTTACCGCTCTCGCCGCTGTTTGGAGGCTTGGCCCCCGGCGGCAAAGGCCATGCCTGGGCGGCAAAGGCGGCGTCATGAACAAGGCCGAAGTTTGGGTGTGCATGTTGATACATGGTCACCCGACATATTATCTGGCCGGCCGCCAGGCATTGTTTTCGGTTTTGCGGCGCAGTGGCTTTCGGATATTTTTGGTCACCGACCATCTCTACAAGACCGGCATGCACCGGAGAAAACGCCTGCAAGTGCACCCGATGGGGCCGGTGGAGCAACAAGTAAGGGCTCGGCGTTTTTTGGCCAAGTTCGCCGCCTTGGATGCCTTCTTGGAGCACACCGACTCTGAGTTGGTCATGCTGATGGACGCGGACGCGGTGCTGGTGCAGGACATAACCGCAAAGGATATACGCCGGGCCCTGGACGGACGGGGTCTGGGGATGGTGGAACAAACCACCATTCTTGGCTCCACCATGAGCCGGATCGATTTTTTGCGGCATTACAAGCAAAACTCCCTGGTCTGGTTGGACCCAGAGGCCAAAGCGCCGCCCCTGGAGGACTACCGCTTTTACAACTCCGGCGTAGTCCTGGCCCAGCGGCAAGAGATGGAGCGCTTTTGCGCCTGGGCCGGGCAAATGCTGGCCCAGCGACCGGGCGACCACCGGGTGGGGGAGCACATCATCACCGACCAGGATTATTTTCAGTACTACGCCAACAACCTGTACCCGGAGTCGTGCCGGGAGTTATCCTGGCGATGGAACCACTGTGAGCACTGGGACACGGACTTCCCCCGGCCAGGAGCCTATGTGGCCCATTTCAGCAATTTTTGTCTGCGGCCCGGCTGGCGGCAGCTTTTGCGCATCCGCGCCACTTGGCGGCAGGAACTAGGCTATACGTGAACCTGAGCATTATCATAGTTACTTACAACTCCGCAGGGGTGATACGGGACTGCCTGGAGAGCCTGGGGCCATGGGCCAAGCACGCCCTGGTGGTGGACAACGCCTCCAGCGACCAAACCACCGAGTTGGTGCGCGCCCGAGGGGTCCGGCTGCTCGACATGCCCGGCAACCTGGGATTCGCCAGGGCAGTCAATCAGGGGGTGAGGGCCTCCAAAGGCCAAGCCGTCTGCCTGCTCAACCCGGACTGCCTGGCCACGCCGGAGCTTTTTTACCTGGGCCTGGATGCCTTGCGTAGCGGAGAAAAACTCATCGCCGCCCCGGCCCTGGACGACCACGGCCAGACGGTGCCCGGCCGCCAACCCGGCTACAGCCGCCTGAAGCTGGCCCACGACCTCATGGTGCTGGGCTGGCCCTGCCCCCAAAGCCTGACCTGGATGCCTCGCCTGCCCGGCTATCACGACCGCTCCTGGCACTGGGCCCATGGGGCCTGCCTGTTTATCCGGCGCGACCTGTTCCTGAGCCTGGGCGGCCTGGCCATAAACTACTTCATGTATATGGAAGACGTGGAGTTGGGCCTCAAGCTGCACCAGGCCGGGGGGCGGGTGGTGGAGTTGCCCTACAACATGCCCCACCTAACCGCCCAGGGGGCCAAGGTGACCGACGCCCGCCGCCGCTGGCTTTTGGCTCGGGGCCGCCTGAAATACGCGGCCAAGCATTACGGATACATCTTCGCGGTTGGCCTGGGGCTGATCACCCTGCCGGGGATGTGGGCCAAGGGGGTGCGCAAGTGATCTATTATTTTTTGCCCACCGCAAGCATTGCCGGAGGCGTCAAGGTCGGCTTTCAGTTCATGGAGACGCTCATCTCCCTGGGGGCGCGGGGAGTCGTGGCCACACCCGGCGGCGACGCGCCCCAGTGGTTCGCCTGCTCGGTGCCGGTGGTGGATCGCGGTGAGGCCCTGGAGCGCATCACGCCCCAGGACTGGGCGGTCATCAATTGGCCCCGGGATTTGGACGATCTGGCCGCCAGCGGGGCCCGCCTGATCTGCCACGTGCAAGGCGTCCCCACCATGGAGCGGGTCTTCTCCCATCCCGGCATGCTCTACCTTACCTGCTGGGAACAGGCGGACCGCCACCTGCAACAAAACTTCGGCCGGGAAACCATCCCGGTGGGCATCAGCGTTTCCCAGTGCTTTTTCGGCCCAGGGGAGGTGACGCTGGACAACGAGGCCGCCTACATGCCCCGCCGGGGGCTGGACATTGCCACCAAGGCGGCGCACATCCTGAAGATGCTCAACTGGCGGCCCATGGACGGGCTGGACGAGCCTCAGGTGTGCCGCTACCTACAGAGGGCGGGAGTCTATCTGGCCACAGCGGTGGGCGAGCAGTTCGGTCTGCCCTCGTTGGAGGCCATGGCCGCCGGCTGTCTGGTGGCCTCGGTGCCGGTCAAGGGGGGTATGGAATATTTGCGCGACGGGTACAACTGCCTGGTGGATGAACCCGAGCGCCTTATCCCGCGGCTGAAAGACATGATGCACCCCAGCCGGGCCGGGCAGCGCGAGCTTATGCGTCTGCGGGCCCGGGCTACCGCCTATGACTACCACCCCTACGCCCTAAAAAGGCGTTTGGCCCATTTGCTGCGGGGGCCTCTCAGGGAGCTAATAGATTGAGGCGCGCCTTCCTCTGGTGGGCCATACCACTGCTGCTGTTCCTATTGGGCGGCGCGGCCATGGCCGTGCTCATGCCACCCTATGAAAACCCCGACGAGCTGCGCCATTTCAACTACGCGGTGTATTGGGGAGCCAAGCTGGAGCGCAACCACTCCCTGGCCCACCGGGCCCGTCTCACCTCCCGCCAGGAGCAGTTCCAAACTCCGCTTTACTACCTGAGCCTGGCCCCGGCGGTGTGGCTTACCGGCTATCGGGGCCCCCTTGATTTTCCTAAAGTCCATCAGGAGTTTCGCTGCATCCCCGCCCCGCCCGGCCAAACCGTGCACCGGCGATACCTGCCCCTGAAAGGGGCAAGCCAACTGGCTGCGGCCCGTACCATGTATGCCATGCGGGCCACCTCCCTGCTCTGGGGCCTGGCGGCGGTGCTGTTGGGCATGGCCCTGTTCTGGGAGCTGAGCCGGGGCGAGGGCGCCCTGACCCTGGCCGCCGGCGCCCTGTGGGCCCTGAACCCCCGTTGGCTGGAGACCTGCGCTTCGGTGAGCAACGATGTGGCCGCCACCGCCTTGGCCGCCCTGGCCCTGTGGGCGCTGGCCCGCACCCTGCGCTCCGAGCGCCCTCCCACCCTGGCCCGGGCCGCCTTGTTGGGGGCGCTCTGCGCCCTGGCCGCCTACAGCAAGATGAACGCGGCGGCCCTTGCCGGGGTGGTCGCCGGGGCGCTCTTTTTTGGGGGCCGCGCTTACGGCCTTTCTTGGGGACGCTGCCTGGCCCTGGCGTCGATCGCCGCGGGATGCACCCTGGCCCTGCTGGCCCCCTGGCTGATACGCAATCACTTGCAGTTCGGTGATGCCCTGCTGTTGAACCGCGACCTGTGGAAGCCTTTTGTGGCCACCCGCGCCGTCACCATGTATCCCTGGGATTTCTTCAGGGAGGAGTTCGGCGGCTTCCGCTGGAGCTATTACGCGGTCTACGGCCAGTTCGCCCTGCTCATGCACTCCGTGGCCTACCGCGTGCTGGACACCCTGTTGGTCATTTCCGGAGTTTTGGGCCTGGTGTTCTGGATTCGCATGGTCTGGTGCGCTACAGACATGCGTGAGCGCCTGGTGCAATCGCTGGCCCCGGCCTGGCTGCTGCTGGCTTTTGCCGCTTTTCTTTCCTACAATAGCGGGGTCTACGCCTCACAGGGCCGCCTCATTTTCCCCGCCGGGTGGGCCATCGCTTATCTTCAGGCAGGAGGCCTGCTGCTGCCCTTCCCCCGGCGTTGGCAAAGCGCAGCGGCTTGGCTGCTGTTGCTGTTAATGCTGGGGTGGGACTACTACATATTAAGGGATGTGATATGGCAAGCCTTCCGCTACCTGCCCGCCTAGCGTTTTCCCCAAAGCGGTTTGAGGGTCTGTTCTAGCCCATGGCCAGGGTTTTGCTGGTGAACCCGCAACAAGGTTCACGGGGATGGGGCTCGGGACGCGATCCCCTGGACATGGACGACCTGCTGCCCCACCACGGTCTGGCCCAACTGGGCGCGGTGCTGCAAAAACAGGGGCACCAGGTGGAGCTTTTGGACCTGCGCCTGGTTTCCGGCTGGGAGCAGGCGCGCCAACACATGTCTCAAACCGCGCCTCAGGTGGTTTGCGTCACCGCCCGTACCCAGGACGCCGCCGGGGCCGCCTGCTGCCTGGCCATGGCCGCCGACGCCGCGCCGGAAGCGTTGCGCCTGGCCGGGGGCATCCACTTCACCATGTTCCCCCAGGAGGCCCTGGACGCTGGAGCCCACAAAGTGCTCCGCGGCGAGGGCGAGGTGAGCTTGCCCGCCCTCATCGCCGAGCCGGGCTCCTTTGCGGACATAAGCTGGGGAGAGCCGCCGGAACTGGACGCCCTTCCCTTTGCCTTGCGTGAGCTTTTGCCCGGTTATCGCCGCCGCCTGCTCTATCCCATATGGAGCCTGCGCCCTCCCATCGTGGACATGCTCACCGGGCGGGGCTGTCCATGGGGGTGCCGTTTTTGCTGCGGGCCAGGCGAAAAGAACCTCTACACCAGGCCCTCGCCCCACGACCCCGGCAAACGCATCCCCTATTTGCGCCGCCGTTCGGTGGAAAACGTAATGGCCGAACTGGCCGAGCTGTGGGAGCGCTACCGCTTTCGAGGCATTATTTTCCACGACGACCAATTCCTCATAGAGCCCCAGTGGGTGAGCCGGTTCTGCGGGGCCATGCACCAGGCGGGCTATCCCCGGCGCAAGGTGGGCTGGTGGGCCGCCTGCCGGGCGGACATGATCTGCCGTAACCCCGAGGTCATCGCGGAGATGCGTGACGCCGGACTCAAGGTGATCAGCATCGGGTTCGAGTCCTTTAGCGACCAGGTGCTCCGCTGGCTGGGCAAGGGCACCACCAGCGAAATAAACCTCCGGGCCGCGGCCATCTGCCACGACCTGGGGTTGGAGGTGTTCGCCAACCTGATCTTGGGGGTGCCCCGTGAGGATGGCGTATGGCACCGCGAAGATGACCTGGCCGGGCTCAAAGCCATCCAGGAGATCGGCCCCGCCTATTTTTCCCACTCCTTCTTAAGCCCCATCCCCGGCTCGTGGCTGTATAATTGGGCCATGGATAACGAGTTGATGTTGCAGCAAGATCACGCCCAGGCCGGAAGCCGCCGTCCGGGCCGGGTGATTCTTCGTGGGGTGGACTACGATGAGTTGGGGCGCATGCTGGCGCCCATAATGGCCAGCTACCGAAAATTCTGGCGGCCGCGCCTGGGGCACTATGCCTATCGCCTGCGTTGCTGGCGAATGGCCAGGGCTGAAAGGAAAGGCGCGTGAGCTCCAAACTGCTCACCGTGATCATCCCATCCCGGGGCATGTTGCCTATGTTGGAGCAGTGCCTGAACGCTTTGGGCCGATCCCTGGAGGCCGCCGGAGTGCGCGAGCAAAGCACCGTGGCCGTGGTGGACAACGCCAGCCACCCGCCCCTGCCCCCGAAGCGCATCGCCGCCGCCGGGGCCGAGTTGCTCAGGCTGGACGCGCATCATTGCTTTGCCCTGGCCAACAACCTGGCCGCCCGGCGCCGGCCTGCAAAGCACTACCTTTTGCTCAACAATGACGTGCTGGTGCAACCGGAGACCATCGGCGAAATGCTGGCCCTATTGGAGCGCAATCCCCAAGTGGGCATTTGCGGGGCCAGGATGGTCTTCCCCAACGGCAGCCTGCAACACACGGGCGTGGTGTTCGGCCCCGGCAAACAAGGGCCCTATCACTTGCTGCGCACCCGGCCCAGCCACCTCATGTCTAGAACGGACCGGGAGTTTCAGGCGGTCACCGGGGCCTGCATGCTTATCAGGCACGTGCTTTGGCAGGAACTGGGGGGATTGGTCGAGGACTATCCCTTCGGCTTGGAAGATATAGACTTTTGCTTGCGGGCCCGGCAGAAAGGATGGCGGATTTTCTGCTGCCAGGGCAGCGAGTCGCTGCACTTCGAAGCCATGACCCCTGGACGCGCCAAGTTGGACGAACCCAGCCGCGCCCTGTTCATGTCCCGCTGGCAGGGACGCTACACCATAGACGGATGAGCTATGCCTAACCCCAAGATCACCGGTATCGTGCACACCCGCGACTCGGCAGCCACCCTGGAGGCGGCCTTGGCCAGCCTGGCCTGGGTGGACGAGTTGATGGTGGTTGACATGGAAAGCAGCGACGACAGCGTGGCCATCGCCCAGCGCCATGGCGCGGTGGTGCACCAGATTGAGATCGCCCCGCGCATCGACGGGGTGCGCAACCGCTTCGTGGCCAAGGCCTCGGGGGATTGGGTGCTGGTGCTGGATTCCGATGAATATCTCTCCGACGACGCGCCGGAACTAGTGCAAAGGCTCATCGCCAAGCAGGGCCAAAAACACGACGCCTTTGCCCTGCCCCGCTACAACTACCTGGGCGAGCAGGTGTTGCTCGGCGGGGGACGCCATCCCGACTACCAGATACGCCTATTCAAGCAAGGCACGGTGCTCTGGCCCGACGCCCATCATACCCTGCCGGTGGTGACCACCGGGCCGAGCCGCCTGTGGGATGTGCCCCCCAGCCACGGGCCGCACATTCACCACCGCAACTACCGCGACCTTCGCCAGCTTATCTCCCGGCAGCTTGATTACGCCCTCACCGACATGTACCCCGACGACCCCGGTTCCTTTGACTTTGCCGCCTACCTGGCCAGGGCCCACCAGCAAATGGCCATGCGCTCGGAGCCCGAGGCTGACGGTGATTTATCACAGGCCATGGCCCTGGTAATGGCTTGGGACGCGGTGATGCGCGGCCTGATTCACTGGGACTCCCTGGAGCCCCGGCCACCGCTGAACATGCTGGATGGATTTCCCCGCGCAGCCGCCCAGGTGCCCCGCTGGGAAATCCGTCTGCGCCGCTACCTGGGGCGCCACCTGGCACTTAGACACCTGCTCAAGGCCGTGCTGGCGCGCCTGCGCGCTCTGTTGCCTAAAAGGGGTTAAGCGCCTGGGCCTAGTTGGTCTTGCCGAATAATTCGCGGTATTCAGGGCAATCGGCCAGAAGAGATTCATGGTCGCCGCGAGCAATCAGCCGCCCTTGCTCCAACAGCAATATCTGGTCGGCCCGGCGCACTGTGTGCAGGCGGTGGGCGATGACGATGACCGTGAGGCGTGAAGCCAATTCGCGGATGGTCTGGGCTATGATCATCTCCGAGGTCTTGTCCAGCGCGCTGGTGGGCTCGTCCAAAATGAGCACCCGGGCGTTGACCACCAGGGCGTGGGCAATGGCCAGGCGCTGCTTCTGCCCTTGGGACAGGCGCGAGCCTCGCTCCCCCACCGGGGTGTCCAGGCCCTGGTCCAGGCGGCTGACGAACTCCCAGCTTCCGCTGTCCTTGAGGGCCTGCTCCAAGTCGGCATCGGTCAGGGGAGGCACCACTCCGAAGTTCAGGTTTTCTCGGATATTGTCGTTGAAGAAAAATGGCTCCTGATCCACAAAGGCCATGCCTTGGCGCAGGGCCGACAAGCGGTAGCTTTCCAAGGGATGGCCGTCCAGCAGTATCTGGCCCTGGGTAGGCAGGTGGTAGGCCGAAAGCAGGCTGGCCAGGGTGGACTTGCCCGCCCCGGAGCGGCCCACCACCGCGGTGAGCGAGTGGGCCGGGATGGCGCAATCGATCTGCTCCAGGGCGTAGCCTCCCTCCAGGGAGCCGGGATAGCGGAACCAAACGTCCCGGAACTCTACGCCCTTGATCGGGGCTGGTTCCAGCCGGTCGCCACCGCTGGATTCGCGCCGCAGGGATGCTTGATCCACCAAAGCCTGCACCCGGTGCAAGCTTGCCAGACAGGCGTTGCGATGGGACCACAGGCTGATGAACAGGTTCACCTGAGGGGCCATACGCACCAGCACGAAAACGAACACCGCCATTACCGCCAGGCCGATCTCGGCGGCCACCACCGCCAGGAGAATGACTAGGAGCCCGGCCATGGCCATCAGCGGATGCATGGAAATTTCCACCGCCAGGCGCAGTCGCTCCAGGCTGAACATGCCATGGAAAATACGATCCGCCGTGGAGGAGAGCAACTCCTCGGCCTGAGTCTCCTGGCCGCGCATCTTGATGCGCAGTATTCCGCCCAGCACCTCGGAAGCCTGGTCGCCCAGGCGCAGGTTCTGCTCGCTAACCGCATTGGTCAAGGACACCGATTTTTTGCTCTGCCAACGCAGCACCAAGGCCACCGAGGCCAGGATGGGGGCGGTGCAAACGGTAAGCAAGGGAGAAAGCAGAAGCAGGAGCATCACGTACACCACGATCAGAGCCAAGGAGGTCATGATGCCGATCTGGGACGAAGCCGCCTCGCCCGCCCGGTCGGTCTCCATGGTCAGGCTGGATTGCAGCTCGCCGCTGCGCCGGGACATGAGATAGCCCAGGTCGGAGCGCACCAGGGAGCGCACCACCCGGTTGCGCAAGCGCCGGGTGATGGAAAGCCGCAGGTGAGCCAGGCGCACGTCGCGCACGTAATTGACCGCGTAGCGCAGGCAGATAACCCCCAGGGTTATAACCAGCAGCCCGGCCAACTCCCAGTTTTTGCCCCAGGCACCCAGCCAGCCCAAGGCATCGTGCATGACCTGGGCCGTGGGGCCGCCGCCGGGCAGGCCGCCGGTGCGCACATAGGCCAGCACCGGCAGAAGCATGCCCAGGCCCACTCCCTCGAACAGAGCCAGCACCAAAGTCAGAAAGAAAAGCCAAGCCACCACGGCCCGAGTCACGCCCAGGCCGGCCAAACCGGCTTTGAAGGTCGAGGGCGGTGTTGGTTCAGAAGGGTTCATAAAATCTTTGAAGCTCCCACCTGTTGCTGAAATCAATAGACGCCTATGGTATACGCTAGCGCAGCTAAGGTATGATATGGGCAATTCATCAGCTTGACCATGGATAAGTTTGCCCCACCGCCACCACCGAACGATGGCGAGAGAGTCTTTCGCGGCTCCATCCCATGAATAGAGGCTTGAGGCTTGCAGCAAAAGCAAGAAAACAAGTGGGGGCCGGTTCATGTAGTGTTGGTCAATTACAACGGCCTGCCACACGTGCTGGGCTGCCTATCCTGCCTCATGAGCCAAACCTACGCCCAACGCGAAATCGTGGTGGTGGACAACGCCTCCCACGATCAATCCCCGCAGATAATACAACGCCGCTTCCCTCAGGTGCATTTTTTGGCTTCACCGGTCAACGGTGGATTCGCCCAGGGAGCCAACCTGGGTATAAAACTGGCCCTGGAGCAGGGAGCGGAGGCGGTGTGGCTGCTAAACCCGGACGCCACTGCCCACCCCCAGGCCCTGGAGGCCTTGGTTCGCGTGCTGGCCGGTCGGCCCAAAGTAGGCGCGGTGGCTTCGGTGTTGCGCTGGGCGGGCCAGGACCGGGTGCAGGCCTGGGGCGGAGGCAATCTCAGCCTCATTACCGGCCGCGCCCACCATATCACCCAAGCGCCCAAAGCCGGGGCCCCGGACTATCTCTGCGGGGCCAGCCTGCTGCTGCGCGCCGAGGCTCTGGGCCAGGTGGGCCTATTGGACCCCGACTTCCCGCTTTACTGGGAGGACGCCGACCTGAGCTGGCGCTTGCGCCGGGCCGGGTGGCAATTGGCCGTGGCCCCGGATTCGGTGGTGGAGCATCAGCCCAGCACCGGCCTGGGCGACAACGAAGAGGCCTGGCACCGGCTCTACACCAACGGCTCGCTGCGCTTCTTCCGCAAGCACGCACCCCTGCCCTGGCTGCCCGTGATTCTGAGCAGCGGAGCCCGCCTGGCCCGCCGGGCGCTCCAAGGACGCTGGCAGGCGGCCGCCGGGATATGGCAAGGTCTTTTTTCGCCTGGCCGGGGACGGTTACCCTCATGACGCCAGCCCAGGGACAACTATCGTGAAGCTGCTGTTATGGCATTGGGGCCGCCGGGGGGGAGGCCCCATGTACACATATGAGATGGCCAAAGCCTTGGCGGAAATTCCATCGGTCGAGGTGCAGCTATCCCTGTCGCGCCAAACGGAGCTTTGGGACCAATCACAAAAGTTAGGGTTGCCGGTTTGGGCGCCGGACACCTACCACGGCACGCTAAGCGCGGTGTGGGCCAGTGTGAAGCTTCCCAGCCTGCGCTCGAAGTTTTCGGCCTACCTGCGCCGGGAACGTTTCGACTGGGTCTGCGGCACCATGACCCACATCTGGAACCCGTTCATGTTGCGCAAAGTGCACCAAAGCGGGGCGCGCTACCTGATGGTGCTGCACGACGCCCTGCTGCACCCCGGCGAGCGCTCCCCGGTGCGGGCCAAGATGCTCAAGGCGGAGGTGCGCCGGGCCGACGCGGTGGTTACCTTGAGCGACTACGTGCGCACCCAGGCGGTGGAAGCCTTCGGCCTGGACCCGGAGCGTGTCCATGTGATACCCCACGGCCCCTTTTTTTATGGCCAGCCCAAGGCCGAGTCCCGCGCCATGCCCCAAGGGCGGCCCTTCCGGTTGCTGTTTTTCGGCCGCATCCTGGCTTACAAGGGCCTGGGGCTTTTAGTGGATGCGGTGCGCCTTCTAAGGCGGGACTTTTCGGAAGTGGAGCTTATCGTGGCCGGTCAGGGGAACTTGGGTAGCAGGAACCAGGCGGCGCTGCGAGAGCTGGGAGCCAAAGTGGTCAACCGCTGGCTGGAGGCGGGAGAGGTGGCCCAAATTATCGAGGAAGGCGACCTTCTGGTAGCACCATACACTTCGGCCAGCCAGTCCGGAGTGGTGTTGTTGGCCTATGCCCACGCCCTGCCTGTGGTGGCCACCCAGGTGGGAGGGCTGCAGGAGCAGGTGATACCCGGCGAAAACGGCCTCTTGTCCGGCCAGCCCGATGCGGCCTCCCTGGCCCGGGCCATAGCCAAGGTCATGACCGACCCCGAACTCTACGCCCGGCTGTCGGCTGGAGCCCGCGACTACGTGGCCCAGAGCGTGGCCTGGCCCAGCCTGGCAAGGCAGCTGGTAGCGGCCATGGAAGAAGCTAAAGCCTAGCCGTCTTTATCAGACCAGTCCCAGGGTATGTAAGGATCGTGAGCCTCCCGGCGGAACTCGTCGGGGTCGGCGTAGTCGTAGGGATGGGTCACGGTGTTGATGATCAATGCCTCCTCGGCGCTGATGCATTTCCAGCCGTGGTACAACCCCGGCGCGATCTGCACCAGCGTGGGATTGTGCACCCCGATGAAAAACTCGTTGCTCTGGCCCTTGGTGGGCGAATCGCCGCGGTCGTCGTAGATGCCCAGGCGGATCATCCCCGCCGCGCAGAACACCTGGTCATACTGCTTTTTGTGCAGATGCCAGGCCTTGACGATGCCCGGCCGGGTAGTGGTCATGTACACTTGGCCGAAGCCTTCGAAAAGTTCATCGTCGGCCCTGAGTATCTCCACCAGGCGGCCCCGGCCATCGGGGATCACCTTGAGGCGCTTCACCTTGACCCCATGCAACAAATTCATTCCCGCCTTCTCCCTTGTGCGGCGCGTCAGTACCGAAACTCAGACCAGGCCCAGCCGGACCCCATCGTAGCGATCGTTAAGTATGCGCTCCCACCAGGCGCGGTTGCCCAGATACCAACCCACCGTGTCGGCCAGCCCCTGGGCGAACTCCACCTCCGGGGCCCAGCCAAGCTCCCGCTCGGCCTTGGCGATGTCCAGGGCGTAGCGCTGGTCGTGACCTGGCCGGTCGGGCACAAAGGTTATCAGCTCTTCGTGGGGCTCCGCGCGGCGACCGGCCAGCTCCTTGTCCAGTAGGCGGCAGATCAGACGCACCAACTCCAGATTGTTAAGCTCCACCCCGCCGCCCAGGTTGTAGGTCTGGCCCACCTTGCCCCGCTCCAGGGCCGCGAGCAGGCCACGTACGTGGTCGCTCACGTGCATCCAATCGCGCACATTGTCCCCCTTGCCGTACACCGGCAGCTCCTGGCCGCGGCTGGCCTTGATGATCATCAGAGGGATGAGCTTTTCCGGAAACTGGCGGGGGCCGTAGTTGTTGGAAGCGTGGCAGGTGACCGTGGGCAGTCCGTAGGTTCGGTGCCAGGCTCTGACCAGGAGGTCCGAAGAGGCCTTGCTGGCCGAATAGGGCGAGTTGGGCATATAGGGGCTGTCTTCGTGGAACAAGCCCTCGGAGCCCAGGGAGCCGTACACCTCGTCGGTGGATACGTGCAAAAAGCGGAAGGCCTCCCGCTCCGACCCCTCCAGGGCGCGCCAATGGGCCAGGGCCGCGTCCAGCAAAACGTGGGTGCCCATGATGTTGGTCTGCAAGAACCCGGCGGCATCGTCGATGGAGCGGTCCACATGGGACTCGGCGGCCAAGTGGATAATGGCCTGGGGCCGAAACTCGGCCAGCAGCCGTTCCACCAGGGGCCGGTCACAGATATCACCTCGTACGAAACGGTAGTTGGCCGATTGGGCGAAACGCTCCAGGGCCTCGGGGTTGGCCGCGTAGGTTACCTTGTCCAGGTTGAGCACCCGCACCCCCGACCGGGCCAGGAGCATCTGAACCAGGGCCGAGCCGATGAAGCCTGCCCCGCCGGTTACCAGCAATCTCTGGGTGTTTGAATTCATGCGCTTCGTTTGGCTTTGGGTGCTAGACAAGGGGCACCGGGCCACCCGCCTCGATCAAGTCAATGACATATTTATAGTACGGGATGTCCCGCTTGTCCCCCAGCATCCGGCGCAACTCATCCCTGCCCATCAGCTCCAGGTTGTAGGCGATCTCCTCCAGGCAGGCGATCTTCACCCCCTGGCGGCTCTCGATGGTGCCCACGAACTGGGAGGCCTGCAACAGGGCCTCCGGGGTGCCGGTGTCCAGCCAGGCGTAGCCCCGACCCATCTTGATGCCCCGGATGCGCTTGGCCTTGATGTAATGGTTGATGACCTCGGTTATCTCATACTCGCCCCGGGGAGACCTCTCAACCCCCGCCGCCACCTCGGTGACCTCGGAGCCGAAGAAATAAAGGCCGGTCACCGCCCAGCGGGAAGGCGGCTTGGCGGGCTTTTCCACCACCCGGCAGATGTCCCCCTGGCCGTCGAACTCGGCCACGCCATAGCGCTGAGGATCGGAGACCTGGTACAGGAACACGGTGGCCAAGTCCTGGCGGGAGGCGGCCTCACGCAGCAGGCCGGTGAAGCCGTGGCCGAAAAACAGGTTGTCGCCCAGGGTCAGGGCGGCGGGCGCGCCTTCCAGGAACTCGCGGCCCAGGGTGAAGGCCTGGGCCAACCCCTCGGGCCGGGGTTGGCTTATGTAAGAGAACTTGAGGCCCCACTGGGAGCCGTCGCCCAAGAGGGAGCGGTAAGCCGCCTGATCATGGGGTGTGGTGATCACCAGTATTTCGGTTATACCCGCCAGCATGAGGGTGGCGATGGGGTAGTAGATCATGGGCTTGTCGTAGACCACCAGAAGCTGCTTGCTTACCGCCCTGGTGGCCGGATAGAGCCTGGTGCCCGATCCACCGGCTAGAACAATGCCTTTATACACTGGAACGCATCTCCGCTTCCTGCAAAGTCTTCACGATCCGGGCCAGCTCCGGGCGCCAGTCGGCCAGGGCCAAACCGAAGCGGTTTTTTATTTTAGCGCAATCCAGAGCCGAATAAGTAGGACGTTTGGCCGGAGCGGCAAAGGCCTCGCTGCCCACCGGCTCGATGGTCATGTCCTTGTCCAGGGACTTGCGGGCTTCGGCCCATATCATCTGGGCGAACTCATAGCGGTTGATTACCAGCGGGCCACTGAGATGATAGGTGCCCCAGTCCGCCGCGCCCTGATCCAAAACCATGGTCGCCAGGCGTAGCAGGGCCTGGGCCAGATCCCCGGCCGGAGTGGGGCAGCCCACCTGATCATCCACCACCTTGATTCCCGGGCGGGTGCGCATCAACTCCAGCATGAGGTGGATGAAGTTGCGGGACAGGGCCCCGAAGAGCCAGGAAGTGCGCACGATCAGATGCCGGGGACAGGCGGCGCGAACCTGCTCCTCGCCCCTCAGCTTGGATAGGCCGTATTGGTTGATGGGCGCGGGCGGGTCGCTCTCCAGGTAGGGCCGGGTCTGGTTGCCACCGCCGAACACGTAGTCCGTGGAGATGTGGATGAACGGCACGCCCGCCTGATGGCAGGCCCTGGCCAGGTTTCCCGCCCCCTGGGCGTTGACCGCCAAGGCCGCCTGGGGCTCACTCTCGGCCCCGTCCACATTGGAAAAGGCGGCCGCGTTGATGACCAGGCCGGGCCGGTGCTCGGCCATGACCCGCTCCACCTGCTCCGGGGAGGTGATGTCCGCATGGGACCGGGTGAGGCCAATAAGGCTTACGGCATTGGGCGCCGGTGCGGCCATAAGCTCCCGCCCCAGCATGCCTCCGGCCCCGAACACCAATATTTTATATTGAGCGGCCATGACCTCGCTTCGTCCAACCCGGTGGGTTTTGCCCAGCAATGGGCGCTGATTGGTTGGCCTTAGTTTACGCACCCTAGGGCCGCAGGCAAGCCTTTTTGGAAAAAGGCGTGGGGGATCTGGGCCACCACAATCGTGCCGGTCGCCTTAGTTCAAAGGGGCCTGGCTGGTAGCGGCGTTTTGTTGCCACGGATTTTCCTGAGCCTGACCCAGTCGAGCAACGACCAGGCCAGCGCCGACATCCCCAGCCACTGCGAGGTTAGAGTGAGCGTGTAGTGGTATTCGAAGTATCTTTTGACGTCCAGGGAATGAACCGCCGCCGCAGTAAGGTCGGCCAGGAAGGCGGCCCCAAAGCAGGTCAAGGACAGCACGGCCAACAGCAAACCCGCCGGGGAAAGGTCCCCTTTCCCATGCCGCTTTATATAGCCCAGCAGGCATAAAAGGCCAAGGACCGCCAGCATGAGAGGGTAATAAGTAAACCGTAGCGCCCCATAGACAACTTTTTTGAACGGAGAGACCTGGAAGGTGAACATCGCCTGGCCATCGATCTTTTGGCGCAGTGCCTTAAGGTATTCGCGCAGGAAGGGCAGAGCATCTTCGTTGCAGTTTATATTGCCGCCAGCCGCCTGGAGTACCGCCTTGACGTCACCGAACTCATCATAGCCCCTGAGCCCATACAGAGGTGGGTTCCAGCGATAGAAGATGGCCAGTTGCCCCAATATCTTTTCCAGATACGTCCCTGGGCTGGTGAGGGCGTAACGGTAAAAGTAATGCATGAAAAAGTCTTTTTGCGCTTGTGGGCTGAGTTTGTTCAAAAGGGCCACGGACGAGTAACCGCTTGGCGAATAGAAAATTTCATCCGGATTGTAGCCGAGCGAGGGATACCAAATATTGCGGCTGCGGTCCAAGGCGAATTGACGATCGATCATTTCGTTGACCGAGCCAAGCAAGGCGAGGTCAAAGGGAGGATGCTCCGCTTTCAGGTCGTGCTCCAAGAGCCCCTTGATGCCGCCCAGGTGCCAGGTAAACAGCGTCTTGGGCGCGAATGTGACCGCAGCCGGATCGTGGCGCGACAAATACTTTTGCCAGAGCAGCGGCGGCGCAAACAGCAGGGCCAGCAGCAGGAGGTAGAGAGCCGCCGGTTTAATCAGCTTTGCGTTGCAGACGGTCTTGAGCAGCAGAAAAAGGATGATGGGGGACATGACCGCGAAGCCCCAATTGGGCTTGTGGAAATATGCAGCAACGCTTATCAGGGCCAGCAAGAACGCCGGAAGGACAAAGCTTTCACCGTAAACAAGTTTACGCGCCGCCAGCCAGGCGAAATAGATGAACAGGGCCATGATAAAAGGCGCGATAGCCTCTGGTTGGATGTAATGCCCGTACCATAATATGGTGGGGCTCCCCAGATACAGCCATATGAAGCCCAACGCGAACAACCACGACAACATCAGCTTGATCTTGCCAACGCTGTTTTGGCGGGTGATGTCGGCCATCACCGAAAGTATAAGCAGGCCACCCAATACATTGAGGGCCTTTTGCACTATTCCCAGCATCAAAAATGACTTGGTGGCCTGCAGCACCACGGCCAGGAACAGAGGATAGCCGAAGGCCCGTCCGTAGATGGTTTCCAGGGTTCCGTCTTTGATCCAGCGCAAGGCGGGCAATAGATAGCCCCAACCATCCGGCCACATAACGGGATAATAAGTATCCAAGGGGCGCATTTGCCGGATGACCATGAACAGCAGCATGACCAGCAATATTTTCAAAGGGCTGGGCCACCAAAGGGGACGTGGTTCAACTAAGGCATGATCGGTATTGCTATCGTTCCCGCTAATTTTGTTATGGGGCAAGATTGAAAACTCCAAGCCACTATCGGGGACCGATTAACATTAGCGTCGTAATCACGGGTTGCTAATCTTCATGCCGCGTTGGTTTTTGTATTCCTGGGCTCTGCGCCAAACATCCAGCACCTTGTGCCAGTCTTTACCCATCATGAAGCGCCAATAGAACTTGTGGCCCGTTTGTTCTGTAAGTCCTGATTGTGCCGATGACAGGTGCAGAAATGCCCTCACAGTATCTGGTGAATCTCTTTGGAATTCAACCAAATTTATGACAGCTTTAAGGCGTGTGGGCATGAAGCGACTGTTAATGGTTTTATTTAATAAGTGTTTCAATTTACAATCTTTCACTTTTTAAAACCTAAGTAGAAAGTTACTAAAAACGCTTTGAAGTTCCACCATAATTTAGCCAAATGTTTCAAAGGCTGTACCCATATTGCTCAACAGGAAGAGATAAAGCGGAGGACAACCAAGCGTTGCCAGCACGATAGGTATTTTCAAGTGATATGATTTCATCTTCTAGCCTGCCCCTCAAATCATCGGCGTGCTTTGAGCTGAAAAGCTGGATAGCTTTTGAAAAAGGACCTCGATTATCAAGAAGTGCGGCCAATTCAATAAAACTGTTTTTATACCAGGGGACTGAACGTCCATTCGAAATGAATTCATGCTTACCAGCCATTAAATCTTGCAACCTTCCCACATCAACCCCTAAAAAAGTGCCAAGGTTATCAGCATAAGTATCTGGCTTATTTTTGAACTCTTCGTAAAGAAGCACTTTGACATTATCATATCCAAACTTTTTAATATAATACTTTATTACAGCATCGTAATGTAATGATCCCAGCAAATTTCTGTCTAAATGTGACTTTTGAAGCCGTATCCACTCGATAATGTTTAAAGGATACTCTAGCTTTTTGCCCTCTTTTTTTGCACCAATGCTTAGGTACTGACCGTACTGACCATGCATCCAGTAAAATGATAAGAGCGCAGATATTTGCTCCCTTATAGTAATCAATATTTTGCAAGGATTAAAAGCCTCTTTTAATCTATCTGCAATTATTGCGATATCGATAGCCATGGGATGTATGAATGCTTCTGTAGAAATTAGGACGCATTTGCGTTCGGTGTTTTTGCACAAGTTGGAAACCAGACAACTCAGTTGATAACTACCTCTATAGTTAATTTTACTTTGACTCGTTAAATCGTTAATTAGGGGATATAAATCCTTTTTCACAAAATCAAAGGAGGGAATAAATTTACCCAAATAATCAATTTCGCGATGATGTGGGAACACATGCTTCTGAAAAGTAGTGGTACCTGTTTTCGGGTAACCTGCATGTATGATTAGCGGAGCTTTAGTCATTTTTTCCCTAACCACTTAAAAGTTAAAACAAAAATTACTTAATTGAACTACCATTATTTAGTCAATCAACTTCAATGGAATATATTTCGTTCATACTTACACATGATATGGTGTACAACTCCTCCGTCCCAGTGACCTTAAACTCAATGGCGTTTTCAATAAAATCAATTCTTTTACCGGTGGAATGACTGATTCCAAGATTAATAAAATAGTTTCCTGCCGCCAAATTCATGGTACAGTGAACGGAAGCTGTTAAACTGTCGTTAGAATTAACGGTAACCGGACGTCTGAATTTAGTAAGATTATTCATGCCCCAAAGAAATGTTCCACGGCGATCTTTGATTGCAAACGCTGCAACCAAATCATCTATATCGTTAAAACAGGTGGCATTTAAGTATATTCGGCACCTGGAACCTGCGGGAAGCAAACTGATAGGTCTGTTTGCTTCGTCCATTAACCCATAACCAGTTAACTGGGCTTCCCCATCCCCGTATTGAAAACTTGATGATAATTTGCGGTTATTACAGTCTTCTTCCCCTTCAATAGGTAACAATTCAGCCTGTTTAATATTTTGGTCATCCGCGTACAACAAACGTAAGTACACCTCAGATCCTTCCTTGGCATCTCCATAATAATGTGTTTTCCCTTTTTCCAGAACCAGCGCCCGATCGCAAACTCTGGTTATTGTATTGCTATCGTGGGAGACTAGTAGAATAGTAGTTTGTTTTTCGCGTAAATTTTGCAGCCAGTTAAAGCACTTCATCTGAAAACGTGCATCCCCAACGGAAAGCGCTTCATCGACTATAAGTATTTCCGGGTCCACGCTTATGGCTGTGCTGAAGGTTAATCTGGCCTGCATGCCGGTGGAATAAGTTTTAAACGGCTGGTCTATTACATCTTTCAACTCGCTAAATTCAATGATGCTGTCTATCTTTTCATTAATTTCTCTTTTGCTCATCCCCAGGCACATTCCGCCCATGTAGATGTTGCTCCGGCCGGTGTGTTCGGGGTTGAACCCAGTTCCGAGTTCCAGGATGGCGGTTATGCGGCCATTTACTTCCAGTTCCCCGGAGGTATGGGCCAAGGTTCCGGCGATAAGTTTAAGCAAAGTGCTCTTGCCCGCACCATTTCGCCCCATAATACCCACAATTTCACCCCGGTGCAGGTCCAGGTTGATATCGTCCAGGGCCTTGAATTCGCTGTGCCGTCGCTTGCGAGTGGCGGCTTCCAAAAAGGCGTCCAAGGGGCTGGGGTACAGCCGGTAAGACTTGCCCAAGTTGCGCGCTCTTATTGCCAGTGGTGAAGTGGTCACCGGGCGCCTCCAAACCAACTTTGGGTCCGTTCAGATATAAATGACCTGCCCCGATCAATGTATTCAGGGTAATCGCGAGAGGCTACCTGTATGTCGTCAAAGCATTTGGGACAAGATTCGGTTTTTGCTAATGGACACATTCCCGATAGATCTCTGGTTTAACAATCTGTTCGTTTAGGGTTCTCAGCCCCAGGCGGTTTCGCCCTGCTCCAAGACCAAGGCCGCCAGGCGCAGCAGGGCCTAGCCAGCTCCCCGGCCGGAGTGAGGCAACCTACCTGGTCGTCCACCACCTTGATTCCCGGGCGGGTGCGCATCAGTTCCAGAATGAGGTGATCGAGCAACCACCAGACCAGGGAGGCTACTCCGCACCCTCATGCCGCCGGAAAAGAAACTCGGTGTTGGCCTTGCCGGTGGCCATCTTCTCCAGTGCAAAACCCAAATCCTCGCAAAACGCCACGGCATCGGCATCGTGGACGAACTGCATGGGCCATCCACCCAACCAATCGCGGATGTCGGTGAAAAGGTTCATGCCGCGTTGGTTTTTGTACTCCTGGGCTCTGCGCCAAACATCCCGCAGCTTTTGCCAGTCCTTATCCATCATGAAGCGCCAGACGTACCAAAGCTCCATGCGGCGGCGGGTCCAGCGGCCCGAGGACACGTACTTGCGTTTGATCTCCAGCCAGAACTCCGGCGGCGGGTCGATTTGCACGTCGGCCGAGTAAAGGGCGATGTAGAAAAGCCCACCCGGCTTCACGCGCCCGGCGGCGTTGCGGATGGCTCGCCATACATCGCCGGTGTGGTGCAAAACCCCCCAGGAGTAGACTAGGTCGAAGCGTGGCAAGGATGTCACGTAATCATCGTCCAACACCGAGCCCTGCTCCGCTGCCCAGTTCTTTGGGTCAGAGAGTTTGTGGCGCAGGAGGTTGGTGGAGGCCACGGACTGAAGGTCATAGTCAAAGCCCAGCACGGCCCGGGCCTTGGCCAAATAGGCTGCCAAGGAATGCAGGCCGCTGCCGCAACCGATATCCAAAACCGTCATACCTGCCAGATCCGGCAGGCCCAGGAACTCCAGCAGGTGTTTTTTAGAGGCTTCCACCTTTTCCTGGCTAAAGGTCTTCTCGATAAAATCCAGCCAGTTCCGGCCGAATTCAAAGCGTAGGTCTTCACTCATAGTTTTCTCTTCATAAGATACCCCGTTTGCGGGAATCCAAGCGGCCCTCTTGCGTCGCCGCCCCGCCGATCTGCCGTCGATCAAGTTGGTAAACCGCCAGAGTCTCATCGATCATGCGCTCCAGGCCAAAACGCCGGCGCACCCAAGGCAGGCCTTCAGTTTGGGCCCGCCGCCGCCAGTCCTGGTCATCCCACAGGCGTTTCAACTCTCGGGCGATGTAGTGCGGGTCATCGCGTTCCAAGACCCATCCGGTAACCCCATGCCGCATGGTTTCCGAAGCACCCCCCGCCTTCGTAGACACCACCGGCACTCCCAGGGACTGGGCCTCCACGAGCACGTTGGGCAGGCCCTCCACCCGGGAGGTGAGCAGGAACAGGTCCATGGCGGCCATGGCCGCGAACACCTCCTTGGTGCGTCCCAACCAATGCAGCCTGCCGCCCAGACCCAGCTTTTTCGTCTTGCGCTGGACGGCTTTAAACATGGGGCCATCGCCGGCCACGATGAAATGTGCCTCGGGCAGCAGGGAGGTCAGACGAGCCGCCGCCTCCAGCCACAGACCGGGCCGTTTTTCCTCGGACAGGCGCATGGCGCTGCCCACCACCGGCGCACCGGGGGGGATGCCCAGCCGTTCGCGCAGGTGTGGCCGCTGCTCTCGGCTGGCGCGCAGGCGAGACTCCTCGAAAACAAAACCGTTTCGCAATATGGTGATGCTCCCCGGCGAAAGCCCCAGCCACTGCTCGTAGGCCTCGCCCCCAGCCTGGCTGTTGTTGATCATCACCACTCCGGGCTGCCGGGCCAGCCAGCGGTAGCAGTCGCGCATGTAGGGCTGATACAGCAAAAAATTGGTGGGCGGCACGCTGCGCATGCCCAGCACGATGCGCGGCACTCCCAGAGCCACCGCGGCCAATCCGCCCTTGACGTTCACCTCATCCAGCCACAAGTGAGCCACCTCGGGCCGGTGTTGGGCCAAGACGCGCAAGTGGGCCCGCATGCGGGTGATCTTGCGGGGAAGCTTGCTCAGGGCCGAAGCGGCCCCAGTGGGCAACTCCTGCTTGTGCTCCAGGTCGTCGAAGGCAACCGCCCGCACCCCGGCCTGGTCCAGGTCGGGCAGAAAAAAGCGATCCGCCTCATCTTGCAGAGAGGCCACCGTGACCGCCAGGCCGGTCATTCCCCGCGCCTGCAATCCCTGGGCGGTGAGCACCAGTTGGCGTTCGGAGCCGCCGCCGCCCAGGGTGCCGATCATCATGGCCACCCCGCTGCGTCCCCCCCCCCGCAGTGCGATATCGGGCAGGGCCTGGCCGAATTTTTCCAAATGACGGGCGTAATTGATTCCCAGGCGCTGAGTCAACTCGTGCACCCAGCGCTGGGCCGACTTTACAACCCGCCCCAGGCCCGGCTTGGAGGCGGCCCGAAGCCTCAAAGCCAGCAAACGCAGGCGGACTTTTTGCTTTAAATTCATGGCCCGGGTCAGCAGGCCGTAGACCCGGTCGGCCAAAGGCCTGCGGATGGCGGCCGGCAGCAAACGCCGAGCCAATGCTTGCAAACGCCGGATCATGCGGCTTTACTCAAACGTAATAAATTGACAGCAGCCACAAGGTGGTGCATCTGCGCCTTATGGTGGTTTTTTCTTGGCTGATCCAACCGGCCTCCTCGTTATTTATCCCCGGCTAGTGGCCGGGAAAGCGCCACATGGAGCGCAATTTGCGCAAAATCCGGGTGCAAAGAATGCCAACTTCACCGCAACGCAGCCGGGCCCGTCCCGCCGTGGAAAGGCCATGGGTTTTACGCCCTATGTAGAGCAGATTGGCTTCGTTGCCGATGGTTACCGGACGGTTTTCCCTGATCATCCTGAGATGCGAAGGTGGCTCGGTCTTCCCCTCGCCATTCCCCGCCTCGGCTTCCTGGCTGGGAAACAAGTTTTCGCCGAACTCCAGGCAGTGGGTGGCCACCTCGTCAAACCCGTACTTACTCAGCAAGGCCGGCAGGCTATCCCGGTCCAGGGAGCGCACATGCTGCCAGCGATGAAAAGAGGCGTCGCACACCGGGCAGTAAACCCTGCTTCGCTCCAGGTCTTCGCTATTGGGAGCAGTGACTATGAGCAAGCCACCCGGTTTGAGCATCGCCCCCAGTCCGGACAAAAAGCCGTCCAACTCCGGCTCCAGCACGTGTTCGATTACCTCGGTGAGTAAAACCACGTCAAAGGTTTGCCCGCTGTCTGGCCCCAGCACCCCCAGGAAGCCATCCAACCCGGCCAACTTTTTAGTGAGGGTGGCGGTGCGCTGGGCGGAGGGCTCAAAAGCCGCTGCCTGGTATCCCCGACGGCAAAGGATTTCCACCAGCTGGCCGTCGCCCGCCCCAAAGTCAAGGATACGGTCTTGTCTGGAAATAAGATGGGAAACGGAGGATACGAAAGCCTCTCCCCCCAAGGCGGCGAAGCCCTGGGCCAGCGATTGGGTCTGGTCCTGTCCGTCCCAAAAACGACCCACCAACTTTGGGGTCCAGGCCAAGGATCTGGGCTGGGCCGGTTCTTTCGCCAAGCGGACATGGAGCAACTCCAACAATTCCCTGGCCTGTTGGGGGGGCAACTTGTCTACATCAATGATTGGATCATGCGGTGTCAAAGGAGTTTGCTCCCCACTGTTTGGCCGGTCTTGCCACCGTCGATTCCGGGGGTTTTTTTCTTTCCGTCCAGGCACCGCTTCATAACCATGGCCTGTCCCGTGGAGAGCAAAACAAGTTCCTCCGTTTTTCCCGCGAAGAACTCCTCGGTCACCTGCCGCGCGCCGGGGCAGGACTTGAAGCCGTGGTCATCGAAAAGCATGATGCCCCCGGGGCTCAGACGGGGATAAAAAAACTCTATGGAGTCCAGGGTGGGCTGGGCCAAATCCACGTCCACATGCACGAAGCAAAAGCTACGGTCAGCCACTTGGTTGAAGCGCTCGGGAATCCACCCGGCGTAGACGAGGTAATTGCCCAGGCCTTCCAAAGTTGAGGCAACGTCTTCCTCGGTGGTGGCGAAACGCCCCTGCTCCCAGTACGAACCATCGGCATTTTGGGGGGCGGGCAGCCCCTGGAAGGAATCGAACAGATGCACCGTTTTGCCCAGGGGCAACGCGGCACGGCACATTAGCTGGGCCGAGGCCCCCTTGTACACCCCACACTCGGCCAAGTCGCCCTCCAGGTGCAGCACCAGTTTCAAAAGCTGGTTCAGGGTGTACTTGCGGTCCAGGGAATGCCAATTGTTTGGGTCCATGATTTTGCGGTAATAGGCCAGAAACTCCTCATCCTCCAGGAAGAGGCGGCCGAATTCGCAAAACTTATATTTTGGGTACACCGCCGTGGTCAAAGCCTCGGCCAGTTGATAGCGCCTCTCTTCCACAGGAGTGGGCCCATGCCCTTGACCCAGGATGGCCAACAACTTGTCGGTAATCCCCGGCTCCAAACTTTCCAACTCCCGGACCAACTCCAGGGACGGTTGCTCGGGGATGGACGGCTCGGGAGATGGCTGTTGCCCCTGGCCAGCCTTGAGCCGATTTATAAGATCGCTAAACCGTGCCATTTTCGCTTTCATCTTTGCGAGGCGAAAAAACCGCCATGCGCGCTTCCAGATTAACCACCGAGGTGGTGAAGATGTCCCCTGGTCCCAGCACCTTTATCTGCAACGCCTCTTCCAAGAAATCGATCTTGTCGCCGGTGTCCCAATGGGCCGAGCCCAAGGTGACGAAATATTCCCCTTCCGACAACCAGAGGTTGCAGTCCACCGTGACCTGGAGCAACTCACCACGGCGCGCGCCAATCACCCCCATCCGCTGGCTAAGGTTGGTCAGCCCCCACAGCACCGTGCCCCGACGGTCCTTGATGGACACGCCGAAGGAGAGGTCCTCGACGTCTTGGCTGCTCTGGAAGCTCAGGTGGAAGCGGCAATATTCCCCGGTATCGTACACTTTGCGCGGGTTGCCGGAGGCGTCCACCACGCCCCAGTCCAAAACCGAACCCACCGCGCTGCCGTAACGCACGAAGCCCTGACCGGCCTGGCCATGGTCATCAGACTGGAGAGGGGCAGCCGAAGACGGGGCCTCGCATGCCGCCCCGTCGACCGTTTCATCGGCAGAACCGGCGGGCGGCGCGGCCTTGCCTCCGGGCTTCTTGGCCTCGCCGAACAGCAGCTTGTGGTAGAGGTTGCAAATCCCCCTGGGGCTGCCCTGCCGGTATATCTCCCCGTCTTCCAAAATAATGGCCTGGTCGCAAAACATGGTGACGGTGTTGGTGTCGTGGGTCACCAGCAGAATGGTGGTCTTGTTGTCCCGAAGCTCCTTGATGCGCTTGAAGCACTTCATCTGAAAACGGGCGTCGCCCACGGCCAAGGCCTCGTCGATAAGCATTATGTCCGGGTCCACGCTGATGGCCGTGCTGAAGGTGAGCCGGGCCTGCATGCCGGTGGAGTAGGTTTTGAAAGGATGGTCGATGTAGGGGCCCAACTCGCTGAAGGCGATGATGGCGTCCATCTTGCCCATCACCTCCTTGCGGCTCATGCCCAGGCACATGCCTCCCATTATCACGTTGTCCCGGCCGGTGTACTCGGGATGGAAGCCGGTGCCCAATTCCAGAATGGCGGTAAGCCTGCCGTTTACCTCCAACTCGCCGCTGGTGCGCTCCACCACCCCGGAAATGAGCTTTAGCAGGGTGCTCTTGCCCGCGCCGTTGCGTCCCAGGATGCCGATGATCTCCCCCCGGGCCAGTTCCAGGTCCACGTTGCTCAGGGCGTGCTTGTCCAAATGGCTCTGGCGGCCGGTCACGGTCTCCCAAAAGGCCCCCATTGGGCTGGGGTAGATCTTGTAGGTCTTGCTGAGGCTTTTCGCCTTTATGGCCAAAGCGCTCATTAGAGTATGTCGCCGTAGAAGCGCCGAGTCTTGCTGAAGGCGAACCAGCCCAGCCAAAGCACGGCGCCGCTGAGCAAGGGCATAACCACCCAGGCCATGGGATGATGGAAGCTCCCGAAGAACAGGGCGTCCTGCCAGCACCACACGAAATAGCTGAAAGGATTGGCCTGGAAGATGTACTGCAACCACGGGGGAGTGGCGTAGGGATTGAACAGGATGGGCTGGGCGAAAAGGTTCACCGTGCAAAAGACCTGAATAAACTCCCTTACGTCGCGCAGGAACACGCCCACCGAGGCCAACAGGAAGGCCAGGCCGATCATGGCCATTATTTGGCAAAAGACCACCAGGGGCAGGGTCAGGATCATCCAGTTGAGGGAGCCGCGCCAAAGAGCGCTGGCCAAAACGAACAACAGGCCCGCCGCATAGGGGATGGCCCCGGCCAGGGCCGTCTTTATGGGCAGCACCTCTATGGGAAAAACGATCTGTTTGACCAGGTTGGCGTGGCTGATGAAGGTGGAGCTGGAGCGCGACAATACGTCCTGAAAGGCCAGCCAGCAGACGATGCCCGCCAGAATGTTCACCGAATAGTCCTGAGGCGCGCCCGCGCCGCCGCCGTAACGGGTGGGGAACACGTAAACGAACAAAAAGGTGTAGATGAGCATCAGCAGCAAAGGATGCCCGAAAACCCACACCACACCCAGCACCTGGCCCACGTGACGGTCGCGGAATTCGCGCCGTACCATCTCGCCCACCAGCTCCGTGCGGTTGAATATCATTCCGGCCAATCTCCGTTTAACAAAATACCCTCCGCAGCCATCCTACGGCGTGACACCATTATAACAACTGCCGCCCATCGCCCCTGGGGTCGCGGACGCCGTCTCAAAAAACCACCTCCGGGTTGGCCTCCAGCCAGGCTTGGACCATGAGCACATTCCACAGGGGATAGGCCCAGTTGGCTCCCGCCTGGTGAGCCTGCCAACGCTCGTTTATGGGGCCGGGGTTGAACAGCCCCTGGGAGCGCAAGCGTTCAGGGTCCAACAACTCCCGGGCCCAGGGCAGCAGAGGGCCGCGCAGCCATTGGTGTATGGGCACCCCGAAGCCCATCTTGGGACGCTCTATCAACTCGCGGGGCAGGCGCTTGTACAACAGTTGGCGCAGGGCCCACTTGGTTTGTCTGCCCCGCATTTTCATGTGTTGGGGCAGTTGCCAGGCCATCTCCACCACCCGGTGGTCCAACAGGGGCACCCGCACCTCCAGGGCCACCCGCATACTGGCCCGGTCCACCTTGGTAAGGATGTCATCGGGCAAATAGGTGACCGTGTCCAAAAACTGCATGCAGTCCAAAAGATCGGGCAACTTGCGGTGCAGGGCCTCATCCCACAAGACCCCCTTGTGCTCCCTGGCTCCCAGCACGGTCTGGTCAGGCTGGTGCCAATGGCTGAGTATCTGGCGGTACAGGGCCATCATGTCTTGGTCAGATAGCCCAGCGGCCAGCTTGTGCAGCTTGGTGCCGAAGTTATCCGGCAAACGTTTGCCGGGCACCAGGGCGGCCAGGGCGTCCCAGGCGCCGGGCGAAAGGCAGCCCACCCCCTTGGCGAAAAGGCTCCTGAGCTGCCGGGGCACTCGGTCGGCTTTGTGGCAGGCGGACAGCACGGTGTCGTAGCGGGGGTAGCCCGCGAACAGCTCGTCGCCGCCATCGCCGGAGAGCACCACGGTCACGTGCTGTTTGGTCAGAGCGCACACCATGATGGTGGGAATCTGCGAAGAATCGGCAAAGGGCTCGTCATACCAGGTGGCCAGACCGTCCACCAAATCCAGAGCGTGGCCGGGCTCCACGTATAGCTCGGTGTGGATGGTGCCCAGGCGCTCGGCTATGGCGCGGGCATAGGGGGCCTCGTCGTAGCCGCTCTCGTCAAAACCGATGCTGAAGGTGTTGATGGCCCCGCCGCTCTGCTCGGCCATTAGGCAGGTGACCAGGGAGGAATCGATGCCCCCGGACAGCAGCGCCCCCAGGGGAACGTCCGAGACCATGCGCCGCCCCACCGCGTCGGACAAGAGCGCGTCCAGCTCGGCCAGCAAATCCTCATCCCCGGTTTGGCGTTGGGCAGCCACCCCGCCGATGGCCACGCTCCGGCAATCCCAGTAGCGGCTCAGCCGGGGTTTCAGGTCCGGGCCCACGGCCAGCAGGCAGCCCGGCTCCAGCTTGTGCACATCCTGGTAGATGGTGTGGGGGGCGGGGATGTAGTTGTGGCGCATGAAGGCGGCCAGGGCGTGGCGGTCCAGGCGGGGCTCCCAGCCGGGAACCTGGCGCAGGGCCTTGAGTTCCGATCCGAAAATCAGCCGCCCGCCCACCAAGCCCCAATACAGGGGCTTGATACCCAGGCGGTCGCGCGCCAGGTAGAGCACCCGCTCCTCTCGATCGAAGATGGCGAAGGCGAACATGCCGATCATGCGGCTCAGCGCCGCCTCCACTCCCCACTGGGCGCAGCTTTCCAAGACCACCTCGGTGTCCGAGGTGCCCTGGGGAATCCGGCCATGGGCGGCCAGCTGGTTTTTCATCTCCAGGTGGGAGTAGACCTCGCCGTTGTAGGCGATGACGTAGCGTCCGCAGGATGAGGTCATGGGCTGGGCGCCCGAAGGCGAAAGGTCGCGGATGGCCAGGCGGCGGTGCCCCAGGCCCACCCCGGCCTCCCAGTCCAGCCAAACGCCTCGGGAGTCGGGCCCCCGATGCTCCAGCACGTCGGTCATGCTCTCCAGGGAGGCCTGCATCTCGGATTGCCCCGAGAAACGTCCACGCCCATATATGCCCGCGATGCCGCACATTATTGCGCGGTTCTTTCAGGCGGCAGGGCAGGGGTTCGGTGCGGTTTACTGTTTGGGGGCAACGGGCAGATTCTCCACTGAACAGTATTCATTACACCTGGCGTCGCCATGGCAGGCGCCAAGCCTTTACATGACCAACAGGATAGAGGCGCAGGCCGACAATGTCCATAAAACTTGTCCGGGCGGGGACTTAAACAATGTCACTCCCCACCAGGCTTGCCCCTTTTGATGGGCGCCTGCAAAAAACCCAACGTTGTCAGAGGTCTACCTCCCCACAATATGATGTAACTTGATTCTGACTACACCACCATATATAGTGCCTGCATGGTACCTTCACCTCCACCACTGACTTGGCGGCTCAAAGAACCCACCCCGGAAGCGGCCGCGACCCTGTCTCGGGCCTTGGGCCTGCCGCCGTTGGCCGCCCAGATTCTGTGCCACCGGGGGCTGCACGACCCGGACCAGGCCCGGCGCTTTCTTTGCCCCGGCCTGGAGCAACTCCCCGTGCCCGAAGAGATGCTGGGCCTTCCCCAGGCCCTGGAGGTTCTGGTTCCAGCCATACGCTCCGGCGCGACCATAGGGGTGGCCGGCGACTACGACGCCGACGGGGTGACCGCCACCGCCCTGCTGGTGGAGTTTCTTGAGGCCTGCGGCGCGCCGGTGGTGTGGGATTTGCCCCACAGGGTCACGGACGGCTACGGTTTCAAGCCCCCCCGGGCCCAGCGCCTGGCCCAGGACGGAGCCCAGGTCATCGTCACCGCCGACTGCGGCATCAGCGACCACGAAGGGGTGAACGAGGCCACCCGCCTGGGCCTGCCGGTGGTGGTAACCGACCATCACCTGCTGCCTCCCGGCCCCCTGGTGCCCGCCGCGGCGGTGGTCAATCCCAAACAGGAGGCCTGCGGAATGTCGGCCCATCTGGCCGGGGTTGGGGTGGCCTTTTACCTGGCTGCCGGTCTCAGGGCCGCCCTGCGCGACGTGGGCTGGTTCCAGGAACGCCCCGAGCCCAACCTGCGCCACAGCCTGGATTTGGTGGCCCTGGGCACCTGCGCCGATGTGGTGCCCCTGGTGGAGGCCAACCGGGTTCTGGTGGCCGAAGGCCTCAAGGTAATGACCCAGGGCTTGCGACCCGGTCTGGCCGCTTTGGCCAAAGTGGCCGGGCGCAGCGGCGTTTTGGACACCATGGACCTGGGGTTCTACCTGGCCCCGCGCATCAATGCGGCCGGGCGCCTGGACCGCCCCGACCCGGCGCTGGAGCTCTTACTTGCGTCCGACGAATCCGAGGCCATGGGCCGCGCCCAGGATTTGGACCGGCTAAACCGCGACCGCCGCCAGGTGGAAGCAGCCATATTCGAGCAGGTGATGGAGCGCATCGGAGGCGAAGCCACCCTGCAAGAAGCGGCCTGCCTGGTCTTGGGCGGCGAGGGTTGGCACCAGGGGGTGCTGGGCATCGTGGCCGGGCGGCTCTTGGAGCGCACCGGGCGGCCGACCATGCTTTTTGCCGTGCAAAACGGCACGGCGGTGGGTTCGGGCCGCTCCCGGGAGGGCTTCCACTTGCAGCGGGCCCTGGCCGCCCACGCCGAGCTTCTTACCCATTACGGCGGCCACGCCATGGCTGCCGGGGCCACCATGCCCAGCGGATGCCTGGAGCAGTTGGCCCAGGCCCTGGCCGAGGAAGCGGCGCGCCAGTTGCCGCCCGATACCGGCCAGGCCCTGGATATCGACGCCCAGGTGAGCCTGAACCAACTTGGCCCCCAGATGATGGAGCACCTCAAGCGCCTGGCTCCCTTTGGCCAGTCCAACCCCGAGCCCATGCTCTGCGCTCACGGCCTGAAGGTGGCTTCCTGCCGGGTGGTGGGGGAAAACCACCTGAAGATGGAGCTGTCGCAGGAGGGTTCCCGCTTGCCCGCCATCGCCTTCAACTGCCAGGAGCCCTGGATAGAAAAGGGAACCAGCCTTTCGGCGGCCTTCATTCCCCGCATCTCCACCTTCCGGGGAGCACACTTGGAACTGGTGATCAAAGACCTGCGCCCCACCGCCTAACCCACGCCTGAAGCATTTACTCTGTCCACGGCCTTGGTTCAGCGAAACGCCTTCCTGGCCGCCCGCCGGGGTGGGGCCTATGCTTGCGGTCATGAACGCTGGCCAAACAGGAGAGCACAAGATTCGTTTAGGCCCGGCCCTACTCTGGCTGCGGCCCCTGGAGCCATGGCAATGGGCTCCCCGCCGGGAGGCCTCCCCCGGCCCGGCCTCGCTGTGCCTGGAGCTGCTGGGGATGGCCAAGGTGCGCTGGCAAGGGGTGGCCACAGCCCAGGGCGAGGCCCTCATCCCCGGCCCGGCCCAGTTGGCCGCCCTGCCGGTGAGCGCCCTGAAGCCCCTGCTCACGGCCTTGCAGGCCCCTTGGCTAACCCCAGGCGAGGCGGAGGAAATGGAACTCCTATCCCGCCACCTGGAGCACCGGGCCGACTATCCGGGGGTGGACTGCGCCGCCTGCGCCCAGCAAGAAGAAATCGGCGAGGGCCCGCCCGACTGCGCGGCCTGCCCCCTGCCTCCCCTGCCCGCCGCCGGCCTGGAGGCTTTGCGCCTGCTGAGCCTGGTGCGCCGGGTCCCGCCAGAGGCGGCATCCTTGTTGCCCGCCCTCACCGCCGGAGCCGGGACGCGGGAGCTGCGCCTGCTGCTCATGCGCTGGGGGCTCATCGCCTCTCGCCTGGGCCGCCGTTCTGGCCGGGCCGAAGGGCCCATGCTAAAATAGCCGGACATATGGAGGTGCACATGTCCCTTAGAGCCATGCTCGACAACCCCAGCGACCAAGAGGTCAAACAGCTGCTGGGCCAAGCCAAGCGCATCGCCGTGGTGGGCCTTTCCGACAAGCCGGAGCGCGACAGCTTTCGGGTGGCCAGATACCTTCAGGACCACGGCTACGAGATAATCCCCGTAAACCCCAGGGCTGACGAAATTCTGGGGCAAAAGGCCTATCCCGACCTGGCCTCGGTGCCCGTCCCGGTGGATGTGGTCAATGTCTTTCGCCGCAGCGACGCGGTGCCCGAGATAGCCGAGGCGGCGGTGAAAATAAAGCCCAAGGCCCTGTGGATGCAGCTGGACGTGCAGAGCCAAAAAGCGGCCGAACTGGCGCGCGGCAACGGCATTATGGTGGTGCAAAACGCCTGTCTCAAAATTGAGCACCACCGGTTGATGTTTTGAGCGCCAAACCTGACACGAGCCTAGCCGAGATCCAGTCGGCCCTGGCCGAGTTCCACGCCGGTCTGGATGAGCCTTACAAGATGACCCCGGCGGGCATGTGGGCCTGTTCCAAGAGCGAGGAGATCTACGATCTGTTGGGCCAGTTGGATATGGAAGCCTACGGCCACTTTGTTGATTTGGGCAGCGGCGATGGCCGGGCGGTGCTCATCGCCTCGCTTTTGTTACCGGCCACGGGCATCGAGGCAGACCCCGGTTTGGTGGAGGCCAGCCAAGCCATGGCCGGGCGGCTGGGCCTGAGCCGAGCCCGCTTTGTGTGCGCCGACTGCCGCCAGGTGGACCTCACCCCCTTTGACCTGCTGTTCGTCTACCCCGACAAACCCCTGGGCTGGCTGATCAAAATGTTGCCGGAGAACTGGCGGGGACATCTCCTGGTCTATGGCCCTTACTTCCAACCCACTGAACTTACGAACCTTAAGACGATTTATGCCGGCAAGACCATGTGCACCCTGTGGAAGCGATGAATCCAAGCCGGTTATTTTATGATATTTGACGCAAACTGTTGTACCCAGGATGGTAGTGGGTTATACTCGCAGGCTAGAAGTCTTATAAGATTTTCACAACACCAGCCCTGTGAGGCATTCAAAGCCCCATGCGTTATTACGGCAAAGAAGGCCCCCAATGTAAACTTCCCATTGAGGAAGATTGTCACGGGGTGGAACACTGCCGCAACGCCGCCCGCGCCCTGCTCTTCGGGCGGGTGCCTCGGGGTGTGGTTCTGTGGCTGGGAGTGGGGCTTATGGTCACTGCTCTAACCATGGGATTTTGGGGCCTCTCGGCTCTGAGCGACGGCAGCCGGCCCTTGATGGTGCGCGACATGGGCAGCGCCATCCGCATTCACCGCTAGACCGACCATAATAAAATGCAAAACCGGAGGCTCTAGCCTCCGGTTCTTTTTTTGGGGAGCGCTTTGCGGCTAGCTGGCCTCCGGCCCTCCCAACGCCGCCGGGCCCTGGGCAAAGGCGGCGATGTCCTCGGCGTACTTTTCGGCCAAGTCGGCGAAAAACTCGGGCAGCCGCTCGCCCAGCTCGCCCATGAGGGGCAGCATGATCTGGCGGATCTGGGGATGGGCCGCCTTGGAACTGCGCAGGCCCATAACGTGGCGCCACTCGCGCAGGTTGGCGGTCATCACGATCTCGGTCTTGAGGCTGTTGGGCAGCACCGCCCTGGCCTCCTGGGGTTTGGCTCCCCCGGCCAACAGCTCCAGATAGGCCTCCTCGGCCTGGGCCATGGCCGCCTCCCAGCGGCGATAGGCCTCGCTGCCTTCCGGCCAGAACATGGGCTTTATCACCGTGATCTGGCTGCCGAAACGGTCCTGGGCGTAGTTGGCGTAGCGGGTGGACTCCTGGCTGTAGGCGGCTAGGCGGTGGCGCACCAACTCGTGGGTCACCCCCCGATCGCACACAAAACGCACCGAAAGGTTGGCGTGCTCGATTACGCTGTGGTGGCCCGAGGCCACGATGCGACGCACGAACTCCGGGGCCGAGTCGCTGCTGATGAGGTGCTCGGACTTGTAGCAGGTGCGCCCGGCCGCTTCCACCAGAGCAAGCACCTGCTCCCGCTCGGGCATGAACAGGATCTCATAATAAGGGGCGATGACTTTCACGAATGCGCTTCCCTGATGTCCCCCGCTAAGAGGCCTCCCGCTTGGCCAGGTAGTTTTTGGCCTGGGGCGAACCCAGCCTGATGAGCACCTTCTTGGCCACCGGCCACAGAGGGCCCACCGCGCTGTCGGCCTGCTGCACGAACACCCCTTGCAAACGTGGCTGGCCCTTGAGGGCGTCGGCCAGTTGGCCGATCAGCTGGTCCTGCATGGCCTGGGCCCGAGGCGTAAGGGGCAGAGGCTTGGGCGCTTCCTTGGGCTTGGCGGCCGCCGGGGCCGGCTTGGACGCCTTTTTCTGTCCGGGGAAGTCCTGCACCGGGTCGGGCATGGTGGGCCGGGCCAGGGTGGGAATCTGCACCATGGTCTTGGGCGGAGCCGCCTCGGCCTGGGCCTTTACCTTGGGGGTAATCGGAGCCATGGCGCTCAAGATCAAGCCCATGGTTTGATTAATAACCTCGCCCTGGGCCAGGGCCCGTTCCACGGCGGGGTCGTTGAATAGCTTTTCGGCCTGGGCCTCGCCCAGCTTCTGCCCGGCGGGCAACTCCTTGACCTCGGTCACGCCCAGGTAATTGGCCCTAAGCTCGTTGACCTGCTCGGCCCTGAGGTCCGCGCTCACCATGCCGTCGCGCAAAATCTTGGCCTCGGCCGGAGTGTAGGGCAAGGGGCTTAGAAGGCCAAGGAGGCTCTGAGCCGCCTGCATGCGGGCCACGGGGTCGACGGAGTTTTCGATGACTTTGCGGGCCCGGGCCAGGCGCACGTAGGAATTCAGGTATAGCCAGTTGGGGTCCCGGCTGATGGCCGCGGTCAGCTCTTGCAGCGCCTTCATGCCCTGCACCTTGCCGATCTTGACCCCATCCTCGGAGCTGGTGCCTCCCATATAGGCCATGATCTCGCGCTGGCTCACCGCGCCCAGTTCCACGGTAACCCGGTAGCCCCGGCTGAGAATGGGCTTCTTGGCGCCCTTTTCCCCCCAGGCCAACTCGGCGCTCAGGGTGGTGCCCACCCTGGTGCCCGGCAACAGGTAGGCCCCGGTGTCGACCTCGCCCTTGGTGGCCACGGTAACCACGCCGAATACCGGCAGGATCAGGCCGTCCAGGATATAGGAGCCCGCAGACCAGGGGTTGTTGCCCAAGGTATTGAGGCTGAATTCGCCGATGGTCACGGTAAGTTGGTCGTTGATACCCGCCGCCGCCGGTTGGCCCGGAGCGGGCAGGGCCGCGAAGAGCCCGCTACCTACCAGCCCCTGGCGAAGCTGGCCGGTTATGCCCGGCGCGAAAATGTGTATGTTGGGGTCGGCGGTGCCGGTGTCCTCGCTGGGCCAGGAGCGCTTGTCCATCACCGGGGGCATCACTGCCTTGAGACCTGCCTTGATCACCGGGCCCGGAGAGGGGGTGGGTGCGTCAGCGGTGGATATGGTGGAGCAACCGGCCCCCAGGGCCAGGCTTGCTGCCAGCATTATGTAAGCGACGAAGGCCGCGATGGATCTCACTTGTCCCTCCCGCGCAGGGGGTTTTCTCTGGCCAGAGGCTATCGTTACCGCTGGTGTTTTGTCAAGCTTTACGGGCCGCTTGCCTCGTTTAAAAGGGATGCCCCACCATGGCCCAGGCCGCGAAACCTTCGTCGCAGGTGGCCACGTCCACGCGCAGCACCGCCTTTTGGGCCATGATCCTGAAACCCACGCCCACATCCCACTTGAGGTCCTGCACGAACTCATCGATCTTGTAGTCGTCGGCCACCCGGCCCAACTCACCGAAAAACACGAACTGCATCCAGTCGATATCCGCGAATTTCAGCCAACTTATCTCCCCCAGGGGGTTGGCGCGGGCGGTGAGGCGCAACTCGCCGCCGTAGTAGATGGCCGCCTTGTCGGCGAAGCGGTTGTAGGGATAGCCGCGCATCCGGTAAAAGCCGCCCAGGGTGGGCCCGAAATACGGCGGAGTGCGGTCGTTGATCACCACCTCGCCGCCGACCCGGTCCACATTCCAGGATTCGCTGTAGGCGGTCCACAGGTCAAAGGCCAACACCCGCTGCTTGAACCAGCCGTCCTGGCCCAGGGAGAAATACTTGCGCAGGTCCAACTCCAGGTTGTTCCAAGAGCCGGAGCTGTCGAACCAGCCGAAATCGTGGCTGATGGTGAAGCTTTGATAGCTGCCCCCGCTGGGGTTGCCGGGGTAATCCCGGTTGTCGTAGATCAGGCCCAGTTCCAGGCCGTTGGTGCGAAAGGAGTAATCGCCCGAGTCGCCGTCTATGGACTGGGCACGCTGGAAAAAGCGCAAACGAAGCTGAGACACGCCAGTGTCCAGGGGGTTGTACACCTGGCCGCCGCTGGCCTCGCTGACCAACAGGCCCCCTTTCAGGGTGTAGCGCTGTATGGGCTTGGTGCGCCCCGCCCCGATGGGCAGCACGTACTTGCCCAGCAGGTCCACCCAGGTCTGCCAACCCTTGCCCTGCAAGTAGTCGTCCTTGCTGGAGTTGTTGGACCCGGCCTGCTCGCCCTGATAGGCCGGATTGCCCTGGGCGTAGGCCCGCTGCTTGGTGTAGTAGCCCGCGGAAAAGTCCACGGTGAAAAACAGCCGGGGCACCCAGGGCGCCTGCACGTCGACCAGATAGAAATAGCCCGCACCGGTGCCGTTGCTGCTGCCCAGGCCCGCGGCAAAAAATATCATCTGTTCCTGGTAGTAGCCCTGCCCGCCTCCGGCCACGCCCCCGGCGAAGTCATAAGTGTCGCTGTAAAAAGCGTAAGGCAAGGCCAGCCAGCGGGGCTTGGGCTTTTCCTGGCCTTGGTCGTAGATCACCCAGGGAGGGGTGGGGTTTATAGCCCAGGCAGGGGCGGCCAGCGCCAGGCACAGCGCCGCTGCGAGGGCACCCAGCCAGAGGGCAGGCTTAATTTTCCTAAACAAGGCGGCCTCTTTTGTCAATTTTTCCCCAGACCGATGGTGATGCGCACCTTGCCGCTGGGGGTGGTTTCGATCTCGTCCACCGGTTCGATGCGCGGACGCACGCCCGGCAGGGCCTTTTGCACCGCAACCAAAATAGCCTGCTCTTGATCGGCGGTCAACGGTTCCCTTAGCACCAGGCGCAGCACCAAGGCGTCCAGGGCGGGCTGCACGATCTGGTACTGGGCGATGGCCGGGAAGTCCTTTAGCAGGTGGGGGAAAAAAAGCCCGGTGAGCCGCCCGCCGTCCGGGGTGCGGATGGCGTCCATGACCCTGCCCTGGACCCCGGCCAGGCGGGGCAAGGTGCGTCCGCAGGAACAAGGCCCTTGCATCCACGAGGCCAAATCGCCCCCTTGGTAGCGGATAAAGGGCTCGGCGTAGTTGTGCAAATCAGTGACCAACAGCTCGCCCACCTCCCCGGCCGGGGCGTCCACCTCCAGGATCACGTTTTCCGCCGATACGTGCAGCCCCTGGTGGGCCGGGCACTCGCTGGCCATGAGCATGAATTCGCGGCTGCCGTAGGTCTCGAAGCAAGGACAACCCAAGCCCTGTTCGATCAGCTCCCGCTGGTGAGGCAACAGGCGCTCTGCCCCGGTGAGAACGCTGACCAGGGGCTTGCGGGGCCGCCAGCCCATGTCCAGGGCCTGGCGGGCCAGGGCCTCGGCCCCGGAGGGATAGGCCACCAGGCTCTCCGGGCCGAAGCGGTCGATGGC
>JAIPDO010000081.1 GCA_021737645.1 Desulfarculaceae bacterium
GGCACCAAGCGGTCGATAAGCCCGATGAACACGATGCCCCCGAAAAAGGCCCCCGCCGTGGCCCAGGCCGCCGGGCCCGCCCCCAGGCTGTGGGTAAGCTGCTCCTTGGCCTTGACCAGTATCTCCACAAAAGAGACGTAGATCATCACCCCGGCGGAAAAGCCCAGGGCCACGGCCAGAAGCTTGGTGTTGGTGCGCCGGGCCACCAGCACCGCGGCGCTGCCCAGGCCGGTGGCCAGACCGGCCAGGATGGTCAGGGAAAAGGCTAGGCCGACGTGCTCAAGCTGCAAGGCGCCCTCCCGATGGGGGTTGGATCTTCCCGTAATACCCCAGGCCTGGTGCCGTTAAAAGTTAATTCTTAGTATAGAAGACTAAGGAAGTATCGTATGAAGATACTTTTTGCGGTCAAAATCCCGCAACAGTTCGTTCCACATTTTCGCAATTCCGGAGCCGGGTTCCAGGCCCGCTAAGAACTTGTTCTTGATTTGTTCGCAATTAGGTGTTTCCGCCATCAACACGGCATAAACATATTCTACGGTATCCGTTTCGCCTGCTTTGCGGTGCCAAGTTACCACCTCGCGATAGCACGCACTGCATTGGGGGCGAGGGAAACCAAGCCGTTCCTGGAGCATGCATTTGAGCAAGGATGGTTCATAGAAACCACGTTTTTGTTGTTTAACATCCAATGTTTTATCCACATAACACAGCGCAACGTTTTAATCACGCATTTGGATATAGCAAGTTGCAATATTGCTCAAAATACCAAGATCTAATGGATCCTTGGCATGCGCTTGGTTAAGGATATTTATGGCTTTTTCTATCTCGTCCTTATCTTTTCCAGACCTGGCAAGAATATTTATCGCACGCCACTCCAAACACCTTACACTTTCTTTTTCAGACTCTTGTTGGCACTTTTTATCCATGACAGTCATGCGCTGAGCGCCAGCAGACAAAGAGAATGCGGATAAAAAAATTAATAATGCCAAGACACCGCGCAGATAATTCCAGCGTTTCATAATAACCCCCCATCGAGTGGAATGATTTTATGAGATTGTCGGTAACATACAATATAATCAATGTTTGCCGATGTATTCACATCTGGAATATTAAAAGCGAATGCTTATAGCGGATTGAGCCATTCATACTCGCGATCAATTTTCCAAATGGCATCAGGAAATTTAACCCATTCCGCCTCTATTGAAATAACTTGCTCGGCACGTGGAATAGAAGGAGCACTAGGACCATATTCCTGACAGAAGTAGCCCACATTGAATTTCAGCTGCCATCTGTCCTGGGGGTTAGGGGGCTCTAGCTGAAAACTAACCTCCCCAACCGGCACTTTACCGCTGTTTGCTCCGGGCCAAATACTCTTCTCGGTGGGCATCCGGAGTCCTTTCGAAGCCACAGGAGCACCGTTTTTAAGTAAAGTAATGGTGCCGTTCCAGGCTATAACTGCCGGAGGACCTGATAGCGCCGTTTCTCCCATTACATCCATTTGTAACTTATTATTTCTTATAAAAATGTAGCCGGAAAGAGTAAAAGAACCATGTGGTAATTTACCTTCCATAAATACTACTGATTTTGTTGTAAAATTATAAGTTCTAATTTCCTTGTATCTATACTCAAGTTCCTTGCTATAGTCGTATTTGCCGGCTAGGTAATTGCGGCACTCTTCCTTAATCTTTTCGATCCATTTTGTTCCGTTCGCGTCGGGGGAACCTCCACCGACCTATTAGCCATATAGTTGATAAGTCGACGGCGGCGGTACAGCGAGGCGTCTCCCCAATCCATGCTCCGGGCGCGGCGCTCTTGTTTGCCCGGCGGCACTCTGCTAGAAAGATAAAGATACTCAACCAGCGGAGGCAGTTAATGGACCGCAAGATAATGCGCGCGCTCATCAGCGTGACCGACAAGGGCGGGGTGGTGGATTTCGCCAAGTCCCTGGCCGATATGGGAGTGACCATCATCTCCACCGGTGGCACCATGAAGGCCATCAAGGACGGTGGCGTGCCGGTTACCGGAGTAAGCGAGATCACCGGCTTTCCCGAGATGCTAGATGGCCGGGTGAAGACCCTGCACCCGCGGGTGCACGGCGGCATCCTGGCCCGCCGGGACGACCCCACCCACCGGGCCCAGTTGGCCGAGCACCACATCGCGCCCATCGACTTGGTGTGCGTGAACCTCTACGCCTTCGAGGCCACCGTGGCCAAACCCGGCTGCACCTTTGAAGACGCCATCGAGAACATCGACATCGGCGGCCCCTGCCTGATCCGAGCCTCGGCCAAAAACTGCGCCGACGTCACCGTGGTCACCGATCCGGCGGACTACGCCACGGTCATCGCCGAGATGCAGGAAAACGGCGGCGGCACCAGCCTGGCCACCCGCAAGAAGCTGGCGGCCAAGGCCTTCCGCCTGACCAACCACTACGACGGAGCCATCGCCGACTACCTGGAGAAGCAGGACTAGGCGGCGTTTTTTATAAATTCAACTGGTCCGCCAAGGAGAAGCCATGAAGCGACTAATATTCGCATCGGCCATGCTGGCGGCCCTGGTTTTGGCCCTTTCCCTGCCCGTGGGTGCCAAGCCTCCCGGCGGCGTGCCGCCCGGCCAGGCCAAAAAAGGCGGCAACGGCGGTGACGTGAATATCGGCGTCAGCGTGGGCGGGGTCACGGTGACCAACCAGAGCCACGGCAAGGGCGGCCCGCCCCCCTGGGCACCGGCCCACGGTTACCGGGCCAAGCACCAGTACCGGTACTGGCCCCGGGCCCAGGTGTACTTCGACACCGGGCGCGGTTTGTACTTCTATTATTCCGGCGGTTCCTGGCAGGCGGGGGCCCGGTTGCCGGGCGGCATCAGCATCTCGGGCAGCTACGTAAGCCTGGACATGGACGTGTCCAAGCCCTACAAGTGGCACAAGGACGTGATCAAGCGCTACCCGCCGGTAACGATTAAATAACCCAGACCCGGCCCGCCCCCAGATGGGGGTGGCGGGGCCGCAAGAGAGGATTGAGGCGAGATGAAGGTACTGGTCATCGGCAGCGGTGGGCGCGAGCACGCCCTGGTATGGAAGCTGGCCCAGAGCCCCCTGGTGGAAGACCTCTACTGCGCCCCGGGCAATCCGGGCATGACCGGCGAGGCGGAGTTGGTGGACATCAGCTCCGACGACATCGCCGGGCTAAAGGCCTTTGCCCTGGACAAGGGTATAGACCTCACCGTGGTGGGCCCGGAGGCCCCCTTGGTGGATGGCATCGCCGATGAGTTCGAGGCCGCCGGGCTGGCCGTGGCCGGGCCCAGCGCCTACGCCGCCCAGCTGGAGGGCTCCAAGGCCTTTGCCAAGGACGCCATGACCCGCTTCGGAGTGCCCACCGCCGGGTACAAGGTCTTCACCGATGCCGCCGAGGCCAAGGCCTACGTGCGCGAGGCCAACCGTCCCCTGGTGATCAAGGCCGACGGCCTGGCCGCGGGCAAGGGAGTCCTGCTGTGCAAGAATGCCGCCGAGGCCGAGGAGGCGGTGGCTCTGGTCATGGAGGAGCGGGCCTTTGGCGAGGCCGGGGACACCCTGGTGGCCGAGGAATGGCTGGTCGGCGAGGAGGCCAGCTTCCTGGTGTTCAGCGACGGCAAGACCATAGTGACCATGCCTTCCTCCCAGGACCACAAGGCCGTGGGCGAGGGCGACACCGGCCCCAACACCGGCGGCATGGGGGCCTACTCCCCGGCCCCGGTGGTAACCCCGCCCATGGCCGAAAAGGTCATGGAGCAGGTGATACGGCCCATGGTCCAGGGCATGGCCGCCGAGGGCTATCCCTTCAAGGGCATCCTCTACGCCGGGCTGATGATCACCCCGGAGGGCGAGCTGGGGGTGCTGGAGTTCAACGTGCGCTTCGGCGACCCCGAGGCCCAGCCTCTGTTGGTGCGCCTGGACTCCGACTTGGCCGACATTCTCCTGAAGCTGGCCCAGGGCAAGTTGGAGCAGGCCGAGGTCAAGTGGTCGGACCGGCCCAGCGTGTGCGTGGTCTTGGCCTCGGGGGGCTACCCCGGTAAGTACGAGACCGGCAAGCAGATCACCGGCCTGGATAACGCCTCCCTGTGCCGCGAAGTCACGGTGTTCCACGCGGGCACCAAGCTCAAGGACGGCAAACTGGTCACCTCCGGGGGCCGGGTGCTGGGGGTCACCGCCTTGGGGGGCAGCGTGGCCGAGGCCATCGAGCGGGCCTACGAGGCCTGCGACCTCATCAAATGGGAAGGCAAGTACCTGCGCCGGGATATCGGCCATCGCGCCCTGGCCCGGGCCGCTTCGGGCGGCGCATTGGTGGGGGTGCTCATGGGCTCGGCCAGCGACAAGGACATCATGGCCGAAACCGGCAAGGCCCTGAGCGGCCTGGGGGTGCCCTATGAGATGCGGGTGATGAGCGCCCACCGCACCCCGGCCGAGGCCGCGGCCTATGCCTCCGGCGCGGCGGCGCGGGGCATCAAGGTGCTCATCGCCGGGGCGGGCATGGCCGCCCATTTGGCCGGGGCCCTGGCCGCCCAGAGCAATTTGCCGGTGATCGCGGTGCCCATCAACGCCAGCCCCTTGAACGGCCTGGACGCCCTGTTGGCTTCGGTGCAGATGCCTCCCGGCGTGCCCGTGGCCACGGTGGCCATCGGCAAGCCCGGCGCCTACAACGCGGGCATTCTGGCCGCCCAGATCATCGCCCTGGGTGATGCGGACTTGGCTGGGCGCTTGGCCCTACGCCGGGTGGAAATGGCCGAAAAAGTGCGCAAGGCCGACGCGGAGCTACAAGGCTGAGCGGCGGGCGGCTTCGCCAGCTGCCCGTGGGCTGTGTTGCCGGCATCGCTTAGGCCTCGGCGTATCTGATAATACGCCTGCGGTCTGCGCTCGCCGGGCGCCTTGCCCTGCGGTGCCTGGCTGTGCCGCGGGAAAAAGCGCCGCTTGCTTTAATCTCTGAGCAATAGCGTAGGTTGGGTAGAGCGAAGCGAAACCCAACAAATCCACAAACGAACACGACACGGCCAGCCCCATTATGCAGGGGCCGGCCGTGTCGTTTTGCGCGGCGGGCGGCCCTTAGGCCATGCTCTTCCAAACCAGCCAGATCGCCAAAATGACCAGCACATGGGTGATGGTGGGAAACACCCCCCACACGTGCCATAGGTGCTGGTCTTTTTCATTGCCCTGACGGGCCTGGCTGCGGGGCGAGAAAGCAAAGAAGATAGGCGCGAAGATGCCTGCCATCAGGCTGATGCAAATGCCTCGGCTGAAATAGTCGCCTTTGCTCCTGGCCAGCATGCCCCCCAAAACGCAAGCAACCACCAAGTATGAAGCCCCGGCAATGTAGACAACCGACTCGCTCATGATTCCCTCCCAGGCCGGCCGCCCCCGGCGCACCGGTCAGATTTGAAACCTGCTCACCGTGAGGGGATTATAGCAAACCGCCGGGGTAGGATTAAAGCCCTGTTTGGGGTAGGGAGAAATAATGTCCCCTATGATAGTGGATGGTTGACAACGCCCTATGATCTCAAGGAAAATTTAGGTATATAGCGTTCGGGCCCAAGTCCGGGCCGCGATGCCGCCGGCATTTGATTCCGGCGGCGCACAATGCCCCATGTCAAGGAGTTGCAGATAGATGGCCAAGAAAATCTTTGTCGGTAACCTCCCATTCGCCACCACCTCCGAGGATCTCAAGGAGCTCTTCGCAGCTTACGGTGAGGTGATTTCAGCCAACGTGGTTGCCGATCGGGCCACCGGTAGGTCGCGAGGCTTCGGGTTCGTGGAGATGGAATCCGCTGAAGCCGACGCGGCCATCAGCGCCCTCAACGGCAGCGAGATGGATGGCCGCCCCCTCAGGGTGGACCAGGCCAACGAGCGCCCGCCCAGGTAGCGGCGAGTTTGTTTTGAACCAGGGCCCTCCGCTGCGGCGGAGGGCTTTTATGTCCCCCACACCAAGGGGCGCAACCTGGACTTAGTACGGGTCACCATTAACGGAGTAAGCTGATGTGGAGTGAGTTCAAGAAGTTCGCCATGCGCGGCAACGTGGTCGACATGGCAGTGGGCATCATCATCGGCGCGGCCTTCGGCACCATCGTAAAATCCCTGGTGGCCGATGTGATCATGCCCCCCATCGGGCTGATCCTGGGTAATGTTGATTTCTCCAGCCTGTTCATGGTGCTCAAAGAGGGCGCCACCGCCGGGCCCTATCTCTCCTTGGCCGAGGCCACCAAGGCCGGGGCGGTGGTCATCGCCTACGGGGCCTTCATCAACACGGTTATCAGCTTCCTGATCGTGGCCTGGTGCGTGTTTATGCTGGTCAGGGGCATGAACCGCCTGCAAAGCAAGCCGGAGGAGGCCCCGGCCGAGCCCACCACCAAGGAGTGCCCCTACTGCTTGTCCCAGGTGCCGATCAAGGCGGTCAAGTGCGCTTTTTGCACTTCGGAGTTGCCGACGTAAGAGGCAATGCGGTCAAGTAAGTGCTAGTCTGGCGACAGGCTAGCAATATTTAGGAGGCAACCCATGTCGGCCCTGGTCCTGGCTCTGGACCCTGAACAACCCAGCCCGGTGTTTTTAACCTGGGCCGCACAGGAGCTGGCGGACGGCGGCCTGGTGATTTATCCCACCGAGACCCTCTACGGCATCGCGGCGGACGCGGCCGACCCCGCCGCCCTGGAGCGCCTGGCCCAGCTCAAGGGCCGGGAGCCCGATAAGCCCTTTGGCCTGATCCTGAGCCGCCCCCAAGAGGCCGGCGACTTGGCTCGGGAGATTAGCCCCACGGCCCGCGAGCTCATGGCCCGCCACTGGCCCGGGCCGCTCACCCTGGTGCTGCAGGCCAAGGCCGGGTTGCACCCCAGCCTGGTGTACCAAGGCGGGGTGGCCATGCGCTGCTCACCCCACCCGGTGGCCTCGGGCCTGGCCCAGGCCCTGGGCCGGGCCATCACCGCCACCAGCGCCAACCTCAGCGGCCAACCCGCCCCGGACAAGGCGGCGGATTTGGCCCCGGTTCTGGTGGACGGCTGCGAGGTGCTTTTGGACTCGGGGCCTACGCCCGGTGGGCCGGCATCCACTGTAGTGGACGCCAGGGTGGAGCCGCCGGTGGTGCTGAGAAAAGGCGCCATAAAAATTTAGCGACCCCGCATGGCTGTGCCGCGATGACGGCTATTGCTGAACTATAAGAGGGCGGGGGTAAACCCCGCCCCTACACAGATAAATGCGGGGGACAGCTTCGCCCGCGGCCTATTCTCCAAATTCGGGGTAGAGGCGTTTTTTGCACTCCGGGCAGATGCCGTGGGAGAAATCGGCGTCCGAGTGGTCTGCCACGTAGCGCTCCACCGCCACCCAGGAGCCGTCCGGTTGGCGGATGCTCTTGCAACTTGCGCAGATGGGCACCAGGCCCCCCAGCACCTTGAGCAGGCGTTGTTCCATCTGCTGCATGCGCCGGCTCATCACCTGCAAAAGCTCGATGGCGATGTAGGGATGGCGCTCCATGGCTTGGCGCAGGTTGAAATCCCTGAGGCTAAGCAGCCGGGCCTGGCCCACGGCGACCACGCTGGCGGTGCGCAAGGCATCGCCCAAAACGGCCATTTCCCCGAAATAGGCACCCGGCTCCAGGCGGCGCAGCAGGCGCTCGCCGGGTTGCCCCTGAGCCTTGAGCACCTCCACTTCGCCCTCCAGGAGCACGAACAGGCGGCCGTCGCGCTCGCCCTCATGGATGATAACCTCGCCGGGCTCGTAAAGCAGCTCCTCGGCGGTTTCGCTGATGTTCTTGAGTTCGCGTTTTTTCATGGGCGCGAACAGCGGCACCTGGGCCAGAATTTCGAGGTGGTCCATAACCTTCTCCTTGCTGAGGAGCCTCAGTCTATACCCAGGCAGACATATGGCTCAAGGCTTGGGTTGGCGGCAGGCCCGGCCTCGTTTGCGTTGGGCATTCTTGTGTTATGATCCCCATGGCCGCTGCCCCTGGTCATCGACAATTAGCCATACTACATATGGCAACGCGATCGCGGCGAAAAGGACGTGCGATAAATCGAAACAGGAGGCTAGGCCATGAATCCGCGCTATACCCTGTCTTTTTTGCACCTTTTTAAAATTCCCGGCATGTTGCCGATCATGAAAGACTGGCAGGCGTTCATAAGGACGTTTTTTTTGTTTGCCGGGTATGAGTCCGGCCTGTTGCAGGCATTGGATCAGGCCCCCAGCACCAAAGAGGCTCTGGCCGAAAAACTCGGGGCACAGCGCCTAGAGCTTTTGGAGGCCCTGTTGGACGTGGGCCTGGCCGCCAAGGAGCTGGAGCTCAAGGAGGGGCAATATTCCCTCAAGGGCAAGCGCTCCCGGGCGGTGGTGAACCCCAAAGGAGGCATGGTGGCGGCCATGATCCAGGCCAATGTGGGCTATTACTGCGATGCTTATCGCCACTTCACCGATAGGCTCACCGGCGGCGAGCTGGGCGATGACCTGGAAGAAATCGGCGATGTGGTGGCCCGCTTTTCCAAGGGCATCGAACCCATTGTCAGGGATTTCGTCAAGGCCATTGCTTCAGGCAAGCAAAGCATGCGCGTGTTGGACGTGGGCTGCGGGACGGCCTTTTTCCTGCAAAGCGTCCACAGCGTGAACCCCAAAGCCACCGGCGTGGGTTTGGATATAGACCCAACGGTGGCCAAGCTGGCCGGGGATAACATCGCCGCCTGGGGACTGAGCGAGCGCTTCACCATCGTGCAGGGCGACATCCGCCATCCACCCGAGGAGGCGGCCGGGCCATTCGACCTCATCAACATGTCCAGCATGCTCTACTACTTCCCCCCCAGAAGAGCGGGCCGAGATTCTGAGCGACATGCGCGACAGGTTGGCGCCCTCGGGCATGCTGTCGGTGGTGATGAACTTCCACAGCCAGGGCAAGGACTTGGCCGCAGCCAACCTGAACGTGGTCAATTGCTCTTTAAAAGGGCTTTATCCCCTGCCCGGCAGAGACGAGATTAGCGACACCTTGCGCGCTTGTGGGTTCCGCAAAATCAAGGAGCACAATTTTCTGCCGGCCAGCACCTTCCAGGGGCTCACCGCCGAGGCGTAGCCGCTAGGGGCTTTTTGCGCGAAGCGCTCACTTCGGGGCACGAGTTTTGGGTATAATTAAAAAAGAACTTAGCGCAAGGAGAGCAGCGTGAAAGACAGATCCTTCTCCGCCGCCCTGGTGTTGGGGCTCTTGATCGGGTTGGGAGTGGCCGTGGCCGGCTTGGCGGTGGGCCAGGCATTGTACAAGGTAAAGGCCGCCGAGCGGTTCGTGACCGTCAAGGGCCTGGCCGAGCGGCTGGTGCCCGCCGATATGGCCATATGGCCGCTCACCTTCAACCAGACCGGCAACAACCTGCCCCAGCTCTACGCCGCCCTGGAAAAGGACCGTAAGAGCATCCGCAAGTTCCTCACCGGCCAGGGATTCAAGGACGGGGAAATCTCGGACGCGCCGCCTCGGGTGACCGACTATTACGCCCAGGGCTACACCGGCAACCGCCTGCCGCCCAACCGCTACAAGATAGAGGCCTCGCTGACCCTGTCCACCAAGCAGGTGGCCCAGGTAAAGGCGGCCATGGAGCGTAGCGGGGAACTGGTCAAGGACGGCATCGTGCTCAGCTACGACTACGGGCGCGGGGCCGAGTTTCTGTTCACCGGGCTCAACCAGATCAAGCCGGCCATGATCGCCCTGGCCACCAAAAACGGCCGGGCCGCGGCCGAGCAGTTCGCCCGGGACTCGGGAAGCGCGGTGGGCGGCATCCGCCGGGCCAGCCAGGGATTGTTCACCATCCGCAACCGCGACGCCAACACCCCGGACATCAAGATCGTGCGGGTGGTCTCCACCTTGGACTTTTTCCTGGTGGCGGATTAATTAAACCGATAGAATTATAGGTATAGGCATAGAAAAAACTTATAATCTCGGACTTGTTGCCGGTGGCCCTGCCTCCCGCACGAGAGGATGACCATGAGAAAGCTTGCCCCGTTTATCATGGCCTTGTGTCTTTTGGCGTTGGCCCTGCCCGCCTGGGCGGACGGCATCTCGCCCCTGGACATCGGCTTCAGCCGCATCACCGGCAACTCCAGCCAAGGCGATGATGTGAAACTGAACCTCAACGTAAGCCAGGTGGACGCCAACACCATGCAGTTCACTTTAAGCAACTTGAGCGGCATCGAGTCGGTGGTTTCGGAAATTTATTTCCAGGACCTGGGCGGGATGATCTCGCGTTATCAGATTCTCAACGAACAGAACACCGGCAAGGTGCTGTTCGAAGATGGGGCCAATCCCGGCAGCCTGCCCGGCGGCAATGACATCTCCTTCAGCACCTCCTATGCCATGCAGGCCGACAACCCTTCGCCCAAGTACGGCATCAACCCCAACGAGGCCCTGGTCATTTACGTAGACCTGGGCGAGGGGGTGACCGTGGCAACCCTGCTGGCGGGCCTGAACAGCGGAAACGTCCGCATCGGCGCGCACGTGCAGTCCATCGCGGGCGGCACCAGCGACTCCTATGTGAGCGGCGGTGGCGGCGGCGGGGAGGGTGCGCCCGAGCCGGGCACCATGGCCCTGATGGGCTCGGGCCTGCTGGCCGGCTGGCTGGTCCGGAGAAAGCGTGGCCGCAAGGGCGCCAAGGGCGAATCAGCCTAGACACACTTGTAAGCAATCAAGAGGGCCGCTCCCACAGGGGGCGGCCCTTTTTTAGCGCCCGGCTGTGCCCGGCTGCGCCAGATGCCGCATGGCGGCGTTGTCGGCGTCACTCGGTCCTCGGGGTAGGTCTACTACCCCTGCGTCCCTCGCTCGCCTGCCGCCTTGCCCTGCGGTATCTGGCTGTGCCGGGACCAGGCGCAACCCGCCCCAAAAAGGCTTTGGCTTTTATGGGAAGTAGCGCCTCGGCCTTAACGAAATATCCTGCCTAGACCGGCTTGATCTCAGGCTCGGGGCTTCAGCTTTTTTTGCGCAGCCAGGGCCCGGCGGCCAGCAGGTACAGGGCCACCCCGGCCCACACCAGGCAAAAGGTGACCAGGCGGGCGGGGGAGACCGTCTCGCCGAACAGGCTCACCGCCAGCACGAACTGGAGGCTGGGGCCAAGGTATTGCAACGCGCCCACCGCGTGCAGGGGAATGCGCCGTGCCCCGGCGGTGAACCAGATCAACGGCAGAGCGGTGACCACCCCGGCGCAGGCCAGCAGCAGGGAGATTTCCAGGCCGCCGCGCCAGAAAACCAGCTCACCGTGCACCCCGGCCCAGACCAGCCAGGCCAGGGCCAGCGGGGTGAGCAGGGCGGTTTCCACCAACAGACCGCCCACCGCCTCTATCTTAACCGTCTTGCGGATCAGGCCGTAGGTGCTGAAGCTGAGCGCCAGGGTCAGGGCGATCCAGGGCACTCCGCCCTGGTGCAGAATAAGGTTCAGGGTGCCCAGGGCGGCCAGGCCCATGGCCACCAGTTGCAGGCGGCTGGGGCGCTCGCGCAAAAAGATCATGCCCATGGCCTGGGTGACCAGGGGCGAGAGGAAATAGCCCAGGCTGGAGGAAAGCACCTGGTTGCTTTCCACGGCGTAGATGAACACCAGCCAGTTTACCGCCACCAGGGCCGCGCTGATAAACAGGGTCCACAGCACCTTGGGCTGGGCCAGGGCCTGGCGCAGCACCCCCCACTGGCGCCACATGGCGATGAGCGCCACACACACCGGCAGGCACCACACGATGCGGTGGGCCAACACCTCTAGGGGGCTGGCCTGGCTCACCGCTTTTATGTACAAGGGGAACAGGCCCCACCAGGCAAAGGCGGCCAGGGAGAGCAGATAACCCGAGGCTATGTGCGAGGGGCGTTGCAAGATCGGTCCCCCAATAAAAAAAGCATTGCCAAGGGACGCGCCGCCGCGACCCCAAGCAAGCTTACGACCCTCTGGGTTCATATGCCAGCCTTAAGCTTGGCGTGGGCTTAGGTTTTGGGCCGCCGCTGGGCGAAGCGGCCGCCCAAACTGGCTGAACCCTCATTCATTACAAGGGGTTGCGGGTGGTTTTATGGTTATAGACCTAATAAAAACAATAGCTTGACTAGGTACGCCCCTCTATATTATTCTGCCTATCTACATTGTGGACAACTGGCAAGCCATTACCTGGGGAGGAACAAGGTGAAGGACAAGCGCGACGCGGTAATCGTAGCCATGGGCCGCACCGCCATCGGTGATTTTGGTGGATCCCTGGCCAAGGTGCGGGCCCACGACCTGGCCGCCCAGGTGATGACGGCGGTGCTGGGCCAATCCGGAGTGGACCCGGCCCTGTTGGACGACGTGATTTTGGGCGACTGCATGCAGTGCCCGGACGAGGCCAACACCGCCC
>JAIPDO010000020.1 GCA_021737645.1 Desulfarculaceae bacterium
AGGCCCACCCCGCCGTAGGCATTGCCTGCGGCGGGCCGATTTTTTGCCGGTTTCGGTTGTAGGGTAGGGGAGCTTCCGCGACTTAGCCAAGCTCCTTTTCGAACGACACGAAATTGTCCTCCAGCTCGTAGAGCAGGGTTTCCGTGTCGCTGAGTTTCCAGCCGCCCAAGGCCTCGGTGATCTGGCGGTGCAACTCCACGATCTTGGGGCCGTAGTGCTCGATGGCCCGTGACAGCCCCGGCTCCAGTTCCTTCTCCTGGCTAAGGCGCACCACCACCGGCACCAAGTCCATGAGCGAGGGGTTCTGGTCGATGAGGCTGTTGTCCACCCCGGTGACCACCCGATAGAGCTTGGGGAAGTCCTTGGCAAAGCTTTTTTTGTAAACCGGCTCCACCCGCACCCTGATCTGCATCCAACGGCTCATGTCCTACTCCCTTGGGGGCGGCAGCCTGCCCGCCAATATGCCTTGGGCCACGTAATCCACCACATCCAGGCCCATCTGTCTGGGCCCTTGCCGACCGTACTTAACGTTAAATTCTAGCAGAAGAGGGCTGTCGTCGACCATGGCCAGGTCGATGCCCACCTCGTCCAGGTCCGCCGCCTTGGCCGCGGCTACGGCCAGCTCCACCGCCTGGGGCGGCACGCCGGTGAAATCCACCGTGGCGCCCTGGGCCACGTTGCTGCGCCACTCGCCCGGCGGGGGCACCCGCCAATAGGCGCACACCGGCTTAAAACCGATGACAACCACCCGTATGTCCCGGCTGATATGCAGGCGCTCCTGGATATAGGCCACCTTGTTGTCGGCCAGGTAGGCCTCCAGTTGGGCTTGGTTTTCTATGAGGTGCACCCCCCGCCCCCGGGAGGAGGCCCGCGGCTTCTTGGCCACAAAGGGGAAGGCGAAGTGGTCGAGGATCTCCCGCCGCTGGCTGCCGTAAAACACCCTGGTGCGGGGGTGGGGCAGGCCCAGGAGCTTGAACAGGGTGGTCTGCTTTATCTTGTCGCCCTCCAACAGGTGGCAGGCCAGGGAGGGGAAAAGGCGCTTGCCCATGGCGGCCAGTTGAGGGACCAGGGCCTCGGTTGGGTAGTAGACCACCGGTGCCTCACGGATCAGCTCCAAATGCTCGGGCGGGTAGTCGTCCAGGTTGGGGCGGGGGCCCAGGGTGATGAACTGGGGGTAGCGCTTGAGGCGCGCGCCTATAACGATGGGCTTAGTCACTGCCCGCCGGCCGGTGCAGGGGCAGCACGAAGTTGGCCATGTCCTCGCGCTCGCGCCAGCCCCGCTTGGCGTAAAAGCCGTTTAAATAGGACTGGCGCAGGCGGTTGTTGATGAGCATCATGCGCGAGCAGCCTTCTCGCTGGGCCCAGTGCTCCACTTCCTCCAAAAGGCTGGTGCCCACCCCGCGCCCCCTGGCCTCGGGATGCACGAACAGCTCGGCCAAATAGGTCTCCGGCGAGGTGAGGAACAGGGAGGGGTTGCGGTGCAGGGAGGCGTATCCCAGAAGGTGGCCGGGGGCTTGCTGGGCCACCAGCAGGCAATGGCTGGGGTCGGCCAGACAACCGGCCACCTGGCGGGCGATGCCCGCCCGGCTCAGGGTGCTGCCGTCCAGGTGGGGGAACCAGCCCAGGGCCTCCAGGATTTGGCAAAGCTGTTCCGCGTCGGACAACTGGGCAGGTCTGACTCGGTAGTTGGTGGTCATGTGCAAATTCCGCGTGAAGAGCCGGGGCGGAGCCGGCCTGTAAGCCGGGTTCTGTTCCCAGCCTTGCGGCCGGGCGATGACCATTCATCTAGGGCGCCGGTTGCCCGACGCCTCCAGCGACCTACCCGGAAGCTGGGGCGGGCCGCCCTCGTAACGCTTCCCTATTTGGTCTTGCACCGGGTGGGGTTTGCCCTGCCTGGGACGTCGCCGCCCCAGCGGTGAGCTCTTACCTCGCCGTTTCACCCTTACCGCCGCTCAACAAGCGGAGGCGGTTTGTTTTCTGTGGCACTTTCCGTGGGGTTGCCCCCCCTGGCCGTTAGCCAGCACCCTGCCCTGCGGTGCCCGGACTTTCCTCTCGCCCCCAAAGGGGGCCGGCGGTCATCCGGCCGACTCCGTCCCGGCTATTGAATTATAGCGGATTTTAATCTCTAGCGCTGGTCCATGGCCTGGTTGGCCAACTCGTCGGCCCTTTTGTTGAACTCGCGCCTTACGTGCTGGATAGTCACCGAGGAAAAGCCCCGCAACAGCCGCTTGGCCTCGGCGTACATGGGCTTCAGGCCGGGAGCCTTGACCCGGTACTGGCCCTCGAGCTGGCGCACGATGAGCTCGGAGTCCATCTTCACCGTGAGCCGAACCGCCCCCAGCCTTTTGGCCTCGGCCAAACCCATGAGCAGCGCCTGGTACTCGGCCTCGTTGTTGGTGGTGCGGCCCAGATAGCGGCTGAGCGCCGCCACCTCCACGCCCTGGTCGTCGTAGAGCACCGCCCCGGCCCCGGCGGGGCCGGGATTGCCCCGGGAGCCGCCGTCGCTTTGCAGGGTCAGGCTGAGGCCCTCGGAACTCACTGGACCTCTTTTAGCTGCTCGGCCTCGGCCCAGTAGATGAGGCGCCGGCAAGAGGGGCAGGACATGATTTTGTCCATGCGCTGGAGCTCGTTGAACTGCTGGGGCGGGATGGTCATGTGACACACCGTGCAGGTGCCCTCGCTCACCGCGGCCAGGGCCACGCCGTCACGGGCCTGACGGATAAAGTTGTATTCCTTCATCAGGTCCTTGTCCACCTGGCCGGCCAACTCTTCGCGCTTGCCGATCATGCGCGAGATTTCGCTGTCGGTGTTGTGGTAGCGCTCTTCCAGTTGGGCGCGTTCTTCCTTGGTGGCGGCCGCCAACTCGTCGTGGCGCTCGGTGAGCAGGCTCACCTTTTTCTCCAGGGCCTCCACCTGCTCCATCACCTCCAGGAGCTGGTTGTCGGTGTCCTTGAGGGAGTCCTTGCCGTCGTCGATCTCCGCGTTGGCCGCCTGGTACTCCTTGGTGGTCTTGGAGCCCATGAGGCGGTTTTCCGCCCGGCGCAAACGGGCGCGCACGTTGTCGGCGATCTCCTCTAAATCGGCCCGGCGCTTTTGCACCTGGTCCAACTGATTTTGCTGGACTTCCAGCTTGCTGTGCAGGGCCTGTTCGGCTTGGGTCAGGTCGGCCAGGCGGCCGGGGATCACATCCCGTTCCTGTCCAAGGTCGAACAGAGTTTTATCCATGGCTTGCAGCCTAACTAAAAGACGCAGCTGATCAAACAAGGTCACTCCTCCTCTGGGACAACCGGCTGCCAAGGATCGACCCCGCCGGTGTATGGTTCAATGATGCTGTTCAGGCCCTGGTCGGCAAACTCTCGCGAAAGGCGATGGGCCCAGGGCTTTACGATCACCGCCTCGGTTTGGTAATGGCCCAGGCAAAGGATGCCCAGGCCCAGGTCCGCCGCCTGTTGGGCGGTGTGGTGGCGGGCCTCGCCGGTAATCAACAGTTGGGCGCCGGCCGCGGCCGCCTGGGGCAGCAGATCGCCGCCCGAGCCGCCCACCACCGCCACCCGCTCGATACTCTGGGGCGGCCGTCCGCCCATGTGGGCCCACCCCGCGCCCAACTGTGCCGCCGCCCGCCGGGCCAGGGAGCCCGCTTGTTCGGGGGCGTCCAGGCGCCCCACCCGGCCCATGCCGAAGCCCTTGGGCGGCTGGCGCAGGTAATACACGTCCACCGCCGGTTCTTCGTAGGGATGGGCCTCGCGCACCGCCTCCAGCGCCTGGGCCACCCGCCCCCTTGGCACCAGCATCTCCAGGCGCAACTCCTCCACCATCTCCCTTTGTCCAGGGCGGCCCAGGTAGGGAGCGCCGTTTATGGGGGCCAGGAAACTGCCCACCCCCACTCCGGCATAGGAGCACTCGCGGTAGTCGCCGAGGCGTCCGGCTCCCACGGCGAACAGGGCCTGGGAAACTTCGTCCATGGCCTCGGGCGGGGTGAACACGACCAGCTTGGCGGTGCTGTCGTCTTGGGCGGGAGCCAGGGGCACAAGCTCGGTTAGGCCCAAACGCTCCCCTAAAACGTCGTTGACTCCGCCGGGGGCGGAGTCAAGGTTGGTATGGGCGGCGAATATGGCCATGGATGAACATGCGGCTTTGATCAGGCGGGCGGTCTCCGGTCGGTCCACCCGCAATTGTTCGAGTGGTTGGAACAACACCGGGTGATGCACCAGGAGCATGGCTACCTTGGCCTCCAGGGCTTCGGCCAAAAGCTTGTCATCCAGCTCCAGGGCGGTCCAGGCCTTGGGCGCGGGCGCGGCGGGGTCGCCCACCTGCAAGCCCACCTTGTCCCAGCTTTCGGCGCTCCAGGCGGGGGCCCACTGCTCCATTACCCGCATGAAATCGCCGACTGTGGCTGGTTTGCCTGACATTAACCCTACACCCAAAGAAGAGGGCACCCCTTTGCTGGGGGGCGCCCGCCGAGAACCCTGCGCAAGATGCTTTTTCCCGCCCCAGCCTTAGGGCAGGGTGCGAGGCAAAATCGCATAGAGTGCTCTCCCGCAAAAAATGGTGGGCCCACCTGGCTTCGAACCAGGGACTATCCGGTTATGAGCCGGAGGCTCTACCAAACTGAGCTATGGGCCCGGTTCATTCGAAATTGTTATTATGGCCCCAGCCTTTAGGCCTGTCAACAGCGTGGGGCTTAGTTCCTAATATTATGCCGGGCGCGGCACAGCCAGACCCCTCATGGCTGCGTTGTCGGCGTCACTCGGTCCTCGGGGTGGGCCTGCCACCCCTGCCTCGTTCGCCGGCCGCCTTGGCCGCAGCGCCTGGCTGTGCCGCCAATTTGCGAGGCCAGCCATGCCCCGCGCTGGAGTCTTTAATCGTCGAAGTCTCCCTTGGGACCCTTGTCGCCGCCCACCTGGGAGCCGGTGTCCCGGATGTAGGCTTCGCTCCATTTGGCCGGGTCTTCCAGGCGCTCGGCCTTGGGGCCCAGGTCGAAGCCGCCCGCCTTTAAAATGGCCTCCACTCCCAGGGGCGCGGTATCCTCGGCGTTGAACACCTTGGTGATCAGCTCGTAGACGAACTGCTCCACGCCCTCGACCATGCGGTGGCGCACCGAGGCCGGCTGGGACAACAGCTTGTTCTCAAAGGGCAGGTTTAGCTTCTTGGTGTTCCCGCTGTTCCAGCCTTTTTCCGCGGCGTAGGCCTGCATCTGGGCCCACATCTCTTCGCTCACCCCCTGGCCGGGCAGCTTGATCAAGTTGCCTTGGCCGTCCAGCGCGGCGTTGCCGAAGGCGTCCACCTTCACCCCCCAGGAGATCATCTGCAGGGCGGTTGCCACGTTGGCCTTGGTGGTGTTGGTCTCGGAGGCGATGCGCATAAGGCGTTCGGAGGTGTTGCCGCTGGTGCCGTGCTGGGCTCCGGAAACCTTGTAGGGCTCCAGAGCCTGGTGAATCTCGGTGGTCAGCTCCACCTGGATGCCTTGGTCGGCGGTCTGGATGCCGTGGGCGGTGCCGTTGTTGAGCGCGATCCAGTCCGGGAACACGCCGTGGGCGTTGAGCCCCTGGATGAGGAACAGGGCCTCCTTGGCCGTGGAGAGGCCCTCGCTGCCCTTGATCTCACCAACCTCGGTCTCCAGGCAGGACCAGGAGGGGATGTAGGGGGCCAGAGCCAGGGTGGCCAGCAGATTGTCGGGGTCCGGCTGGTGGGAGGCGTCCACCGCGATGGAGGTGATGCCCGCCTCGAACATGGAGGGAACCTCCACCTTGGCATCTTCCAAGTCTTGTAGGTTTTTCACCGCGTAATGGTCGGCGTGGATGGCCACCGGCACGGTGATGCCCAGTTCGTTGATGATCTGGTCGGCCTGGCGGGCCAGGTTCCAGTAGTTGGTGGCGCAGTAGGCGCTACGCCCGCCCTCGCTCTTGGCGATCTCCAGGATGATGGCCGCGTTGGCCCGCTGGGCTGCCTTAAGGGCGCCCCTGATCACGAAATGGTTGCGCCCGTTGGCCGCGATGGTCATGGCCTTGCCCTTGGCCAGCATGGCCCGGTCGATCACCTTGCCGCTTACGATGAGGGCCTTGGAGTTGGGGAAAAGGCGGGTGATGTTGGGCGGGCGTCCCACCTGGAGCGCTTTTTCGAAATCTTGGGCATAGGTGTTGGACATACCCTTATCCTTTCTCGTGGGAATTCTTCCCGCCCGTGGGCGGCGGGAAGTTTATACTCCAAATATTATAGCCCGGCAGGCCTAGAAACTATCCACCCTCAGGAACTCCTCGGCGGGCCGCCGCTTGGGTGCCTTCACCTCTTGGGCGGGGTATCCGGCCGGAATCATGGCCACCACTTCGTGTCCCTCGGGTATGCCCACCACCTTGGCCGCCGCGTCGTGGTCGAACAGCCCCACGATGACCGTGCCCAGGCCCTTGTCCTGGGCGGCCAGGCACAGGCTCTGGCAAGCGATGCCCAGGTCGAACATGAACCAGTCACCAAACTTGGTGGTTACTTTCCCATTGTAATATCCCGAGCTGTTCAGGCGGCCGCAAATCACGAACAAGGCGGGAGCGCTGACGATGGCCTTGGTGGCCGGGTTGCCCTTGCTGATAGTCTGCTGCAACTGTTCGCGCTTTGCCGGGTCCTTCACCTGGACCAGCTCCCAGCACTGGGTGTTGGCCCAGGATGGGGACCACATCACCGCGTCCATGAGCTCCCCCACCACTTCGTCGGTAACCGGACGGTCTTCAAATTTGCGTATGCTTCTGCGCTGCTTGATTGCGTCCATCAGTTCCATTAATATTCCTCCCGGCCGCTAGGCTTTTGCTTGGCATTTAGCTACTGACAGAAAGTTAGCACATTCGGCGTCCTGCCCCAAGTGAGGTCTTTAACCTCTAATTTCCCTGGGAGCGCTAATCTGCTAACATTAGCAACAGTCCCGCACAAGCGGGACTGCTAACCGATGAGTCCAAGATAAGTCAAATTAGATGGCTGGACTGGAATCTAAAATTACAGCGGAAGGTGGAACATGGCTATTGTGGCTATCTCGCGCAAGGTAGGCAGCCTGGGAGACGAAATCGCCAAACAGGCGGCCGAGCAGTTGGGCATCAAGGTGATCGGCGTGCCCGAAATTCACAAGTTGGCCCTGGAATGCGACAAAGAGTTGGCGGATATCTGCCGAACCTTTGAAACCGAAATGCCCAGTAGTTTTTTTGAGCGCATCTTCTTCCGTGACCCGGCTGGGTCCAGCTTGTTCGCTTCGCTCATCTACCAGCAGGCGGCCATGGGCGACGTGGTGATCAGGGGCCGGGGCTCCCAGATAGTCCTGGCGGGCCAACCCAAGGTGCTCAAGACACGGGTGGTGGCCCCCTTCCGGGTGCGGGTGGAGAGGGTGGCCCAGCGCAAGGGCATAACCCAAGACGACGCCACGGACTATGTGCGGCGTTACGACAAGCAGCGCCGTTCGCTAATCGAGAGCATCTTTCATGTGGATCTCAACGACTGGAGCCTGTACGACATGGTGCTCAACAGCGCCGATTTGTCTCAGGACATGTTGGCGAACGTGGTTTGCCTGGCCGCCAAGGAGCTGGGCCCGATAGGCGATGGGCAAAAGACCGTGTACGCGGATCTGGCCCTGGCCAAGCTGGTGGAGGCCCTGATCAAAAAGAAGGTGCCCACCTTCCCGGCCCGGGATGTGGAAGTGGAAAACCAGGGACAAGGCCGCCTGGTGCTAACCGGCGCGGTGCTGGACCGGGATGCCATCAAAAAGGCCGAGGAGATCGCCAGCGCTCAGGCGGGGGTCACCGAGGTGGATAATCAGTTGAGGTCCACCGACCTTACGTTCTAGATCCCCGGCGCCCGCCCTAAGGGCGCTTGCGGCAAAGACGACAGGGACGGCCCACTGGGGCCGTCCCTTTTTATTTCCGGCTGCGCCTAGAGAGTTTCGGCGTAGATGTCCAGGTAATGCTTAACCGCCACATGGCGGCCCGCCTGGGATAGCTGGTCGCTTATTTGCAGCATGCAGGCCGGGCAGCCGGTGGCCACCGCCGCGGCCCCGCTGGCCGCGATGTGCGCCAGCTTGTGCCCCCCGATTTGCTGGGACAGCTCGTAATGCTCCAGGCTGAAGCTTCCCCCCAGGCCGCAACACCAGTCGCTCTCGGTCATCTCCCGCAAGCGCCAGGCCGGGTTGGCGGCCATGAGGCGGCGCGGCTGGTCGGCCACGCCCAGGGATTTCTTTAGGTGACAGGGGTCGTGATAGGTCAGGGGCTTGGCGCCCTGCATGGGCGCGGGGGCCTCGCCGCTCACCAGGCCCGCTTCCACCAGGAACTGGCTCACGTCCCTGGTCTTGGCGGCCAGGGCCTTGGCCTGCTGTTGAGCCTGGGGAGCCAGGGAGCCGCACATCAGGGGCCAGAGCTTGGTTATGGTGCTGGCGCAGGTGGCGCAGGCGGTGACCATGTAGTCGAACTTGGCCGGGTCCAGGCGGGCCAGGTTGTGGGAAAGCAGCTTGCTGAAGGTGGCGGTGTCCCCGGCGGACAGGGCCGGGATGCCGCAGCAGGCCTCCTGGGCGGGCATCTCCACTCCCACGCCGTGGTGCTCCAGGGTCTTGAGGGCCGCCCGGCCCACGCCTGGGTAGAGCTTGTCGATGAGGCAGCCCGCGAAAAAGGCCACCCTTAGCCCCGAGGCTCCCGCCGGGGTGGAGCGGGGAGGCTCCAGGCGGTGCAGGGGCACCCGGGCCAGGCGCTTGAAATGGCGCTGGCCCAGGGGGGAGGTGAAGCGGGCGCAGGAGGTGTCCAGCAGGCTGTCCACCGGCTTGGTCAGCAGGTTTTCAAAGCGGGGGGCCAGGGACATCAGCTTGTTGAACAGGGCGGGGCGGGCCAGCACCTGGCGAAAAAGCAGCTTTTTGGCCGGGGGCAGGCCCAGGTAGCCGCTCAGGATGGCCCGCGCCTTCAGGAAAATGTCCAGCACCTTCACTCCGCTGGGGCAGTTGGCTGCGCAGGAGCCGCACAGCAGGCAGCGCTCCAGGCGCTCCTTCACTCCGTGGGGGTCGGAGAGCATCTCGTGGGCCAGGCCGTCCAACAGGGCCAGCTTGCCCCGGGCCACGTCGGCCTCGCGGCCGGTCTCGCCGTACAGGGGGCATACGCTTTGGCAAAAGCCGCAACGCATGCAGGTGATGAGTTGCTCGTCCAGCTCGGTCAGCAGGCGAGCCAACTGGGTAACGCTGCTCACCGCTATGCCCCCACGATCTTGCCGGGGTTCAGGATGCCCTTGGGGTCCATGGCCCGCTTCAGCCGCCGGGACCAGGCGATGGTGGCCTCGCCCACTTCCTTGGCCAAAAAGCGGGTTTTGCTCAGCCCCAGGCCGTGCTCCCCGGACAGGGTGCCGCCCAGGGCCAGGGCCTTGTCAAAAAGCTCCTCCACCGCCTGGCGCACCCGCCTTTCCTGAGCGGCGTCGCGCTGGTCAAAAACGATGGTGGGGTGCAGGTTGCCGTCCCCGGCGTGGCCGAAGGTGCCGATGGTGATGTCGTAGCGCCGGGCCAGGTCGGTGATGAAGCGCACCAACTCTGGCACCTTGCTGCGGGGCACCGTGGCGTCTTCCAGAACCACCGAGGGCTTCAAGCGGGCCAGGGCGGGGATAGCCGCCCGCCGGGCGGTCCAGATGCGCTCCTTTTCCGCCTCATCGGCGGCGGGGCGCACCAGGGTGGCTCCCTGGGCCCGGCATATCTCCTGAACCTTCTCAGCTTCCTCGGCCACCTGGGCCGGATGGCCGTCCACTTCGATAAGCAGCAGGGCCGCAGCTTCGGTGGGCAGGCCGGCCCCGGAAAAGTCCTCCACCGTGCGTATGGTGAAGTTGTCCAGGAACTCCAGGGTGGCGGGCACTATGCGCGCGGCGATGATGGCCGACACCGTCTCGCTGGCAGCCTGCACCCGGTCGAACACCGCCAGCATGGCCCGGCTGGCCACCGGCGGGGGGATGAGCTTCAGGATGATCTCGCCGAACACCCCCAGGGTGCCCTCGGAGCCCACCATGAGTCCGGCCAGGTTGTAGGCGGTGGCGCATTTCACGGTGCGCGATCCGGTCTTGATGAGCTGGCCCTCGGTGTCGAAAAAGCTCATGCCCATGACGTAATCTCGGGTGACCCCGTACTTGAGCCCTCTGAGGCCGCCGGAGTTCTCGGCCACGTTGCCCCCCAGGGTGGACACCGCCTGGCTGCCGGGATCGGGGGGATAGAACAGGCCCTGTTTTTGGGCGGCGGCGAACAAGCGGGCGTTGATCACTCCCGGCTCCACCACCGCGTACAGGTCCTCCTGGTTTATCTCCACGATGCGGTTCAGGGCGGTGGTGACCACCACCACCCCTTCCTGAGCAGGTATGGTGCCGCCACTGAGGTTGGTGCCCGCGCCGCGCACGGTCAGCGGCAGGCCTTGGTCGTTGCACAGGCGTATCACCCGGCCCAGAGCCTCCAGGGTGGTGGGCCGCACCGCAAGGCCGGGGGGCTGGCTGGGCAGCAGGGCCGCATCGTAGGAATAGGTCAGCAGGTCCGAGGCGTCGCTGAATACGTTTTCCGGACCGGCTATCTGCTGAAACTCTTTGTGCAAGGCGGCGGTGCTCATCTTCCCTCCGGCGGAGTTCAAGGGCCAAGTCCTACTACTATATGCGGTCGCGGACGTTTTGAAAACGCCCAGGACGCCTTGGCTTTATCAAGGGGCGTGATCTGTTAATATTGAGGGGCCAGCAACGGGAGAAAACCTTGAGCCATAATGATTTGCGACAAGAGTTCCGCCGCCAGGCCGAAGCAGTTTCGGCGGTGGTCACCCCGGTGGCCGATCCGGCGGAGGCCTTTGCCCGGGCCGCCCGCCTCACTGCCGAGCAGGGCGGGGCTTGCCTGGCCGCGCCGGGCTGGGAGGCCGATGAACTGGCCTCCCTCAAAGCCGCCTGTGAACGAGAGGGCCTGGAACTGATAACCCAGGGCCTAAGGGAGCGAGCCGGTGAATTCCATACCGGGCTGACCAGGGCCCAGTGGGGAGTGGCCGAGACCGGCACCATCGTGGTGAATTCGGCCTCCGAGGAGCTTCGCCTGGCCAGCATGCTCTCCGAGGTGCATGTGGCCCTGCTTACGGCGGCCAACCTCCGGGCAGACCTGTTCGCCCTGGAGCAGGAGCTTAATAGCACTCTGGCCGACGCTCCGGGCTATCTGGCCTTTATCTCCGGGCCCAGCCGCACCGGCGACATCGAGCTGGTGCTCACCCTGGGGGCGCACGGCCCCCGTCAGTTGCACATCCTGCTGCTGGAGGAGGGGTCATGAGCCGCGCCTCTCGCCGTGAGTATCACCAGCGCCTCAAGGGCGCCCTGGACAACCGCTTTTTGGGCCAGACCCTGGCCCGCTTCCAGGGCAACTACCGTGGATCGCGCGAGGCCGGTTTCTCGGGGATGGATTTTCCGGCTCTGGCCGCCGAGGTGGGTGCGGCCAAGGATGCGGCCGTGGGGCAGCTGGAAGAGCTTTATCAGCAGTTCAAGGCCAAGGCCGAGGCAGCCGGGGCCACGGTGCACCTGGCCCATGATGCCGCCCACGCCAGGGAGATAATCGCCGGCATCGCCGCGCGGACCGGCTCTCGGCGCATAGTCAAGTCCAAGTCCATGACCAGCGAGGAGATTCATCTCAACCGCCATTTGGAGGCCCAGGGGCTTCAGGTCACCGAGACCGATCTGGGGGAGTGGATCATCCAGCTGCGCGGCGAGGGGCCCAGCCACATGGTGGCTCCGGCCATCCATTTGTCGCGCAGCCAGGTGGCCGAGCTGTTCACCCAGGTCACCGGCCAAGAGCAGGACCCCGAGGACATCGCCGCCCTGGTGGAGGTGGCCCGCGGCCGCCTGCGCCAGGCCATGCTGGAGGCGGACATGGGCATCAGCGGGGCCAACTTCGCCCTGGCCTCCACCGGCAGCATCGCCACGGTGACCAACGAAGGCAACGCCAGGCTGGTCACCACCCTGCCTCGGGTGCACGTGGCCCTGGTGGGCCTGGAAAAGCTGGTGCCCGACCTGAACACCGCGCTCAAGATTTTGCGGCTGCTGCCCCGCTCGGCCACCGGCCAGCTCATCAGCACCTATGTCACCTGGGTAACCGGGGCGGTGGAGTGCGCCGCCGCCGGAGGACGTAAAGATCTGCACATCGTGTTTTTGGACAACGGCCGCCTGGCCCTGTCCCAGGACCCGGTGTTCAGCCAGGCCCTGCGCTGCGTGCGCTGCGGCTCCTGCGCCAACGTGTGCCCCATCTTCGGCAAGGTGGGCGGCCACAACTACGGCCACGTGTACATCGGGGCCATCGGCCTGATACTCACCTACTTCTATCACGGCCTGGAAGCGGCCCAGGAGCTGGTGAACAACTGCCTAAACTGCCAGGCCTGCAAGGTGAACTGCCCGGCGGACATCGATCTCCCGGCCCTGATAAAAAAGACCGCCGGCCTGGTCATGGCCGAACAGGGCCGCCCGCTGAAGAACCAGCTTCTGCGCCGGGTCATGACCAACCGGCCCCTGTTCCACTTTTTGCTGCGCCGGGCCTATCTGGCCCAAAAGCCTCTGGCCGGGGACGGACGCAAGATCAGGCACCTGCCCCTGTTCTTCGCCCCTGACCAGGAGTTCCGCAGTCTGCCGGTGGTGGCGGCCGAGCCCCTGCGCGACCGCTGGAGCCGCCTGGTTCCCCCGGTGGCCGAGCCACGGCTCAAGGTGGCCCTGTTCGGCGGCTGTTTGGTGGATTTCGTGTACCCCGAACAGGGCGAGGCTTTGCTCGAGCTGATCGATGGCCAGAACATCCAGGTGGACTACGCGCGGGACCAGAGCTGTTGCGGCCTGCCCGCAGCCATGGCTAGCGAGGAGGAGACCGCCCGCGAGGTGGCTCGGCAAAACCTGGCCGCCCTAAACGCGGAACATCATGACTACGTGCTGACCCTGTGCGCCTCCTGCGCCTCGCACCTGAAGAATTACCCCAAGCTGCTGGCTGGCGACCCGGGCTGGGCGGGGCGGGCCGAGCACCTGGCCGCCAAGGTCATCGATCTGGCCAGCTTCCTGCAAAAAGAGGTGGGCCTGGAGCCCACGGCGGCCCAGGGCAAGGCGGTGGCCTACCACGCGCCCTGCCACCTGTGCCGGGGCCTGGGGGTGCATGAAGCCCCCAAGGAGCTGCTCCGGGACGCCGGCTACGACTACCGGCCTTATGACGACGAGGAGGTGTGCTGCGGCTTTGGCGGGTCCTATTCCCTGGACTTCCCCGAGCTCTCAGCGGCTATCCTGGAGCGCAAGCTGGGGCAGGTGGCGGCCACCGGGGCCGACACCCTGGTCACCGACTGCCCCGGATGCGTGCTGCAACTGGAGGGCGGCCTGGACCACCTGGGATCGCCCATCAAGGTGCGCCATTTGGCCCAGGCCTTGGCCGAAACCAAAAAGGGGAGCGAGCCCTAAAAGCCTGTTCCCGGCGCAGCCGCCTAACTAAAGGCTAACCGTTTGGGGCGCACGCACCACGGTGAGCATCATCTTGAAGCGCTGACGGGCGGTGAGGGCGTGGGGTTTGCCCGCAGGCATGGCCACCACCTGACCGGCGGCCACGGTCATCACTTGGCCGTCGATGTTCACCTCGGCCTCGCCGTCGATCACCTGCACCAGGGCGTCGGCGGGCACGGTGTGGGCGCTGATGCCTTCGCCAATGTCAAAGGCGAACAAAGTCAGGCTGAGGAAGTTGTTTTGGGCCAGGGTGCGGCTCACCACCTGACCCTGCTGGTACTCCACCAGGCCGTTAAGCTCCAGGGGCTGGGCAAAATCAATGTTTTTGATGAGTTCGGTCTTGTCCATGATTCCTCCGATAGATGATTACCGATAATTATAACCCAGCCTCTGGGGGAAAACCGTTCTCACTCTCCGGCCTGTCGCTTTCCCCCGGCCTTCGGTCCTGGCATAATTGGAGAAACCCAACCCTTCCGCGTGGAAACTGGATATGGTTTTTATCGGCTTCATTGCCAAAAAATTAATCTCCCGTTTGGTGCTTCCCCTGGGGCAGGTGCTGGTGTTGTGGTTGGCTGGTGCCCTGATTTGGTGGCGGCGTCCGGCCAAGCGGACGGGGCCGTTGTTGATGATTATCGCCGGGTTGTGGCTGCTGGTGCTGTCCATGCCCATCACCGGGGGGTTGCTGCTGCATCAGTTGGAGTCGCAGAACTGGGCATACGCCACGCCCGCCGCCTTGAGCGCCAAGGGCGTGAGCGATATTGTTGTGCTGGCCGGAGGATATGGCCTGGGAGAAACAACAGCGGCCGACCGTCTGGGGCCGAGGACCCTCAAGCGTTTGCTGGAAGGGGTGCGCCTGTGGCGGGGGATGCCCGGGGCCAAATTGGTGCTTTCAGGTGGCAATATTGACGGTGAGTCAAGCGAGGCCCATGCCATGACCGCCATGGCCCTGGAGCTGGGCGTGCCCAAGGAGGCGATAGTCTCGGAAAACGCCTCCTGGGACACCGAGGACCAGGCCGAGTTGCTCAAGCAAAGGCTTGACGGCAGGCCCTTCGCCCTGGTCACCTCCGCGATACACATGCCCCGTTCCATGGCCTGGTTCCGGGGCTACGGCCTGAACCCGGTGGCCGCGCCCTGCGACTTTCGCACCAAGGATATGCGCCTGGACTTTTTTTCCTTTTTGCCGTCAGTCAGCGCGCTGGAAGGTTGCGAAGATGCTGTTCACGAATATCTGGGCCTGATTTGGCAGCGACTCAAACAGGCCCTGGGCGGAGCCCCAAAGGAAGCGACATCATGAATCCCGCCAAAATCGGCAATTTGACCCCTGACATGGCCGCCGCCCTGGGTGGCCTGGTCTACGGCCTTTATTTTCTCAGCACCGGGAGCTTGGATCAGCCTCGGGGCATGCTGGTATCCTGGGTCAGCCAGGTCAGCGGCGATCCGCCCCTGATCCAGGTGGCGGTGCGCCACAATCGGGGGCTGCTGCCCGAAATCCTGGCCCAGGGCGAGTTTGCCCTGAACCTGTTGCCCTCGGGCGACCTGGATCTGGCCGCCGCCTTGGGCCGCCCGCCCGAGCAACGCTGGGACGGCATCAAGTTCGTGGAAGGCCCCCTGGGCCTGCCGGTGCTGGCTCAGGGTCCGGGGGCCATCGGCTGCCGGGTCTTGGAAAACAGCCGCCCCGGCGACCACGAATTGCTTCTGGTTCGCCCCTCCGGGGCCTTGTGGCGGGGCGGCCGGGTGCTGGGTACCGATGATCTGGACCACGCCTATTTGGGACTAAGTTGAGCGCGCAATTCCCCGATAGCTTCGACGTGGTGGTGGTGGGCGCGGGCCATGCCGGGTGCGAGGCGGCCCTGGCCGCCGCCCGCCTGGGGGCCAAGTGCCTCTTGGCCACCATCAACCTGGAGCACATCGCGGCCCTGAGCTGCAACCCGGCCGTGGGCGGCCTGGCCAAGGGGCACCTGGTCAAGGAGATCGACGCCCTGGGCGGGGAGATGGGCCTCAACACCGACGCCACGGGCATCCAGTTTCGCCTGCTCAATCAGGGCAAGGGACCGGCGGTGTGGTCCAGCCGGGCCCAGGTGGACATAGACCGCTACCCCGCGCGCATGGCCAAGGTCTGCGCCGGCCAGCCCGGCCTGTGGCTTTTGGACGACGAGGTGCGGGGCCTGGTGGTGGATGGCGGCCGGGTGGCGGGCATCCGGCCGGGCCGGGGAGGGGAGATCGCGGCCAAGGCGGTGATACTCACCACCGGCACCTTCCTGCGCGGGGTGATCCACGTGGGACTCACCCAGTCTCGAGGCGGGCGCATGGGCGACCCTCCGGCCGACGCCCTGTCTCAGCAACTCAAAGAGCTGGGTTTCAATTTGGGGCGGCTCAAGACCGGCACCACTCCCCGCCTGGACATAAAAAGCCTGGACCTGGAGGGCCTGCCCCAGCAACCTGGCGACGACAATCCGCGCATGTTCAGCTTCCTGAACACCGCTCCGGTGCTGCCCCAGCGGGTGTGCTGGCTCAGCCACACCACCGAGGCCACCCACGAGCTGATCCGCGCCAATCTGGACCAGGCCCCCATGTACGCCGGAGTCATCACCGGGGTGGGGGCACGCTACTGCCCCTCCCTGGAGGACAAGGTGGTGCGCTTCCCGGACAAGGACAGCCACCAGGTGTTCCTGGAACCCCAGGGCCTGGACTCGCCCTTGATCTATCCCAACGGCATCCCCACCAGTCTGCCCGCCGAAGTGCAGCATCTGATGGTGCGCACCTTGCCCGGTTGTGGGCGGGCGGTCATCGTGCGGCCGGGCTACGCCATCGAGTACGACTACAGCGACCCCCGCGACCTGACCCCCTGGCTGGAGTCCAAGCACCTGGCCGGGCTATACATGGCCGGGCAGATCAACGGCACCAGCGGCTACGAAGAGGCCGGGGCCCAGGGGCTGTGGGCGGGCATCAACGCGGCCAGGGGGGCACAGGCCCGTGAGCCGGTGATCCTGAACCGCTCCCAGGCCTATCTGGGGGTGCTCATCGACGATCTGGTGACCAAGGGCACCCTGGAGCCCTACCGCATGTTCACCTCGCGGGCCGAGTTTCGCCTCACCCTGCGCGAGGACAACGCCGACCTGCGCCTGACCCCCCTGGGACGGGAGCTGGGTTTGGTGGACGATCACCGCTGGGCCGCCTTTACGGCCAAGCGGGCCCAGGTGGAGCGGGCCTTGGAACTGCTGGAGGCGGTGCGCCTGAACCCCACCGCCGAGGTGAACGGCCGCCTGGCCGAGTTGGGCAGCGCCCCTTTGCGGCGGCCTCACGCGGCCCATGAGATTTTGCGGCGGCCGGGCATGGACCTGGCCCAGGTGGCCACTTTGCACCCGGCCCTGGCCGAGTTGGCTGCCCTGGAGCCGGCCGCCACCGAGCAGGTGCAGATCAAGGCCGCCTACGCGGGCTATGAAAAGCGCGAAAGAGAGCAGGTGGAGCGTTTCAGGGCCAAGGAGTCCCTGGCCCTGCCGCCTGATCTGGACTATCAGCTCATCGAGGGGCTGAGCCACGAGGTCAAGGAAAAGCTCAGCCGGGTGCGCCCGGCCAGCCTGGGACAAGCGGCGCGCATCAGCGGAATAACCCCGGCGGCCCTGGCCGTGTTGCAGCTCACCCTGCACCGGCGGGCCATGGCGGCTCCGGATTAATCCTTGCCCCCTGTTTGGCCTTGCGCTATAGTCCGGCCTTGAAAAACACCTATTATTGTGCGGTTTAGCGTCCCTCGCTCCAATTGGGGGCCGAGAGGAGAATGCTTTGCAGGCAAGCCAAACCAGCGAAAACCAAGCCGCCCAGAGCAATGGTTTTGGGGCCAGGGTGGCGTCCCTGGTCCCGGACATGATCAGCCCCAACCAAATTAGTTTGTTCCGCTTGGCCTGCGCCGTGGCCATGTCGGTGGTGGGCCTGTCCGGCAACTACCTGGGCTGGGTTATCATCCTGGGCCTGGCTGCGGGCATGAGCGACCTCTTGGACGGGGCGGTGGCTCGCCATCGCGGCCAAGTCACCAAGTTGGGGGCCTTTTTGGACCCACTGGGCGACAAGATCCTGGCCCTGAGCGCGACCCTGGTGCTGTTGTACCACGGCGTGCTCACCGGCTGGGCCCTGGCCGCCATCCTGGTGGTGGAGGCCCACGCAGTGGTGATTCCCCTGCTGCACATGATGCGCCAGAGCAAACTCCACCAGCCCCTGTGGCCCGCCCCCAGGGTAAAGCCCAGCCGCCTGGGCAAGTACAAGACCTTCGGCCTGGCCTGGGGCCTGGGCTTTCAGATCATAGCCGCCTGGGCCGGTTGGCCCTGGCTGATGATAAGCGCCAAGACCTTAATGTGGATATCCATTTTGGCCGGTGTGTGGGCCAGCGCCAAATACTACCGCGATTGGTTTACCGGCTGTTTTGATGAAACCTCCGCCTAGGCTGGCGGGAAATTTAGCTAGAAAGGTGCGACAAGTGGCAATAAATACTATCGGCGTCATCGGTTCCGGCCAGATGGGCAACGGCATCGCCCAGGTGGCCGCCGCCGCGGGCCTTAATGTGATCATGAGCGACATCAAACAGGAGTTCTGCCAAAAGGGCGTGGACACCATAGCCGGCAGCCTGGCTCGCCTGGTCAAAAAGGAAAAAATCACCGCCGAGGACCAGGAGGCCATCCTGGGGCGCATCAAGACCACCACCGACCTGAAGGACATGGCCGGGGCTGACATCGTGGTGGAAGCGGCCACCGAGAACGTGGACCTGAAGCTGGACATCTTCCGCCAATTGGACTCCATCTGCCCGGACAACGTGATCCTGGCCAGCAACACCAGCTCCATCAGCATCACCAAGATCGCGGGTGTGACCAAGCGGCCCGATCAGGTCATCGGCATGCACTTCATGAATCCGGTGCCCATGATGAAGCTGGTTGAGGTTATCCGTGGCTTGGCCACCAGCGAAGAGACCTTCGAGACGGTGATGGATCTGGCCAAGTCCATGGGCAAGACCCCGGTGCCGGCCAACGACTATCCCGGTTTCGTGGCCAACCGCATCCTGCTGCCCATGATCAACGAGGCCATCTACTGCGTGGTGGAGGGCGTGGGCAAGCCCGAGGACATCGACACCATCATGAAGCTGGGCATGGCCCACCCCATGGGCCCCTTGGCCCTGGCCGACCTCATCGGCCTGGACACCTGCCTGGCCATCATGGAGGTGCTGTACCGGGACCTTAGCGACAGCAAGTATCGCCCCTGCCCGTTGCTCAGGAAATACGTGGACCAGGGCTGGTTGGGGCGTAAGACCGGCCGCGGCTTCTACGTCTACTAGGCCTTGAACCACCGGGCCGCCCGCCATTCCCGGCGGACGGCCCGGTGGACCCCGGCGGGGAGGCGGGCCCGGCAACGTCCACTCGGCACATGGGGCCTTGAATATCACCGAACCTAAGACTTACGATGCCCTAAACCGGCTAGGAACTGATTTGCCCAGGAATCATGAGGGGTAAATCAGAATGGGCGATAGGTCAATGACACCGCAGACCCCGCCGACTGGGTTCATGACATGCGCCAGATGGCGTCCGGTTAACACTTGGGATTAGTGTATACAACAACGTTTGCCAAACATAACCAGCGGGGGACAGAAATGGCCGAGCTTGTCCTTAACTTCACGGAGTATCGTCTATTAGTGGAACAAGCCCCTATCCTGATCTGGAGGGCCAACACCTCAAGCGAATGTGATTATTTCAACCAACGCTGGCTGGAATTCACTGGGCGCACCATGGAACAGGAGGCCGGCAACGGCTGGACCGAGGGAGTGCATCCCGATGATTTTCAGAACTGCCTGAGCATTTATTTGGACCACTTCGCCCAACGCAAACCCTTTGAGATGACCTACCGCCTGCGCCGTCATGACGGGGTCTTTCGTTGGATCTTCGACCGAGGCGTGCCCTTTGACGACGATCAGGGCAACTTCGCCGGCTACATTGGCTCCTGTCACGACGTCACCGAGAGCCTTCAGGCCCAGGAGGCCCTGAAGGCGGCGCGAGAGAGGGAGTTGCAGGAACTGCGGGGGCTGCTGTCCATCTGCAGCCACTGCAAGCGCATCCGTAACGACCAAGGTGACTGGGAGCAACTGGAATCCTATATCAGTCACCACTCCCGGGCCGATTTCAGCCACGGCCTGTGCCCGGAATGTCTGCGGAAGCACTACGCCGAACTCGACCTGTGATGGCACCGCCCCAGGCTATTTAGACTAACTTGGGGCAGGCTTACCGTATTTCTTTGGCACATCTTGGAATTACATCCATCATGTGCTGAAACACTATGGCTGCACGGCTCCGGACAAGCCGATAAACCACGGCGTTTTCTCTCTGATCTGCACGCCTTCTTTGTAATATTTGTGGTTTTTGGCGCGAGTATATACTTTGTAACAATCAGCATTCGCATGTTCTTCCTGGCCGCCCGGGTGTTGGTAGGAAGCACCCTGCCCCAGGCGCTGACCTAGGGCTGGGGGTGTGTTATATTCCTTAAGCCGAGCCGGGCGCTTTGGTTCCGGCAAGCCAAAAGGAGAACACCCTTGATTGCCATCATCGACTATGACGCGGGCAACCTCACCAGCGTGGAGCGCGCCCTGCGCTCCCTGGGGGCGGACTGCGCCATCAGCCGGGACCCTGAGTTCATCGCCCAGGCCGCGCGGGTCATTCTGCCGGGCGTGGGCCGGGCCGGGGCGGGCATGGCCAGCCTGCGCCGTTTGGGCCTGGACCGGGTTCTGGCCGACACCGTGGCCCAGGGCAAGCCCTTCCTGGGTATCTGCTTCGGCACCCAGATCATCTTCGACTACAGCGAGGAAGACCTCACCGACTGCCTGGGCCTGATGCCCGGCAAGGTGGTGCGCTTCCCGGTGGAGCACCGCGACCAAGCGGGCGAGCCTCTCAAGGTGCCCCACATGGGCTGGAACGGGGTGGACTGGAAAATCAACCACCCGGTGTTCGCGGACATCCCCGACGAGGCGGAGTTCTACTTCGTGCACTCTTATTACCTGCAACCGGCAAGCGAAGATTCGGTGGTCGGGACCACGGATTACGGCTTCCCCTTTGTGTCGGCCGTGGCCAAAGGCTCCCTGGTGGCGGTGCAGTTCCACCCCGAAAAGTCGGGGCGGCCCGGCCTGAAGCTCCTCGAGAATTTTTTGGCTTGGGACGGCAAGGAGGGTGGCGATGCTCTCTAAGCGGATAATCCCCTGCCTGGACGTGCGCGACGGCAAGCTCACCAAAGGCATCAAGTTCAAGGGCAACGTGGACATCGGCGACCCGGTGGACATGGCCGAGTTCTACTACCGCGAGGGCGCCGACGAACTGGTATTCTACGACATCACCGCCAGCCACGAGGCCAGGGATATCATGCTGGAGGTGGTGCGCCGGGTGGCCGAGCGCATCTTTATCCCCTTCTCGGTGGGCGGTGGCCTGCGCACCGTGGAGGACATGCGAGCGGTGCTCATGGCTGGGGCCGAAAAGGTCAGCGTGAACTCCTCGGCGGTCACCAACCCCCAGATCATCGCCGACGGGTCCCGCCAGTTCGGGGCTCAGTGCGTGGTCCTGGGCATGGATGTGCTCAAGGTGCCGGTGAGCGAGAAGATTCCCAGCGGCTACGAGATGGTCATCCACGGCGGGCGCAAGCACATGGGCATCGACGCCCTGTGGTGGGCCCAGGAGGCCGAGCGCCTGGGCGCGGGCGAGATATGCCTCAACAGCATTGACGCCGACGGCACCCAGCAGGGCTATGAGATGGACCTCACCGCCCTGATCAGCAGCCACGTTTCCATTCCGGTGATCGCCTCGGGCGGTGCGGGCGAGCCCCAGCACCTAGCCGACGTGCTCACCGGGGGCAAGGCCGACGCCGCCCTCATCGCTTCCATGACCCACTACGGCCACTACAGCGTGGCCGACATCAAGGACTACTTGTCCGAACGGGGCATCAAGGTCCGCAAATACTGGTAGGGAGAAGTCATGGTATCCCCGGCAGACCTGTTCGATCTGGAAGAGGCCACCTTCAAGGAACTTTTCAAAGGAGTGGACCTGGCCTGGGATGCCCTGGACCGAATCAAGGATTACGCCGCCAACCTGGTGGACTACGCCGGGCATACCGGGGCCTTGTTGCGCGGGGGCGGCGAGGTGCTGCCGCGCACCGTGGTGCTGCACCGGGGCCGGGTGTTCGACTGCGACTTTAAACTGCTGGGCGGCGACCCCACCAAGGGCGAGATGCGGATTTTCTTGAACGGCCAGGAGGTGACCGACGCGGCCCTGGTCTACGCCGGAGCCATCTTCCTGGACGATCAGGTGCACATCGCCCCCGGCGCGGTGGTGGAGCCCGGCGCTTTGCTAAAAGGGCCCACCTACATCGGGCCGGGCAGCGAGGTGCGCCAGGGAGCCTATCTGCGGGGCGGCTGCCTGGTGGGAGTGGGCTGCGTGGTGGGTCACACCACGGAGATGAAAAACTCCATCATGATGGACGGGGCCAAGGCGGGGCACTTCGCCTATCTGGGTGACTCCATTTTGGGCCGGGAAGTTAACCTGGGCGCGGGCACCAAGCTGGCCAACCTGAAGATCGTGGAGCGGCCCTATCATCTCAAGGCGGGCGGCTCCACCTACCACGTGGCCCGGCGCAAGTTCGGGGCCATCCTGGGCGATGGCGTTCAGACCGGCTGCAACTCCGTGACCAATCCGGGCACGGTGCTGGGCCGGGGTTCTCTGGTGGCCCCCTGCACCAGCGTGGCCGGCGGCTATTACAAGCCCAAGAGCGTTATTCGCTGACCTGTGGCAGACGACCTGATAGTTCAAGACGTGGGCGCTGGCGGCCCGCGTCTTTTGTTTGTGGAGCCTTACCTCACCGCCTCCCACGCCGCCTTTGCCCAGGGCCTTATGAAACACGTGCCAGCCCGCTGGAGCTTGCTGGGCCTACCCGGACGCCATTGGCGCTGGCGGCTGCGGGGGGCTGCGGCCTTTTTGGCCGACCAAGCGTCCGATATGTTGGCCCAGCCCTGGGACGCCCTGGTGTGCTCGGACATGCTGGGCCTGGCCGAGTTCAGGGGCCTGGTCCCCGGCCTGGCCACGGTGCCCGCCCTGGTGGTGTTCCACGAAAACCAGCTGGCCTACCCCGCCCAGGGTAAAGCCGATCAGCGCCAGCAGGAGCGCGACCTGTACCTGGCCTTCAGCAACCTGACCAGCGCCCAGGCCGCCAAGCGCGTGGTGTTCAACTCGGGCTTTCATCGGGATCAGTTTTTGGGCGCGGCCCGCGAGTTGCTGGGCCGGTTGCCGGACATGCGCCCCACGGGGCTGGCCGAGGCCATAGCGGCTAACAGCAGCGCCCTGTGCATGCCCATCGACCCTAGCGAGGCGGTGGGCCTAAACCGCGAGTCCCGGGAAGGGCCGTTGCGCATCTTGTGGAACCACCGCTGGGCCCAGGACAAGGCCCCCGAGCAATTCTTCGCCGCCTTGGAAGCCCTGGCCGCTCAGGGCCTGGAGTTCCAGGTGGCGGTGCTGGGGCCGTCCCCGGCCAAGCCACCGGCCGTGTTTGCCGCCGCCCGCGAGGCCCTGGGGAAACACCTTGTGCAATGGGGCCACGCGGATGACCGGGCCGGGTATTGGGAATGGCTTTTTTGGGCCGATGTGGTGGTTTCCACCGCGCTTCAGGAGTATTTTGGAATCAGCGTGGCCGAGGCGGTGTGGGCGGGTTGCCGCCCCCTGGTGCCCGATGCCCTGGTGTACCCGGAGCTTTACCCCGCCCAGTTCCGCTACCCATCGGGAGAGCTGACTCCGGCCTTGCTGGAATTGGCCCGGAGGCCCAACTCGGCCCGGCAACAAGACTACCGGCCCCTGGCCCAAAACTTCACCTGGCAGTCCCAGGCCCCGGCCTGGCAAAAGATGATTGCCCAAACCATGAAAGATGCCTGACCATGCAGCGGCCCTTACGCAAGACCGACAAGCAGATCAACGAACTGGCCCAAGCCATCCTGGAGCGGAACAACATCCTTTGCCTGGCCATGTGCCAAGACGGCCAACCCTACGTGGTGCCCATGAACTATGGCTGCCTAAACGGCAAGGTCTACATGCACACCGGCCCCAAGGGTCTGAAGATGGAGATTTTGGCGGGCAACCCCAAGGTGAGCTTCACGGTCATGGAGTCGGTGGAGTTGATGAGCGGGCCCAATCCCTGCAAGTGGGACACCCGCTACCGCAGCGTGGTGGGCTTGGGCAAAGCCTCCCTGGTTGAGGACCTGGAGGCCAAGGCCGCCGGGCTGGCGGCCATCGCCCGCCAATGCGGCTACGACGGCGACATGAACTTCCCCCCGGAAAAGGTCAAGGGCCTGGCCGTGATCTGCATCGAGATCGAGCATCTCAGCGGCAAGAAGAACCAGATAGACTAAGCGGCTTCGCCAGACGCCCGTGGGCTGTGTTGCCGGCAGCACTCAGACCTCGCTGTGGGTCCTCCTACAGCTCCGGTCTTCGCTTGCCGGACGCGCCTAGCCCATGGCCCCCTGGCTGTGCCGGTTGCCGTCAGCCGGTGCGCGGCATTTGCTCGGATCTTTCGATATCGTATAAGCTGACAACTCCCGGGCCGCAATGCCCGGGATTTTTTGCTCAGGTCAGCTTCACCCTGAGGATGTCTTCAAAGGGATCAACCCGCTCCACCATCAGCTCCACTTCCTTGCCGGGGCTCAGGTCCTGCCCGGCGCGGATGGGGATGTTCACCAGCATCATGATGTCGGTGAGCAGCAGTTGCCAGCGTCGCATCTGGCGCTCCATGACCACGGCGGGTTGGGGCTGGTCCTGGCGCTGGCGCAGCCACTGCAAGAGCCAGTAGCGCTGACGCACCTGGCGCACCCGCATGGCCCGGCGCACTGAGGGCCCCACTTCCATGGCCACCTCTTCCAATTCCTTGGCGCTGTACAGGGGCGGGCCTCCGCACAGGACGCTGCCTATCTGGCGTTGCATCACCAGGTCCAGATAGCGGCGTATGGGGCTGGTGGCCTGGGTGTAGGGGTGCACCCCCAGACTGGAGTGCAGGCCCGGCTTGGTGGTTATCTCCACCCGGTTCAGCAGGCGGCGCTGCTTGAAGTGGTGGTAGATGTCGCTGGGGTCGCCTTCCTCGATTGGCTCCGAGGGCTTGGCCTGGGTGCGGAATAGGGCGGGCGCGCCCGAATCGGCCAGGAACAGGGCGAAGAGCCAGTTGCCCAAAATGGCGGTCTCGGCCACCATCTCCCGGCTGGGGCCGTTGCGGTCCACCCGGCGCACCCACACCTCCTTGGTGGCCGGGTCCACCCCCACCAGCACCTCGGGCAGAGGCAGGAAGTAGGCTCCCGCCTCGCCCCGGCGGCGGCGCAGGGCGTGGCATATGGCGTGCAGCGCGGCCAGGCGAGGGTCGCCTTCGAGCATGCCGTCGGCCTCGTCGTAGGTCAGGCGTTTGTGCACCTTCAAGAGGCTGCGTTCCAGGCGGTAGTCGATGAGCCGTCCCTCGGCGTCCAAGCGGGCCAAGACCGACAGGGCCGGGCGCAGCTCACCCTGGCGCAGGGAGAGCTGGTCTTCGCTCAGGCGCGGCGGCAGCATGGGCAGACGGTCATCGGGCAAATATAGGGATGTGGCCCGAAGGCGGGCTTCCTCTTCCAAGGGCCCTTCAGGGGGCATGATGGCCCCGGCGTCGGTTATGTGCACCCCCAGGGTGCCCCCGCCGTTTTCGTCGGGTTCAAAGGACAGGGCGTCGTCGAAATCGGTGGTGAAGTTGCCGTCGATGGTGAAGGTGTACAACTCGGTAAGGTCGATGCGCGCCCCGCCGTGCTCCGGGTTGGGGTCTAGAACCTGGGCCTGAGCCTCGGCCTCGGGGGCGAAATCCTGGCTGATGCCCTGGCGGATAAGCTCCAGGTTGTGGTGGGGCTCCAAGACCCCCAGACTGACCAGCAGGCGGAAAAGCTTTTTGGCCCCGCCCACCTCGGCCCCGGCGACCACCTCCTTGGCCAGCTTGACCTGAGAGGCCTCCTCTTGGAACACCAGGTAGTCCACCAGCAACCCCGCCAGCTCCGGCGGGGCCTCGGGCATGGGGCCCTCGCTGGGCAGGCCTTTGAGGAAGTCCACCCCGGCGGCCACCTGGGCCTGGCGGGCCTGCTCCCGCTCGGCTTGAAGCCGTTTGGCCTCCAGCTGCTCGGGGCTGTAGGTCAGAAATTGACTCCCAGCCAGGCGAAAATGGACGCGCTCGTTGAACAAGGCCCGCAAGGTGGCCGAGATTTGGTCGTCGCTGAGCGGACGGCCAAAGGCGAGCTGGGCCAGGTCGCGCAGGGACAGGGGGTCGGCCTCTTCGTAGACCAGCTCCCACAACTCGGTTACGTCGACCTGCTCGGCCAACTTGTCGCGGGAGGTTTGGACCTCGGTCAAATATTCCTGCTGAGCCGCCCGAGGGGCTTCGGAGCCCATGGCGCCCGGCGACATGAACAGAACCCGGTTGGTGTTAAGGGAGGCTTGGCGGCCCGCGACGGTGAACAGATTTAGCCGTCCTTTTTTGGCCGCCACCACCAAACCAAGCTCAACGCGGTTTTTTTCGATGAATTCGACTAGCTGGCCAATAGGGTCGCTCATTGTGCTCCGGCTTTCGCGGCAGATTGGGTAGAAGAGTCTACCGGCGGAAAGGGGGGGGTGTCAACTTGCCCCCTACCGGCCAGATGGTATTATCATTGATTGTTAAACCATAGGGAGGCCACATGGTTAAGGCCCTGTCCGCTTTTGTAATTTGCTTGGCGCTGCTCGGCATGCTTTTGCCTGCCCAGGCCGCGCCGCCGCCACGCCTGAACTTCGACCTACCCGCCCTGGACGGCGGGCGCCTGAGTCTGGAGCAATTCCGGGGACGGGTGGTTATTGTGGAGTTCTTCGCCACTTGGTGCGGTCCCTGTAAACGGGCCCTGCCCAAGCTGGACAGCTTTGCCAAGAAATACGCCGACCGGGGGGTTAGCGCCATAGCCTTCAGCGTGGACCAGGGCGGCATCCAAATGGTCAAGCCTTTCGTGGCCCGCCTGGGGTTGCAGATGCCGGTGGTGCTGGGCGAGGTGAAATGGGCCGAGGCCAACGCCGGGGTGCGGGTATTGCCCACCACCCTGGTCATAGACCCTCAGGGCATGGTGGTGCACCGTTTCGAGGGGCCGGTTTCCCACCTGCACCTGGCCAACGCGGTGCATCCCTACTTGTCCAAGGCCAAGAGCCCCCAGCCCGAAGAAGCCAAAGTAAAGCGCCGCCGTCCGGGCGACCCCCGTTTCGTGGATCTGTGGGTCACCGATGGCGAGCAGTACCAGGGCAAGGACGGCCTGTACGTGCACACGGTGGTCAACGTGGCCGATCTCACCGCGGCGCGGGGCCTGTGGCTGGCCCTGGATATATCCCCCCAAAACGGCGGGCAGACCAAGACCCTGTACCTGCGCGTCGACGACGTGTCGGTGGAATACTTCGTGATGTTCGTGGCCTGCGACCAATTACCGCCCTTGGGCGACTCGTCATCCTACGTGGCCAGGGTTTCGGTGCTGGACGAGCACCGCAAGGCCGTGGACTCCAGCCCGCGCTTCCCCATCGCCGCCAATTGTGGTACGGGCGGCGCTTACGCCCGGAGCATGCCCGAGCCTCAGAAATTTACGCCTCCCACGGCTCCCGCCCCGGCCCCGCCGCCGGCGGAGAGCGACAGCCGGGCAGTGTCCATGGACGCGGCCCAAGGGCGCATCAAGTCCCTTTCGGTGACCGACGGCGAGGTATACCAGGACAAGCCCGGCTTAATGCTTCGGGTCAACTCCGACCTGGGCGATCTGCCCACCGACCAGGGCCTGTGGATGGCGGTGAATCTCTGGCCCGAAGACGCCAAGGGAAGGGCCCTGACCCGCGACGGCGACGCCGAACGGCTCTATCACCGGGTGGACAGCACCTTCCTGGACGACTACCTGCTGTTCGTGCGTTGCGACCAGTTGCCCGCACTGCCCCCGGGAGCCAAGTTGCGCATGTGGATAACCGTGGTCATCGGCAAGCACAAGACCGTGGTGGCCCGCAGCAAGGAATTCGTGTTGGCCCATCCCTGCCAATTGGCCACCCAGGGGCGCTGAGCCGTGCCCGTTGGTGAGATGAGGTGAGGCCATGAGCGCGTGGGCCTTGTTGCGCGGTCTGACCCGGCGCAAGGCCCTGGGCCTGGGCATCGGGTTCACCGCCCTGGTGCTGGTGGACGTCTTCCAGCTCTACATACCCCGCCTGATCAAATTCGCGGTGGACGACCTCACTTTGGGCCGGGCGGACGCCCACCGCCTGATGCTCATCGGCCTGGGCATCCTGGGCCTGGCTTTGGGCATGGTCTGTATGCGCGTGATATGGCGGCCCCTGCTCATGGGCTTTTCCCGTGAGGTGGAGCGCCAGCTTCGCCGCGAGCTTTTCGACCATCTGCAAAGCATGCACGTGGGCTACCTGGACGACAACTCGCCGGGCGAGCTCATGGCCCGGGCCACCAACGACCTCAACAACATCCGCATGGCCACCGGTATCGGCCTGGTGGCTGCGGTGGACGGGGCCTTCATGGGCCTGGCCGCCATCGGCTTCATGCTCTACATCAGCCCTCTGCTGGCCCTGCTGGCCATATTGCCCATGCCGGCCATCGTCATCCTCACCCGCCAGCAGAGCCGCCGTTTCCACACCCGCTTCACCAAGGTGCAGGAGGCCTTCTCGGCCATGACCGAGCAGGTGCGCGAGGTGATAAGCGGGGTGCGCCTGATAAAGACCTACGCCCTGGCCGAGCCCGAGGAGCGCCGCCTGGAGGTGAGCGCCAGGGGGTATCTAAAACAAAACCTGAGCCTGGCCCGGGTTATGGCCCTGTTCTTCCCCTTGATGGTTTTCTTCACCAATTTGAGCTTGGCCGTGGTGGTGGGCGCGGGTGGCCCCCTGGCCGTGTTCGGCCAGATAACCCCAGGCGATTTCGTGGCCTTCACCGCCTATCTGGGCATGCTCACCTGGCCCATGATGGCCTTGGGCTGGGTGGTGAGTCTGTTGCAGCGGGCCCGCACCTCCCTGGGGCGGGTGAGCGAGGTGCTCTCGGCAGAGTCGGCGGTGCAGGACTCGCCCAATCCGGCCCATCTGCCCGCGGAGCCCAAGCTGGGGGTGGAAGTGCGAGAGCTTACCTACCGCTATCCCGGCGCGGCTGGGGACACCCTGAGAGGGGTGAGCCTCAAGGCCCCGGCCGGGCAGCTCACCGCCGTGGTGGGGCCCATCGGCAGCGGCAAGTCCACCCTGCTGCGTTTGCTGGGGCGCTTGTACGAGCCGCCCCAGGGTGCGGTGTATGTGGAGGGCATCGACGTTCTGGACCTGGCCCAGCGCGACCTGAGGGCCCACGTGGTGCAGGTGCCTCAGGAGGCGTTTCTGTTCTCCGCCACTGTTGCCCACAACCTTACCCTGGGCGATCCCCACGCAACTAAAGAGCGCATGTGGGCCTCTCTGGAGGCTGCGGAGTTGGCAGAAGATGTGCGGGCGCTGCCCCTGGGCCTGGCCACCGAGCTGGGCGAGCGGGCCCACAACCTCAGCGGCGGCCAGCGCCAACGCCTGTGCCTGGCCAGGGCCTTGATCTTGAACCCGGCGGTGTTGGTCTTGGACGATCCCCTGTCAGCCGTGGACACCGGCACCGAGACCCGCATCCTGGCGAATCTGGCCCGCCTGCGCGCCGGGCGCACCACCCTGGTGGTGAGTCACCGCTTGGGCAGTGTGGCCTTTGCCAGCCACATCTACGTGTTGGACCAAGGCCGCCTGATGGAGCAGGGCAATCACCGTTCGCTCATGGCCCGCCAGGGTCTGTACCACGACCTGTTCGCCGAGCAGGCCATTCTGTCCGAGCTGGAGGGCAGTTAGCCATGGCGCCTCCAGGTGATTTCGGCTACATGGAAGGGGACCAGCTGGGCAAGCCCTACGATTTCCGCCTGCTCAAGCGTTTGGCCTCTTACGGGCGGCCCCATCTGGCGGTTATTCTCTTCGCCTCCCTGCTCACCTTGTTGGCCACGGGCCTGGATTTGACCCTGCCCTACATCACCCGCTTGGCCATAGACAACTACATGGTGCGCCAGGCCCTGGAGGTGCGTCCCCAGGACGCCCCGCCCGAGCTGGCCCAAACCCTGCGCCAGGAGGCGGGCGAGTCCTTCCTGCCCGGCCGGGGCCGGGCGGTGTTCATACCCGAGAAGGTGTGGCGGAGCCTGGACCCCCGCTTGACCGCCAAGCTGCGCGCCGCCGGGGCGGTGAGCGAGAACCCCTTTTATCTGGCCCCGCCCACCGCCGAGGCCGAGCGCCTGGCCCGGCTTCACCCCAAGGTGTTCATCAAGGCCGGGGAACGCTGGGTCATCGCCACCCCGGACCTGGCCGGGCTGCCGGACGATCAGCTCCGCGCCCTGCGCACCCCGGACGCCTGGGGCCTGGCCCGCCTGGCCTTGTTGTTTTTGCTGGCCGCCTGCGGGGTCTTTACTTTGGGCTATTTTCAAACCATGCTTCTGGAGCGCACCGGCCAGGAGATGATGCTGGCCATGCGCCAGCAGCTCTACCGCCACCTGTTGGGCCGCGACGAGTTTTTCTACAACCGCAACCCGGTGGGCAAGCTGGTCACCCGCCTGACCAACGACATCCAGAACCTCAACGAGATGTTCACCAGCGCCCTGGTTTCTCTGTTCCAGGACTTCTTCGTCATCGCGGGCATCGTGGTGGTGCTGCTGTGGCTGGACTTCTATTTGGCCCTGGTGTGCCTGGCCCTCACCCCGGTGGTGGGGGCCCTGGCCTGGGCTTTCTCCCGCTTGGCCCGGGACGCCTTCCGCCGCTTGCAGGGCCATCTGGGCCGCATAAATAGCTGGCTCAGCGAGACCCTGGACGGCCTGGCTGTAATCAAGCTGTTCAGGGCCGAAAAGGCCGGGCAGGAGCAGTTCCGCGAGCTCAACGACGGCTACTTCGCGGCGGGCATGCGCCAGGTCAAGGTGTTCACCGTGTTCCTGCCCATCACCGAGCTGCTCAGCTCCCTGGCCATGGCGCTGATCATCTACTACGGCGGTGGGCGGGTTATTCAAGACCAGCTCAGCCTGGGCACCCTGGTGGCCTTTATCGCCTACATGCAGATGTTCTTCCGCCCGGTGCGCGACTTGGCCGAAAAGTACAACATCATGCAGGCGGCCATGGCCTCGGGCGAGCGCATATTCCATCTGCTGGATAACCAGGAAGCCCTGCCCGCGCCGCGCACCCCCGCGCCGGAAAAGGCCGGGCCGGGCCGGGTGGAGTTTAGCGGGGTCACCTTTGGCTACGAGCCGGGCCGCCCGGTGGTGCACGACCTAAACCTGGTGATTCCGCCGGGCCAAAGCTGGGCCGTGGTGGGCCCCACTGGGGCGGGCAAGACCAGCTTGGTCAATCTGCTCATGCGCCTTTACGACCCGGACCAAGGCAGCGTGGTCATCGACGGGGTGGACCTGAGGGACATGGACCGGGGGGACGTGGCCAAGAGAGTGGCCCTGGTGTCCCAGGAGGTGTTTTTGCTCTCAGGCACGGTGAAGGACAACATCACCCTGCACCGGGCCGAGGTGGACCAGGATCACTTGCAGCGGGCCCTGGAGGTCAGCGGCGCGGCAGAGTTCGTGGGCCATCTGGAGCACGGCCTGGAGACCCAACTGGGCGAGGGCGCGCGCCGCCTCAGCGCGGGGCAGCGCCAGCTATTGGCCCTGGCCCGGGCGGTGGCCGGGGAACCCCGGGTGTTGGTTTTGGACGAGGCCACCAGCAGCGTGGACCCGGTGAGCGAGCGTTTGATTCAAAAGGCCTTGCCTCGGGTCATGGCCGGGCGCACCAGCCTGGTGGTGGCCCACCGCTTGTCCACCATACAGCGAGCTGACAATATACTGGTGATGCACCAGGGCCGGGTGGTGGAGCAGGGCGGGCACTTGGAGTTGATGGACCTGGACGGGCTCTATGCCCGCCTGGTGCGCCTGCAAAGGCTCAAGAAAAAGGAGAGTCACCATGCAGATGGGGATTAAGGGCCGCGTGGCCCTGGTGGGAGGGGCCAGCCGGGGCCTGGGACTGGCCGTGGCTCGGGGGCTGGCCGCCGAGGGCTGCGACCTGGCCCTGTGCGCTAGGGGCGAAGAAAAGCTCGGCCAGGCAGCGGAGCAGATCGCCGACGATTACGGGGTGAAGGTATTTGCCCAGCCGGTGGATTTGGCGTCCCAGGGCGCGGCGGCTGATTTTGCCCGGGAGGCGGCAACGGAGTTGGGCGGGGTGGACATCCTGGTGAACAACGCGGGCGGCCCGCCCACCGGCACCTTTCTGGACTTGGACGAGGAGGCCTGGCGCAAGGCGGTGGAGCTTACCCTGCTCTCGGCCCAGGCCATGACTCGCACCCTGCTGCCCGCCATGATGGAGCGGGGCTGGGGCCGGGTGGTCAACATGACCAGCGTGTCGGTGAAACAGCCCATCGCCGGTTTGATACTCAGCAACAGCGTCCGCGCGGCGGTGGTGGGCTGGGCCAAGACCCTGGCCGACGAGGTGGGGACATCCGGGGTGACGGTCAACAACGTGCTGCCCGGCTGGATGCATACTGAGCGGGTGGACCACTTGGTCAAGGACCGCGCCGAAACCGGGGGCATCAGCCGAGAGGAGGCGCTAAAGGACGCGGTGGCGGCCATTCCCATGAAGCGCCTGGGCCAGCCCGAGGAGTTCGCCGACCTGGTGGTGTTTTTGGCCAGCCAGCGCGCCAGCTACATCACCGGGGTCAGCTACCTCATCGACGGCGGCCTGCACCGGGGGCTTACTTAGGTTTGGGGGCTGTACTAGATTAGAGTTTTTATATGTCCCCCCACAGCTGCAACGTTGCGAGTTGTTGCTTGGGTGTTACGTAATTAGACTTGGACTCACGCTTGGCCGAACCGCCGAGGGTAGCTCAGCCTTCCGAGCCGTTGACAATGCGCCGAATATCCCAGCTGGCTCACATCACCGCGCCATCAGCGCGAACACACCCCATCCGAGGTATTCGCGCGTGTAGGCGGCGTAGCGTTTTGGTTCCAAAATCAGTTTGGCTCTAACCTCTTTCGCCAAGTCGTCCTCGGGATTCGCTTTGAGCCATCGGCGCATGGTGAGCCACTTGGCCGCTTCGTACCTATCCCAGCCTTCTTGGTCAGCCAGAACCATTTCCACAACGTCGTAGTCGAGGTCGCCGAAAGACGCGAGAAGTTCTGGAAGCATGAGAAAGTCAGAGATGGAACTGGCAAAGCAGGCCTTGGCGACGTCTTGCGTCGGTGGTAACCGCAGCCAGTAGGGCCCGCCGATGAGGATGATTCCCTCGGAGCGGAGACTCTTCGCCAGAAGCTCGATGGTGCCGGCGACTCCCCCACCGATCCACGTGGCACCGAGACAGGCTGCCACATCGACCTTTTCGTCGGCGACGTAGCCGACAGCGTCGTCGTGGATGAACTCGACTCGATCGGCGACTCCGAGTTCTTCAGCGCGGAGTTTCGCTTGCTCGGTGAACAACTGGCTCATGTCGATGCCGACACCGGTGATCCTGTAATCGCGTGCCCAGGTGCACAGCATCTCGCCCGAACCGCTGCCGAGGTCGAGCACAAGAGCCCCCGATTCCAGGCGCAACGCTGCGCCGAGAGTGGCGAGCTTTTCTGGTGTGAGCGGGTTATGGATGCGGTGAGCACTTTCGGTGATGTTGAAGATACGTGGGATGTCCAATGCACAAAATCCTTTTACTAGGTTGTGTAATAACTGGAAGATACTCTTAATGACTGTAGTAGATAAGGGTTTTTAAATATCACACCACAGCCTCAAGGTTGCGAGTTGTTGCCTTGGTGTTCCGTAATTAAACCTGAACTCACACTCTTTCAAAAACAGTGGGAAAGAACCCGTGTGGATTTCCTTGGTGGTGAAACCTACCGACATCCAGCGCATTTTAACTATTACCGCACCGATTGGCGCATTGGCTAATCTATTACAGCCCCTAGATTTTATAGCGGAACCGCGCGCGGGGCGGCAAGCACGGCGTCGCGCGAGAGGAACAGGCGGCCCCAGGTGTTGAGGGCGATAAGGCTCCACAGGGCGTCGGCCTGGGCGGCGTTTCGCGGGCCCTCCAGTAGAGGGCGTATGGCGGCCTGGTCCAGGTAAGGGGCCAGGGAGGAGCGGCTCCCGGCCAGGGCCTTGCGGCGTTCCCTGCCGCCAGGGCTGTCCAACCAGGCGGCCAGGGGTATGCCGAAACCGGCCTTGCGCCTCTCCACCGTGCCGGCCGGCACGTAGCGGGCCAGGGCCTGTTTTAAAACCACCTTGCCCCGCTTCACCGTAGCCCGCTGCTCCGGGGGCAGCGACAGGGCGAAGCGCCCCACCTGCACATCGGCGAAAGGCACCCTGGTCTCGATGGAGGCTGCCATGGACATCTTGTCCTGGCGCTCCATGATGGGCGGCAGATACACGGCCAAGTCGTAGAGTTGGAAGCGGGTGAGGGGGTCGGCCCCCGCGTGAGGGGCCAACTCGGCCCGACGGGCGGCCAAGGATGCCTGCGCCGCGTCCGGTCCCAAAAGGGCCTCCAGGGCCGGACCGTCCAAATGCTGGCGGCGGGTCAGGGTGAGCTGCTCCAAATCATGCCCCCGGTACTCCTCCAGCAACAAGGCCACCGAGCGCAAGCGGGAACTCAGTCCGCACAGGGCCTGGGCCGGTCCCAGCAGGGCGCGGGGCACCCCGGCCATGCGGGCGAAAGCCAATAGGCGGCGGTGGGCATCGTAGCCCGCGAAAATCTCATCCGCCGTCTCCCCGGACAACAACACCTTGACCTGACCTTTGGCCAGGCGCGAAAGCAAAAAAATGCCCACGGAATTGGGGTGGGTCAGGGGTTCGTCCTGGTGCCAGGTCAGCTGGTCCAATAAATCCGAAAACAACACTCCGGAGGTAAGCTCGTCCTGGTGCACCCGCATGCCAAGGGCGGTGGCAATGGCCCGGGCATAGGGCGTTTCGTCGCAGGCCGGGTCGTCCACCCGGCAGAAGAAACCGGCCAACTCCGCGCCCAGGTCTTGCCGGGCCACGGCGGACACCAGGCTGCTGTCCACCCCGCCGGAAAACTGGGTCCCCACCGGCACGTCGGAGATGAGGTGGGCCTGCACCGTCTGGCGGAACAGCTCCACGAAGCGATTGGTATTTTCGGCCAGGCCTGACCTGGCCAGGGCTGGGTCCAAGTCCTGGGTGAGGTCCCAATACTTGAGAGGGCGGAGCGTCTCGCCGGGGCGGTGCCAGGCGTAGGAGGCGGGAGGCAGCTTGCTCACATCCTTCAGAAGCGTGCGGTTGCCGCTCAGGGAGCGGAAGCGCAGATACTCGGGCAGTGACTCGGTGTCCAGTTCCGGCGTGAAGTCGGGCAGGGCGTAAAAGGCTTTGATCTCCGAGGCAGCGGCCAACTCGCCGTGGGGCCCTTGCCACAGATACAGCGGCTTGATGCCGAAGGGGTCGCGGGCCAACAGGGCGCGGCCCTGCGCCGGGTCCCACAGCACCAGGGAGAACATGCCCCGCAGTTTGGCCAGGGTAGTCTCCGGCCCCCATTGCTCCAGGGCCAAAAGCAGCACCTCGGTGTCGCTGCTGGTGGTAAAGCTCATGCCCAGGGCTTCCAACTCGCCGCGCAGCTCGCGGAAGTTGTAGATCTCGCCGTTGTAGATCAGCACCTTGCCGCTGGGGGAGAGCATGGGCTGGTTGGCCGCGCTGGACAGATCGATGATGGACAAGCGGCGGTGGCCCAGGAACACCGCCCCATCGGTGCTTTGCCACTGGCCGTCCGCGTCCGGACCGCGATGGGCCATCAGGGCGGTGGCCTGGGCACAGGCACGGGCGTTGGCTTGGCCGCCGGGGGGGCTGAAATATCCGAAGATGCCGCACATATCCGGGCGCTCCATGAATAGAGATGCTAGTCCATTCTGCCGGAAAACGCCTCGGCGCACCAGCCCGGCTTGCCAGAAGGGCGGCCTGGGGTTTACCTTTAGGGCTACGGCAAACAACCATCGGCCCCGGCGGGCCTGTCCCAAGGAAGCGATATGCCCCCAGCGAAATCAGGCATCAAGGTGCTGCAAGTGGTTTGGTCCCTGGAGGTGGGGGGCATGGAGCGGGTGGTGGTGCATCTGCTGAGGGGATTGCCCGCCCAGGGCTGCGCCGCCGAGGTGGTCACCCTGGGCGGGGCCGGCGGCATGGCCGAGGATTTGGGCCATGGTGTCAAGCACTGGGAAATGCAAAAGGCCCCCGGCCTGGACCTGAAGCTGGCCCGCGGCCTGGCCCGCCTGGTGCGCACCACCGGGGCGGATGTGATGCACGCCCACAACACCGTGTCCCAGCTTTACGCGGTGATGGCTTCGCTGATCACCCGGTGCCCGGTGGTGGTGACCCTGCACGGGGCCAACTACGAGGGTAGCGCCCGCCATCGCCGCTTGCGGCGCCTGCTGGCCGCCCGCTGCGCGGCCACCGCCTGCGTGAGCCGGGACGCCATGGCCGCGGCCCGCGATCTGGACCACATTCCCGCCGCGCGCCTGCATTTGGTGTACAACGGCATCGACGTGCAGGAGATGGCCTCCGCCCGTGCCGAACGGCAGGCCGCTAGGGATGAGCTGGGCCTGGGGCCTGGGGATCAGGCGGTCATCAGCGTGGGGCGGCTCTCCCAAGAGAAGGACTACGCCACCCTGCTGAGAGCCATGGTTGCTTTACAGGGGCCGCGCTTGTTTCTGGTGGGTCATGGCCCGGTCAGGGGCGAGCTGGAAAAGTTGGCTGCGGAACTGGGCCTGGGGGAGCGGGTGGCTTTTCTGGGCGAGCGGAGCGACGTGCCCCGTTTGTTGGCTGCCTGCGATCTGTTCGCCCTGAGTTCGCTAACCGAGGGCATATCCATGGCCCTGCTGGAGGCCATGGCCGGGGGCCTGCCCGTGGCGGCCACGGCGGTGGGCGGCACCCCGGAGTTGGTCATCCCCAATGAGACCGGCATGCTGGTTCCCCCCAGCGACCCCGCCACCCTGGCCCAGGCCATGGGAGCGCTCCTGGGCGACCCGGAGCGCAGCCGAGCCTATGGCCTGGCCGGAGCCCAACGGGTGGCCCAGCGCTTCTCCCTGGAGGCCATGGCCGAGGCTTACGCCAAACTCTATCGTTTAAGCCTTGGTTAGGCGCCCGCCCAAGAGCACCTTGAGGTTGCGCCAGATGCGGTCGCCGTGGCGCAGGTTGATCTTGCCGTTTTTCAGCAGATAGAAATTCTTGAGCAGCATGCCTTTGCGCAACTTGGCCTTGACCTGATCCTCGCACACGCCGGGCAGCAGCATGTTCTGGGACCACACGTCCTCTATGGTCTTGTCGGGCACCAGGCTGTGGCGCTGGGCGATTTGCCACAAACGCGAGCCGGGCATGGGGGTGGCCACCTGCCAGGACATGTAGTCGATTAGCTTGCCCGAGAGCAGCTTACGGCAGAAGCCGAAGGTGCCGTCCACCTCGGCGGGGCCCTCCCAGCACAGGCGGCCGTCTTCTTCCCAGGCGTGGAAGAGCATCACGAAGCCGAAGATGCTCAGACCCTCGGCCTTGAAGGCGCGGCAGGCGGCCTCGATCTGGGCCAGGGTGACGTGCTTGCCCACGCCGTCCAAGGTGCGCTGGTTGCCGCTCTCGATGCCCAAATGCACCATCCACAGGTTGATGCGTTTGAAGGCCTGGGCCAGCTCCGGGGTCACGATGTCGGCGCGCACGTTGCACTGGAAATACAGGTCGCTATGCCCCAGCTTTTCCAGGGACGCGCACACCTCCAGAGCCCACTTGGCGCTTACGTTGAACTCGTCGGAGGTCATGTATATTTCGCGGATGCCCCTCTGGTAGAGCAACTCCACTTCTAATGCGATGTTTTGGGGGCTCCGTAGGCGCACCCAGGGCTTGTTGTACTTCCACACCGCGTTGGCGCAGAAGTTACAGTCAAAGGGGCAGCCCCGGCTCACCAGCAGGTGGGTCTGGGGGGCGGACTGGTGGATGTGCATGCCGGGATATTTGGCAAAGTCCACCAAATCCCAGGCGGGCAGGGGGATGTCGTCCAGGCTCTTGATAAAGTCCCGCTTGGGGCTGAGCATCGCCGCCCCGTCCGGGCCGCGCCAGGCCAGTCCGGGCACCCCGCTCATGTCGCGCTTACCCTGTTCTACGGCCCGCACGAACTCCAAAAAGGTCTGTTCGCCTTCGCCCAGGCAGCAGTAGTCCACGCTCGACTTGGCCAGCACTTCGGCGTAGTCCGCCGTGGGCTGGGGCCCGCCGCAGATGGTTGTCAGTTCGGGGTAACGCTCCTTGACCGCGTCGATGGTGCGCTGGGCCAGGCGGGCGGTCCACAGGGCGAAGGACATGCCGTATATGTCCGGCTTGAACTGGGCTATGGCCGTGAGGTGGTCGTCCAGGGATGCCTGGCCCTCTAGATAGCGTACCTGTAGCTCGCCGGAGTAGTGCTCCCGCAGATAGCTGATCAGATATAGGATGCCGATGTTGGGGTAGCTGAGGTCGTAGTACTGCTCTTTGCGGGGCGGGTCGGCCAACAGGATTCGCATGGCGCTAGTTCCTGGCCCGGACGCGGGCAAGGGTGACCAGGCCCACCAGGGCCAGGGACACGGTTAGGGTCAGGGCCAGAATGATGTTGTTGGCCGCCAGGGCCAGAAGGCGAAGGGGCAAGGCGAACCTCCCTGGTGCCGGTTTGCGAATCAGGGGCCTAGATGCCTAAAAATTCAAAACTTACTCAAGAGTAGGAGCCGGGGGACTGCTTGTCAAGAAGGGCGGCGCCTTGGCGGCGGCATTGGAGCGCGGGGCTTTATACCGGCGCTCTGGATTATTGCAGGGTGTGCTCGTAAAGGGAGCCGAACTGGTTGTGATTGAACAACACTCCCAGTTCGCGCAGAAGCTGGTTGGTGGAAACTTCGATGCGGTAGAGATCGTTTTCATTGACCAGGCGGTGGTCCAAAAAGGCCAGCAGTTCGCGAAGACGCTCCAACTGGTCCACGATGCGGGGATTGATTTCCTCGGCCGACAGGCGGCGGCTGATGTGGTCTATGACTTCCTGGCAGGAATCAACCCGTAGCTGCAACGATCTCTGTTGAGTTTCCATGGCCTAGTCCCTACGCTCCCACTGGCCCCGCGAACCCCGGTGCATATCGATGACCTCGATGTTGCCTCTGTCCCCCACCAGGGAGTTGGCGGCCATGCTTATGACGCTGAGCACCAAAGCTCCGCCCACCGCGGTCCAGAAGCCATGCACCTGGAACCCGGCCAACAATGTGCCGGTTAGCCAGAGCATGAGCGCGTTGATCACCAGGATGAACAGGCCCATGGTGACCACGGTAATGGGCAGGGTGAGCAGAATGAGCACCGGGCGGACCAAGGCGTTGAACACGCCCAAAAACAGGGCGGCCACGAATGCCCAACCCACGCCGTTGACCTGGATGCCGTCAAACAGCCAGGAAACGAAAAGCAGGCCCAGGGCGTTGACCACCCATCTGAATATAAACCCCTTGCGCATGTGGAAAAACTATCACAGGCCCGGCTGCCCCGCAACAGGCGGCAAGGCCTAAAAAAACAGCGGGAGCCCGAATGGGCTCCCGCCGCGATATTAAGCCGCTAAGGGCTAGCCGCCCATCTTTTCGATGACCCGGGCCATGGCCAGGGTGCGCAGCTTTTCGGCCTGGGTGAACAGACGGGCCTTCTCGGCCAACACGTCTTTCACAAAGTCCTGGTCCTTGATGCTGGGGACGTTGATGTCCACGCTGAGCATGCACGAGCGCATGGCGGCCTCGGCCACCATGGCCCCCACGCCAACATCGCTGATGGCCATGAGGTTGCCGTACTTGGACAGGGCGTCGGCCTCGGCCACGATGTCCAGGCAGGTCTTGCAGATATCCAGGGGCACCAGGGTGGCCTGCTTGGCCGCGTTTTCCATGGCCTGCTTGCGGGCCGCCTTGTCTTCGTCGGTCTCCTTGGGCATCTTGAACACGCCCATGTAGGCGTCAAAGGCTTCCATGTCCTTGACGGTCAGATCCTTGAGCTTGGCGATCATTCCCATCACCCGGTCCACGCAGCCCTGGGCCTGATCCTTGTGCTCCTCGTACTTCTTGTTGGACAGGGTGAGGTTGCCCACCATGGCCACCATGGAAGCGGCCAGGGTGGCCACCACCGCCGACACGTTGCCGCCGCCGGGGGTGTGGCTCTTGGAGGCCGCGATCTCGATAAAGTCGTTCAGGGTCATCTCATAGACTTGCTGGGCCATTGTCGCTCCTCCTTATTTGTCCGCGCCCTGGAGCGTGAGGGCCTTGAGCACGTTGCCCATGATGATGGTGGTGGTCAGGCTGCCCACCCCACCGGGAACCGGGCTCAGGGCCGCGGCCACCTCGGCCACGTCGGGTTCGCAGTCGCCCACGTACTTGCTCTCGCCGCTCTCGTCCTTGATCTCGTTGACGCCGGCGTCGATGACCACCGCGCCGGGGCTGATCATGTCTTTTTTCACCAAACCGGCGAAACCGGCGGCAGCCACCACGATCTCGCCGCGCTGGCACTCGGCGGCCAGGTCCTTGGTCTTGGTGTGGCATACGGTGATGGTGGCGTCGCGTTTGATCAGCAGGCTGGCCAGGGGGCGGCCCACGGTGTCGCCACGGCCGACCAGGGTGACCCGCTTGCCCTTGAAGTCGATGCCCGCCCGCTCGGCCAGGGCGATGCAGGACAGGGGAGTGGCCGGCACCAGGGCCAAGTGCTCCTGGCCGCCCAGGAGGTAGCCGCGGTTAACCGGGTGCACGCCGTCCACGTCCTTTTTGGGATCGATGGACTCCATGACCTTTTCCTTGGAGAGGCCCTTGGGCAAAGGCAGTTCCACCAGGATGCCATGTACCGAAGAATCCATGTTCCAGCCCTGGATCTGCTCCAGGACGGTCTCTTCGCTGGTGTCCGGGGCCATGGTGTGCAGGTCCACCTCGATGCCCAGCTTTTCGCCCACGCCCACCTTGGACTTGGCGTACCAGACGCTGCCCGGATCGTCGCCAACCAACAGGACCGCCAGCTTGGGCTGCACGCCCTTGGCCTTTAGTCCGTTGACTTCCTCGATAATTTCTTCGCGGATCGCTTTGGCGATAGGCAAGCCCTTGATCAACTCAGCCGCCATGGCCTACTCCTTTCATGAGACAATGCCGTGTGTTAGGCAATTAAGTTTGCTTGGCTTTTCAGGTATGCCCGCGCCGGGGGCGCTGGCGCCACCAAACACAACACAGCGGGCAAATAGTGTCAATCTTTTTCTGACGCTGAACTCTCGGGGACTGTAGCTTGACATGACCTCATCTGTCGGTTACCAATGAAGCAACATTTCGTGGCGTTAGCTTCGGGTTTGGTCGCTGGTAGCCCCTTGGGGACCTGGACGGCCGCTCCAGCCCGGCAAACGCCCGCCTTTTTCCACGGCTTCTACCTGATGTGAGGAGGAGAGGACTATGGAGCGCAAGCAGATCACCGTCCCTGACCTGATTCAAAAAAAGAAAACCGGCGAAAAAATCGCCATGCTCACCGCCTATGACTATCCCACCGCCCTGGCCATGGAGCGGGTGGGGGTCGACTCGGTCTTGGTGGGAGACAGCCTGGGCAACGTGGTGCTGGGCTACGACTCCACTGTGCCGGTGACCATGGACGAGATGATTCACCACATCAAGGCGGTGCGCCGGGGCCTCAAAAGCCCCCTGCTCATCGGCGACATGCCCTTCATGTCCTACCAGGTGAGCGTGAGCCAGGCGGTGGCCAACGCCGGACGCATGATGAAAGAAGGCGGCTGCGGCTGCGTGAAGCTGGAGGGCGGGGTGGAGATGGCTCCCCAGGTCAAGGCCATCACCGAGGCGGGCATTCCCGTGTGCGCCCATATCGGCCTGACCCCTCAGAGCGTGGCTTCCCTGGGCGGCTACAAGGTGCAGGGCAAGGACCTGGCCGGCGCCCAAAAAATGATCGACGACACCGCGGCACTGTACGAGGCCGGAGCCAAGCTCATCGTCTTCGAGTGCATCCCCTCGGCCCTGGCCGCGGCGATCACCGCCAACTCGCCCATAGTCACCATCGGCATCGGAGCCGGTCCCGACTGCGACGGCCAGGTGCTGGTGGTCCATGACATTATCGGCCTGGCCGACCGCAAGCCTCCCAAGATGGCCCGCCAATACGTGAACCTGTTCCCCCAACTGGAGCAGGCGGTCGCTTCCTACACCCAGGAGGTTCGCTCCTCTGATTTTCCCGCCCCGGAGCACGGCTTTGCCATCGATCAGGCCGTGGTGGATCAACTCAAGTTTTAGGGGACGGTAATGAAAATAGCCATTGTGGGCCCCGGAGCCATGGGCCTTATGCTGGCCGCCCGCCTAAAACAGGCCGGGGCCGAGGTCAGCCTTTTGGACCACCGCGCCCAACGGGCCCGGCTCATAGACGAGCAGGGGGTGTTTTTGGAGCACTCCCAGGGTGAAGACCATCTGACCATTCCCGCCGGGGCCGATCCGGCCATGCTGGCCAAGGTGGATCTGGCGGTCATCTGCACCAAGGCCTATCATACCCAGGAGGTGGCCCGCGCCCTGCGCGATCACCTGAGCGACAACGCCAGGGCCCTGACTCTGCAAAACGGGGCCGAAAACGTGGAGATCCTGGTGGACGCCCTGGGGCCGGAAAGGGTCCTGGGCGGCATCACCAGCGAAGGCGCCACCCTGTTGGCTCCCGGCAGGGTTCGCCACGCGGGGCGGGGCGTAACCCATGTCGGCCCGGCCCGTGGCCTGCTGGACGACTTCACCTGCCAGGTGCGCGACATGCTCATCAAGGCGGGCTTTGAGACCGAGGCCAGCGAAGGGGTGCAGAACCTCATCTGGACCAAGGTGGTGATCAACGTGGGCATCAACCCGCTCACCGCCATTTTGGACGTGCTCAACGGCCGTTTGCTGGAGCTGGCTCCGGCCAGGGAGCTCATGGCTGCGGCGGTGGAAGAGGCGGTGGCCGTGGGCAAGGCCCTGGGCATCCGCTTTTTGCACCAGGACATGCTGGCCGCGGTGCAGCAGGTGGCCCGGCGCACCGGCACCAACATCAGTTCCATGCGCCAAGACGTGCTTTCCAAGCGCCGCACCGAGGTGGCCTACATCAACGGCGCGGTGGTGCGCCAGGGTGAGCAGGTGGGCCTGCCCACCCCCATCAACCAGACCCTGACTCAACTGGTGCAGGCTAAAGAGGCCGAATATTTGGGCGAGGCTAAGAAGGCCTAGCTCGAAGTTTTTTAAAAACCAAGCGGCATGACGGTGTTGGTTATCGTCATGCCGCTTTTTTTGTGAAGCTTTCGCGCCTATCTAAAATGGCAAGCGCAGTTGTGCTGCGGCTCAATCTCCTTGAGCGGCGGCTCCTCGCGGGAGCAGATGGCCTGGGTCTCGGGGCAGCGGGGATGGAAGCGGCAACCCGAGGGCGGGTTGACCGGGCTGGCCACGTCGCCCTTTACCGGGGGCGGGGCCATCACCTTGTGGGGATCGGCCACCGGCGCGGCGGCCAACAGGGCTTCGGTGTAGGGATGGCGCGGCGGGTTGTCGAACACCGCGGCCGGGCCAACCTCCACCACCTTGCCCAGATACATCACCGCCACCCGGCTGGACACATGGCGCACCACGGACAAATCGTGGGCCACGAAGATGTAGGTCAGGCCGAAGCTCTGTTTCAAATCCATGAGCAGGTTGAGCACCTGGGCCTGGATGGACACGTCCAGGGCGCTCACCGGTTCGTCGGCAACCACCAGCTTTGGCCTAAGGGCTAGGGCCCTGGCGATGCCGATGCGCTGGCGTTGGCCCCCGCTGAACTGGTGGGGATAGCGCCGGGCGTGCTCGGGCCTGAGCCCCACCTCGCTTAAGAGCTCGCCCACCCGCTCCTTGGCCTCCTGGCGGGTGGCCAGGCCGTGGATCAAAAGGGGCTCGGCCAAGATGGAGCCCACGTTGAGCCGCGGGTTCAGGGAGGTGGCCGGGTCTTGAAAAATCACCTGCATCTGGCGGCGCAAGGCCTTCCACCCGGCCCGGTCCAAAGAGGTTATGTCCTGGCCCTCGAAGAGCACCCGGCCGGTGGTGGGCTTGAGCAGGCCCAGGGCCAGGCGTCCCAGGGTGGATTTGCCGCAGCCGCTTTCCCCAACTAGGCCCAAGACCTCATGGGGCTCCACCGCTAGGTCCACTCCGTCCACCGCATGCACGGTTTGGCGCTCAATGCCCATGAAGCCCGCACCCACCTTGAAAAATTTGCTGAGGCCTTCCAGGGCCATAAGGGGAGGCGCTTGGCTCATGCCGCCAACCTCCGGGGCCGCCTGGCCTGGTCGTGGTGCAAGTAGCAGCGCACCGAGTGGCCGGGAGCCACCTCCACCAGGGCCGGTTCGGTCTGGCGGCACAGGTCGAAGGCCTCGGGGCAGCGGTCGCTGAAGGCGCAGCCCTGGGGAAGGTCGCCCAGGGGAGGCACGATGCCCCCGATGGTGGGCAACTTTTGCCCCGGCCGAGGCGAGCGGGCGGGCAAGCAGGCCAACAGCCCCCTGGTGTAGGGGTGCAGGGGGTGGTCGAACAGCTCGTCCACCGTGGCGTCTTCCACCAGGCGGCCGGTGTACATCACCATCACCCTGGAGCAGGTCTGGGCCACCACCGCCAAGTTGTGGGTGATCAGCAGCACTGCCGCCCCGGTCTCGGCCTGGAGGTGGCGCATCAGGGTGAGGATCTGGGCCTGGATGGTCACGTCCAGGGCGGTGGTGGGCTCGTCGGCGATTAGTAGCTGCGGGTCCAGGGCCAGGGCCATGGCGATCATCACCCGCTGGCGCATGCCTCCGCTGAGCTGGTGAGGAAAGGATTTGGCCCTGGTCTCGGCCTCGGGGATGCCCACCTTGTGAAGCATCTCCACGGCCCGCTGCCAAGCCGCCCGCTTGGAGATGTCCTCGTGCACCGTGATCTCCTCGGCGATCTGGCGGCCCACGGTGAACACCGGGTTCAGGGAGGTCATGGGCTCCTGGAAAATCATGGAGATTTCCCGCCCCCTGAGCTTGCGCATCTCGGCCTGGCTCAGGGTCAGCAGGTCGCGGTCCTGGAACATGATGCGGCCCATGGCCACCCGCCCCGGATGGGACAACAGGCCCATGACGCTCAGGGCGGTGAGCGACTTGCCGCAGCCGCTTTCGCCCACCAAACCGGCGATCTCGCCCGGGGCCACGGACAGGCTCAGGCCGTCCACCGCCACGATGGGCCCGGCCTCAGAGTCGAAGACCGTGGTCAGGTCGTCGATGCTGAGCAGGGGATGGGTCAAGAAGCTTCCTCCCCGGAGCCTTTCACCAGCACCAGCCTAAGGTCCATTACGTTGGTGCGGGTGGGCCCGGTGATGATCAGATCTCCCAGGGGCTGAAAGTAGTTATAAGCATCGTGGCGCTCCAGGAAACTGCGCGCCTTGCGGCCCTGCTCAGTCCCTCGGGCCACGGTGTCGCCGTCAGCTCGGGCCCCGGCCGCGTCGGTGGGGCCGTCGGTGCCGTCGGTGCCCACGCTCACCGCCAGCACGCCGGGCAGGCCCGCCAGGTCCAGGGCGGCGGCCAGGGCGAATTCCATGTTGCGTCCGCCGGTGCCGGGCTCCGCGCCCAGGGTGACCGTGGTTTCCCCGCCGCTGAGCAGGCAGCAGGGGGCGGGCAGGGGGTTGCCGCTAGCCAAGACTTCACGCGCCATGGCCGCGTGCATGCGGGCCACGTCCTTGGTCTCGCCCTCTATGGTGGTGCTGAGCAGCAGGGGGGCATAGCCCAGTTTTTCGGCCTGACTCACGGCCTGGTCAACGGCCATGCGGTTGCTGCTCACGATGAGATTGCTGACCCCTGCCAGGGCGCTGTCGCCGGGTTTGGGGGTGTCGGGTATGACCCCCAACAGGCCCTGCTCGATGCGCAGGCGCACCGGGGCGGGCACCTGTTCCCAAATGCCGTAGCGGGTCAGTATGTCGCGGCAGTCGGTCCATGTGGAGTGATCGGCCACGGTGGGGCCGGAGGCGATTACGTCCAGGCGGTCGCCCACCACGTCGCTGATGATCAGGCTGACCAGCCGTCCCGGCGCGGCCAGGCGGGCCAGGTTGCCGCCCTTGAGCTGGCTAAGGTGCTTGCGGATGGCGTTGATCTCGGCGATATCCGCCCCGCTGGCCAAGAGCAGGCGGGTGGTCTGCTGCTTGTCGGCCAGGGAAAGGCCCTCGGCCGGCGCCACCAACAGAGCGCTGCCTCCCCCGGAGAGCAGGCACAGGAACAAGGTGTCGGGCGCGGCCTCCTCGCGCACCAGATTGGCGATGCTGCGCCCGGCCTCCACGCCCCGGTCGTCGGGCACCGGGTGGCTGGCCTCCATGATCTCGACCACCTCGGTGGGCGCGCCGTGCCCATCTTTTACCACCACCCGGCCCGTGCTGATGCGGCCGCCCAGGACCTCCTCCACCGCCTGGGCCATGGGCGCTCCGGCCTTGCCCGCGCCCACCACGATGATGCGCTTGTAGATGCCCAGATCCAGGGTTTCATGTCCCACGGTGAGTTGGTTGCCCTTGATGCTGAGAGCCTTCTTGACCGCACGTGAGGGGTCCACCGAAGCCAGGGCGGCTTTGATTATCAGGTTCGCGTCTGCTCTTAGGTCCTGTGATGGCATGCTTGCTGCTCCTGCTGCTATTAGGCAAAGGCTACCACAAGGGGGCCGGTTTGGGCGGGGCGGAAAACATAAAAAGGGGAGCCGCGCATAGGCGGCTCCCCTTTACGGCTAATTTCTTAGCTTTCGGCTACTTCAGGACCTTCAGGCCGCACTTTTCGCCGCGCTGGTTGCTGAACTCACGGATGTAGTTGCCGCAGTTGCGCTCGGACCAGGAACCCTGCTTCATGTACTGGGTGATTTTCATCTGGCCGTAGAAGTAGTTCACAAAGGGATAACCCATGGCAGCCCAACCGACCACGCCACCAGGAATCTTGCCGTCCTTGGTCACGTAGTAGACGTTCTTGTAGCCGTACTTGTACAGGATGCCCGCGATGTAGCCGGCCCTGTGCTGGGTGCGGCAATAGACCCAAATCTCGGCGTTGGGGTCTTTGATCTTCTTGGGGATGGTGTACATGTGACCGGCGTGAATGTGGCTGGAGCCCTCAATGTGGAAGGCGTCGAATTCGGGATGGGTGCGCACGTCCAACAGGTATGCCTTGGACTTGCCGGCCAGAACCTCCAGCCATTTGGCGTGCAACTGGGCGGTGGTTACGAGTTTGTCCTTGGGAATCCAGCTGGTCACTTCTTTGTGGAAGGCTTTCTCACCGGCTTTCAAGGGGTTGTCACCGGCAAACGCCACCATGGCGGTCATGGCTACAAAGGCCACGGCCATCAAGATCACCACAAACTTCTTCATCTCGCCTACCTCCGTGATAGATGATGCGGTTAGGTTATGACCTCAGGGCGTGGGAAAGTTGTTATTCCCCGCCTCGAAAATCCTTTACTTATGGCCGCCCGGGAACAAAGTCTTAGCAGCCTTCATCGTCTATGACGATGGCCGGCTTGGGAGAAGACTTGGGTGCGGGCGGAGGCGGTGCGGCGGATGGGCTGGCGGTGCTGGGAGCTGTCTGGGGCGCGGCGCCCGGCACCGGTGCGCCGGATACCTTGACTTGGCCCGCTTTTTGGACCTGCATGGCCACATCGTACATTATGGACAGATCATAAAAGGCCCAGGCCGTGGGCGAAGAGGGGTCTGCCACCACCGCCTGTTTGAAATAGGCCTTGGCGGTGCCGTAAGCGCCGCGTTCAAAGGCCTGCTTGCCGTAGCGCAGTTGCTCGGCACACGCTTTTTTATCCAGACATTGTTCAGGTTTGGTCACTTCGGCCGGCACAGCCAGGGCTATGCCCAAGGCCAAGGCGGCCACCAAACCAAAAACCATCACCAGACGCTTGCTTTTCATGGTTGGTTTCTCCCACCCTCCACGCAAACCCTAAATCCCATAGGGCGTCATGGCACGGGAATGTATTGCTCAACTGTTGGCTACACAGTATAACAAGTCAGTTTCACAAACTCAAGAGTAGGGCATGTGCCTGAAAGTAAAACAAATCCCCTGTTTAGGTGTTTTGGGGGCAATGTTTAGGGGCACTTACAAGCGCGGGACGACCGGGCTTGACAGGCCGGGCGCTGACAATCACTATTAGCCTAGAACTTAGGCCTTTTTGCAGCCGGATGGGACGAGTGAAATGATATTTTTTCTTAAGATACTTCAGTTTATAAGCTGGCTTTTGGGTGCTTACATGTGGGTCATCGTGGCCGCGGCGGTGATCACCTGGGTGCGCCCGGACCCGGGCAACCCCATCGTGCGCTTTTTGTTCGCGGTCACCGAGCCGGTGTTTTGGCGGGTTCGCCGTATTATCCCCACTAATTTCGGCGGGTTCGATATAGCGCCGGTTGTCCTGATTTTGGCTATTATTTTCCTGCAAAACGTGGTCATCGCCGGTTTGATGAGCCTTATCGTCGGCTCGGCCATGAACATACAATAGCTTGGCCCGCCGCCCGGCCACCTACGGCTACCTGAAAGGCAGGCATCATCTTGTCCGGCTGGAAAATCCTTAGCAGTGAAAGCATGCTGGAGCACCCGGTGCTCAGCGTAACCCGCAGCCAGCGCCGCCTTGGCGACCACACCGCCACCTTTATCACCTTGCATTCCAGTGATTGGGTCAACATCATTCCAGTCACTGCTGAGGGCGAGGTGGTGCTGATAAAGCAATGGCGGCACGGCTCCGAGGATTGGGCCGTGGAGATTCCCGGCGGCCTGGTGGACCCCGGCGAAGACCCGTCCCAGGCCGCGGTGCGGGAGCTGGAAGAGGAAACCGGCTATAAAGCCAGGGAGATCACCTTCTTGGGCAAGGTGAACCCCAACCCGGCCCTGTTCGACAACACCTGCCACACCTTTTTGGCCCTGGTGGATTCCGAACCGGGTGAGCCTCACCTGGATGCCGGCGAGAGCATAGAGGTGTTTCGGGTCAAGGCCCACGATCTGCCGGCCATGGTGTCCAGCGGGGAGATCGACCATTGCATCGTCATCGCCGCCTTGGGCTTTTTCTGGCTGCACCAGGGGCAGGACCTTGCCTCTGGCCGCGATTTGTAATAGTAGTAAAAGACCTTTAGGCGAGGAGAGCCCATGGTGGACCAAAAGCAGTTGGCGCGGTTGCCCAAGGTGGACCACCTGTTGGAGCACCCGGCACTGCTTGAGTTGCGTCATGAGGTCGCCCGCCCCCTTATCTTGAGCGCCGCCCGCCAGGCCTTGGACGAACTGCGCGCCCGCCTGCTGGCCGGCGAGGACATCCCCGCCGAGGACCTGGCCACCGAGGCCGTGGCCCAGGCCGCCGCCAGGCTGGCCGGGCGCTTGGCCGCGCCCAGCCTGAAGCGGGTGGTCAACGCCACCGGGGTGGTGGTGCACACCAACCTGGGGCGTTCTCTCCTGGCCCGCCGGGCCCTGGATAGACTCATCGAGGTCAACCGCACCTACAGCAACCTGGAATACGACCTGGACGCCGGGGCTCGCGGCAGCCGCTACGCGCACGTGGACCGCATCCTGTGCGAGCTTACCGGGGCCGAGGCCTCGCTGGTGGTGAACAACAACGCCGCCGCGGTGCTCTTAAGCCTGCAAACCCTGGCCGCGGGCCGGGAGGTTGTGGTTAGCCGGGGGCAGTTGGTGGAGATCGGCGGCTCCTTCCGCATACCGGACGTCATGGCCCGTTCCGGGGCCATCCTGCGCGAAGTGGGGGCCACCAACAAGACCCATTTGCGCGACTATGAGGGGGCCATCACCTCCAGCACCGCCCTGCTGCTAAAAGTGCACACCAGCAACTTCGCGGTGGTGGGCTTCCATGAGGAGGTGCCACTAAAGGACCTGCGCGAGTTGGGCGACCGTTACCATTTGCCGGTGATGGAGGATTTGGGCTCGGGCAGTCTGGTGGACTACTCGCGCTTCGGACTGCCCAAGGAGCCCACGGTGCAGGAAGCCCTGGCCGACGGGGCCGACCTGGTCACCTTCTCCGGGGACAAGCTCTTGGGCGGGCCCCAGGCCGGGATCATCCTGGGCAAGGCCGAGTACGTGGAGCGTTGCCGCAAGAACCCCACCAACCGGGCGCTTAGGGTGGACAAACTGACCCTGGGAGCTTTGGAAGCCACCCTGGAGCTTTACCGCGAGCCGGAAAAGGCCCTGGCCGAGATTCCCACCCTGGCCATGATCACCGCGCCTTATGCGCGCCTGCGTGAGCGGGCCAACCGCCTGGCCGCCCGCCTCAAAGGCCTGGGCCTGGAGCGGCTGGAGGTTTCCACCGTGGAGGGCATGAGCCGGGTGGGCGGCGGGGCCATGCCCCTGGCCGCGCCCCGCACCCGTTTGCTGCGGGTGGCCATCAAGGGCATCAGCCCCACTCGTCTAGAGCAGGCCCTTAGGGCGGGCGATCCGCCGGTGATCTGCCGCCTGGAGGACGGGCATTTGCTCATGGACCTGCGCACCCTGGTGGCCGACGACGCGGCGGTCATCGTCAAGGCCCTTGCCGCCTTGGCGGCCTGAGGTTGCGCCCCTTGCCGCCCGCCAACCGCCACCAACTCAGCTACCACGATCTGACCCGTTGCCAGGAAATCCTCAAGCCCCCCTTTCGCAAGGCCCTGGGTTGCGCCCGCATAGACCTGCTTTCCCCGCCCGGCCCCGGAGAACCCAACCAGGAGCTTTTGCAGAGCGCTCTGGCCAAGGGCCGCGCAGTGCTGGACCGCACCGGCAGCCGCCTGCTCATACCCCTGTTGGACGGCCTGAGGCCCCTGGGGCTTTTGGCGGCCCATGGAGTGAGCGAAGATCAGCTTCCCGATCAGGTGCGCCCCTTCCTGTCCGCCCTGGTGGAGACCACCATCACCCTGGTGCGCTCCCGCCTGACCGCCCAAACCGACGCTCTGACCGGCCTTGGCAATGAATCCGCCCTGGACGAGGCCTTGACCTCGGCCGCCGCCCGCCTCACCGAGGCCCCGCCCACCGGACGCCTGGCCCTGGACGCGGAAAACCACGGTGAGGGCCTGACCCTGCTGGCCCTGCGGCCTCAAGGCTTGGCCGGTTGGCAGGAGCGCCATGGCCGCAACCTGAGCGATCAGGTGCTCAGGGAGCTGGCCCGGATCATCGGCGAGGCGGCGCCTCTGGCCACGGTATTGGCCAGGGTGGGCCAAACCTTTTTCATCCTGCTGCCCGGCTCGGCCGACCAGGCTCGCCGGGCGGCGGAGGCCCTGCAAAAATCGGCATCGCAGCTCCACCTGAAAGGGGCCGAGCGCGATCCCTGGCCGGTGAGCCTCAGCCTGGGCGCGGCCCACCTGGGACACCGGGGCGCGGGACCGGCCGGCGACACCGCCGCTTTGCTCAAGCTGCGGGCAGGGCGGGCCCTGTTGGCCGCCGAGCGGGTGGGCATTGAAGAGCTTCTGTTCTTCCAGGAGATCGCGGACAAGGCCGGTCGGGTCCAGGAGGTAATGCCCCTGGACCGGGTGCTCATCAACCTGGGCCGGGTGCACGGGCTCACCGAGGGCGACCGCTTGGCGGTGCGTGAGCCGGGACGGCCCCAGGAACAAACCAAGGCCGAGGTGGCGGTGAGCAAGCTGGGGGCCGAGGAATCCCTGGCCGAGGTGGTACGCCTGGCTCGCCCGGCCAGCCCCCTGCGCCCAGGAGACGTCTTGCACCGTCTGCCTCCCCAGGAGGCCTCCGGCGAAGAGCCGGGCCGCCGCCAGAGCCTGAGCCTACCTGGCGGCGAGGTGGCGGTGACCCTGGAGCAGGCCACCGGTGCCCTGGAGCGGCGTTCGCTCATGGCCGCCTACGCGGCCCTGTGCGCTGCCGAAGACCCCCTGGCCGCCGTGGTGCTGGGGGTGGAGGATTTGGAAAGCGTGGCCGAGGTCACCGGCCGCCTGGGGGCCGAGGCCCTGCTGGCCGGGCTCACCGACGCGGCACGGGAGGCCTTTGGGCCGGATGCCTTGCTGGGCCGCTACTCCCCCGAGGCCCTGGCCGTGCTGGTGCCGGGGGGCGATGCGGCTCAGGCCCAGGAGGCGGCTAAGGCCACCCTGGAAATGATGCGCGAGCAGGGGGGGCGGCCGGTGCGGGCAGGAGTTGCCTCCCACCCCCGGCCCGGCTTCGAAATCCTGGAGACCCTGGCCGATGCGGCCAAGGCCCTGGTGCACGCGGGTTTTCTGGAGCCTTACAGCGCGGTGGCCTGCGATGCGGTGAGCCTGAACATCAGCGGTGACGCCTCCTACAGCCAAGGGCGGCTGGCCGAGGCGGTGGCTGAGTACGAAAAGGCGCTCCTGCTACAGGGCGACGAGAGCAACGTGCTCAATTCCCTGGGGGTGTGCCATGGACGCCTGGGCCAGATGGACCAGGCGGCAGAGTGCTTCCGCCGGGCTCGAGAGGTGTCTCCTCAAGACTACATGGCCCACTACAACCTGGGCTTGGCCCTGCTCAGGACGGGTGAGCGCCAAGAGGCCCAGGCCTGCCTGGAGCACAGCCTGGAGTTGCAACCCGAACACGCCGACACCTTGTATCAGCTGGGCTGCCTGGCCCAAAACCGTGGCCAGACCAACCGGGCCTTGGACTATCTGCAAAGGGCCGCCACCCAGCCGGATTGCAAAAAAGCGCTCCACTGCCGCCTGGGCCAGGTGCTGGCAGCCGCCGGGCAGGGGACCGAGGCCGAGGCCGCCTTCAAGGAGGCCATCAAGGCCAGCCCTCGGGATGCCGCCGCCCTGAGCGGTTTGGCCGGGCTTTATCTGGAGCGGGAGGCCAACACCGACATCGCCCTGTCCTTGGCAAGGCGCGCCTTGCAACAGGAGCCGGGAGCGGCCCAGCATATGCTCACCGCCGCACGGGCGCTCATGAAGCTGGGCCGGACCGGGCAGGCCCTGGACCTGCTGGACGATGCCCTGGCCCGCCATCCCCAGGACCAGCGCCTGCTGGAACTGGCCGCTCAGGCCCAGGAGTTGGTCTCGGACTGAGCCGCGTTATTCTCACCACGCGATTTCGTTGAAAATTTAGGTAGCCGTGGGCCGGGCTCACTCGTCCAGAATGGCCTGGAAGCGCCGGGCCACCTCTTGCACCGCGTAGGAGCCACGCACTGCCTGGTCGAGCCGCGCCGGCTCGGAGGGGGCCTGGGCCACTTGCAAGATCATTTCGGCGATGGCCCCAGGGTCTTGGTAATCGGCGCTCCAGCCGCCCAGCTCGGCCAACAGCCTCTTGGTGTGGCCCTGGGTGCATACACCGCACAGAGGACGGTTTGCGCCCAGATAGTCCACCAGCTTGGAGAGCAGCAGGGGGCAGGAGGGTATCTCCGGGTCGATGGCCAGCAGAGCGTGGGAAGCGGCCATCAGGTCCAAACTATCCTGGTAGCTAACCGGTGGCAGAAATGACACCAGCCCTTGGGGCAGGGCGCCCAGCTCCGGGGCTCCCTGGAAATATGCCGCGTCCGGTCCGATGAACTGGTAGCGCGTCTTTTCAAAGGCCGCGGGGTCCATCTCCTGGGCGCGGGCCAATCCCCGCAAAAAGGGCAGGGGGGTGAGCTTCTGGTAGAAGCTGCCCAAAAAGCGCACGTATTTGATTCCCTGGGCGTCTGGTGCGAAAACCGGGTAGCGCGCCGGGTCGAAGCTGTGGGGGATGATGCGTACCTTGTCGCGCTGTTCCTGAGGATACTTGGCCATGACCAGGTCCGCCAGGTCCTGACAGGGGAACATCACCTTGGCCGCCTGCCCCACCACCTGGGCCTCCCAGCGGCGGTGAAGGGCCCGGCTCAGGGGGTCGGGCAGACGGTTCAGGCCCAGGCTGTCGTACCAGGGGTCGCTGAAATAGGCCAGCAGGGGCAAGCCGGTGTTGCGGCTCACCTGGGCGGCGGTCATCAGACTGCTCCAGGGCTGGCCAATCCCCAGGATTGCCCGTGGCGGCCGGGGCCGCGAGACCAGCCAGGCGGTGATGGCCCTGGAGGCGGGCTGTATCCAGGCCCGGTAGCGGTCCGGGCGCTGCTGCACCAGGGGCACGCCCCGCTTGGCCAGGCGGGCGGCCAGGGGTGCGTGGCCGGGCGCGGGCAGGGGGAAAAACTCACGCGGTCCGGCCTGGGGGCCGGGGGCGGTGCTGGGGTCTTGGCGGAAATAGAGCGAGGCCCCGTGGGCGATGAGCCACTCCTGGGGCAGGGCGGCCAGCAACCGGCTCACCATCACCGCCCTGGTTTCGGCCGACGGGGGGTAGAACAGGGATACCGCCAGATAGCTGTGTCTATGGGCCTTAGACGGCATGGCGGTCCAATATCTCCCCCAGATAGGCGGTCTGGGAGCGGCGGCTGAAATGGCGCATACTGCCTGGGCAGGGCGCGGGCGGCTGCTTGGCCCAGCCCCGCAGTACCTGTGCGATGGCCTGGTGGTCCTGGGGCGGCACCACGGTGCCCGCCCGGTTCTGCTCCACGATCATGGTGGCCTCGCCCGGCGGCATCAGGGCCAGAATGTGGCTGCGGGCGGCCAGGTATTCGTAGAGCTTGCTGGGGATCACCTGCTGGCTGTTGAGCATAGGCTCCAGGGTGAGCAGCAGCACCGGTGCCTGGGTCATCTCCCGCACCACCTGGGCGTGGGGCTGGTAGCCTTCCATCACCACCTCCAAGCCGGGCAGCTGGGGGTCCAGCACTTCGCCGGTGGCCGCCTTGCCCAAGAGCTTCACTCTGAAGCGGCCGCGTTCCTGTTCGTTGAGCAGGGCCATGGCCGCCCACAGGTGGCTGAGGGTGGTCATCTCAAATATGGTGCCGGTGTAGAGCAGGGTGATTTTTTCACCGTCCGCCAAGGACGGGCGTGGCGGCGCGGCGGCAAAGTCGGCTTCGTCAAAGCCGTTGGGCAGCCAGTAGTACTTGTCGCCGGGGTCGCCGTGCAGCCGGGCCAGATCCTTGCCGTGCAAAAAACTGGCCGTGGTCACCGCGGCGGCTCGCCGCACTAAAAGCCTTTCCAGGTCCAGCACCACCCGCTTTCGAAAAAGGCTGGTCTGGGCCGGGTCGTAGCCGCTGGCGTACAGGCCGCTCCACACGTCGCGGAAATCCAGCACCAAGGGCAGTCCAGTCAGCCGGGCCAACACATAGCCCAATACGAAGGTGGTGTAAGGCGGGGCGCTGGCCACGATGATGCGGGCCTTGCTGCGCGCGGCCACGGCCATGAGCTGGGGCAGGGCGGTGGCCAGCCAAAACACGTGGCGGTCCGGCACCAGGAGCTTGGCCAGCAAGTGACGCAGCTGCTTGCTCGATACCCGGGAGGCCGCCATTTCGGCGAGGCGCGGCTCGATGTTGAGTAAACGGGTCACCCGCACCTCCGGGGGAACCCGCTCGGCCAAGGCCTGGTCAAAAGCGATGGCCGAGGGCCGCCAGGCGGTGAGCACCTGGGGCTGCCAGCCAAAGGCGGGAAGATGGCGCACGAAGCTCAGGGGCCGGTGCACCCCGGCTCCGGCGGCCGGAGGAAAAAGATAGGTTAGGAAAAGGACCTGTTTCATGTACTAAGTTTTTTTCCGCCAGCCACGGCCAGCACCTGTAAAATTTGGCGCGCCCCGCCGGCCCAACTGCGCCCGGCCACGCTTTGGCGCAGCGTTTGCGGGTCCCAGGGGCGCTCCAAGGCCTCGGCAAGGTATTTTACAAAAAGCTCCTGGTTGCCGGCCGGGAAAAGCAGGCCCTCGCGCCCGTGCTCCACCATGCCCGCGATATTGCCCACCAGCGAGGCCACTACCGGCCTGCCGCAACTCAGAGCCTCCAGTATAACGTTGGGTTCGCCCTCGGACATGCTGGGCAGCACCAAAACATCGGCGGCGGCCAGGTAGTTCGGTATGTCGCCGTGGGGCTGGGGCCCGGCCCAAATCACCCTGTCGCCCAGATCCAGCCGCTCCGCCTGGGCCATGAGGGCCGGGCGCAGGGGGCCGTCGCCCACCACCAGCAGCCGTGCCTGGGGCAAAGCGGCCAGGGCGCCGAGGCACATTTCCAGGCCCTTGCCCGGCACCAGGCGGCCCACGAACAAGGCCAGGGGGCCGTCCGGAGACAGGCCCAGTCTCTCGCGGGCGGTCTGTTGGTCTTGTGGTGCGAAAAGCTCCTGATCCACCCCGTTGGGCACCAGGAATATCTTGTCCGGCTGGGCACCCTGCTCCTGGGCCGCCTGGGCCAGATTGGGGCTCACCGCGATCACCGCCGCCGCCTCGCTCAGCACCTGGCGCAAGATGGGCAGGATGATGGGCTTGTTTTTGTGCACCAAAAGATCGCTGCCGTGCACCTTGATCACCAGGGGCAGGTTTAAGCGCCGGGCGGCCATGAGGGCCGCCTGACCCAAGGGGTAGAGCCAGGTGGCCAAGAGCACGTCGGGATGGTGCTCCCGAGCGGCGGCCCGGATGGCGGGCCAGCAAGAATAAAACAGGCTGCGGCCATGGGTGGCGAATCCCAGGCGGGGAGCGAACCAAAACACCGGCCAGCGTACCGGGAAGGGCTGCTTTTGGGGCTGGATGCTCAGGCGGCGGGCCCTGAGCATCTCCGGCCAAGGCACCGGAGCCACTAGGTCCAAAGGGCACAGTTTGGCCAGCTCTGATAACTGTTGCCTGTTAAAGGGAGCCCAATCGGGATACAATGGATTAGGAAATTGATTGGTGAAGGCCAATACGCGCGGAGGTGATAAAATTATTGGTTCTGGCGCGTTACGCATCAATTTATCCTTATGCCCGATTCGCAAAAGGTCACTGCGGGAGATTGGATATATTGTTGATATTAGCAGGTCAAAAAAGGACTTTGTAAAGAGTTGATCAGACAATTATCCAACAAAAAAATCCAATCATCAAGTGGCTGTTCTTTGCAGGCGCCCCGTGGAACCTCGTGCGACATAAGCTTCATTATAATCTCTTACAACGATGCCGGGCGTCTTCCCGCCGCCCTTGGCTCGGCCGCTCTCAGAGCAGCCGAGGCGAGCCTGGACTGGGAAATATGGGTGGTGGACAACGGCTCGCGCGATCACACCGCCGAGTTGCTGGAGGCCTATCGCCAAGTGCTGGGGCCGCGCTTATGCGTGCTCACCCTGCCGCGCAATCACGGCACCACCCTGCCGCGCAATCTGGCCCTCAAACAGGCCAGGGGCCGGGTCATATGCGTTATGGATTCCGACGCCGAGTTGCTGCAAAACGGCCTGGGCAAGGTGATGAACTTTTTGGATGCCTTCCCCGAGGTGGGCATCGCCGCTCCGCGTATTCTCACCCCCAGCGGGCATGTTTACAATTCGGTAAAGATGCTGCCCACCCTTAGCGACAAACTGCGCAAGCTACCGGGTATTGTGCACCGCGGCTCCAAGCGCAACACCGACTGGTACCCCAACTTCCCCTTTGAGCGGCCCCGCCCGGTGCATACGGCCATAAGCTGCTGCTGGTTTTTCCGGCGCGAGCTTTTCGATCTGGTGGGACCTTTGGACGAGCGCATCTTCTATTCGCCCGAGGATGTGGACTGGTGCCTGCGCTGCTGGAAAGCGGGGCGGGCGGTGGTCTACTATCCTTACCTGCGGGTGATGCACCATACCCGCCAGATAACCCACAAGCGCCCTCTGTCTCGCCTGTCCATGAGCCACATGCAAGGCATCATCTACTACCTGCTCAAACACCGCTATTGCTTCAACCGGGACCGCCTGGCCGCCCGCCACATCGATTCCCTGGCCCGGGAGCTGGCTCCCCGCCTGGCCGCCTGGGAGAACCAAGCATGAAATGGCTGGCCAAGGCCGGTCTGCAAAAAGTCTTTTCCGGCCTACCCAGGGGGCAGCGGCTAAACTACCTTTTTCAGCGCTACGTCACCCACGGCCTGCCCCGTCCCGCCGAGTTCATGGTGGAGTACTTCGGCAACGCTGTGCAGTACCTGCACGCCGCCAGCCTATGGGGCGACCTGCCTCAGGGACCGCGCCGGGCCTATGAGTTCGGGGCTGGCCAGGACCTGGCCAACGCCCTTTCCCTGTACGCTCTGGGGGTTGACCGCCAGGTGCTGGTGGATTTGCGCCCTCTGGCCCAATGGAATCTCTTGGCCCAGACCATGGAGGATCTACGGGCCCGGTGGACCCGGCTCCGTGCCCTGGCTGGGCGGGAGCTGCGCCCATGGCCGGCGCAGGCCCCGGCCAGCATGATCCAATTGGAGCGGGCACTGGGTATCAGCTACCACGCCCCGGCCGATGCCCGGGCCACCGGCCTGGAAACGGGGAGTTTCGATCTGGTCAGTTCCAACCACGTGCTGGAGCACATACCGGCCGACGACCTGCCGGCCATCCTGGCCGAGTGCCGCCGTTTGGTGAGCCCCCGAGGGGTGGTCTGCCATCTTTGGAACATGCAGGACCACTACGCCGAGTTCGATCGCTCCATCAGTGTTTACAATTTCCTCACCCTGGACGAGGTCCGCTGGGGCCTGGTCAACAGTAGCCTGCATTATCAAAACCGCCTACGGCTGCCAGACTATCTTGGCATGTTCAAGGACGCCGGGCTGCGCCTGGTGCACCGGCAGGTGTGGTGGCCCAGCCCAGAAGACCTGGAGCTGCTGGCCCACCTGCCTCTGGCGGCGAAGTTCGCGGGCCGCTACACCCCCAGGGAGTTGGGGGCGCACATGGCCCTGGCGGTTTTCAAGGCTGATTGAGCAGCCAGGGGATGTCGGTGGTGGTGCGGAACCACCAAGAGAACTTGCGCGGCGGGAACAGGGTGTAAGGGGTGATGCGGCCCGTCCGGTGTCTGGGCAGCATCTCCTTGGCCGCGACAACCAACTCGTCATAGACTTTGAGGTACTGCTTCCAGGGCAGGTTCTGCTTGCGGGCAAAGTAGATGGCCAGGACCAACAGCTTGCCGGTGTCCAGGCAGTGCTGCCAGTCCATGCTGGATATCTCCGCCTTTTCCACCGAACTGGCCATGTAGTAGGGGTAGGTGAACACCTTCTTGGAGTTCTTGGGCGTGCGGCGGTAGATGCCGTGGGTGATGAAGTAGTCGGCCATGGTCAGCACGAACTGAGGCACCCTGGGGTCGGCGCTAACCAGGTAGTAGCGCATGGCCGCGTCCTCGAACAGCACCGACATCCATGGGCTGCAGGTCCAGCCCTTGACCGGTGAGGAATGCTGCACCCCGGTGTGGATCAGGCAGCCGTCTTTGGGAGCGCCCGGCGGGGGCGAGGTCTGCATGCCGACGGCGATGTCCATGGCGTGGCGGGCGCGGGCCAGCAACGCCGGGTCGCCGGTCATCTCATAGGCGGCGGTGGCGATCATCAGATGGAAGGCCAAATGGCGCTCGGTCCAAAAGGTGCGCTCCGGGCTGTATTCGGGATACCAACGGTCCAGGAGCTTCACCACCCGCTTGGAGGCGTTGGTGAGGCTGGTTAGGCCGGTGAAGAACCAGGCGATGGTCAGGGCCTCCTGGTTGCCGTAGATCACGTTGGGTGGCCTGCCCGGTTTCAGTAGAGCGAAGTTGCCGTTCTCCTGCACGTTGCGGGCGTAGAACTGCACATCGCGCAGGGCGAACTTGTAGGGCTTCAAGTCGCCGGTGGTCAGGTAGCGCAGGAAGATGGTGGTGGTGCGGTCAAAGAGCCAGGGTTCGGAGGTGTTCAGGTAATCGATGCCGAAGCGCTTTTTCCGTTCGGGGTGCACCTGCTGGCGCTTGTTCAAAACCGGCTGGTTGATGGCCTGTTGGTAAAACCCCTCCAGGGATTCCTCGTACCAGTGGAAAGCGGGATAGGTCCCCGCCGGGGCCAAACGACCCTTGATAAGCGCCTTGCTCAGCCAGGACGCGGGCAGCAGGGCCCACACCGTGGGGTCCTTCACGGTGAGGGCTGGGTAGGATTTGTCTGTGATCGATAGCCAGGCACGGGAGGCGGGCCAGCCCTTGGGCATGGATTTTTGGCGGGGCTTGCCCCAGTGCAGGGTGTAGGTGCGGGGCACCCGCGAGGCCATGTAGTCCTGGTACTGGATGAGCACCGAGCGAATGCAGGGCGCGCCGGGTACCGGGGGCAGCCAACGGGCCAGCACCTGAACATGGATTGGTATCTCTTGGCCGGTGTTGTCCACCAGGGCGATCAGCTTGGGATCGCTGACATAGCCGGGGGGGAAAGGTACGCCGAAGCTCACCGGCACCACCTGGGACAGGGCCCGGGGATGGGGCACCAGCTTGATGGGCAGCTGCCCCTGGGGCTGGGGCGCGGGAAAAAATCCCCGGTAGGCCGGAGTGGTAGGGTCGGCCGGGGGCGACGCCGTTTGGGCCGGGGCCGCGTGGGCCAAGGCCGCCAGGACCAGGACCAACAAGACGATGAATACAGCGCACCGCGCAAGCCTTTTAAGCATATAAATACCTTTCAGCCGTTGCCCACGAGTCTTAGAATAAGCGACTATGCGTGGATAAGCAAACCATACCCCGGCGGCTGCGCCATGCCGCCTGGCAGGAGCGAAGTATGGACCTGGAAGGTTATTCGGCCAAAGAGCAAGAGCGCATCGCCGACCTGATGCGTCTGATGCCCGGGGGGCGCCGTAGCGTCCTGGAGATCGGGGCCCGGGGCGGCTACTTCACCGAACTGCTGTTGGAGCGCTTCGAGCAGGTGACCGCCCTGGATTTAACCAAGCCCGACATTTCTCGCCCTGGCATCACTCCGGTGCAAGGCGACGTGGCTGAACTGCAATTTCCGGACGAGAGTTTCGACGTGGTGGTGTGCACCGAGGTGCTGGAGCACATACCCCCGGAGCGCCTGGAGTGCGCCTGCGCCGAGGTGCAGCGCGTGGCTCGCTTTGAGCTGATAGTTGGAGTGCCCTATCGCCAGGATATCCGCATCGGCCGCACCCGCTGCCCCAATTGCGGGCGGCGCAACCCGCCCTGGGGGCATTTCAACTCCTTTGACCGCGCCAGGCTGGGCGGGCTCATGGACCGCTGCCGGGTGCGGGAGCAAAACTTCATGGGCAGCGAGACCGAGCGCACCAACGCGCTGAGCGCCTGGCTCATGGACGCGGCAGGCAACCCCTGGGGAGCTTACGGACCCGAGGAGCGCTGTGGGTATTGCGGCACCCCCCTTACCACGCCACCCCAAGTGGCCGCCTGGCAAAAGGCCCTGGCCAAGGCCGGTTTGCTGCTTAGCCAGATACAGACTCGCCTAGCCTCGCCTAGGCCCATCTGGCTGCACACTGTGTTTGAGAAGACAAACCATCCGGAAAACTAGACGGCAGGCTTTGGGATCGGACCATGAAAAAG
>JAIPDO010000082.1 GCA_021737645.1 Desulfarculaceae bacterium
CCCGCCGCAAAGCGGCGGACGGCTTTTCAGCCTAAGTGGGTCGCGGGGCTATTTGGCGGTAGCCTCGGCCCGCTCTTCGTTGCTCATGGCCGCCAACTCCTTGACCCGGCCCACGTCCAGGCCCAGGCCCTGGGCCACCTTGGTGCCGTAGTCCACGTCGCACTTGTAGAACACCGCCGCCTGGCGCTCCTGGATGCGCTTTTGCGCCCCGCCCAGGTGGTCCACGATGTTGCCCACCAGATGCTCCCTGGCCTCGTCGGTCATCACGTTGCGGTACAGGTTGCCCGGTTGCACGAAGTCGTCGTTGTCAAAGGTGTACTCATAACGGCCGGCGTCGCCTTCCAGGGCAAAGGCCGGCTCCTGGGCCGCCGGGTCCGGGGCCGGGCCGTCAAAGCTGTTGGGATAGTAGTTGGGTCCGCTGCCGCCGCCGTCATCCACCCTCATGAAGCCGTCACGTTGGTAGTTGTTCTCCGGGCAGTGCTTGGCCTGGTTCACCGGAATCAGGTGATAGTTGGTGCCCAGGCGGTGGATGTGGGTGTCATGGTAGGAGAACACCCGGCCCTGGAGCATCTTATCCGGGCTGATGGCGATGCCCGGCACCAGGTTACCCGGGCAGAAGGCGGCCTGCTCCACCTCGGCGAAGTAGTTCACCGGGTTGCGGTTGAGCACCAGCTTGCCCACCTCCACCGGCGGCACCTCGCCGTGGGGCCACACCTTGGTGATGTCCATGATGTCCCACTTGAAGTCCTTGGCCTGCTCCGGGGTGAGGATCTGCATCTCCAGGGTCCAGGAGGGGAAGTCGCCGTTTCCAATGGACTCGTACAGGTCGCGGGTGGCGTGGTCCGGGTCCTTGCCCTTCATTACCTCCGCTTCCTGGCGATTAAAGTTCTTGATGCCCTGGTCGGTCTTGAAGTGGTACTGCACCCACACGTAGTCGCCGGCCTCGTTGTACCACTTGTAGGTGTGGCTGGAGTAGCCGTTCATGTTGCGGTAGGTGGCCGGGGTGCCCCGGTCGGAGAACAGCACCGTCACCTGGTGGGCCGACTCCGGGGTCAGCGACAAAAAGTCCCAGAACATGTCCGGGTCCGGCAGGTTGGTGGCTGGGTTGCGCTTCTGGGTGTGGATGAAGTCCGGGAATTTGATGACGTCGCGGATGAAGAACACGGGGGTGTTGTTGCCCACCATGTCGTAGTTGCCCTCTTCGGTGTAGAACTTCAGGGCGAATCCCCGGGGGTCGCGGGCCGCGTCGGCCGAGCCCTTTTCACCGCCCACGGTGGAGAAGCGGGCGAAGACGTCGGTCTTTTTGCCCACCTCGCTCAGGAACTTGGCCTTGGTCCACTGGGTGACGTCGCCGGTCACCTCAAAGTAGCCGTAGGCGCCCGCGCCCTTGGCGTGCACCACCCGCTCGGGGATGCGCTCGCGGTCGAAGTGGCCCAGTTTTTCCAGCACGTGGTAGTCCTGCATCAACAGGGGGCCTCGCGGCCCAGCGCTCATGCTGTGTTGATCGTCGCCCACCGGCTGGCCAAAGGCGGTGGTCATGGGTCTTTTTTTCTCAGACATATAAAGACTCTCCTTTTAGGCTTCAGTTATAGGTCGGCCACCAATGGCCAACCGTTTTTATTTAACAACGATTATCGCATAGTAAATATTATTATCAAAGTGGCTTGGCCAGAAAACTTTGGGCTAGGCCTTTTTTCGGCAGTTGGGGCAGAGGCCGAAAAAGTCCAATTGATGCCGGTCTATGCGGTATCCCGAGCGGCGGGCCATCTCCTGAGCCATCTCCTGGGCATGGGGCACTTCGGGGTCGGCAATGGCGCCGCACCTGAGGCACACGGCGTGGGGGTGGGGGTGGGGCGTCTTGCCGTCGTAGCGGCTGCCCCAATGGGCAAAACCCAATTCCAACACCTGATCCAAGGACTTGAGCAGAGTCAAGGTCTTGTACACCGTGGCCAGGCTGGTGGTGGGAAACTCCCGCGCCACCTGCTCGTAAATCCTCTCCACGCTGGGATGTTCGCTGCTCTGGGCCAAGATATTGAGCACGGCAAGGCGCTGGGGGGTGAGCCTTTGGCCCGCATCGCGCAGGGCCTGGGTCATCTCTTCCATGCGCCGTTGGCTTTGCTCCGGCGGGGCTGGCTGGCGTTTGGTCAAAAAGCGCCTTCATTAAAAGGAAAACGATTCTTAATTACTAAGCTGACAGCCTCTAGGGGCGGTGTCAAGGGGGTCATGGCCCCAGGCGTCTGCGGGGGGGAGCCGGGAGAAAGAAAAGGGTGCGGGCCTAGTCCAAAAATTTGGGCGGCAGCTTGTCCTGACCGGCCAGGTCCAGGGTTGGAATTACCATCACGGTGGTGGTGGCGTGGGCCACCAGGCGGCCGCCGCCGGTGGTGATGGTGGCCTCGCCCAGGCCCAGGCCGATGAGCTTGCCCTCGGCCTGGGCCGGGGCCAAGTGGTTCACCTTGAGCTCCACCGTGGTCATGCCCAGAACGCCTTGTTCCATTTGAGAGTAAACCGCCCAGAATCCGGCCGCATCGGCGATGGAGGAGATCACCCCGCCGTGCACAACATCCAAGGGATGAAGGTGCTTGCGGGCCAATTCGATCTCCACCCTGACCTCACCCCAGGACATGCCGGTCGGCCGCATGGACAACTGCTCAAAGTAGGGAGAGGAATTTACCCCGGACAGCACCACCTTCAGCCAGGCGGGATTTATATTTTTAATTTCCGCCCCCTTTCACCAAGGCGACTCGGCCAACAGGCCGGGCGCTGGGGGCAGGTTCACCGCCGGAGTGTGAAGTGATCGTCTTTTAATAGGATGGCCAAGCGCGGGCCGCCTAGTCAAGTTTCAGTCAGTCTAAAAACTTGGGCGGCAGCTTGTCCTGATTCACCAAGCTGAGATGGGGCACCACCATTAGGGTGGTGGTGGCGTGGGCCACCACCTTGCCCGCCGAGTTGGTGATGGTGGCCTCGCCCAGGCCCAGAGTGCGCCCCAGCTTGATGCAGCGCCCCTCGCCGATGAGCTGGCCTTCGTCCTTGGTGGGGGCCAGGAAGTTCACCTTCAGCTCCACCGTGGTCATGGCCTGGCCCGGCTCCATCTGGCTGTAGACCCCCCAGAAGCCCGCCGCGTCGGCGATGGAGGAGATCACCCCGCCGTGCACGATGCCGAAGGGCTGGATGTGCTTGCGGGCCAAATCTATCTCCACCCGGGCCTTGCCCCAGCTAACGTCGGCTATGCGCATGGATTGCAGCTCAAAATAGGGGCAGGGGTTCACCCCGCTCTGGATGGCCTTGACCCATTCCGGGTTTATCCGCTTCATGAAGCCTCCAAGGGTATCTCGCAAAGTACGCTGGGCGCGGGGGTCAGGTTCAGGGCCGGGCCCGAGGGCCGCACCGCCACGGTGCTTTCAAGGCCCACCGGCCCCTGGGGAGTGAGCATCTTCAGCTCCAGGGCGTAGGTCTCGCCCTGGCGCACCACGGCCTGGGAGCTCTCCAGGATGTAGGGCGGGCAGCCCAACTCCTGGCCCACCCCGTGGGCCGCGAAGCGGATCTTGTGGCCGGGCCTGCCCAGGAAGCTGTCGCTCAGGCCGTGGCGGGCGGCGATATCCAGGGACAGGCTGAACAACTCGCCGCTCACCGCGCCGGGCACCAGGCCCTGTATGAGCGCGGCCTCGATCTCCTCCAAACAGGCGTGGGCCTGGCGCACCTCCTTGGGTGCCGGTCCCAAGACATAGGTGCGGGTCTGGTCGGTCTGGTAGCCGTTCAGGCTCACCCCGAAGTCCACGTTGATGGGATCGCCCGCCGAGAATCGCCGATGGCTGGCTCCCAGGGGAAAGGCCGGGGACAGGCCCCAGCCGTTGAAGGGCGCATCCATGGCGCTGGGCAGGTTGCCTTCCGGGCCGGAGGCGATGTGCCAGGAATAGGTCTGGTGATAGGCGTGGCGCGAGCGCAGATGGTCGATGGAGCCGCCGGCGATGGCCAGGCGCTGCATGGTCCCGGCCAACTCGGCCTCGCTCCGGCCGGGTTTTATTAGGCCGGGCAGGGCGGCGTAGATAGAGGCGGCCAGCTTGCCCGCCTCGGCCATGCGTTCCAGCTCCCAGGCGTCCTTGACCGCCTTGAGCCCCAGCCAGGGTTTGGTGGCGTCTCTGAGCTTCAGGCCGGGCAGGCGCTTTTGCCAGCCCAGATAGTCCACGGCGGGCATTACGTCTAGGGTTAAACCCAGGCGCGAGTCCTGGGGCAGGGCGGCCAGCAGGAAGTCCGCCGCCTGGGTCAGGCCGCTGATGGGGGTCACCGGCCAGGGGCTCTCCGCCGCGGCCCGCTCGGCGTAGCGGCGCATCAGCACCAGGGGCTCGCCCTTGGCCGGGATGAGCACCAGGCCCTGCTGGCTGGTGCCGCTGGCGTAGAACACGTCATAGGCGTCGGTGAGCAGCACGCCCCCCAGGCCCTGTTCGGCGCACATGGCCGCCATGCGCTCGGCGCGCGGGGCCAGCACCTCCAGCGGGGTCAAATGATACCAGGGAGGGAACTCCCAGATCACAGCAACTCTCCGGCCCGGCCCAACCAGGCCCACACCAACTCGCCCAAGCCCTGTAGATCGCTGAGCTTGAGCACCGAGGCCGGGCTGTGGATGTAGCGGGTGGGCACGCTCACCACCCCGGTGAGCACCCCGCCCCGGCTCATGTGGATGGCCCCGGCGTTGGTGCCGCCAAAGGGCGGCCGCTTGCGCTGCACCGCGATGCCCGCCTCCTTGGCCGTGGCTTCCAAAGAGTCCACCATGGCCAGGGGCACCACGATGCGCCCGTCGGCCACGGTGATGGCCGGGCCTTGGCCCAGGCGGGTGGGGGTGCGCGCCGTCTCCACGCCGGGGGTCTCGCCCACCGTGGACTCCACGGCCAGGGCCAGGTCCGGGGCCAGGTCAAAGGCGGCGGTGACCGCCCCGCGCAGGCCCACCTCCTCGGCCACCGAGAAGTTCATCACCAGGCCGAAAGGAAGCTCGCGCTTTTCAGCGGCCAGGCGCTCAAGCAGCCACACCAACACCGCGCACCCGGCCCGGTTGTCCAGGTTGCGGGCATGGTAAAAGCCTTGGCCCAGGGGGCCGTTGCCCAGGTCCAGCACCCCGCAGGTGCCGATCTCCAGGCCCGCCTCGGCTGCTTCCGCCGCGCTGCTCAGGCCCGCGTCCAAGAATATCTTCTCCCAGGGCTGGGACTTGTCCTGGTCCCTGCCGCCGCTCACATGAGGGGGCAGCAGGCCGCACACCGCATCGACCCGTTGGCCGGGGCGGGGCTGCAGGATCACTTTGGAGCCGGGCAACAGGCGGCGGTCCAGGCCGCCCAGGGGGGCAACCCGGATGAAGCCCTGCTCGTCGATGTGCTGCACGATCACCGCCACCTCGTCCAGGTGGGCGTCCAGCATTACCAGGGGGCGGGCGTCCGGCGCGCCCCACCAGGCCCTGAGGTTGCCCAGGCGGTCGGTTTCCATCCTTTGGGCCAGGGGCTCCACCAACCGGCGCACCACCTCGCGGATATCATCCTCGCGCCCCGGCGGGCCCAGGGGCGGGCACAGGGTGTCCAGCAGCTCCAACATGCTCATCAGTGCACGCTCTCTTCCTCTTGCTCCGGCGGCGGGCCGGTGAAAAAGGCCTTTAGATAATAAAAGCCCTTGGTGCCCTCACAACTCACCGGGGCGGCGGCCAGGCGGCCCTGGGAGCAGAGCATCTCGTAAAGGTCGTCCACGATGGTGGCGAACAACTCGAAGTCCGCCGGGGACTGGTAATAGCTCTCCAGCAGGGCCAGGAAATCCTGCCCCAGGTCAAAGCCCTGCACCGCGCGCAAAAGGTGGGCTTCGTCGCTGGTGCCCACATACAGCAGATGGGGGCAGCGCACCCGTTCGGTGACCTCTTTGCCCAGCACCAGGGAATTGTCGGTCTGGCAATAGGGGCAGCGGGAGGTTATCACCTGGCCGGTGCCCGCCAACTGGGGGGTGTACAGGGCCAACTCGCTGGGGCTGAGCACCAGGCTGGGCCGCAGGCGGCTAAGCAGGGCCAGGTTGGGCGGAGCGCCGACGATCGCCCCGCACCATTCGGACCAGACCAGGGCGGCAACCGCCGGGGCCGTCTCGGGGTCCACTCCCTCCAGAGCGCCCCCCAGGGTGAGCCAGGTGAGAAGCTCGGCGTCGTTCATTACCTCGGCCGCCTTGGCCTGGGACAACACCACCCCCGCGGTTTCGGCCAGGAGCGCGTCGGGCTCCCCGCCTTCAATGCCCACGGCCTGCAAGGCCCGGCGAGTCAGGGTGGCCACCTCGTCGGACGCCGCTTCCCTGAGGCCCGCACCCTCGCCCAAGGCCTTGGCCAGGTAGTCCTCCACCAGCTCGAAGTCTTCCGGCTTCAACCCGCCCTGCTTTACCGGGGCCAGGGAGTAGAGCAGGCGGTGGAACAAAAAGGGACGGTCGCCCCGCAGGCTGGCCAGGGCGTGGGCCAAGGCCGGGCTGGGCTCAGGCATGGACCATATCCAGGCCAGAGGCTCGCGGCCCTCGCAGTCTTCGGGGTAGATCGTCTCGGCGGCCATGGCCCCGCGCACGTACATGTCGAATGCCTCTTCTTCTTCCAGGCCCAGCAGGCCGGGCTGGTCGAAGCAGAAGGCGGGCCAGTCCAGGCTGCGCAGGGGGCTGAAGAAGGCTCCGTCCAATATGCCCCGGACCAGGGCCAGTTGGCGGGCCAGCTTTTCTTCTTGGCTCATGGCTATTCTTCCACGGGGGCGTGGTGGTGGGGCTCGGGGTCTTTGAGGAACTTGGCGTGATATTCCTCTTCTTCCAGATGGCGGCGCAAAAGGTCGCTCACCGTGTCGAAGATCATGGCCAACTCCTCCTGGCTGAGCCGGGGCAGTATGGCGGCCATGCACTCGTCATCGGAAAATTTCTGCAAGTAGACCAACACCGTGGCCTCGTCGGTGGGGCGGTCCAGGCCGAAGCCCACCAAGCCGGTGTATTCTTCCACGAAGTCATGGCTGTGTTCGGCCATAATTTTCTCCCGTCAATTTAGTTGCGGCTCCGGCCCCGCCGGGCCAGCCAGGCGGTGAGCCCCAGGGCCATGACCAGGCGCGGGGCCAGAATCCAAAAGGCGCTTCCCCCCAGTATCACGAACAGGGCGGTGTCTTCCACCACCGCGTGGCAGGTCACCAAAAACACGGCCAGGGCCAGGCGCTCGCTCTCGGCCAGGCCCTCTTCCCGGCTCACCGAGACCAGGATGCCCGCCCCGTACAACAGGCCCAGGAATATCCCGGCCAGCAGGGGCACCAGGCCTCCCGGCCCCAGGCCGATCATTGCCAGGGCCGGGCGCAGGCGCTTCCAGGGCCGCTGAAACACCCCGTAGGCCTTGGCCATCTCGTAGCCCACGATCAGCGGCAGGACCACCAGGGCCAGCTCGGCGCACAGCACCAAGCCCTTCAGGGCCGCGCCGGGCAGCATGGCTACCAGCTGACCTAGCATAACACCAGAGCCAGGAGCCAACCCGCGCCCAGGCCCAGCACGATGCGCAGCAGGGTCAGGGCGTGGTAGCGGGGCGTGAGCTGACGCACCACCACCGCCTCTATGATCAGGCTGTGGGCGATGCCCAGGATGAGCCCCAATACGCTGATCTGCTGCCAGCTCAGAGCCAGGGGCGCGGCCACGGCGGTGGCGGCGTAAAGGTTCACCAGCATACCCGCCATCAACACCGCCGCCGCCTCCGGGGGCAGGCCCCACAGGCTCATCACCGGCTCCAAAAAGCCGCTGACCTTGGCCAGGGCCCCGCTGGTCACCAACAGGTCGCTGGCCACGTATAGGGGCAAGATGTTGATGAGCAGGAACCACAAAAATTTGCGGCCACGCTCAAAACTGCGGCCCAGGGCCAGACGCCAGGGCGGTCCGGCCGGGGCCGATGCGGTGTGCTCGGCGGGCATGGGCCAAGTCTAGGCGCACCTGCGGTTTGGGTCAACCCGGCCCTTGACAAGCCGGGTCCATGATTGGCAAAATAGATATGGTCTAAGGTTAGACCACACCCAACATTAATGATCGCTCGTCCACGGGGACGCAGGGGAAGAGCCCGAGGGAAACACTGTTGCAAGGCACCCGACGCAAGAAGGCCTATGAAGAGGTGGCCGAGGCCATTCGGGGACAGGTCTTTGCCGGCCTGCTGGAGCAGGACCAACAGCTTCCCCCCGAGCGCGAACTGGCCGAAAATTACGGGGTGAGCCGGGTGGTGGTGCGCGAGGCCATCCGCACCCTGGAGATGGCCGGCATCCTTCGGGTGCAAAAAGGCGCCGGCGGCGGGACCTTCGTGTGCCACGACCTTGATAAACCCCTGGTCGCCTCCATGCAAAACCTCTTGGCGGGCGGCGACATCACCCTAAACGATCTTTTCGAAATGCGGCTCTTGCTGGAGCCTCCGGCGGCGGCCTTGGCCGCCCAGCGGGGACGGCCCGCCGGCCTGGCCCGTTTGGCCGAGGTGCTGGAGCAGGCCCGCGAAAGCCGCGAAGATTCCCAGACGCTTCGTACCCACAACCTGGAATTTCACCGCCGTCTGGTGGCCCTGGCCGGAAATCCCCTGCTCAGCCTGTTGTGCGACACGGTCATGAGCATTTTGGTGGATAGCCTGCGGGGCAAGCTGAACCGGCAAACCAGCCTCATCGTGCATGATTATCACTACAAGATCATGGACGCGGTGCGGGCTGGGCAGGCTGAGGAGGCCCGCCGGCTTACGGTCGCCGACCTGGAGACCCTGCGTGAACTCTACCGCAACATGGGCGTAGAGGTCGGCAAGGGCCAGCTCGAGCGCAAAGCCGGCTAGTACGACGATTTGTGGTTTCAAACCAGGACGGGAGGTAGAAGCATGAGAGTCACCAAAGTAGTGCTCATGGGGCTTATGGCTGCCCTGACGGCCTTGGCCCTCACTCTGGGCGGTTGCGCCACCATGGAAAAGGAGATGGCCAAACCGGCTCCGGTGAAAAAGGTCGCCTGCGCGGTGCAGGGGAAAATGGTCAGGGCAGTGGCCCCGGAGGCCAAACTGGTGGGCCTGGAGTGCATGCACAAGATGTTTGACGGTGCGCAATCCTTGGCGGTCAAGGTCAGCCTTCAGAACGTCTCCAAAGAAGACCAGCGTTTCAGGGTCAACATCTTCCTGGACAACGACAAGGCCGTGGGCGGCCTGATCCCCCGCAAGACCAAGAAGGGTTTGGTCAAGCCAGGCGCCACCGCCAGCTTCACCTACTTCTTCAAGGGCCAGTCCACCCCGCCCACCGGCATGACCCTAATCGTCAAAACCATGGCCAAGTAGCCAGGGTCGAAGGAGGATCAACCCATGAAAAGGTTTAGTGTAATTTTGGTTGTCGCAGCGGCGCTCCTGCTCGGCGCCGGCATGGCCATGGGCACCACGTTCATCGGCATCGGCACCGGCGGCACCGGCGGCATCTACTATCCCTACGGCGGCGGCGTGGCCGAGATATGGTCCAAGTACGTCAAGGGCGTCAAGGCGGTGGCCGAGGTCACCGGGGCCAGCGTGGAAAACGTGAAACTGGCCGACAAGGGCGAAACGGTCATCGGCGAGGTCATGGGCGACGTGGCCAAGGCCGGCTTCCGGGGCACCAGCAAGTTCCGGGGCAAGAAGCACCGCATCCTGGGCATGGCCATCATGTATCCCAACCTGCTGCAGGTAGTGGTGCTCAAAAAGAGCTCCATCACCAACGTGGAACAGATCAAGGGCAAGAGCGTGTCCACCGGCAGCCCCGGCAGCGGCACCAACTTCATGAGCGAAACCGTGCTCAAGGCCCTGGGCGTTCCCCTGGACTCCTACAGCGACAAGCGCCTGAGCTTCACCGAAACCGCCAACGCCCTGCGCGACGGCACCATCGAGGTGGGCTTCTGGTCGGTGGGCCCAGGCACCAGCTCCATCATGGACCTGGCCACCACCCACGACATCCGCATCCTGGCCTTCACCGCCAAGCAGCAGGCCAAGGTTATGGCCGCCAACAAGACCTACGCGGCGGTGGACCTGGGCGCGGGCGTGTATCGCGGCGTGGAAACCCCGATTCCCACCATCGGCGTGTGGAACGTGATGATCGTGCAGAAGTCCCTGGACACCGAGCTGGTCTACAATCTGGTCAACGCCTTGTGGAATCACAAGGACTACCTGATGAAGATCCACCCCTCGGCGGCCTACACCACCCCGGAGAACGCGGTTAAGTACAGCCCCATACCGCTGCACCCGGGCACCGTAAAGGCCTTGAAGGAGCGCGGCATCACTGTGCCCAACATGCTGATGCCCTAAATGCGAAAACGACGTCGGCTGTTCCGGCTGGCCCTCATCGGGCTGGCCGGAGCAGCCATTGGCCTTCTGATCCTGGTTCTTTACCCCGGCGGGGTGGAGCTCAGGATCACCCCGCGCGGCGGGGAGCCTCTGTTGGTGTTGCCGCTCCAGCCCGGGGAGCGCTTCACCGTGCACTACTATCATTCTGTGGAAAACGCACCCATCTGGGAAGTGCATAGCGTTGACGCGGCCGGGCGCATCTACATCGAAGAAGAGCGCTACCTGAAGTTCGGCGCGGGAATGGGCAAGATGCCCGGGGTGGGCCGCATGATCATGCGCGGCCCGTATGAGGTCATTACCGACATGCACCAGCCCACCGGAGACTTTGTGCTCAGAGTGGGCAGCCCCGGGGTGGACCACACCATCCTGTGGAGAGGCACGGCCAGCAATCTTTCGGCCATGGCCCCTCACCAGGCGGTTAAATTCAGCGCACGGCCGGTAAGCCTGCTGGGCCGCCTCTGGCGGCGGGTATGGCCCCACCGGGCGACCCCAAGGACACAGGAGCCCTAGATGCTTACGAGTACGCAAGTAAACAGCGCGGTGGGCAAGCATGGCCCCAACGAGGCCCTGGTGCATGCCGTGGCCAAGGTGGTCATGGTGCTGGCGGTGGCCCTTAGCCTCTATCAGCTCTACACCGCCGGGGTCACCGCACTCACCGCCCTGATTCAGCGTTCGCTGCACTTGGGGGCCATACTCAGCCTAACCTACCTGCTCCGGCCTCCCTTCGAGGGAGCCCGCAAGGACCGCTTCAGCTTCTGGCTGCTGCTGGACTGGTTGCTGGTGCTGGCCTCGTGCTACTGCGTCTTATACATCTGCATAAACCTGAATGACATTTTCGCCCGCCAGGGCGATTGGCTGCCCATGGACCTTTACGTGTCCATACTGGGCACCATCCTGGTTTTGGAGGCCTGCCGCCGGGTAATCGGCGGGGTGATGGCCGGTATCTGCTTCGCGGCTTTGGTCTACGCCTACACCACCGGCGACATCATCATGGCGGTGCTGGCTTGCTTGGTGGTGGCCCGCGTGTGCAACACCCCCAAGAGCTGGCTCACCGGGGTGATCATCGCGGCCGCGGTGGGCTACGGCCTCTACGGATATTATTACGAGCCCTACCTGCTGGATATGTTCCTGCACAAGCCCTACAGCATCGAGCGCATCAGCACCACTCTGTGGCTGACCACCGAAGGCATCTTCGGCCTGCCCCTGGGGGTGGCGGCCACCTTCGTGTTCGTCTTCGTGTTGTTCGGGGCTTTCCTGGAGGTCACCGGCGGGGGCAACTTTTTCATCGATCTGGCCTACGCCCTCACCGGGCGCTTCAGCGGCGGCCCGGCCAAGACCGCGGTGCTGGCCTCTGGCTTCATGGGCTCGGTGTCGGGCTCGGCGGTGGGCAACGTGGTGGCCACCGGCTCATTCACCATCCCCATGATGAAGCGGGTGGGCTACCGCCCCCATGTGGCCGGAGCCATCGAGGCGGCCGCCTCCACCGGAGGCCAGCTCATGCCCCCCATTATGGGGGCCGGCGCCTTCCTCATGGCCGAGTTCACCAACACCAGCTACCTCACCATCATCAAGGTGGCCCTGGTCCCGGCCATCATGTACTACCTCACGGTCCTGCTTTTTGTGCATTTCGAGGCCAAAAAAGAGGGCATCGTGGGCCAGCCCAAGGA
>JAIPDO010000083.1 GCA_021737645.1 Desulfarculaceae bacterium
CTTGGCTCCCATGCGCGTGAGCGGGTCGGCCACCCGAGCCATGGGGCGCCGCCGCAGGGAAGCATCGCCGTCCAGGGTGAAGCGGCCCGGCCGCCCGGCCAAGACGCCCATGATTAGACGCATGGTGGTGCCCGAGTTGCCGCAGTCCACCGCCGCGCCGGTCAGTTTGCCGCCCGCGCCGTAGAGCACCACATCCTGGCCCAGGCGCTCCACTCGTCCCCCCAGGCGGCTCACCGCCTCCAGGGTGCTGGCGCAGTCGGCACAGGGCGAAAAGTTGCTCACCCGGCAGGTTCCCGTGGCCAACAGGGAGAATAGCCCCGCCCTGTGGGAGATGGACTTGTCCCCCGGCGGGGTTACCGAGCCATTGATGCTCACTCTCCTATCTCCCGCACCTTGCGGCCCACCGCCGCCGCCACCTTACGCAGGTCGGCCATCATGTCCGAAAACTGCTCGGGCCGAAGGCTCTGGCGGCCGTCGCTCAGAGCCTTCTCCGGGGTGGGATGCACCTCCACCAGGATGCCGTCCGCCCCGGCGGCCACCGCCGCCAGGGCCAGGGCGGGAACCAACTCCCGCTTACCAGCCGCGTGGCTGGGGTCCACCACCACCGGCAGATGGGTGTATTGCTTGAGCAGGGGCACGGCGCTCAGATCCAGGGTGTTGCGGGTCTTGGTTTCAAAGGTGCGGATGCCCCGCTCGCAAAGCATCACCTGCCAGTTGCCCCGGGCCAGGATGTATTCGGCCGAGAGCAGCAGTTCCTTGATGCTGGCCATCATGCCGCGTTTTAAGAGCACCGGGCGGTCGGTCTCGCCCACCGCCTCCAGCAGGGCGAAGTTTTGCATGTTGCGGGTGCCGATCTGCAAGACGTCGGCGTAGCGGGCCACCAACTCCACCTCCGATGCGGTGAGCACCTCGGTGATTATGGGCAGGCCGGTGATGTCGCGGGCCTCGGCCATGATCTTGAGGCCCTCCTCGCCCATGCCTCTAAAGGAGTAAGGGCTGGTGCGAGGCTTGAAGGCCCCGCCCCGCAGGGCACCGGCCCCGGCCCGGTGGAGCAGGCCGGCGGTCTCCAGGAAATTTTCCCGGCTCTCCACCGCGCAGGGCCCGGCGGCCACCATCACCTCGGGGCCGCCCACGGTCATGGAGCCCAGCTGCACCTGGGTGGTCTCGGGCTTGAAGCTCTTGGACACCAGCTTCCAGGATTTCTCGAAGTTGGTGATCTCCTCCACCCCGCTGAGCCCGCCCACTTCGTTGCCAAGGCGCTCGGCCTCGGCCGGGCTGATCTCCTCGACCACCCCCAGGACCACCCGTGGGTCCGGCGAGATGATGCGCGGCTCCAGGCCCGCCTGGCGCAGAACCGAGATTACTTTGGCTACGTCGCTCTTGGGGCAGCCCGGCTGCATGGTGATGACCATGATGTTTCTCCTTTATGCCCGAGAGGCGGGCGCTTGAGGATGCTCGGCCATGGGCCGCCCGTTGGCCGGGAGCTCACCCAGATGCTGACGCAAAAAGTTCTGGAACAGGGTCATGCCCTGGGCGGTGGCGATGGACTCGGGGTGGAACTGCACCCCCTCCACCGGCAGGTCGCGGTGCCTGAGCCCCATGACCTCGCCTTCCATGGTGTAGGCCGATATGAGCAGCGGCGCGCTCACGCTGGCCTCGGGCACCACCAGGGAATGGTAGCGGCAGGCCACGAAGGGATTGCGCAGGCCCTTGAACAGGCCCTTGCCGTCGTGGAACACCTCGCTGACCTTGCCGTGCATGGGTTTGCCCGAGCACACCACCTGGGCCCCGAATACCTGGGCGATGGCTTGGTGCCCCAGGCACACCCCCAGTATGGGGAAGCTCCCGGCGTAGCGCTCGATGGCCGCGCAGGTGATGCCCGAGGTCTCGGGCCGCCCCGGCCCCGGTGAAATTATCATGGCCTCGGGCTGGTATTGCTCAATGGCCTCCACCTCGATCGCATCGTTGCGGAACACCTTGAGTTCGCAGCCCAGGCTGCCCAGGGCCTGCACGATGTTGTAGGTGAAGGAGTCGTAGTTGTCGATTACCACGATCATGCCAAACCCTCCGAGGCCAGCTTCAGGGCGGCCAGGCCCTGGGCGGCTTTGTGGCAGATTTCTTCGTATTCCATGGCCGGGTCGCTGTCGGCCACGATGCCCGCCCCGGCTTGCAGGGTGTAGCGCCCCTGGTCGAACTGAATCATGCGGATGCCGATGCAGGTGTCCATGTATTGCCCCGGCCCAAAGCAGCCCACCGCCCCGCCGTAGGGGCCGCGGGCCACGCCTTCCAGCTCGTTGATGATCTCCATGGCCCTGACCTTTGGCGCCCCGGACAGGGTGCCCGCCGGAAAGGAGGCCTGGAAGGCGTCCCACACCGAAAGCTCCGGATCCACCTGGCCCACCACCTGGGAGACGATGTGCATCACGTGGCTGTAGCGCTCCACGGTCATGTAGGGCGCCACCTGCACCGTGCCGTAACGGCTCACTCGCCCTGCGTCGTTGCGGGCCAGGTCCACCAGCATCACGTGTTCGGCCCGCTCCTTGGCCGAGCCCATCATCGCCCGCTCCAGGGCCAGATCTTCTTCCGGGTCGGCCGAGCGGCCCATGGTGCCGGCGATGGGCCTGAGGTAAACCATGCCGTCGGTGACCTTGACCAGGGTCTCCGGCGAGGAACCGGCCAGGGAGAAACCGGGGTATTTCAAAAAGAACATATAGGGCGAAGGGCTCTTGACCCGGAGCCAGCGGTACACGGCCAGAGGGTCGATGTCGGTGGCGCCGGTGAAGCGGGCCGAGGGCACCACCTGGAAGATATCGCCGTCCATGATGTATTGTTTGGCCTTTTCCACCGCCGCCATGAACGGCTCCTTGGCGGGGGGATTCACCTCGAAGCTGCCGGGCGGGGACACCAGGCGGGCCGGGGAGTGCAGCCGGTCCACGATCTCCGCCAGCTTGGCCCGGCCACGCTCAGGGCCGTCGGCCAGAGCCACCAGGATCAGGCGGCGGTGCAGATGGTCGAACACCGCGAAACTGGCCGGGAAGCAGAGCCAGGCCACGGGCAGACGGTGGGGCTCCACCGGAGGCAGGCGCTCCACCAGGCGCACCGCCTCGTAGCCCACGTAGCCCATTAACGAACCTACAAAGGGCAGCTGGGGCAGGCCCTCCACGATCAGAGCGTCACTAAGCTCCTGAGCGGCCGCGAAAAACTCGCTTTCGGGCCGCTGTTGCTCCTGGCCGCCGTGCTCCACCAGGGTATGGCCATGCTCCAGGCGCAAGGTGCTGATGGGCTCCCAGGCCACGATGGAGTAGCGGCCCACGGAGTCCACCCCCTCCCCGCTTTCGAACAAAAAGGAGGTTTCTTCCCCTTGGCACAGCTTCACATAGGCAGATACCGGGGTGTCGGCATCGGCCAAAAGCTCCTTGGTGTAGGCTTGCAAGCTTCCCATTTTTATCCTTCGCAACAAAAGAAAAGCCCACCGTCGTTGTGACGGTGGGCTCGCTGTTCGGCTTGGGAGTTTAAAGACCTAGGCTGGTTTCTCCCCGGCGGAGCGCACCGTCATGGGTGTACGCCACCAATAAAACCACACACCAAACACGGGGGCGAAAGCGGCTTCCGCCGTGGGGCGGGCGCTCTTGCCATCCTGGTTTGGTTGAGTCTTTTGCATTTCGTATACAACTCCCGTGTTGCTGTTCAGTATCGCCCCTCACCGGTTTTTGTCAAGGGCAAATATTCACGGCTAGCGCTTGGTTGCATCCGCGGTGTTGGAATACCCTCGCTTCTCCCAAAAGCCCTTTTGGGGCTTGGCGGTCAGTTCCACACGCACCACCCACTTGGCCCACTTGTAGCCTAGCTTGCCGGGAGCCACCAGTTGAAAGGGCCATCCACGGGTGGGGTCCAGGGGCAACCCATTGATTTTATAACCCAACAGCACCTTCTCTCCGCGCAGGAACTTCAGGGGCAGGCCGGTGGAGTAGCCTTCGGCGCTGTGGAACATGACCCAGGTGGCCTTGGGCTTGGGCCCGGCCAGGGCCAGCAAATCGCTAAAGCGCACCCCTTGGTAGAGCAGCTTCTCGGTCCAGCCCTCCACGCAGGGCATGTCCACCACCTCCTTGACCGAAGGCATGGCCAACACCTGCTTATAGCTCAGGCTCAGGGGTTTTTGCACCAGGCCGTCCACCTTGAGGCGGTAGGTGTCTTTGGCCACCTTCTGGGGGCCGCGTATGGAGTTGTCGTAGGTGCGGTGATAGGGGCTGAGTTTCACCCCGTCGTAGTTCTTGATCTCGTCCCCAGCCGCCGCCGGGGCGCAGATCAGCACCGCCATGAGCAGGGCTAGGCAAGCCGCCTTGGGCATAAGCACATCTTCTCCCTTAAAAGGAATCACTATTAAAATAGTAAGGCTGACCCGGATAAGGGTCAAGGGAGCGGGGCCTAGCCCGGATATTTAATGTCTGGGGTGACTATTCTTCGGGGTCAGTGAACTCGGCCTCTTCGGCAGCCCGGCGTTCGGCCTTTTTCTTTTCCGTGGCCATCACCATCCAGACGGAGATTTCGTAGAGGATGATCAGCGGCACGGCCATCATCACCTGGGTGACCACGTCCGGCGGGGTGAACATGGCCCCGGCCACGAACATAATCAGGATGGCGTACTTGCGGTTCTTCTTGAGGCCCTTGGCGGAGACCACGCCAATGCGGCCCAGGAACACCAGAACCAGGGGCATCTCGAAAATCACCCCGAATGCGAACAGCAGCGTGGCGCTGAAGCTCAGGTAAGACTTGAGGCTGAGCATGGGCACGATGTCGTCGGTGGCGAAGCTCATGAAAAACTGGAAGGCGTAGGGGAACACCATCATGTAGCAGAACACCGCGCCCACGATGAACAGCACCGACGACACCAGCACGAAGGGCCATACCGCCTTGCGCTCGTGGTCGTAAAGGCCCGGCGCGATGAAACGCCAGAACTGATGGAATATCACCGGGCAAGCCACCACGATGGCCGCCAGCAGGGCTATCTTCAGATAGGTGAAAAAGGCCTCGGCCGGGGCGGTGTAGATCAGCTTGGCGTCCGGGGGCATGGCCGCCTTCAGGGGCCGGGCCAAGCCCTGGTACAGCTCTTCCTTGAATATGTAGGTGCCCAGGAAGCAAACCCCCACCGCGATAGCCGAACGCACCAGGCAGGAGCGCAACTCCTCCAGGTGGGACAGGAAGGGCATGCGCGAGTCTTCATCCTCCTCGGAAGGATCGATGCGCTCTTCTTCCGGCTCCGGCGGCGCGGTTCCTAGGGTCTTTTCCTCGTCCGACATCTAGGATTCTTTGCGGCTTGATTCGGGGTTGGCTTGGGGATCGGAACCCTGATTTTTCGCCTGGGGCTTTTCGCCGTCCAGCGGCGGGGCCTCGGGCTGAGCTTCGGGCTGGGCCACTTCCAGCGTGGCCTGTTCCTGGGGATCGTCGGTCTGCTGCTTGATCTCTTTCATCAAGGCGTCGCGCCCCGAGAGGTCCAAGGTAGGCTCCTTGGCCGTGGCCAGGGGATTCACGTCGTCCAGCAGCTTGCGGGGATTGACCTCGTCCAGGGTGTCGCGGAAGGATTTGTTCAGGCCCTTGAGGTCTTGATAGGTCTCGTGCTCGGAGAATTCGTCCTTGATTTCATCGGCAGCTTTGCGGAATTGGCTAAGGCCCTTACCCAGGCCCTTGGCCATATCCGGCAGCTTTTTGGGGCCCACCACGATGAGCGCGACCACCAAAATTATCAAAAGCTCGGGCATGCCGATGCCGAACATGCAACCCTCCTATAATTCTGCCGAAGTCTACTTTGGGGGCTGGGCAGTGTCAAGGGCGGCCAAAAAGGAAGCCAGGCGCCGGGCCGTGGCCGCGTCCAACCCTCCCCGCTCTTGCAACTCCTTTTCCCCGGCTTTTTTCACCGCAGCCAGGGAGCCGAAGCTCTTTAGCAGGCGGGAGCGCTTCTTGGGGCCGATGCCGGGCACCTCCTCGAGTATAGACCGGGTCAGGGCCTTTTTGCGCAGCAAACGATGATAGCTCACCGCGAAACGGTGGGCCTCGTCCCTGAGGCGCATGACGAGCAGCAGAGCCGGATCGCTCGCCTTGAGATTGACCGGGTTCTTGCGCTGGGGCAGGTAGATACGGTCCGGCTCGCCCTGGGCCCGGCCCTTGGCGATGGAAGCCAGGGCCGGGGCGTGCTCCGGGGCGGCCTGGACCAGGGCCTGCACGGCCATGGAGAGCTGCCCCTTGCCTCCGTCCAGGACGAGCAGGTCCGGCGGCGGGTCGTCCCCGCTCAGGCGGCGGGCCAACACATGGGCCATGGCCGCGTAATCGTCACCACCGCCCTCGCCGCCCAACACCTTGTAGCGCCGGTAGGCGCTCTTGTCCGCCTTGCCCTCGCGCATTGCCGATAGCCCGGCCACGGTGAGGCTGCCCCCCAAATGGGAGATGTCCAGGCACTCCATGGTCTCCGGCGGCTCGGGCAGGCCCAATTTTTTGGCCAGGCGCTCCAGGACCGCGGCCGGGCCGGGGCCCTCGTGGCGAGGCTGGGCCGCGTTTAGCTTGGCCATTTCCATGAGCTTGCGCTTCTCGCCCCGCTGGGGCAGGCGCAGTTCCACCTTGCGCCCCGCCTTTTCGCCCAGCACCTCGGCCACCAGGGAGGGGTCGGCGGGCATGGCCGAAACCAGCACCAACGGCGGCGGGGCGTGCAACTCGTACAGGGCCAACAGGGCTTGAGACATGGTTTCGCCCGGTTCCTGGGCCGCGCGGCTTAGGTCGTGCACCCGGCTGCCCACCACCTGGCCGCCGCGCACTCGCACCTGGGCCAGGCGCATGCCGTCTTCGCCAAGGTGCAGGGCCACCGCGTCGATGTCCTCCTCCTGGGGGGCGGAGACCCGCTGGCGCTCCAAAGTTCGGCTGAGCGCCTGCCAGCGGTCGCGCAGCAGAGCCGCCTCCTCGAAGCGCTCCCCCTGGGCCGCCTTTTCCATCTCCCCTTGCAACCGCCGGGCCAGCTCCTCGCCCTGTCCCGCGAAAAAGGCCTGCATCTGCTGAACCAGCAGGGCGTAGTCCTCCTTGCTGATCTTGTCCGCGCAGGGGGCGGGGCAGCGGCCGGTCTCGTAGTCAAGGCAGGGGCGGGCCCGGTTGCGCAGGGTGTGGTCAGAGCAGCGGCGCAGGGGGAAGATGCGTTGCAGCAGGTACATGGTCTGGCGAGCCGCCCCGGCGCTGCCGAACGGACCGTAATACTGCGCCCCATCGCTGAGCTTTGGCCGCCGCACCAGGGACAGGCGGGGGAAGTCGTGTTCCAGGCTCAGGCGAAAGTAAGGGTAGGACTTGTCGTCGCGCAGATCGGCGTTGTAGCGGGGGCGATGCTTTTTGATCAGGGTGTTTTCCAGCAGAAGGGCTTCCTTCTCGCTGGCGGTGATCACGAACTCCACCGAGGCCACCTGCCCCACCATGGTGGCCACCTTGTTGGCGTACCAGGTGGGGCCGGAGGTGGGGCGGGTGTAGGAGGTGAGGCGGTTCTTGAGGCGCTTGGCCTTGCCCACGTAGATCACCCGGCCCCGGGCGTCCTTCATTAGGTAGACGCCGGGGTTCAGGGGCACGTGGGCCAGGGCCTGCTTTATGGCCTCGGCGCCACGGGGCTTGTCTGTGGTTGGAGAACTGGCCAAACGTCACCCTACTGTAGATTTTGATTCGTTGGGTTTCGCTTGGCTCTACCCAACCTACACGACAGCTCTGAAATCAGGCCCCTACTTCCCCGCCTTGCTCTCCCGCACCGCCTTGCTGTCCACAAACTCCAGCAGCAGGGCGTTGACCTTCTCCGGCTTTTCCAGCATCACGAAATGCCCCGCCCCCTGGATTTGCTCACAGCGCAGGTTGGGGAACAGGGTGCGCAGCCAGGCCTCGAAGTTGGGCGGCAAGTGCGGATTGGGCACGTAAATGCCCAGCACCGGGATGGTGAGGGGCCGATAGTTCCAGTTGGCTGGCTTGACGAACTCGGCCATGGAGCTTTTGCCCACGTGCCAGGGCGTGGCCAGGGCCTGGGCCTTCACCCACTCCCGCAGGGCCTGGGGCGTGGTCTTGTCCTGCATGGCGTCGAAGAAAAAGCCCACCTTCTGTTGGCCGTCCGGGCCCTGAAACTGGGCGGCAAAGGCGGCCGCCTGCTTGCTCCACTCGGCCCGAGCCACCGCCTCCTGGGGCGGCAGGCCCAGAGCGCCGTCCATGGACACCAGGGCTCGCACCCGCTCCGGATGCTCCAAGGCCACTCGCCTGGCCACCGCCGCGCCCATGCTGTGGCCCATGAGCACCGCGTCTTTTACCTTGGCCTGGTCCATCACCGCCAGCACCGAGCGGGCCAGCAGCTCCTGGGTGTAGGCCACCTTGGGCGCGTCGCTCTTGCCGCAACCGATCATATCCAGGGCGATTACCCGGTGGTTTTTGGCCAGGGCGGAGATCTGCTCTTTCCAGAACTTATGGTTGCAGATCCAGCCGTGGATCAGCACCAGGGTGGGCTCGCCCTGGCCCTGGTCGGTGTAAAAGATCTTGTGCCCGTCCAAGGTGGCGTAGGCCCCCTGCCCTGCCTGGGCCATGACGGGCAACAAAAGCATCAGGGCAATCAGGCAGGCCGCCAGTATTTTCAGACGCCGGTTCATGCCAGCTCCTTCCAGGCCAGTTCCTCGGCCTCCAGCTTTTTGATCTGGTCGCGGATTAGGGCAGCCTCTTCGAAACGCAGATCCTTGGCCATCTGCTCCATCTCCCGGCGCAGCTTGGCGATCTCCTGGGGTATCTCCTCGGGCTCCAGCTCAGGCCCCTCCATAGCCAGGGGCACGGTGGTGTAGTCGGCCTCCAGCTCGTGGGGCAGCATGGCCCCGATGGCCTTCTTGATGCTCACCGGAGTGATGTTGTGCTCGCGGTTGTACTCTGCCTGCACCGTGCGTCGCCGCTCGGTCTCCTCCATGGCCCTGGCCATGGAGTCGGTGATTTTGTCGGCGTAGAGCAGCACCCGGCCTTCCAAATGGCGCGCCGCCCGGCCCGTGGTCTGGATGAGCGAGCGGGTGGAGCGCAAAAAGCCCTCGCGGTCCGCGTCCAAAATGGCCACCAGGCTCACCTCGGGCAGATCCAGGCCCTCGCGCAACAGGTTGATGCCCACCAGCACGTCGAACACCCCCTTGCGCAGATCGCGGATGATCTCCACCCGCTCGATGGTGTCGATGTCGCTGTGCAAATAGCGCACCTTCACGCCCATCTCGTCGAAGTACTCGGTGAGTTCCTCGGCCATGCGCTTGGTCAGGGTGGTCACCAGGACCCGCTCGCCCCTGGCGACGACGGTGCGCAGCTCGCCCAACAGATCGTCCACCTGGCCCGAGGCGGGGCGCACCTCGATCACCGGGTCCATTAGGCCGGTGGGGCGGATGATCTGCTCCACCACCACCCCTTCGGCCTTGGTCAGCTCGTAGTCGGCCGGGGTGGCCGACACGTATACGGTCTGGTCGACGTGGGACTCGAACTCGTCGAAGTTCAGCGGGCGGTTGTCCAGGGCGCTGGGCAGGCGGAAGCCGTACTCCACCAGGGTCTGCTTGCGGGAGCGGTCGCCAAAATACATGCCCCGCACCTGGGGCATGGAGATGTGGCTCTCGTCCACGATGAGCAGCCATTTCTGGGGGAAGTAGTCCAGCAGGGTGGGCGGGGCCTGGCCCGGAGCCCGTCCGGTGAGGTGGCGGGAGTAGTTCTCGATGCCGTGGCAGTAGCCCAGCTCCTTCATCATCTCCAGATCGAACAAGGTGCGCTCGCGAACCCGCTGGGCCTCGATGAGCTTGCCCTGGCTCTCGAACTCGGCCAAACGATCGGCCAACTCGCTGCGTATGGCGCTCATGGCCTGCACCCGGATGCTCTCGTTGGTCACGTAGTGGCTGGCCGGGAAGATGGTCACCCGAGGGGCGCGCTCCAGGGCCACCCCGCGCAGGGGGTCGATAAAGGCTATTTCCTCCACCTCGTCGCCGAAAAAGGAGATGCGCACCGCCCGGTCTTCCTCGTAGGCGGGAAACACCTCGATGGTGTCGCCGCGCACCCTAAAGGTGCCCCGGTGAAAGGAGTATTCGTTGCGCTCGTAGAGCATCTCCACCAGGGTGCGGAGCACCTGGTCCCGGTCCGCCTCCTTGCCCTGCTCCAGGTACACGATCATGCCCGCGTAGGCCTCGGGCGAGCCCAGACCGTAGATGCACGACACGCTGGCCACGATGATAACGTCTTGGCGGGTCAAGAGGGCGTAGGTGGCCGAGTGACGCATCTTGTCGATGCGTTCGTTGATGGAGGAGTCTTTTTCTATGTAGGTGTCGCTGGCCGGAATGTAGGCCTCGGGCTGGTAATAGTCGTAGTAGGAGACGAAGTACTCCACCGCGTTGTGGGGGAACAGGGCCTTGAACTCGCCGTAGAGCTGGGCGGCCAGGGTCTTGTTGGGGGCCAGCACCAGGGTGGTCAGGCCGGTTTTCGCCACCACGTTGGCCATGGTGAAAGTCTTGCCGCTGCCGGTGACCCCCAACAACACCTGATGCTTCACCCCGGCGTCCAAGCCCTGGGTGATCTCTGCTATGGCGCCCGGTTGGTCGCCCTGGGGGGTGAATTCGCTTACCAGCTCGAAGTCGGCCCGGCTGGGTGCGGTGCGCCACCAGTGGGAGGTGAAGTCGCTTTCCCGAGCCATGCCTACTCCCTGGGAAAAAGGCGGGCCATGTCCTGGGCCACCTGGGTGAGCCAGGCCCGGCGTTGCTCCAGAGTGCTGATGCATATCACCCCGAACAGGCGGCGGTGAAACTCCAGGTCCGCGCACAGGCCGAAGATGCAATCGCGCCACAGGCGCTCCAGGGGATCGCCGAAGGCTTCCACCTCACGGGCGGGCGGGGTGTTGCCGGTGTTGTAGACCACCGCCGTGGTCGCGGGCAGCAGCCCCTGGGGCACCCCCTCGCCGCCGTCGCCCTCCACAAAACGATAGGCCCGGCCAGGGCGAAACGCCCGGTCGATCCAGCCTTTCATTATGGCCGGGGGCATGCCCCACCAGTTGGGGTGCACGATGACTATGCCCTGGGCTTGCTCCAAATCCCGGCAGTGGCCCTCTATGGCCGGGGCAAGCGCGGCGTCCTCGGCTATCTCCTCGCGGTCCAGGACGGCGTCAAAGCCCTCGGCATGAAGATCGCGCAGGACCACCTCATGGCCCAAGCCGCGCAAAGACTCCACCGCCTTAGCGGCGATGGCCGCGTTGAAGCTGGCCGGGTCGGGATGGGCCAGCACCACCAAAAGCCGCATGGCCTGCTCCTAGGAGAAGGTGATTTCGCCGTAGTAGTCCGGCACCTGCTCGCGGAAAGAACGGGCGAAACGCTCGGGAAACACCACCCGGCGCACATCGCCGATCTCAAAGCCCAGGTTGCCGAACACCCGCCACTCGCGCTCCATGTAATAGTTCTTTTCGTCAGCCGGAGGCAGGCCTTCCTCGTAGAACTTCACGAAACTGAAAAAGTGGTAGATCAAAAACACGAACAGACTGGTGATGTCCGGGGGGCTGTCCCCCGCCGGAGCCCCATCCTGGGGTGGGGGGTTCAGCTTTTTGTAGGCATCGTAAAAGGCCCAGAGTTGATCGTGCTTCTCGTCGAAAAGGGCGGCCAGGGTCTTGACTCGGCCTTCGGAGGAGTTGACCAGGGAGTTGCGGGCCACGTAGTAGACCGGGTTGGCCCCGCGTTCGATAAGGAACTTTTTGTGGAAGGCCAGGCCGAAGCGGCTGAACTTGCCCATGTGGATGCCCAGGTCGGGCACCGGGATGTCGGAAAAGCACACCACGTTGGAGCGGTAGGCCTCGTTGCCGGAAAAAGGCTTGTCCGGCTGAAAGGCCACCTTGCCGTCCACGTTCTCGCCCAGGGTGCCCGAGCGCAAAATCCGCACCAGCAGATCGAACTGCTGCTCATGGGCGTTGTACTCGTGGCGGAAGCTGCGCCCCACGAAGTGGGTCAGCTC
>JAIPDO010000084.1 GCA_021737645.1 Desulfarculaceae bacterium
TATCCAACATAGATTTGCGATTAAACAATTTGCTCTATTGCGAATTACCTCAGGACGCAGTCCAACCGGTGCAACTTAGCCACCGCGTCCGAGGCACAGTTGTTCTGCGAACAAGGGAGAGTTTGTAATGGGCTACACGTTGCCTGATAAAACCGCCCATGACTGGTTCGACCAGCTAAAAACGCCTTTTGATCAAATTTGGGATGATATTCAGTCGGCGGGCACCGGAACGCCCAAGGTGCGGGTGGGAACCTATGCCGAGATGCTGGCCTATGCCAGCCCCTACAACGGCCTGGGTTGGCTGTGCACCGACGAGGACAGCTATTATAAATACAGCACCGCGATCAGCGGTTGGGTGCTCATCGGCAGCAAGATCAGCAGCCTGCTGGTGGATTTTTTGGCCGCCGCCACCTTGACGGATGCCCGCGATGAACTGGAGGTTTATTCCAAGGACGAGACAGACGCTAAAGATCAAGCCATTGCAGCGGCTGTGTTGGGCGCCGGCAACATCAGCGGAATGGCCATTTCCCCCAAGGACGTGGATGAGGTAACGCTGGAAAGCGGATCACTTGACGTTGATGGCAGCAACTACGTCTTTCCTGGATTTGATTTCGACGTTGACGCGGCTTTTGGGGGGGGCCTGACCGCTACCACCTTTTTCGCCATCTATATCAACCCCTCCAGCATCTCCGGTAACATCGCATCCTCCGATTTGAAGGTTTTGGCCACTTTGCCGCGCTGGGATGCGACAAAAAAGGGATGGTACCACCCGACGAACACCACCTGGCGCTGTCCAATCGAGAAAGGCTGGATAGTATGGGCGAACTCGGCAAATGAGATAGCGCGGTTTGTCTGCGATGGGGTGTCTTGGGAGCTTATGTCGCCGGAGCATATAGTGCTACTGAACACCGGCAGCCCAGCCGCGACTTTAACAGCTCTAAACGGGGCTCTAAATCTAGGAGTACAGTTTTTCTCCATCCTCCAGCTTTACTTTGGTGGCGCAGCCGGGGCGGCTTACTTGCAGGTGCTGGACGGCGACGCGGTAGCCCTGGCTGCCGGGGCATTCGCGGTTTACGGTAACGTTACAGTGTCGTCCAGGGTGGTTGTCCCCACAGGCGTCGCTGGAGGATATAAGTATATGGTCACGGGGGCACCTACGGCCGCACAAGTACACTTTCGAGGGTTTTTTCTGCCGAAATTTTAGGAGTTGGCCATGAAGCATGCATACGATCCTGAGTCTGGGAAAATCGTAGAAACCTTCTCGGGCGGAGACGAGGAAACGGCCCGCCTGGAAGGCCTGGGCTACGTCGTGGCCGATGGCGCAGAGATAGACCACGAACAATGGCACTACAAAGACGGCAAGCTCGTGGCGAAGCCTGCCGAGGAGGTGCTGACCCTGGCCAAGGCCAAAGCCTACGATCGGGCCAGCGCGGACTATGAGCAATACGTGGCCGGCCTTGGCTATACAGCGGCATGGCAAAGGACGGCTCAGGCTCAGCGTCTTGCCCTGCAAAAAGTGTCGGCCGATGCCAATGCAACCGCTGAACAGGCGCAGGCGGCACAGGCAGTGGAAGACCGCTTTCAGGCCCTTGAGGAGTTTCTCGTGATTGACCTGGGATTGTACTTCGCCAAGGTAGGGAAGGATATTTTCGCTGCTGGCTCGGTGGAGGATTTGGCAGCGATCGAGTGGAATTTTCACCAGTTTGACGAGGCCGACCCGAAGGTGACCATGCACGTGGATGTGTTTCCTGGATTGGCGGTAGCCAAGGGCACGGCGGCGGCATAGGTCAAAGGATAACAGTGTCCGTTTCGGGATGATTTCCCGCCTGGCGGGAAGCCAAAAACCGCCGAGTTATTTCAGCACAACCGGCAAAAGTTTTCGCGCCCGCTATCACTGATGGTAATATTACGGTACTATGAAGGGTACTAGATCAAACAGACCACCGAACAGAATTGACTTGGCCGAAGCCCTGCGGCGGCGGCCCGACATCCGCCAGGCCGAACGCCGCCTGGCCGACGAGACCGCCCGGGTGGGCGTGGCCACCTCCAATCTCTACCCCAAGTTCCGCCTGGCGGGCACGGTGGGACTGGAAACTATCAACGCGGGGGATTTCATTTCCTCGGGCAGCCTGATTTGGGGCATCCTGCCCAGCTTCTCCTGGAACATCTTCGACGCCGGGGCCGTACGCGCGCGCATTGCCACCCAGAGCGCGGTGCAGTAGGAGACCCTGCTGGTCTACCAGGCCACGGTGCACAGCGCCCTGGAAGAGGTGGAGAACGCCTTGACCGGCTACGCCCAGGAGCAGCGCCGCCGGGCCACCCTGCGCCAGGCGGTGAAGGCGGCCAAGGAGGCCGAGGGCCTGTCCCAGGACCTGTTCCAAGCCGGGCTGAACAACTTCGACAGCGTCCTGGACGCCCAGCGCTCCCTGCTAACCTTCCAGGACCATCTGGCCATCAGCGACGGGTCGGTGACCGTCCGGCTCATCTCTCTTTACAAGGACTTAGGCGGCTGCTGGGGGGCCATGCCGGACCCGGCCGATCCTCGGCCCAAACCGGGAGCCAAGTGACCCGCCGGGGCGGCCTCGCCTGACGGCCGTGGCGGCCCAGCTCCAAGGGGCTGGTCTTTACCAGGTGTCCACGAAATTGCGTCGGCGCCCGCCGGGGGGCTGGTGGCGGGAAGCCGCCCTGAGGGCCTTGAGCAGGACCGCCCGGGTGTCGGCGGGGTCGATGACCGCGTCCAGCTCCAGATAGGCGGCTGCCTCGGTGGCCTTGCCTTTGTCATACTTTTCGGCCACCAGATTATCGAACAGCGCCTGCCTTCTGTGTTCATCCTCCGCCGCGGCCAGCTCCTTCTTGAAGCCCAGGGTTACCGCGCCCTCCAGGCCCATGGCCCCGATCTCGCCGGTGGGCCAGGCGGCAATGTAGTCCGGGGCGATGAAGCTGCCTCCGGCCATGGCCATGGCGCCCAACCCATAACCCTTGCGCAGAAGCACAGCCAAAATGGGCACGCTCACGCTGGCAAAGGTTACGAACAGGCTGGACATGCGGCGGACGGCGGCCTGTTTCTCGCTGTCAGGCCCCACCATGAACCCCGGCGTGTCGGTGAGCGAGAGGATAGGCAAGCCAAAGGCGTCGCAGAGCTGCAGGAAGCGCGAGGCCTTTTCGGCCGCTTCGGCATCGATGGCTCCGCCCAGGTGCATGCAGTTGTTGGCGATCAGCCCCAGGGGCTTGCCCTCCAGGCGCAGCAATCCGGTGATTATTCCGGGGCCGTAGCCCCTTCTCAACTCGAAAAAGGAATCTTGGTCCGCCAGCAAGCCGATCACCTTGCGCACGTCATAGGCCCGCCGCCGGTTTTCCGGCACCATCTCCCGCAGCTTCTCCTGATCGCCGCGACACCAACCTTCCACCGGGCCCTGGAAATAGCTCAGCAGCTTTTGGGCCATGGCCGTGGCCTCGGCCTCATCGGCCGCCACCACGTCCACCACGCCGCGTTTTTCCTGCACCTCGATGGGGCCTATTTCCGTGGGCTCGAACTTGCCCAGGCCGCCGCCCTCGATCATGGCCGGTCCGGCCATGCCTATCCAGGAGGCGCGGGTGGCTATGGTGATGTCAGCGCAGCCGAACAGGGCGGCGTTGCCGGCAAAGCAGTACCCGTTGTTCACCGCGATGCGTGGCACCAATCCGCTGAGCTGGGCCCAGATTTGAAAGGTGGGATAGTTCAGCCCGGCGATCAGGGTGTTAACGTCAACGTCCCCCGGGCGGCCGCCGCCGCCTTCGGTGAACATGATCACCGGCAACTTCCGATCCCCGGCCAGTTGCAGGATGCGGTCGAGCTTTTGATGGTGGAAAAACCCCTGGGTGCCGGCCAGAACCGAGTAGTCGTTTATGGCCACCGCCACCTGGCTGTTTTCCTCGCCGAACATCTCCCGGTTCACCGTGGCCAGGCCGGTGATCACCCCGTCGGCCGCCGTGTTGCTTAGCAGCTGGTCATAGTCGTAGCGGCCCCGCTGGGCGGCCACGGCCAGCTGCCCATATTCCACAAAGGAATCCGGGTCCACCAGGTCGGCCAGGTTTTCCCGGGCGGTGCGCAACCCCAGGCGGTGGCGCTTTTCGGCGGCCTCGGCGCGCTGTTCATCAAGGGTCCGCGTCTGCAAAGCCTTGACTTGCGCCAGTTTGTTTTGATCCCCGTCACTCATGGTGTCGAACTCCGGGAGAATTTATAACAACCATCACTTCAGTATTATTGGGAGACGGTGCGGCTGAACCCGCGATCCCCGGGCTCAGGCGAGGCCCTCTAGGGCCTGGCCGATTTCCAGCGCCACCTGCCCCTCGGCCTGCTCCCGGAAAGCCCGCAAAGCTTGTTCAGCCTCCGGCCCCCCGATACGGCCCAGGGACCAGGCGCACATGGCCCGCACCCGCTGGTCCTGATTCTCTTGGAAGGCCCGGATGAGCTCGGGCACGTAGCGCTGGTCCCGGGTGTTGCCCATCACCCGGGCCACGTTCATCTTCCAGCGCCACGTGTCCTTCTCGCTCATGTAGAACATGTTGGGCCAGATGCGCTGTTTGAAGTAGGCCGCGTCCATGTGCAGCAGTTTGCTCAGCTCGAAGTCGGCAGCCTTGGCCGCGGCCCGGGGATTCAGGGGCAGGTCCGCCGCCAGCCAGGGCGCGTTGCGCGGGCAGACGTTCTGGCAGCGGTCGCAGCCGTAGACCCACAGCCCCATGGGCTCGCGCAGCTCCAGGGGAGTGAGCCCCTGACCGTAATAGGACAGATAGGAGATGCAGCGCCGGGGGTCCAGCTTGCGCGGCCCCTTGAGGGCGCCGGTGGGGCAGGCGGTCAGGCAGGCGTTCTTGCACCAGGAAGGGCAGCCCACATCCATGCTGGGCTCGCCGGGTGGGAACTGTTCGTCCACCACCAGGGCGATGGGCAGCACCCAGGAGCCCCCCCGCGCCACCTTGTTGGAATAGAAAAGGCAGTTCTTGCCAAAGTTCCCCATGCCCGCCCGGGCGGCGGCCAGGCGGTGAGACAGGTGCCAGGGGATCTTCACCGTCATGCCTTGGTCTTGCAGAAACGAGCGGAAGGCCTTTATGCGCAGGCTAAGGCCGTCCTTGGTCACCCGGTCGTCGTCCAGATAACAGCGGCCGAAGTGGTTCTCCAGGGATTTTGGAAAGGCTTGGCTGAAATAAAGCTCCATTAGCACGATTATGGACTTGGCGCCGGGCAGCACCCGGGCCGGGTCCACCCCGGCCTCCAGGTCCAGGCCCAGGGTCTTGGCCCAGGCGTACTCCTGACGGCGCTCGGCCAACACCTTCACCTGGTGTTCAAAAGGCTCCGCCGTGGTGAATCCGATATCAGCAAAACCCAGCTCCAGCGCCTTGTGTTTGACCTGTTCGACGTTTGCCATGCCCGTCCCCTATCTCAAGACACCACGGCCCGGCCGTTTTTGAGCGCCGGGCCGTTGGCGGTCTCCGCTTCCAGCAGATAGATGTAGCCGTCGCGCCAGCGCCGGATGGTGAGGTGGTCGCCGGGAAAGGCCGGGCTGGCGAAACGGGTGGATAACTTCCTTCAACCGGTCAGGATCGCCTCGCAGGGGGCCGTTGACCAAGGCCCGGGTGGCGTAGCCATAGGTGCACAGGCCGTGCAGGATGGGGCGGTCGAAGCCGGCCAGAGAGGCGGCCTGGGTGGGCGGCAGGGGCTGGCTGAGTTCGTTAGGCCCCGCCCCCACGGCCAGGGCGTCCAGGGCCTCGGAGCAGGCTATGGCCTCGAACTGGCCGGATCCCTTGGGGCTCACCCGTTTTTTGGGCTTGGTCAAGCGCTCCGGGTGGTGGATGTATTGCCGGTAGGCCCGGCAACGCAGGCAGGCGCGCAGCTGCAAATCCTGGGCCTCGTCCGCGCCGTCTCCCTCCACCCGCACGATGCGCCCTCTGTGCACGTGCAGCCGCAGGGGACAGCGGCCCCCGCAGTCAAAGGCGCTGGTGGCCCGCACCACCCTTAACTTTTCATCAGACATGCTTGCCGCCTTATGCGTATTGCGTTGATTGTTACTATACGTTTATCTCAAACATGGCAGGTTCGGTCAATCCATTTGAATGGGCAATGATTCCCATTGTTTTTGCAGGCGGTTGAACATGGTAAAGCGCCGAGCGCGGGCGGGCTTCTCCCAGACCGGCATCAAGCCAAGGAATAAAATCCCCGGTCCTGGCGGACCTTGCCGCCGGCCATGAGGCGTTGCAAATGTTTTTTCATGATGGCCCACTCGGCCACGGCGTAAAAATCCACCGGCTGGCGGGCCTTGCCATAGGCGATCCAGGCGTGGGTGATGTCCTGGCGGGTGCGGGGCTGGGCCAAAAGATCGATCAGCTTGGCTTCCCGCCGTTCGATCACCTGCACGAAGCGTTGCCAAAGGGGCCCCGGGTTTTCGGTGAACACGCCGGTCTCATGGCTGGTGAGCCACACCTTGGCCGGCACCCTGCTCAGGCGTTGCACCGACTCGGCCACCGCATCTATGTCGGCATGCTTCTCGCCGTAATAGGGCCCGAAGGCGGAAAGGTCGTAGTCGCCCAGGAAGAGCACTTCCGGCTCCCGGAACAAAAAGCTCAGGTTGCCGGGGGTGTGCCCCGGCGTGGCCAGCACCTCCACGCTCACCGTCTCCAGGTCCATAACCTCCCCGGGAACCAGAAAACCGCTGGGCCGGCGGGGCCGGAAATGGAAGTATTTGGACAAATGCTTCCGCCACACTTGCCGGGCGGCGGGCTCGTCCATTTCGTACCAATCCAAAAAGGTTTCCACGTCAGCCAGGGGAGGAGCGTCCAGGGAGGCCATCTTGAGCGGCAGGTCGTCGAAGAGGCCCAGATGGGCCAGGTGGTCCTCATGCCAATGGCTGAGCCAGACCTCGCGCACCCCGGGCCCCTCCTTTAGTTGGGAAAGGAGTTCGCGGTCGGAGCCCGGGTCGATGAGCACCCCGGCTCCCTCCAGGTAAACCGAATGGCAGCGGGGGTACTTGCCCCGGTTTTTCCCGGGCACGAACCAAACCGGACCGAAGCGTCTAAAATGATCCAAGGTTTTCTCTCGGCAGTTCGGGGTATCGTTGCGCCATGGCGCTGGCGTTCCAGGACTGTACCCGTCAGGCGCCGCTCTTCTGGAATGGCCTTGCCTTCCAAAAGCTCAATTCCACCATGCTGGCACAACCCCCGGAGTATCTCCCTTACCCTGAGGTTAATCTGGCCGTACAGAATCTTCCGGCGATACTTCGGGATAATTAATATTTTAACTTGTTGCTATAATTTAATAATATGTGGAAATGATTGATATGGGAAGGACATTTTGGCCAATCGTTTCGACAAAAAGGGTGGTTTCGCGGATATGGCTGCCATTTAGCGCAAGCGCAACTGCCTTAGAGCCTGCGATGGTTTCTCTTTATAACTTCAGACTTGTAAATGCTGGTGTTATTAGTGCCCTAATGGGGCCGGTGAAGTATCGGCTAAAAGCTTACCCACGGATTTCTCACAATAAGTTGACTTAGGATATGCTACTAAAATTTTGATTTGGTAGGCCAAGCATTTCACCTTGCCTAGTATCCCAGCTTGGGACAAAACACTAGGGGCAGGTCATACCTCAGGGAAAAGCCCCAATCTGCATGATCAAGCTGCGGCGAAGTCTGGGCCCTTTCAAACGCAGGCCCTCTATTCGCGGGGTAAGCCATTTGCAAAAATTGAGCTTGACATTTCTTTGGGGCGCGATTTAAATTAATAAAACTTGATTTCGTTAGATGAAATCTAAATAGGTTTTGAGGCGTCATGAAAATCAGCTCCGTAGAAAAATGTCTTAATGTGTTGGAATTGCTGGGTAAAAATCCAGAAGGCATGCGTATTTTGGATATTAACCGCCAGTTGGATCTGCCCCAAAGCAGTATCCATCATATTTTGAGCACCCTCCTGCCTAGGGAATACGTAACTCAAGATCCCGAAACTAAGAAGTATTCCTTGGGCATGAAGGTGGTGGCCCTGGCCCGTAGCGTAATGGACAACTTGGATGTGGGCGCGGTGAGCAAAAAGCACCTGCGCAAGCTCCACGAAATGACCGGCGAAACGGTCCACTTGGCGGTGTTGCGCGACAAGAAGGTCATATACGTGGAAAAAAGCGGGGCCAGCTCCGGACTGTCCCTGGTCACCTACATCGGCTTTTCCACCGATCCCCATGCGGCGTCCGGCGGCAAGGTGATGCTGGCCGACCTTAGCGAAGAAGAGGTCAAGGCCATGTACCCCACCGGCCGTCTAAAGAAATACGGCGCCAAGACCATCAAGACCGTCAAGGAGCTTTTGCAGGAGCTGCCGAAAATCCGTGAGCAAGGATATGCCTTGGACGACGAGGAATATTACGAAGGGGTACGTTGTGTGGCCGCTCCGGTCCGGGTAGCCGGAAAGGTCGTGGCGGCCTTGAGCATAACCGGTTCGGTATTCACCATGACTCCTGAGCGCATCCAAAACGAACTGACTGGCCTAGTCAAGCAAACAGCCCAGGAGATCTCCCAGGATCTGGGGGAGTAAATTTTTTTAAGCTTCCCATGGAATCCATTTTCATGAGATGAAATAAGGGGCGCTATATGAAGGAGGTTCGAATACATGGCCGCGGGGGGCAGGGTTCTTTGGTCCTGGCCCAGTTCATGGCTATCGCGGCCTTGGAAGACGAAAAATACGGCCTGGCCTTCCCCTTCCTGGGGGGAGGCGGAGAACGCCGGGGCAAGCCCATCATGGCTTTTTGCCGTTTGGACGACAAGCCGGTGCGCCTGCGTTGCCGCTCCTACCGGCCCGACTACGTGATAGTCCAAGACCCCACCATCGTCGCCGAGGTGGATGTGGCCGAGGGCATAAAGCCGGGGGGCACGGTGCTGATCAACACCGACCAGAACCCCGACGAACTGGGCCTGGGGAGCGCGGACTACACCACCCTTTGCATCTCGGCCGATGATTTGGCCCGGCGCATCCTGGGGCGGCCCATCATCAACACCGTTCTATTGGGAGCTTTTGCCGGGCTTACCGGCGACTTGTCCCTGGAGGCCTGCTTGAACGCGGTGCAGAGCAAGTTCCCCGGCGAACTGGGCCAAAAAAACGCTCAGGTGGTGCGCGAAAGCTACGCCATGCTCAAGGAAGGTGAATTATGAAAATCACCATGGGAGCGGTGGTAATGGGGGGCACTTCGGTGCTCTACCCCACCGGTGCTTGGCGCGATCAACGCCCGGTTATCGACCATGAGGCGTGCAAGTCCTGCGACACCTGCCGAGACGTGTGCCCGGACTCCTCGGTGTTCGTACAAGAGGACGTCTACTACATTGATTACGACTTCTGCAAGGGCTGTGGGCTCTGCGCCTATGAGTGCCCTGTGGACGCCATTGCAATGATTCTCGAGGAGAAGTGAGCATGGGCGCGGTCAAAGTTGTCGAAGGCTCCCAGGCGGTGGCCGAGGCTGTAAGGGCCTGCCGGCCCCAGGTAATCAGCGCTTATCCCATCAGCCCCCAGACCCATATCGTGGAAACCTTGGCCCAGATGGTGGCCGATGGCGAGTTGGGATCCCGCTACTTGCGGGTGGAAAGCGAGTTCTCGGCGGCCAGCGTTTTGGCCGGGGCCTCCTGCGCGGGCAGCCGTTGTTACACTGCCAGTTCCTCCCAGGGGCTGCTGCTCATGACCGAGGTGCTCTACGCCAGCGCCGGCATGCGCCTGCCTTTTGTCATCACCGGGGTCAACCGCTCCATCTCAGCGCCCATCACCATCCAAGTGGATCAGCAGGACACCATCTCCCTGCGCGACACCGGTTTGATTCAACTCTACGCCGAGAGCAGCCAGGAAGCCTATGACATGCACTTGGCCGCGTTCAAGATCGCAGAAGATCCGGGCATCATGCTGCCGGTGATGGTGTGCATGGACGGCTGGATTCTGACCCACTCTTATGAGCGAATCGATTTTCTCGACCAGCAAGATGTGGACCGCTTTTTGCCTCCTTTCAAGCCGGCCAATTTAATGGAGGTGGAAGACCCCAAGACCTGGGGCAGCTACTCCGAAGAAAACGTGCTCATGGAGTTCCGCTACGCCCTGCAAAAAAGTATGGACTACGCCCAGGAGCGAATTCCCCAGGTAATGGGCGATCTGGCCTCCTACACCGGGCGCGATTACGGCGGGCTGATAGAGGCCTACGCCACCGATGACGCCGAGGTGATCCTGGTGGCCATGGGTTCGGTGACCGGCACCTTGAAGGATGCGGTGGATCAGATGCGCGAAGCCGGCCGCAAGGTGGGCCTGATCAAGATCCGCTGCTTCCGGCCCTTCCCGGCCCGCCAAATATGGGAGGCGGTGCGAGGGGCCAAGGTGGTGGCGGTATTGGACGCCAACGTCTCCTTGGGCAGCGAAGGAGCCTTGGGCCTGGATCTCAAGGCTAAACTGTGCGGTCGCCCCGATGGCCCGCTGGTGGTGGACTTCATCGCCGGGCTGGGCGGCAGGGAAATCAATCCCCTGGTGGCCGAGGACATCGTGGACCAGGCCCTGGAGGCCGCCCAGGCCCCGACCCCGCCCTGGGCCCCCATCTGGGTGGGCCTGGACGCTTCCATCGTTGCTTAGGGAGACCGCCATGAACGCATCAGCCCAAGAAAATCGCATGGAACTTTTCGCACCCGGCCATCGCGCCTGTCATGGCTGTGGCATGGCCCTGTCGGTGCGCCATATCCTCAAGGCCACGGGTAACCAAGTGGCGGTGGTCACTCCCACCGGCTGCCTAGAAACCTTCTCCTCCCCCTACGGCTATTCGCCATGGCGGGTGCCTTGGATTCATCATCTGTTCGAGAACGGGCCCTCGGTTGCCTCTGGAGTGGCCGCCGCCCTGGATGCCCAGGGCCGGGGTGATGTGCGGGTGGTGGCCATCGGCGGGGACGGCAGCACCTTTGACATAGGCTTCGCCGCCTTGTCGGGCATGTTTGAGCGCGATGACGATGTGCTCTACATCTGCGTGGACAACGGCGCCTATATGAACACGGGCGGCCAGCGCAGCGGGGCCACGCCCACCTATGCCTCCACCACCACCGACCCGGTGGGCAAGCTTAGGCCGGGCAAGCTCCAACACAAAAAAGACTTGCCCGCCATCGTGGCCGCCCATGGCGCGGCCTACGTGGCCACCGCCTCGGTGGCCTATCGCAAGGACCTTCAGAAAAAGGTTAAGCGGGCCATGGAATTCCACGGAGCCCGCTACCTGCAAATAGATACTCCCTGCCCCTCGGTGTGGGGCTTTCCTTCGGACCACACCTTGGAAGTGGGGCGCCTGGGAGTAGCATCGGGCCTGGTGCCGCTTTTTGAAATGGAATACGGCAATGTGACCAAGGTGCGCAAAATAAAGCCCATTACCGTGGACAAATACCTGCGAGGGCAAAAGCGTTTCCGGCACCTTTTTGCTGACGAGCAGGGGGCGGAGTTGGTGGCCAAACTTCAGCAGATGGCAGACGCCAACATCGCCAAATACGGATTGAGCAGCCAGAGCGGCGGTCAATAGCCCGGTTCGTCAGGGAGTTTAGCAATGAAGATATCCACCGGCTCAGAGTACATGCAAAGCCTACGGGAGCTGAATCCGGTCATCTATTACCAGGGCGAGCGCATCAACGACGTGGTGCGCCATCCGGCCACCGCGGCCCACGTGCGTGCTGCGGCCATGACCTATTCCCTGGCCAATGATCCCGAATACAGAGACCTGGCCACGGCCACCAGCCACCTCACCGGCAACACCATCGGGCGCTTCACCCACGTCCACCAGAACGCCGACGATCTGATCAAAAAGGCCAAGC
>JAIPDO010000108.1 GCA_021737645.1 Desulfarculaceae bacterium
GGGCTATGTAGGAGCCCACATGGGCCTCCACCGCGATATGATCCACCACGTAGACCACCCCCGCGATCTTGGCGGCCATGTCCACCGCTTTCTGGTTGGCCGCGAAGGAGGCGGTATCGCCGCTGAGCACCACAACCCCCTGGGACACCTGGGCCTTGATGCCCTTGAACTCGGACACCCGGGCGAATACGGCGGTCAGGGTGCTCTGGATGACCCGGTCGGCGGCCGGGCCGGGCTGGAGCTCCGGCTTGCCCACCTGGTCCCCGGCCAGGGCGGCCGGAGCCAGGCCGGCCAGCAGGAGCATCGCCACCAGCAGCGGGGTCCATTTCCTCAGGAACGCCCTCAAATCGCCATCCTTTTGCCTGATGCCCGGAGCAGGGGTGCCAGTTTCCATCGCGGTAACTCCCGGTTAACGCCAACGCGTAACCCGGCTCCCCAAGGGAATTTTCCAGGAAAGAAAGAGACCCTATATGGTAATTCCCAATGCGCGTTCGATGTTAACGCCTGTCTTACACCCGAGTCAATCCTAACCCCGACCGCCACCCCCCTGCCAGCCGCCTTTTGTTGCCCGCACCCATGCCGGATTCATTTTTTGCACACCGTCTTTTTTGAAATCAAACGCTTCACCTCGCAATTAGGAAAAATTCCACCCGTGGGGCCTTGGATGGCATATTATCTATCACAGTAGGCCCGGCCATGGTGGCCTGACCCAAACAAATGAGCCTCAGGAAAACAGTGGCGGTTCACTACTGCATAACACACTCTCACATAGGCAAAGAATGAATAGGTACCTTAAAATTACCGCCTTTGTCGGCTTCGCGCTTATCTCATTATGCGGCCTGTACTATCTCAGCCGGGTCAACTACCTCCTGTTCCACAGCATGGTGGAAGGCTACTCCACTGTGATCGCCTTCGCGATTTTCATTCAGACCTGGAACACTAGACCCCACCTTGAAAAAGGTTTCTTACTATACCTGGGCACGGCCTATCTTTTCATCGGAGTCCTAGACTTTCTGCACTTTTTGGCCTATACAGGCATGGGGGTTTTCTCGAATGAAGGCCCCAACCTGCCGACGCAGTTATGGGTGGCCGCACGCTACCTGGAAAGCTTTTCCCTCCTTACTGCCTTTCTCTTCATTAAAAGGCACCTCAAGGGTTACTGGACGGTGGTATTCTTCGCAGCCCTGACTACCACCATTCTGGCCGGCATCTTCCCCTGGAAATTTTTCCCCGATTCCTACCAAACCGGTGTTGGGCTTACCACGTTCAAAATTTTCAGCGAGTATGCCATTTGCCTGATGCTGATCTTCGCCCTGATCTTGATCTACCGGTACCGCAATAATTTGGATCACCACGTCCGCAGGTTGATGGTTTGGTCGGTGATACTGACCATACTGGCCGAGCTCACCTTCACCCAATATGTAACCTTGTACGGCTTCATCAACATGTTGGGCCACCTCTTCAAGATCGCCTCTTTCTATCTGATCTACAAGGCCATCGTCTTCACCGGATTCACCAGGCCCATGGATCTGTACTTCAAGGAGATCAAGGAAAAGGACGCCACGCTCCAGAAAGACTTGATCACCATAGAGGAGATGACGAAAGAGCAGGAAATGGCCCTGTCGCTGCTGGCGCATGACATGAAAAACCCGCTGATAAGTATCAAGGGATTTTCCAACCTGATACTAACCAAGCTTGAAAAGCTGTCCAGGGAAAAGACGGCCGAGTACGTGAAAGTAATCTATCGACAAAGTCAGCGGCTGGAGGCATTAATTCAGAACTTTTTGATCTCCTCCCGGCGCGGCGAGCACAAACTATCCCTGGACCTTAAGTGGTACGACATTGCCACATTTCTAAAAGAAATGGCCGAAGAATTCAGCGAGTTTTGCAAAGAGTCAGGAATCGCACTAGAAACCGAAGCACCCTCGGGCTCCCTTGATATATACCTGGATACCACCCAGTTTTATCGGGCCATAGGCAATTTGCTAGATAACGCCATTCGCTTCTCTCCCCGAGAGACGACGATCCGGCTAATGGCCTCGCTTATCGACGGGGAAGTCATAATCACGGTACAGGACCAGGGCCCGGGTATCCCCGAAACGGAAATCGACAAGTTATTCCGCCCGTTCTACCGGGGTGAGGGCCAAAAGGAAGGCACCGGCTATGGCCTGGGCCTGGCTGGCGTCAAAACCATCGTGGAAAGCCACGGTGGAAGCATAAGCGCTAGTAACGTAGAGTCCGGCGGCGCGGTGTTCACCATCCGCCTACCTAATACAAGCTCGGCTAGGCCCCGTACTGAAGGGCTTCCAGAAAATCCCTAGCGGCAGTCGCCGCGCATTGGGTCTTATGATGTTCATGGTGAATACGGGAGCAGGGTTGCGATGTGATTCCTCTTGGTTTGCCTGCCCCGCAGCCCCCCTGTCTTGCCGGCTTAGCGCCCACCAGCCCTTGTGCTTGCTGAAAACGCCGCGCCGGCATCCCCCGGGGGCCGGGCGCGGCCATGCGCAAGGGCGGCCGAAGTAAGAGCTGACACCCTGCATCAATAGTTGCGCAACAACTCCTCTCGCAGTACTACGGCGTTGTTGCGCTCTCTGTCCTTGGTCGCATACAGCAATGTGACCGCGTCCACATCGATCTCCTGGGCCAACTCCAGCAGCTTGGCCTTCTTGGTCTTGGCCTTCAGCTCCAGGCGGTATCGTCTTTTAAATTCCTTCCAGCGGGCGGGGTTGTGTCCGAACCATTGGCGCAGCTCATCGCTCGGGGCTAGCTCCTTGAGCCAGCCATCCAGGGATGCCTGTTGTTTGCTCACTCCGCGCGGCCAAAGCCGATCGACCAAATAGCGCTTGCCGTCAACAGACTCGGCTGGATCATAAATTCTTTTGAGGCGTGGACCCTTGCCTTGCATGGTCACCTCGGGCGTTGCTATTTCCCCGCTTCGTAATCTTCGACCTTGTCCTGGAAGAAGTGATGGATAAGCTTGCGGTCGAACTCGTAAAAGTCTGCAATCATGCGGTCCATCTCCTCCCGGTTGAAGTACTCCATGACCGGGAAGAAAAAGCGCTTGTCCTCCTTTTCAATGTGCTCAGGGTAAAAGCCGGCAAGCTTTTCCAATAATTGAATAATCTCTTGGGTGCCTACCCCTGAGACGTTGTAGGCGAGGTTGGCCTCGTGGAGGCTTTTCACCATGCCACGGCCAAGTTTGTGCTCCTGAATCAACTCGTCAGTTATGGCCGATAGCTCGGGGGGGAGCTCTTTGTTACGCAGCTCCGCGAAAAGCAGGTCTTCTTCCTTGCCGTGGTGGCAGCGGTCGGCATACACACGAAAAAAATCCACCGCGTCCGCGATGAACTTCGAGTCCGGCTCAGCGCCCCCCTGAAGGTGCTTGGCTTGTTTTTGAATCAGGGCTACCATGCGCTCAATCAAGCGGTGTTCATGCATTAAAGGACCTATCGGTTGCATTCCGGCCTCCCCACAGCCGGATTTGTCGGCTCTCCGGCTGATTTGATTTGGTTATGCTTGTCTAATCCCTAATTATGCGGCAGCCACCGCGATTCGCCCATATTGAACCTTCTGCTGCCCTCGCTGCGCTCTTTCACCCGGTTGGGCCGCAGCAACCTGGCCGGGGCCCTGTTCGGCCCCACGGCAAAAAAGTTGTGCCGCCGGGCCAACTGCCCGGTGCACTCGGTGCGCGGCCCGGAGCACTGCCGCCTACCCTGGGCGTGTTAGGGCAGGTCGGTGGCCTCGCTCACCTGGCAGGCGCCGTCCGGGCAGAACAGGTCCAGCCATAGGCCCTGGTGGCCGGCCTGGCGCGAGACGCGCATCACCGGCACCGTGGGCGAGCCTTTTTCCGCCTCGGTTAGGCAGGAGTCGTCCGGGCAGAACACCTTGAGCCACAGGCCCTGTTTGTCCTCCACCCCGGGGGCCTGGGTCATTTCCGGGGGCAGGGCCTGGACCTCGGCCTCGGTGAGGCAGCGGGCCTCGGGGCAGAAGACGTTGAGCCAGGTTCCTTTCACTTGGGGGCGACCCTTATCCGCCATGTTTCACCTCCGTGTTTGGGTGCCGCGATTTTCCTGGGTTCGTTGAACTCTTATTGTTATAACCAGCTCCACCCTAGGCTTTACCCCAGATTATGCGGCCAGCGCCGCTTTTCATATTTATTGAGCCTTTTAAAGCTATTATAACACCCATCCCCCTAACTCCCTATAGGCTGTACGATGTTAGCGCCTGCCTTAGACCCGAGTCAATCCTAACCCCGACCGCCCATCCCCTGCCATATCTCGCTATGTTGCGCCGCGCCCGTCCATGCAGACGGGGTGCAGCAATTACGCGCTCTATCCGGTAATGCGCCCCCCAGCCCTTGTGCTTGCTGAAAACGCCGCGCTGGCATCCCCCGGAGGCATGGCGCAGCTATTGGTTGGGGTTCATCGCTGCGGGGCCGTACTAGGCCAGGGGTATGGAGGGGGTATGGGGGAGGTCAGTTTTAGCGGAGGTGTTACAGCAGCAAGAAGGGATCGCATGTGCATCCCCGCCTTAATATTACCTGCGTTTAGTCAGCTCCGATCCAAAAAGGACTTCGTGCAACTTATATGCAGGTACAACGGCCGCAATTCCCATACTTGATTGTGCAAGGGGTATAACTTTAGTTTCTTTGGCAGACTCAATTAATTTAACCTCCCGCGTGTCAAGATAAGTCCCCTGCATGATTCCAGCCAGTTTTATTACCGGCGGGCCGAGTACAATTGCATTTTCTTTTCTATCTTGACCCAAATAGAAAAAAACCGGAGATCCACTGTTGCCACCATATGATCCAGCTTCTATCAAATAAAGATCGCAGAATTTATTTTTCTGCCATTCTATTTTTTCCTCAGTTACCAGCGCAACGCGACCGAACCTAAATATCGGGTAATTTCTTTGCACTCCTGGAAACGGTGCAAACAAACCTGTAAAAAAAACATCATTACCCTCTCTAATGTTAAGCTTTTTATATGCTTCCTTTGTAGTAATCATATCATCTGGTGAATATAGATAATCGTAAATGTTCAGGTCTGGGAGACAGGGTATAACAGCCAGATCAACTGATTCATCTTCATGAAAGAAGACCGTACGTTGTTCACCTTCTGTAATAATTGGGATTTTTACTATTTGAGATTTACCATCTTTAGTATTTAATCTTACAAGTATGTTACTAATATAATTATTAGTCACATGATCTTTTATTACATGTTTTGCTGTTACCATATAGACGAAATACTTATTTTTCTCGCCCGGTGCTTTTACTCCAACGAAAAAAGCCGTGCCCAGTGGAAGTACCTCCGCTTGTGCTCCTTCAGCGAACACAAATGCCACAACCTTCTTGATTTCTACGGGGATAGGCGCAGCCATAGCGATACCTCTTGTTAAAAAGATCAATGCCAAAATGGCAAAGAACTTATAAATTGTTCTAAATACCTTTAGCTTATTATGAAGCATCGGCGGTTCACTTTCATGCTCAGGCACGTAGGTGTTTATTCCAATCATATAATTCAGCAAATTGTGCGCTGTGCGACACTTCTTGTCCGGCATTTCCCACCATCCCCCGCCAGGCAGTGCTTGGTCCGTTCTTGTTTTGTGAGGGTGTGTGATGAGGCACCAAGGAGGTTAAAGCGGCCCCCACCAGCTAAAACGTGTCTATAGTCTATATCAGGAGCCTGGGGTCACCAAATCCCCTGATATTCATAGACAATGGGGATGATATCCCGTGTCACAGACGAAAGTCAATCCCTCGGCCTGCCTTCCCCGCAGCCCCCCTACCCTGCCGGCTTAGCGCCGTCCAGCCCTTAGTTCATTGCAATCGTAAAGTTTACAGCTTTCCCTGAGCAGCCTGTTTCTCTCTAATAAATAGCCAATAAAACTAGACTACACACCATCTTCAGATGTTATATCCTCTAAGTAATATTTGCCCTGTTCTTCATATCCTGTTATAGACACACGCTCTTCATAGTATGGCTGTACCACATCTTTCATTAGAGATATTGGTACTTTAATTTCATATGGTTTAGTGTTGCTATCTTCCATCAACTTGACTTTTCCGAACTTATGGCTGCGGGGCGAAGCCGCAAACATTAATATGCCAGACATCAAAAATGGCCTCCTTTCTTTGCCTGGCAGCTCTATTTCAGGAGGTTTAATTTCTGCCTGAACCTGTTTTCGACTTTTTCTGAGGGCTACAGGCCTATCCTTCCCCTCTTGAATTGCAGTAAATCCAACCAAATTTACATTATCACCATCAGGAGATATTTGTTTAGCTAATCCAATAAAATTTTCGAAATATTTATCATCGGGGATACGCTCTTTCAGCATTTCTTGATTGTTTTTTTCATACATCTCTAAACAATCTAAAATCTCATCTACAACATCTTCTGGTTTTGGGCCAGGAGAGTCCTCCCAATCCGGCATAAGAGGTAATTGCGGGTCTGGAAACCCTACTTGAAATGTGACTGAAAAACTCGCGGGCGCAAAGGTATTAATGTACAAGCCGTATTTATCTTTGACCCCTTTACCGATACCCCCGCTAATTCTATAAGGATATTTTAGCAATCGCTCTATCGTGCGATAAAAAATTGAAGATATTTTTTCTACCCTCATCATAAGACAATCAGCCGCAGTGCCGCCAAATCTTACAGCATTCCCAGCCAATGTCATGAGGAGTTGACTTGAATCTAATATGCGCCCTTGCGATCGAAGATGGCGTAAAAAGTTGACATCTTCATAAAGATTTTTAAGCTCTTCTTTAATTTCAGGTGGTGGGAATCCTGAGAGACCTTGCGCAATTAATCTTTCGGCTAAATCATAACTAGATGCATTATAAGCTAGGGAAGCTGCACTTCGATAAAGAATAGATCTTGATGGTTCATTATTTTGGTCAATTTTCAGATGTTCGGCTGCTTTTTGTTCTAATACAAGTGCTTCATTAAAAAGTTTAGCAGATAACTTTTGCTCACCTCTCCGCTGGGCGAGGAATGCTTCCTCTGCTAGGTCCATGGCCTGATTATGATATTTTTCAATTTGCTGCATCGATTTTAACCGTTTCTGACTTAGGTGATCCAAATTCAATTATCGACACAAAAACAGGAAAAATATGAGATGACGCTTCCGTTTGCTTGATTTTCACCTTAAGCCTATTTTTAATAGTATTTGAACCTTTTTCAACTAAAATACCAGATATTTCTAGTCTCGCATCATTTCGGCTAAATAGACTTTCCTTATACCCTAGCCAGTAATCTATTCCCGTTCCCTTAGCAGCCCGTCTAATCGCAGTAAAGTCAGTATTTTCCCTAATTAACAATAGCGCTAGAGCCTCAGCCCCAAATTCGGTAGCATCATCTGCGTTGTAGGCCCCTTGTAATTTATCTAGCTCTAACTCATCAGCCCATTTGATAATATGATGGTTAGTATAATCCGCTACATTACATGCCATTTCGACGCCGTTAGGATGCTCACATTTTGTAAAGCACCATATACAGGCTTCTTGTAGAAAAGCGGATTTCTTCTCAGTGAGCGCTGGAATCCCGTTACTTAGGCTTTCGAGAAGTAACGCCTTTGCTATATTATCTGGCATCAATATTCCCTGTACCGCAAAATTTGTTCTGCTTTGCATACGCGGGTTTGCGTACGCAATTTCCGGGAGAATATTTGTTCATATTTTTCCACCCTCCCGGGGCAGGCAGGGCATCGTCAGGTAGGTTTTTCCGTGGCGGGCTTATGTCTCTCCCGCCATCTAGCCAGATCGATTATCCGGCCTTTTTGCTTCTGCTCTTCGGTTCTTTATTGGGGGCCTGAGCAGATAGGTAACCCTTAACCCAGCCAGTCAACTCAGCGCGGCCCTTTTCGTCAAGGGACTCCAAGCGTTCTAGAATTGGCTCCAGCCAGGAAGGGACAGCCCGACGGGCAGCCAACGCTTGGCCAGGCCTCTCGCCAGTGATTAACCAGCGGAGGTCGACACCCATTTCGGCCAGAGCCGCCATGGCTCCGCATTCCAGCCTATCCGTGTCTCCGGCCTCTAGTCTCTGATATGTACGCTTGTTGACGCCAATATTAGCCGCAAAGGCCGTCTGACTCAGGCCATGGCCCAGCCTAACTTCCCTTAACCGTTTAGATAATTGACAAACGACAAAATTAGCCATTATTACCTTGACTGCTGGCTAAAAATGGCACTATGCTCGTCAGCAGCTAACAGAACGAACGCTAACGGAGACGGTATGAACAACCTCCACACCAGCACAGCCTCCTTATTCGGGCTAGTCCCAGAGGCGGCTCCTCCGAGCAAAGCCCCTGAAATACCTAAAGACCCGCACGATGTTAGCGCGTGTTCCACTCCGGAGTCAATCCTAGGATTGATAGGGACTTTGTTGCCCCTGCTCGAGGTGTCGCCCAGCCGCAAGGTCCAGGCCCTGATGCTGCTAAATCCCAATATGGATCGCCCCTCCTTCCGAGGCCTGGCCAACCGCCTGGGCAAGAACCTGCAACACCTGCACTACGTGGTCACCGGTCGCCGCGACTCCGGCGCTTTGAAGCTGCTAATGGCTGGTGAGCTTTGTGTGCGCGTGGAAAGCATCTGGACTCCGTCCCAAGAATCTGGCCCTGCCAGCCATCCTGCCCAGGCACGCGGCCAGGAACCACCAAAAACCGTGCACGGGATTTCCGGACAATGAGCACCGCTGAGCACACCGCGCTGTTCATGGAGATCTTCGTCTACCGCAAGAGCGGTCGGGTGAACCTGGACACCTTGGCCCTGGCCACGGGCCGGGCCTACGCCACGGTGCACGAGCTGGCCACTGACGGCCGCAAGCACAAGCCGGTGTGGTTGTGGCGGGGAGCCTTCGTGGTGTCGGGTGATCACCGCTTCAAGAGGGAGCTTGAGCCCGAGGGGTGGGAGCTGACCCGCCGCGGCAAGGCCCAGCCCGCCACCAGTTCCCTGGAGCGCGAGGGCACCGACGCCATTTTGGAGGCCAGCCGTAGCGTGGAGTTGGTGCGTGCGGCCGTGGCCGATGGGGTGGTAACCCCGGCCGAGGCTGCCCAGCTTCGCGCGGCGGGGCAGGGGGTGGTGGACCAGGTGAGAGAGTTTTTCACTCTGTTGGACGAGGTGGAGGCTGCCGGAGGAAAGGTGGCCTCGTTGCGTGCGGTTCCCCATGAGGGAGCCGATTAACCCAAAGAGGGCTTGGGCAAGGGGGCGGTCGAATAGGGTACGGCTCAACCCAGCCCATGGCCCGGTTGGAAACACGCACACCGCCAGCAGAGCCAAGGACCAGGAGACAGATCATGCCTGACAGACAATGCGTGCCTTTTCCGGACGCGGAGATTTTGCCCCCCATGCTGGAGCGCCACCAGTGCAGCGTTTGCGGGGCCTCGGCCTGGACCAGCGACGGCCCGCCCGTGGAGTGGAAACGGCCGCCCACGGGACGGCGCTTTGGCCTGGAGGCAAATCCGCTGATCTGCACCAGCTGCCAGCAAAGGTGGCCCCGTGAAAATTGAATCCCCCCAGCCCGGGCCGGGCGCCAGGAAGACGCCCCGGCGTGCCCCTAGCTCCGTGCCGTCCGAGGCCCATCGGGCTTTTCCCTACCTCCCGCGAGGTAATACCCCCCAGCACACACGCCCCTGGCCAGGGATAAAGGAGCACGGCCAGGGGCTTTCCCGGAGGCTGGCGTGAGGGATGGGCTCGCCTGGTGCGCGTGGCCCAGCCTGACCGGCTGGCTGTACCTGGTGGGCTATGTGCTGCTGGCGGCCTGCTACGCGCCCCAGTGGATAGCCATATTCTCCGCGCCCAAGGCGGCGGTGGAGGGGGTGTCTCCGGTGTTCCTGGGGGCCGTAACCGCAGGCCTTATTTGCCTACAGGTGGCCTTGGTCCGCGACCAGGCCCATCCGGCCCTGCGCTGGGGCAACCTGGCCGCGCTGGCTAATGCCTTGGTGACGGACTGCGCCTGGTTTTGGGCCTTGCTGAGGGCATTGGGATAAATGGACGCCCCGGTTTACACGCATGTCTGCCCCTTGAGCCCGGACCGGAAGTTCACCGGGCCGGGCAATTGCAAAAAGCTGCGGGATCGCGCTGCCTGGGATTTTTACATGCATGGGCGGGACCAATGCCTGGTGTGCCACGGCCCCACCGAGCTGCAAGAGCCTATCCCGGTGGAGGGCTTGGCCCCGCCACCAGGCGTGGGCGGCGATAAACCAAGGGAGCTCGAATGGTGATGGCCAAGGTGGTTTTTCACGATCACTGGGATGAGTTCGCGGCATGGCGGCGCGACCCGGCCCACCCTGGGCGGCGAGAGCTGCCCGTGTTGGAGGCACTGGGCCAATTTTTGCGTGAGGGAGGGGAGGGCGCGTGCAGCGAGAGAGAAGCCGCATGATCGATCCCCGTGAGGTGGCCGAGGCCTTGCGCCCCCAGGTGCGTGACCTGGCCCAGGAGCTGGCCCCCAAGATACGGCGGGCCATGGCCGGGCGGAAGTTCCCGCACACCTTCGAGGGCCTGGTGATCATGAGCCTGGATGGTGTTTTCCTACGCGAGTTAATCGTGGCCATGGACAGCGAAGAAACCCCACACTGAGCGGAGGCCAACGTGCCCGGCTATTCACAGATACGGGGCGATCAGCTTTGGTACCGCCTGGCCCAGGCCGGTGTGGACGCCAACGCCCGGAACTTGTTTTTCTTCCTGCTGGCCCCGGCCAACGAGCGGCCCATAGCTGGGGTGCGACGCTTTTTGCCCAACGAGCCCCTGACCTTTATGCCCGACTGGGACCAAGGCACGGCCACGGAAGCGCTGAGCTCCCTGGAGCGGGCCGGGCTGGTTGTCTACGACCGTGGCACCGCACTGATCTTCGTGCCCCTGCTGCTGGAAATGCAGCCGTGCAAGGGGGCCAACGCGGTGAACGGCGCGGCGGCGGCGATAGAGAGCCTGCCCGACTCGCCGGTGATGGCCTGCGCGCTGGAGCACCTGGCCGAGGCGGCGGACGAGGCGGGCCGAGTGGCCAGTCTGCGGGCCGATGGTTTGCAAGACGGGGCCAAGAAAGAATCTGCCCAGCGCTCGGCCGAGCAACTGGCAGCCCTGGCCGAGGAGCTTAGGGAGCGAGCCGGGCGCGTAGCCAATTCCGTAACCCCCTCCGAAGGGGGTCCGGAGGGGGTCCGAAGGGGGTTCCAAGGGGGTCTGCGAATAGCGGAACCCCCTTCGGAGGGGGTTCCTCGCGCGCGTGGGCGCGCGTGCGCACCCTATCCCGATCCCCATCCCGACCCCGAGCCCAAGCTATCCGGAGAAGACCCCCCCAAAAGGGCCCCCCCGTCCCGAGGCGGACCGCCCGAGTCGGTGGGCGGTGTCCTGGACCGGATCGGGAGCAGGGGAGGCAGGTAAAAAAACAAGGGCGTCAGGAGGCGAAGCATGCACGTGGACACTTACCGCCAGGCGGAGACAGAGGCCCGGCCTACCGGGGGGCCAGGACCGGGGCCGGGAGACATGGCCAGGAGACCAGCGGCTGGGGTTTGCCTGGACTGCGGAGGCCAGACCCAGGCCCAGGGTTTTTACTCCGCCTTCCACAAGGCGTGGCGCTGGCTTGCAGCCCCAAACCTCTGCCCGGCCTGCGAGGAGGCCCGGCTGCGCCGGGAGAGGGCGGGAGAGCGCAGGGAGAGGGCGGGGGAGCTGCTGGGCCGGGCGCGGCTGCCCAGCGACGCCCGGGCCT
>JAIPDO010000085.1 GCA_021737645.1 Desulfarculaceae bacterium
GGCTTGTTATTGAGTACGGTGAGCTAGCGAATGATTTGATTCTGGTCGCAGTGGCCGCAGCGCAGCTTGCCGTTGCAGTTTTTCAGGTTGTTGCAGCCCCTGAGGTTTACCCGGCTGCCCCGCCAGTCGCCGTTTTTGGCCCGGCACTCGGCCCACATGGTGTCGCCCTCGATGCGGGCCCTACGGCAGGAGTTTCGCCAGGAGCCGCCCGGCATCTTCCACCTGTGGCCTTGGCCTTCGCAGACCAAGCGGCCGTCCAGGTTGGACAGGTTGCCCGGGCACTTGTTCAGCCTTATCCAGGCCTGCACCCACTTGCCGTTGCCGTTGCGGCACTCGGCCAACAGCTCGTTGCCCTGCACCCGCCCATTGCGGCAGGAGCTGCGCCAGGAGCCGCCGGGCATGCGGTGGCGGCTTCCACCACCTCCGCCGCAGGTGAGCCAGCCATCCACGTTGGCGATGTCGCCGTTGCAGCGGGTGTAGTGTATGCGCGTGTCGTTGCGGCCGTCGCGGCCGTTTTTGCAGCGGCAGTACAGCCAGCCGTTGTCCACGTAGCAGTCCTTGCAGGAATTGCGGTAGCTGCCCGGCGGCAGCACCTTGGCCTCGGCCGTGACCGGGACCGGAACCACAAACAGGCCGAGCATCAAAATAGCCAAGCAGGCGACCAGGGCCCCCTTGCCGATTAAACGCTTCATATCCTCTTCCTCCACTTATGTCCTATGCAACCGAGGCCCCTGCCGCCTACCACCAACCGTATGGTCCGGCAAACCAGTATGGATACGGCCCCGGGCCCGCCGGTCCCCAATAGGGGCCGCCGCCAAAGCCGCCATAGAAGCCGCCGGAAGGATAGACCCGCACCATGTCGGGCCGCTTTTGCCACAGCTTGACTTCTTTGCCCCTGAGCAAGACGTACTTGTATTTGATTTCGCCCACAGGCAACAGTTCCACTCCCACCACCTGGCCCACCACGGTAACCTCTCGGTTCTTGTGGTAGATCTCCGGGTCCAGGAATCCCTGCATGGCCACGATGAAACGGCCCGAGGACTTGTAGCCGGTCTTGGGGCGGTCCTGGGAGTCGAGGGCGATTTGCAACACCTCTATGAGGGTGCCTTTTTTCTTGTTGACCGTGCGGATGATGCGCCCACCCCACAAGACCATCTTGTTTATATTTTCTTTGGGGTTTTCGCGCACCTGAGGCAAGGTGAGTTTTTGGTCCACCTGCTCCATGAGCTCCGGCGGCACCACTGGGGGCGCGCAACCGGCGGACAGTATTAGGCAGGCGATAAAGGCGAGGGCCAAACAAAGGCCCGCGCTACGCTGAGACATGCTCTCCTCCCGAGTTGTTGTTACTAAAAATGATTATAAGCCAGGCCGCGGCAGGCCCCTAGCAAAAACCGGCAACGCACAGGGGATGCCCCGCCGGAGAGCCCAGGGACCTACTGTTTGGCCTTGGCCGGGGGGCCGATGAGCTTGTCCAGGGGGAAGGCATAGTAAATCTGGGACATCTCTTCCAGGGTGTAATCCTGGTCCACGCCGATGGTAAAACTGGCCACCTGGGCCGGCAAAAACACGGTGAGGTAGGTGAAGCGGGGCCAGTCGCCGGCTTGCAGGTACACGGCGGTTCTGCCGTCCAGGGTGGTCTTTCGGCCCTCGCTTTCATCCACCTTCTGCTCGGGGTTGTCCAAGTCCAGGCGATATTCCAGAAAGGCCCCGTGGTCGCTGAAGATGACCATGAGCTGGGGAGCGCAGGCGCCCGCGGTGCGCAGGCTGCCCGAATCGCTGAGTTTCCACCCCGGCGGCGCGGACTGCACGGCCAGGGAGCGGAAATCACCAAGGGTGGGGGGCCACGCCGCGGCGGGGGCCACGCTGAGCAACAAGATCACTAAAGCCAAAAGGATGCGGCGCATAATATCCTCCGGGCCCCATTGTGGGCCACCGGGCGCCTTTGGTAAAGGGCTTTTAGAAGTGTTTGCGCCGGATAACGGACAAAAAGAACCGGCCCCGCCCGAAGGCGGAGCCGGTCCGTACGAATGCAGTGGTTTTTAGGCCACCTTGACCGTGCGGTGGCCGTTGGGCAGAGAATCGATGATCTCCAGGGCCTCCTCGCGGTAGGCGTCCATGATGTGGTCCAGGCCGGTGACCAGGGCCGCCTCGTCGCTCAGCGCGGCCAGGTCGCGGCGCTCGATGAGATCCACCCGCCACTTGCGGGCTCCGGCCATGAGCTGCTGCAGGCCCACCTTGAGCTTCTGGCAGGCGGTGTAGATGCCCACCGCGCCCAGGGGTATGTTGTCCATTTCCGAGCCGAACTGCTCCTTGAGCTCCTCGTAGCACACGAAGATCTCTTCTTTGCTGGCGCCGTACTTGCCCACCGTGCTGGGCAGGCCGCCGTCCTCGCCGGCCAGCCAGCGGCCGATGTTCTTGCCCACCATGCCCGGAATCATCAGGGCCCGGCCCATGCACACCGCCTTGGTATAAGGCGCGCCCAGGGCGATGGCTTTGAAGATATGATCCTCGGAGCTGAAACCGCCGGCAAAGGCGATGTCCGGCACCCACCCGCCACGGGCGGCCAGGCGCTGACACAGCTCGTAGGTCATGCTGTGCAGATACAGGGCGGGCACGCCCCACTCGCACATCATGCGCCAGGGGCTCATGCCGGTGCCGCCGGGGGCGCCGTCGATGGTCAAGAGGTCGATGCCCGCCTCGGAGGACCAGCGGATGGCCATGGCCAGCTCGCGCATGGGGTAGGCCCCGGTCTTGAGCGTCACCCGCTTGGCCCCCAGGGCCCTCAGGCGCTCCACTTCGGCCATGAAGCCTTCCTGGTCCACGAAGCCCAGACGGCTGTGACGCTCGAATTCGGTGATGGCCCCGTCTTTGAAAGCGGCCTGGATGGCCTTGCTGTCCGGGTCCGGAGTGACGATGTAGCCGCGTTTCTTGAGCTCCTGGGCCCGCTCCAGGCTGTGCACCTTGATCTCGCCGCCGATGCACTTGGCCCCCTGGCCCCACTTGAGCTCTATGGTCTCCACCCCCAGCTTGTCGATGACGTACTCGGCCACGCCCAGGCGGGTGTCCTCCACGTTCATCTGCACCAGGATGTCGCCGTAGCCCTGGTGATAGCGGCGGTAGGCCTCCACCCGGCGCTCCATGTCCGGGGCCTTGGCCACCTTGCCGTGCTTGTCGAACTCCAGGGCAGGATCGATGCCGCAGACGTTCTCGCCGCACACCAGGCTGATGCCGGTGATGGCCGCGCCCACCGCGAAGTGCTCCCAGTTGGCCCGGGCGATCTCGGTGGAGCCCAGGGCCCCGGTGAAGATGGGCATGGTCTGCTTCACCTGGTTGGCCGTGCCGAAGCTGGTCTCGGTGCTCACCGCCGGGAAGGTGGCCATGTCCGGGTTGGGTTCGCAGCCCGCCGCGCCCAGGGCGTAGCCCATGATGTTCAGGTGGCTGTAGTCCACCGGGTAGTCCTTGTCCGCCCCGGCGGTTATCTCGCCGAAGGGCCCAGGATATAGTAGCTCGCGGCCCCGGAAGGTGGCGTTGAACATGTCGCAATTGCCCTTGCAGCCATCCACGCAACGCGAACAGATGCCCGACTGGGGGGCCACGCTGCGCGAGCGGTTCTTGGTCTGCAGGGCCTCGTTGGCGTTGGGGCGGTGCAGGTTCATGGGTTCCTCCTGGTTCAAAGGGATGGCGGCAATGTTTGCCGCTGATATTAGTTTTACTAAAAGGCAACTATTGCCTTATCGGACAAAACCATATGATTTGTCAACCCCCGGCCCAGCCAAGGCCTATCTGGCCATCTTATTGAAATATTTTATTTTTTTGTATTAGTGGCGCGAGGAGAGGGCACAGTTTACCGGCTAATATCATATCAAATATCCGGCCATTTACGGCAATATTGCCTTATTATATAGTTTAAATAGATGTTGATACGGCATGACACTTTGCCGCAAATAAAAAATTATAAAAAATTAAAAACTATGGTGATGGTTAAGTAATAAGAACAAATAGGGCCAGCCCATACTTAATAACCACTAAATCAATTTCAACATGGCCGCCCAAATATTCCACGAAAAACGGGCGGCATCGAGCCGCCAAGTTCGAGTTGAGTCGATCACAGTGAGCAGAGATCGCTTGGTTGCGGCCGGTGGCCGCGCCTCGCGACGACAACGGATTGACGGGTTTGCCAAGTGTTCAGGGGCCAGGCGTCCGGCGAACGAGGGAAGCAGGCGTAGTAGACCTACGCCGAGGACCGAGTGACGCCGACAACGCCGCCATGCGCCGCCTGGCGAGGTCGCCCATCCTGCGGCACAGCCAGGTGGTGCTAGGCCAGGCGTCGGGCTAGCGAGACCCGCAGGCGTATTTTTGATACGCCGAGGAGGCGAGCGACGCCCGCAACGCGGCATAGCGCCGCCTGGCGAAGCCGCCTAGCTGATTTTGAGCCAGAGCAGCTTAGCAGCCCCCCGGCCGGGGTTGGTCCACTGGGTGGGCATCTCCGAGGTCAGGTAGACCACGTCGCCCGCTTTGAGGTTGTGCACCGACTGCCTGAGCTTTAGCTGCAAACGCCCAGACAGCAAATAGCCCACCTCTTCGCCCTTGTGCACGAAAAAATGCGAGGGCAGCGCTCCGCCCGGAGCCACCTCGATGATGTAGGGCTCGGCCTTGCCCGCGAAGTCCATGGGGGTGAGCAGGCGGGCGCTCACCACGCCCTCGGGCAGGTCTTCCAGGCGCACATCGCTGGCATCCTCGGAAGAAAACACCAGGCGGCGGGCGCCCCCGGCGGCCTCGGAGAAGAAGGAGGCCACCTCCACTCCCAGCACCTCGGCCATCTTGAGCAGGGCAGGCAGAGAGGGATAGATGTGGTTGCTCTCCACCTGGCTGATGGTGGAGGGGGTAACCCCCACCAAGCGGGCCAGTTCGGTCTGGCTGAGGCCTTTTTTGGTGCGCAGTTCCTTTAGGCGCAGGCCCAGCCCAACCAGGCCGGTGGCCCGGCGCTGCTGGTCAAAGACCACGGTGTGTTCGCGCACCCAGTAGTTGTGGGGCTGGTGTTGGCTCTCCAGCGAGCGGTTCTCGGCCTTGAGAATGGTGAGGCTGGTGGTGCCCCGCTTGATGGACAACTCGATCACCACCTGGGCGATCTGGCCGATCTGGGCCTTGAGGCGGGTGGAGTGGGCTTCCTTTTCCATAATCCAGTAGGCCACGGTCCTCAACTCGTAGAGCCGGGGGCAGGCGTGGCCGTAAAAGCGTAGGATGGCTTCTTCGCCGCCCCACAGCTCGCTCATGCCGGTGATGCTTTCGAAAACGAAGCGCACATCGCCGCTGAGTTCGCCGTGCAGGGCGTACAGGGCCTCGCCCACCTCCCCGGGGTCTTGGGGCCGCTTCATGGGCTCCACCCGGCAGGGAGGCTCGGCCTCCTGATAGAAACGCTGGAAGATCTCGCTGCCCTGGCCTTTGCCCCAGGTGAAGCAGTCCAGGATGGTCAGGCCCTGGTAGTTGGCCAGGCTGCCCAGCTTGTCCAAGAGGTTCTTGGGCGAACGGTCGAAGGTGACGTAGATGATGGGGCGCTGTTGGGCCTGGGAGGCCAAAATGAAGTTGTGGCAGAACTCCCAGGCCAACGAGCCCGCGTCGTCTTGCCACACCACGTTGTCGCCGATGTGCAGCCCTCCCAGCAACTTGTCCAGTTGACTGACCCCCGAAGCCACTCTGTGCGTTTGCGCCGCCACGAATCCTCCTGCGTTGCCCCGATAATTATTAATCACCAAAAAGTACTGTCTGGCCGAACTGTTAGCAGCAAAGGCCCTTTCGAACAGGTTTTATTATAACCTCTGCTTAAATACTAAGCCAGCCCCTGATATATCGCCATGCATGATCGATATTCATCAAGTCCATATATATTTCCTATTTTACAAGTGCTTGAATGCACATTACTTTCAAGGGTAACTCAAACCCGGCCCCGAGCCATCGTTCCAGGAGCGGCTATTGCCTTTTTCGGCAAACGCGCAAAAGTGGATATTTTTCCCCTGGCTCTACCGCCTGGCGCGTTGGGCTCTGGGGGTGGTGTTCATCTACGCGGGCACGGCCAAGCTTATGGACCCCGGCGCTTTCGCCACGGTCATCTCCCGCTACGGCATGGCCCCGGACTTTCTGGTCCCCGTGGCCGCCTTGGGTCTGCCCGCTTTGGAGGTGTTGGCCGGGGTGGGCCTGCTGTTGGACCTCAAGGGCAGCCTGAGCGCCATATTCGCCATGCTCATCATGTTCGCGGTGGTGTTGTGGTTCGGGGCCCTCAATGGCCTGGACATCGACTGCGGCTGCTTCAGCACCAGCGAGTTGGCCGAACACGACTCCCTGCGCCAAGCCCTTTACCGAGACCTGATTATGCTGGCCACTGCTCTGTATCTGTACCTCTGGCGCTGGAGTCGCCGGGAGGCGCGGGAGAGCGCGGGCTGGCGTTATGTCTATCAATCAAACTCAAGAGAGGTGCGTACGTGAAAAAATTTTTCCTGATCACCGTGCTGGCCCTGACCGCCGTATTGGCCCTGGGCTCCCTGGCCGGCGCCGGCATCTTCGGCGACAAAGAGCTGGAAAACGAAAAGCTGGTGGTGACCTTCTACAATGAGGTCAAGCGCGGCGGCTACGACGTGGTGGACACCGAGACCCTCAAGGGCTGGGTCGATGCCAAAAAGCCCATGATCATCGTGGACACCATGCCCTACGAGGCCTCCTACAAGAAGAACCACATCCCCGGCGCGGTGCAGTTTTTGTTCCCCATCCCGGACGTGACCGAGATGAAGCCCGAAGACAAGGCCAAGTACAAGAAACTGCTGGGTGACGACATGGAAAAAGTCATCGTGGTCTACTGTGGTTTCCCCAAGTGCACCCGCAGCCACAACGGGGCCATGTGGGCCAAGAAGCTGGGCTACAAGAACGTGTACCGCTATCCCGGCGGCATCAAGGCCTGGATGGAAAAAGACTATCCCGCCGCTTCCGTCAAGTAGGCGTTTAAGCTGGTCTAAATGCAAGGCCCGGGGCGATGCGCCCCGGGCCTTTTTCATGCCGGCGCAACAAGGCACCTATCCGGCCGGGCCGCTGCATTTTTCATACGGACCTTATCCCCGTCCGCCTCCTTTAGCGGGTCCAGCAAGGAAATCGCCACCCCCTCACGCCCCGCGATTAAGGCCTTAACGCCTCATCCCTTGACAACCACCCCCGGCTCTGAACAAATTGGAGTCAAGGAAGGGGCCGGGTGGCCTTTTCCCAGGTATCAACCCCAAGCGACAACGACTATTCCCAAGGAAGCAATAACGTGGAAAGAACCCTGATTCTCATCAAACCCGACGCCGTGGCCCGCGGCCTGGCCGGTACTGTGCTTTCGCGCTTCGAGGCCAAGGGCCTCAAAATCGCGGGCATCAAGATGATCCAGCTTGACGAGGCCCTGCTCAAGGCCCACTACAGCCACTTGGCCGACAAGCCCTTTTTCCCCACCATCTGCGAGTTCATGAGCCGCACCCCGGTCATCGCCCTGTGTCTGGAAGGCCTGGAGGCGGTGGAGGTATGCCGCAGCGTGTGCGGAGTCACCAACTCCCGCAAGGCCGCGCCGGGCACCATCCGCGGCGACCTGGGCATGAGCATGCAGGCCAACCTGGTGCACGCCAGCGACTCGGTGGAAAACGGCAAGGAGGAAGTGGCCCGTTTCTTTGGCGATGATGAACTGTTCGGCTACGAGCAGCCGGTCATCAACTTCCTTTACGCCTCCGACGAGCGCCAGTAGCCAGATGAGCCCGGACGCCCCCGCTCACCTGAGCGAAGAGGAGATCATCAATCTGGTGGCCTCGCTGGCCGGTGGGGCGGGGGGTGAGCTCACCGTGGGCATCGGCGACGACTGCGCGGTCTTGGGCGGAGCCCAGGCCGGCCTGGTGGTGACCACCGACCTGTTGGTGCAGGGGGTGCACTTCGACCTGGGGCTCATGAGCCCGTCCGACGTGGGCCACCGCTCCATGGCCGCCAACCTCTCGGACCTGGCGGCCATGGGCGCCGAACCGGCCTGGGGCTTCCTGTCCCTGGGCCTGCCCGCCCATCCCCAGGCCTCCTTCGTATCCGAACTGGTGGGCTCCATGGTGTCCCAAGGCCGGGCCTACGGCCTCAAGCTGGCCGGGGGCGACACGGTCAAGTCTCCCGTGGTGGTCATAAACCTTTGCCTGCTGGGGGCCATGGGCAACCTGGCCCCAGTGCTGCGCTCCGGCGGCCTGTTGGGCGACGCGGTGTGCGTCACCGGCCTGCTGGGGGGCAGCGGCGCGGGCCTGGCCTGGCTCCAGGCGGGCCGCGACCCCGAGGACCCCGCCGCCGCCGGTGCGGTGGCAGCCCACCAGCGGCCCACCCCCAGGGTGGAGGCCGGGAGGGCCTTGGCCGAATCGGGCCAGGTACACGCCATGATGGACCTGAGCGACGGCCTGGCCAGCGACCTGCCCCGCCTGGCCCGGGCCTCGGGCCTGGGGGCGGCGGTGGAGGCCGAGTTGGTGCCCATCGACCCGGCGGCAATGGCCGTGGCCCAGGCCTTGGAGGGCGACGCCCTGGGCTGGGCCTTGGCCGGCGGCGAGGATTTCGAGTTGATGTTCACCTGCGACCCCGGCCGAGTGGAGCTGTTGGCCCAACTGGTGGCCGAGGCAACCGGCGGCCTGGCCGTGAGCCAGGTGGGACGCCTCACCCCCGGACCGGGGGTGACCCTCATAAGACAAGGAAAGGAGGAGCCCATCACTTACATGGGCTTTGACCATTTTAGAGAGTCCGCCCCGTGAAGCGGCTACTGAGTTTTTTAACCCTTTTGGCCTTGTTGGCGGCATGGGGCGCGCCCGCCCAGGCCCGCCAGCCCACCGGCCTGACCAAAGCCGCCGCCCCGCCTCCGGCCGCTTCCCCGGCCTACAACCAGCCCCCGCGATATTTCATCCCCAAGCTGCCCGCCAAACTGAGCCTGTGCGGGGCGCGGGTGCCCTTGGAGCGGCCCATGGTGGCCGAGCAGTTGGAGCGGGAGCTTATTATCGTGGTCAACGACCCGGCCCAGGTGATCATGTGGCTCAAGCGGGCCGGGCGCTACTTTCCCTATATACAGAGCCGCCTCCGGGCCGCCAAGATGCCCCAAGACCTCAAGTATCTGGCCGTGGCCGAGAGCAGCCTGATCCACTACATCCGCTCCCCCGCCGGGGCGGTGGGGCCCTGGCAGTTTTTGGCCGCCACCGGCCGGGCCCACGGCCTCAGGGTGAACCGCTGGTACGACGACCGGCGCAACATCCTCTTTGCCACCAAGGCGGCCCTGTCCTATCTAGGGGGCCTGCACCAGGAGTTCGGCTCCTGGCCCCTGGCCATGGCCGCCTATAACTGCGGGGAGCGCCGGGTGGGGCGGGAAATCAAGGAGCAAGGCACCAAGGACTACTTCGACCTGGCCCTGCCCCGGGAGACCCAGCGCTACATCTACCGCATCCTGGCCGCCAAGCTGGTTTTGAGCGACCCCCAGGCCTACGGCTATTACCTGCCGCCCTCGGAGCGCTGGAAGCCCCTGCCCGGTGAGAGCGTAACCCTCCGCCTCAGGCGATCCACCCACCTGACCGCGGTGGCCAGGGCGGCGGGCACCAGCTACCGACAGATGCGCGAACTCAACCCCGAACTGCGCCGCCGCTATCTGCCCAAGGGCCGGGTCACCATCGTGGTGCCGCCGGGGCAGGCCAAGGGCCTGGCCGCGCGTTTGAAAAACGGCGGCCCCTCGCCCACACCGGAGGCAGAGACCTACACGGTGCGCCGGGGCGACAACCTAAGCGCCATCGCGCGGCGCCACGGGCTGACCCTGGATGAGATCAAGGACGCCAACGAGCTGGAAGGCGAGTGCATCATCGTGCCGGGACAGCGGCTCAACATACCGGAAAAATAAATAAAAATGACGGCGAAGGGATTTGACTCCCTTCGCCGTCTAAAAATCCCCCCACCGGGCCGCTGCCGTGGCGAACCCTTCCCGATGGGGCAGGCTGGGCGCTAATTCATCGCGCCCCTTTAGCGTAAAGCCTCTACCATTTGGGCAAAGGCAAACAATTACTATTCATCAAACCGTCTCACATTACGGTACGTCTCCAAAAAAGTCAAGATGCCAGCCGGGGAATAAGTTGATCCAGGCTTTTGATGAAACCAGCCACCCCCGCTATCTCGGGAAAATTTTCGCTCCCCCGTGGGGCCATTATCCAGGTGGTGAGCCCGGCTCCGGTGGCGGACATGGCCCCCATGGGCGCATCCTCCACGGCCAGGGCCTGCCCGGCGCTCAGCCCGCTAATCTCAAGCGCCAGCAAATAGGGCTCCGGGTCTGGCTTGCCCCGGCTGATGTCCTCCACCGTGACCACCGCGTCGACCATATCCCGCAGGCCCTGGTGAGCCAGAAAGCCCTCGGCCACCGAGCGCAGGGTGCTGGTGACCACGGCGGTGAATACGCCGCGCTGGGACGCGGCGGCCAGCAGGCGGCGGCCGCCGGGCATCACCGTGGCCTGGTCCATGTAGGTCTGGTCCACCAGCTTGTAGTAGCGCTCCACCAGATCCTGAACCGAGGCCTCCAAGCGGTTGTGCTCCTTGAGGGCGCCCATAATGTCATAGGGGGTGCGCCCGGCCCAGCGGTGGGGGCCGCCGCCCATGCGCTCCAGGCCCAGATCCTTGAGAAAGCGCTCAGTGGCGGTGGTCATCACCCGCATGCTGTCGGCCAGGGTGCCGTCCAGGTCCAAAAACAGGCCTCGCGCAGAGGTTTCCGGCAAAATTTTCCTCCCTCGCGTCCACTGGGGACATGGCACGCTAACTGCCTTGCATGTATATCTTAATTTAGACTTTACCCTGTTGGGAGCCCTATGGCCAATATTCATGTAAAAGCCATTCCCCCTTCCTTGACTTTAAAGGCGGCCAAAGCTAAGATAACCGCAATATAATGGGCTAGGTGTATCAATGCATAACTATATCTTGGGATTTTTGGCCGTCTTCGCCCCCACCCCCGCCCTGGCCGCCAATCTGGGCGGCAACACAGGCGCCGACGTATGGCAAATGGTGTGGTCCGCCGGGCCGGTGGTGCAAGGCGTACTGTTTATTCTGATTGTATTCTCGGTGGTTAGCTGGGGACTCATCCTGGCCAAGCTCAAATCGCTGCGCGAGGCCAAGCGCCAAAACCAGGAGTTCGACAACCTGTTTTGGAACGCGGGCAGCCTTTCGGCGGCCCAGGCCCAGACCAAGCATCTGACCATCAGCCCCCTGGCGGGCCTTTTCTCGGTGGCCTACGGCGAGTTGGACAAGGTGATGCGCATGCGCCGGGGCGAGCCCGGCCTGCCTGCGGGAGTGATGCCCAACCTCAAGCGGGCCCTGGACCGGGCCC
>JAIPDO010000021.1 GCA_021737645.1 Desulfarculaceae bacterium
ATCGGCGATGAAGCTTTCCACCGCTTGTTTGGCGCTCATGCGCTTGTCGGTCTCCATGCGGGACTTGTCCCTGAAAAAAGCGCGGGCCGCGTCGGGGTCCGGATCGCCGAAAAGCGGGCCGTCGCCCTGGGGCAATTCCAAGGGAGGGTCGGCCGGTGAAGGCTGATTTTTTTGGGCATTGGGTACGGTTGGTCTATGCATTGCTTCGCATCCCTAAAGGCGGTCTATCAGGTTGATCCAAATCGGCCGGTTATGCGATTTTTTGTCGGCCGGTAAAAAAAGGCACGCTCGTCCCCCAAGGTAAGGAGATTGGGGAAAGGAGGCCGGGCACGCCTTCGTGGGGCTGCTTGGTCATCGTTGCCACCGGCGCGAGAGCCGCGGGGCCAAGCCCCTTGCCCACGGCGGGCGTTTAATGTCTGCACGCTTGAACATCGACCCATGGCTCCGCTAGTGGGTGTAGTTTTCCCTGAGCAAGACGGCCAGGGCGTCGGCCAGTTCCTTCTTGCTCCAGCGGCGCTCCAGGCCCTGCAAGAGAGTGGGAGTCGCCTGGGCCACTGTATATCGTCAGCAGATTTGGCACAGATGGGGTTGTTTGGTCCCTTCAGGCCTCGGGCTGTTTAGGTTATACCACCTACGTCGGGCCATGCTCATTCTTTTGAGCTTGGCCCGGCTCTCCAGGATTGAACTCTTCCTGCATGGTCAACCCTAACTTATTTCTAAATACAACCCTGTACCACTTCCAATGGCGTTGAACAATATGCGCTATTCAAAAGCCTAAGCATTGATCATGGCCGTGAGTTCCAGGTCGGCTTCCATCGGCGCCTGTAAGACCTGGGAATGCGCCAAGTTCACCCCGCAGAATCACTGAAAGGAAAAACGCCTTACGAAGTGCCCGAAGAAAAGCTACAATCTCACTATCAATGTTCAGAGGGTATGGACCCACCTCGGGCGGTGAAACCATGAAGCCAAAACCCTTGCGCGGACGCCTACCCCTGGGGTTGTGGCTTTTGCTCCCCGCCCTGTTGCTGGCCGCCTGCCTTTGCTCCGACGCCGCTGCCCAGGCAAAACGGCCCAAGGTCGGCTTGGCTCTGTCCGGCGGGGGGGCGCGGGGAATCGCCCACATCGGGGTCCTGGCCGAGTTGGAGCGGATCGGGGTCAAGATAGACTATATCGCCGGCACCTCCATGGGCTCCATCGTGGGCGGGCTGTACGCGGCGGGCTACACCCCGGAGCAGATGAAGACCATTTTGGAGCACGTGGAGTGGAAGGAGGTCTTCTCCTCCACCCCCCAGCGCCGTCTTTTGCGCTACGACAAAAAGGGAGATTCCCAATATCTTTTTGAGGCGGGCATCAAGCTGGACGAAATAGTGCTGCCCGGCGGAATCCTCTCGGGCTATAAGCTGGACGCGCTGCTGAACGGCGTATGCCTGCCGGTGGCCGGCATACGCGACTTCGACAAGCTGAGTGTCCCCTACCGCGCGGTGGCCACCGATATAGTAAACGGCGACACGGTGATCCTGGCGGGGGGCAGCCTGGCCGAGGCCATGCGCATCTCCATGAGCATCCCCGGCGTGTTCCCGCCCTATCAGTACCAAGGGCGGCTGTTGGTGGACGGCGGGCTGACCCAGAACCTGCCGGTGGAAACGGTGAGGGCCATGGGGGCGGAGGTGGTGATAGCGGTGGACGTCTCCACCCCCTTGCGCAACCGGGGAAATCTCAAGAACTTCATCCATGTGCTGGACCAGACCGTGGCCATTCAGATGATCAAGGCCACTGAGCGCCAAGCGGCCCTGGCCGACCTGGTTATCCGGCCCGATCTAACGGCCTACAAGAGCGGCGAATTCGACAAAGCCGAGGGCATCCTGGCCGCGGGCACCCAGGCGGCGCGGTCAAAGGCCGGAGCGCTCAGAGAGTTGGCCGGCAAAAAAGGCATCCCGCTGAAGCCATACACGCGGGCGGGCCTGAAGCCGGTGGAGGGGGTGATGGTGGCCAAGATCACCTTGGACGGGCCAAGCTCCTTCCGCTCGGAACTCAGGCGCATGGCCCCTTTCCCCCCCGGCAAGCGGGTGACGGTGGATCAACTGGATCAGACGGTGCAGAAACTCTACGGCCTGGGCAACGCGCAGAGCGTTTCCTACGAGATTCTGCCCACCACCGGCGGGCGTTACGAGGTGCGCTTCAAGGTCATCCCCAAAGACCTGGGAGAGGTGGCCGGCCGTTTGCGCTTGAAGTTGGGGATCAACAGCGAGCGCACCAATCCCACGGAAATCGAATTGGCCTTTCGCCGCCAACTGAAGATGATCGAGGGCAGCCAGGCGAGGTTGAATGTGCTCATGGGGCGCTCCTACGGGGGTGGCCTGGCCATGGTGATGGAGGACCGCCCCTGGAGCGGGTTGTTCCTGAGGCCGGAGCTTTCCTACTACTCGCGGTTGCACGACCTCTACCAGAACCGCCAGATTCAGGCCGAGTATGCCGTGGACACCCTGGCCCTGGGCCTATTCACCGGCCAATACCTGGGCACCTGGGGCGAGCTTAGCCTGGGCTACCTCATTTCCAGGGAATCCATCGATCCCCAGATATCCACGGTCCGCGTGCCCGACACGTCCAATCAGTTGGCCGGCTTCAAGGCCAGCTTCAGGATGGACACCATGGACCGCATGCCTTTCCCCACCGGCGGCCTGACCTCCGACCTCGCCTTTACCCGCATGCTCAAGGACGTGGGCTCGGACCTGGACTTCAGCCGCCTGCAATGGCGCGGCACCATGGCAATCCCCCTGGCCAAGCGGCACCTGTTGCGCCCGGTGTGGCGAGCGGTCAGCTCCTTTGACACCGATCCGCCCTTTTCCCAGGCGGTGTTCCTGGGCGGCTTCGATGGCATGTGGGGCTATGCCTATGAGGAGTTCATGGGCCAAGACCTGGCAAGCGTGCAGCTTATCTACCGCTATGAGCTCACCCCGGTGGTCTACCTTCGCCTCGCCGGCAACGTGGGCGGGGCGTGGATGAGCCTCAGCGACGCCCGCGACAACTGGGAGCAGCTCTACTGGGGCGGCGGCTTTGGCTTGGGGCTGGATACGCCTCTGGGGCCGCTGGAGATGGCTTTGGGCCTGGGCGAGGCGGGGCGGATCAACGCCTATTTATCCTTCGGCCATAACTTTTAAAATCCCCCCGCCTTCCCACCTGGCCGCCATGGGTGCCGTTTCAAGCACCCCTTGCCTATGTTCATCCAGATGGTCAGTCGTTCATCTCGTAGACGCCTTCCAGGGCGTAGACTTGCTCCTCCCATACCCGGCCAAAGCGTTGCTGGTCCACGGCAGGCTTGCGGATCATGGCCAGGCAAAGCTCCATCTGGGCCTCGGTGGCGCTGGGCTTGTGATAAAGCTCCAGGGCGTACTTGGAGAAATCACGCACCATGAAGTCGAATATCTGATCCACGGTGTCATCGTCCATGCCGTAGATGGCGGCGTTTTCGAGGATCAGTTGCCCATAGGGCACCAGGGTGAACACCTCTCCCAGGCTCAACAGGAAGTCAACGTCCCGTTGCTGGGCGGTATCGGGCGGAGCTTTAAGCAGGAAGGTCTTCAACGCCTCGATCTGTTCCTTGAACATGTTCACGTTGGGCAGGTTCCACTGTTCATAGGCAATCCGGTAGTCGTGGAACTGGATATTGCCCAGGCCCTTGGTGGGCCCCTGGGCAAAAAGGAATTCATCATCAGCGGCATCATCCCGCTTGGGTATCTCGGGATAGTCGGCCGGGTTGAACAAGTAGTTGGCCATGAATTTGACCACCAGGGCCATGTTCACGTGGGCGGTCCCTTCCAACTTGGGCAGGGCCCGAATGTCCCGGGTGGCCATCTCGAAATAGACGTCTTTTTCAAAGCCCCGGGCGGCGATGACGTCCCACAGGGCATCGATCACCTGCTCACCCTGCATGGTCACCTTCATCTTGACCATGGGGTTGAACAACAGATAGCGCCGGTCGTCAAGGGAAGCGGAGCGCAGGTAGTCCGAGGCCCTGAGCGCGAAAAGCTTCATGGCCACCAACCGGGTGTAGGCGTCCACGAAAAGTTTTTGCACGTGGGGGAAATCGGTGACAAAGCGATTGAAAAGCCGCCTGTTGGCCGCGTGATTGATGGCTTCGTACAGGGCGTGGGTGCAGATGCCTATGGAGGCCCACCCCAGGTTGTACTTGCCCACGTTGACCGTGTTGAGCGCCATGTCCCAGGCCTCGGGGCCACGGGCCAGAATATCGGCCTGGGTTATGGGGTAGTCGTGCAGGGCAAACTCGGCCACGTATGACTGGACGTTGACCAGGTTGCGTATGCACTCGAATTTTTCATGCTGCGAGTCCACCGCGAAAAACACGTATTCATCGGTGCCGGCCATGCGCCCGAAGGTGGAGACCAGGGCGGCGACGTTGGCGTTGCCGATGTAGTACTTGCCGCCACGGGCCCGGAAGGCGTCATCGCCTTCGCGATAGAGGGTCATTTCGCTGGAGTAGACGTCGGCCCCGTGCTCTTTTTCCGACAAGCCGAAGGCGAACACCTCGCCCTTTTTCAACAGGGTGGCGGTCTTTTGCTTGATGGCTTCGTTATCGGTCATCCACAATGGCCCCAGCCCGAGGATGGTGACTTGCCACGTGTACCAGTAGTGCAGGCCGTAAAAGGCCAGTATTTCGTTGAACTCGCAGTTGCGCCAGGTGTCCCAGCGGCAGTCGTCGTCACCGTATTTTGACGGGGTCAAAAGGGTGTAAAAGACCTCCTCGTCCTTCAAGAAATCCAGCAGATCGGCATACCAGACCCGGTTGCGATCATCCTCCTTGAGCTTGACCTTGCCCTTGTTCTCGAAGAACTGGATGGTTTTTTCCATGATCTCGCGAGACTTGCCGTCCGGGTAAAAACGCGAATGATCTTTGGGGTTGAGCAGAAACATGAGTTCCTCCCAGGCCATGGACCGGCCCGTGGCAAAAGACGCGTGCGGGCCTCACACATAGCATGGAAGCCGGAGCATATCCAGCATGTTGCTCGCCAGGTTTCGGGCGGCCGACAGCATATTTTTGCCGTACAGATCCCATGCTGATTTCAGGCACGCGGGGCTGCTCACGGATTGTGGACGATGGGGATCAGCCGCAAGATGTGAGCCTGGTGATTCGCTTTCTCTTCTCCCCCGTCATCGGACGCGGTGCGGCCGCTTGGGCATGCTGAAGGCGTAGGCGGAGTCATCCGGGAAAGTAGCAGTTTGGTTACCCATTGGGAGCTTGGCTGGCGAAGGCTTGCCCAAATTTGTCTTTGCTGATTCCGCTTCATCGTCGCTACCTTCCTTGCTCACACGGCAATGTGCTCAGGGGCAGATCGGGCTAAATTCGGCCTTTTTCGTATTTGGCCTTGATCTAAGTCGAAACATAAAGCAGCATGAAACATAAGACAAATGAATCTATTTTATGCAATACATCAAAAACGGTTATGCATATGGAATTCCCCATAGACCTGCTACAGACTTTTTCCTCCATCGCCGACACCGGCAGCTTTACCCGGGCCGGGGAGGCCCAGCACATCACCCAGTCCGCCGTAAGCATGCAGATGAAACGGCTGGAGGAGATAGTAGGGCACGCCATTTTCCAGAAAAACGGCCGAACCCTGCGTTTGACGCCGGCCGGGGAAACCCTGCTGGGGCATGCCCTGATGATCCTCAAGGCGCACAACGAGGCGGTGGCGGTTTTCACCAGGCCGCAGATGTTCGGCCAGATACGCTTCGGGTGCGCGGAGGAGTACGCCTCGCGCTTTCTGCCCACGGTCCTGGCGGATTTTCGCAAGGCCTTCCCCCGCATCCGGGTGGACATCTTCAGCGCGGACAGCCCGGATCTTAAACAGATGCTGATCCGGGAAGATCTGGATTTGTGCCTGCTGGGCCACCAGGCTGGCGGGGGCCGGGTGATACACCGGGAGCCGTTGGTGTGGGCCACCTCCTGCAACGGCACCATCCATACCGAAGACCCGGTGCCCCTGGCGGTTTACCACGAGGGATGTTCATGCCGGGAATGGGCCTTGGATGCCTTGCGCAAGTCGGGAAAACGGCACTGGATCGCTTTCGTGGGCCAGAGCATTTCCAGCATCCTGGCCGCGGTGAGGGCCGGGCTGGCCGTGGCGCCGGTCAGCGCCGGGGCCCTTGATCCCTCCTTTCGCTTGCTGGGCCCGGAACACGGCTTCCCCCTGCTGCCGGTTTCCGAGCTGAGCCTGCACCAATCCGATAAGGCCGACAAGGAGTTGGTCTCCTGTTTTTCGGATTACATCGTGGAGTTTTTCCAGAGAATCAACTGAAGACAGCAACGGAACCGCCCCTAATGAAAGACAATCTCCGCACCATCATTGAAAGGTTTTTACAAACCGCAAGGAGGCTCTCATGAAAAAGTCACTAGGCCCCAAGACGCTTCTGTGCCCGGCCCCGGTGGTGCTGGTGGGCACCTATGACCAGGACGGCAAGCCCAACATCATGACCGCGGCCTGGGCCGGCATCTGCTGCTCCAAGCCGGTGTGCGTAAACGTCAGCCTGCGCGCGGCCACCTACAGCCACAGGCAGATTGTCAGGGACCAGGCCTTCACCCTCAACGTGCCCAGCGCCACCCAGGTCAAGGAGGTGGACTTCGTGGGAATGGCCAGCGGCCGCGACCGGGACAAGTTCGCCGAGTTGGGCTGGACCGCCGTGAAAAGCGAACTGGTAAACGCCCCCATGGTGGCCGAGGTTCCTCTCAGCCTGGAGTGCAAGGTGGTGGTGACCAACGAGCTGGGCCTGCACACCCAGTTCGTGGGCCAAGTGATGGACGTCAAGCTGGACGAGGCCTGCCTGGATGAACAGGGCAAGCTCGACCCGGTCAAGTTCGACCCCTTGGCCTTTTTGCCCGAGTACCGCCAATACCTGGGCCTGAGCCGGGTGGTGGGTCCGGCTTTTGACCTGGGCAAGGAGCTTCTGGCCAATAAGCCGGGCTGAGAGCCCCCGTCTGGATAGGGCCTGGGCTGGATAGAGGGCATTTAGGAAAAAGATAAAAAAATACCGACAATATTGCCATATGGTAACTTTAACAAAATTAAATTGACAAATATGGCATAATGGGCCAGCATGTATTTGTGCGGGGCCGGGGCGGGCAATTGGCTGTTCCCAGCCGCTGACCGTTGGCAAGAGGTGCGCGTGAAAATCGACAAAATAAATTTTGACATTATCCGGCACCTCAGGGACGGGCGCAAATCCCTGGGCGTCATCGCCAAAGCGCTGGACATAACCACCAACACCGTCCGTTCGCGGTTGGCCAAGTTGACCGAGCAGGGCGTCATGGCGGTCCAGGGCCTGGTGAATCCCGACCAGCTCGACGGCCACATGCTGGTGATTATCGGGATAAAGCTGGCCACGCCCAAGCTGGTGAACAGCGGGGAGAAGTTCAAAAAGCTCAAGGGTGTGGTGTCGGTGGTGGTGGTGACCGGGCGCTTTGACCTTTTGGCGACCGTACTGCTGAGCGACCAGTTCGGGCTTGCGGAGTTTTATGCTGAAGAGGTGTCCAAGATAGACGAGGTGCTCTCCACCGAAACCTTCGTGGTTTACAAAAATCTCAACTGGCATGTGCCATATGTGCTTTGATCTAAAATAGTGAACTGATTTTCAGCGGGAGAGCGCCGCCGGGCCGGTTGGGTCCGGGGCCGCCGAAGGTGCAAGGCCCCGGAAGGAGCCGAAACTCTCAGGCACAAAGGACCGCTGAGAAAACAACTCCTGGAGAGAGCCGGTAATACCGTCCGCCGAAGGAGCAAGCCCCCGTTGGGGGTGAATCTCTCAGGCCCAGCAACAGGAGGAACCTCGCAACGGGCGCCTTTGGCGGCGAAGGAGGAACCTCTTAATGACGGCCAAAACTCCCATACATGACTGGCACGCCGCCCACGGCGGCAAGCTGGTTGATTTCGCCGGTTGGCGGCTGCCGGTGTCCTACGGCGATGGGGTCATCGCCGAGCACCTGGCCACCCGCAAGCACGGCGGCCTGTTCGACATCAGCCACATGGGCCGATTCGCGGTGCGCGGCCCCCAGGCCCGTGCCTGGCTGGCCTCGCTGCTCACCAACGACCCCGGCAAGCTGAGCCCCGGCAAGGCCCAATACACCCTCATTTCCGATCCGGCGGGCCGCCCCTTGGACGACGCCTTCCTCTACCAACAGAAGCCCGAGCAATATTTGCTGGTGGTCAACGCCTCCAACCACAACAAGGACCTCCAGTGGCTACAGCAGCACTTGGCCGATGGGGTGGAGTTTGAAGACCACAGCGCGCGCCTGGCCATGTTGGCGGTGCAGGGGCCGGACAGCGAAAAGCTGCTGGCTCCGCTGCTGGCCGAGCCTTTGCCCTCCACCGGGCGCAACCACGGCGGCTTCAACCGTTTGGGCTCGGTGGAGATGTATGTCTCGCGCACCGGTTACACCGGCGAGCCGGTGAGCTTCGAGTTGTTCCTGCCCTGGGAGACGGCCGGGGCGGTATGGGACAAGCTGGCTCTAAGCGGTGCGCCCCTGGGGGTGGTGCCGGTGGGGCTGGGGGCGCGGGATACCCTGCGCCTGGAAGCGGGCCTGCCCCTGTACGGCCACGAGTACCGGGAGGACCGCCCCATCATGGCCATGCCCACGGCCAAGTTGGGCGTGGATCTCAACCCCGAGCGTGGCGATTTCCTGGGCCGCGCGGCCCTGGAGGGCCAGGCCCAAGCCTTGGCCTCGGGTCAATACGGAGAGGTGCCCCGGCGGGTGTTCGCGGTGGCGGGCCTGGCCAAGGGCATGATGCGCGAGGGCTCCGAAGTGCTGGCGGGCGGCAAGCCACTGGGCGAGTTGACCAGCGGCACCATGATCCCGGCTTGGCAGTTCGCGGGCGGCCTGCCCGGCGATGAGCATTACAACCGGCCCCTGGGACTGGCCCTATTGGAAAGCGGCACCCAGGTGGGACAGGAAGTGGAAATAAACTACCGCAAGCGCGCCCTGCCCGGCAGGGTGGTGAAAAGCTTTACCCGGCCCCTGGGCCGGTACCTGGAACCGATCCAGTTCGATGGAGGTGCGAAGTGAGCGAAGCAAAGAAAGCCCCCGAGGGTCTCTACTACACCAAGGAACACGAATGGGTGAAGCTGGAGGGCGGCCTGGCCGTGGTGGGGCTCACCGATTTTGCCCAGGACCAGTTGGGCGACATCACCTACGTGGAGCTGCCCGAGGTGGAGGCCGAGGTGGAGCAGATGGGCGAGATGTGCGTGGTGGAGTCTGTAAAGACCGCGGCGGACGTCTACGCCCCCCTCAGCGGAACGGTGGCCGAGGTCAACTCCGCCCTGGAGGACGCGCCGGAGCTGATCAACCAGGACTGCTACGGGGCGGGCTGGCTGGTGAAGCTCAGCGGGTTTGATCAGGCCGAGCTGGACAACCTCATGGACGCCGGGGCCTATGTTCAGCTCATGACCGAGGGAGAGTGAGAAAATGCGCTTTACCCCCCACACCTCCGAGGACCGGGCGGCCATGCTGGCGGCCCTGGGCCTGGGCTCGGTGGACGAGCTGTTCGAGGTGATCCCCGAGCCGCTCAGGGCCCGATCCTGGGACCTGCCGCCGGGCATGAGCGAACCCGAGGTGAGCCAGTATCTGGCCAAGCTGGCCGGGCTCAACGCCCAGGACCTGGTGTGTTTCCTGGGCGGTGGTTTCTATGACCACTACATACCCGCGGCGGTGGACGCCCTGATCAGCCGGGGCGAGTTCTACACCGCCTACACTCCCTACCAGGCCGAGATGTCCCAGGGCATCTTGCAGAGCATCTTCGAGTATCAGAGCGCCATCTGCCGCCTAACCGGCCTGGACGCGGCCAACGCCTCGCTCTACGACGGCGGCACCGCCCTGTACGAGGCGGCCATGATGGCGGTGCGCAAGACCAAGCGCAAGAAGCTCATCGTGTGCACCTCGGTCAGTCCCATCTACCGCATCATGCTCAGGACCTACACCATTAACCTGCATCTGGAGCTGGTGGAGGCCGACGTCTCCGATCCCGCCGTGCTTCAGGGGCTCCTGGACCAGGACACCGCCGGGCTCATTTTGCAAAACCCTGACTTTTTCGGGGTGCTGCACGACTATGCGCCCCATTTCGCGGCGGTGCGCGAGCTGAAGGGCCTGGGCATCCTGGGCTGCAACCCCATCGCCCTGGCCGTGGCCAAGACCCCGGCCCAGATGGGCGCGGACATCGCGGTGGGCGAGGGCCAGCCATTGGGCCTGCCGCTGTCCTTCGGCGGTCCCTACCTGGGCTTCATGGCCGTAAGCCAGGCCCTGCTGCGCACCATGCCGGGGCGCATAGTGGGGCGCACCCACGACGGCCAGGGCAGGGTGGGCTATTGCCTGACCCTGCAAACCCGCGAGCAGCACATCCGCAGAGAGAAGGCCACCAGCAACATCTGCTCCAACGAGGCGCTGTGCGCCCTGGCCGCGGTTATCTTCCTGGGGCTCATGGGCAAACAGGGCCTGGTGGAGCTGGCCGAGCTGAACATGACCCAGGCGGCCTACGCCCGCGAGCGCCTTTGTGCCATCGACGGCGTGGAGCCGGTGGACCAGGGCCCCTGGTTCAACGAGTTCAGGGTGCGCCTGCCCATCGACGCCCGCGTGGCGGTGAGCCGCATGATCGACAAGGGCATCGCGGCGGGCTTCCCCCTGGGCCGCTACTACCCAGAGCAGTCCAACAACCTGCTGGTGGCGGTTACCGAAAAGCGCTCCAAGGAAGAGATCGGCTATCTGGCCGAGGGACTGGAGGCGGTGCTGTGAAAACCATATTCGAGATAAGCAGGCCCGGCCGCCGGGCAGCCTCCTTGCCCTGCTCACGGGTGGACCAGCGTTTCTGCCAAATGAGCAAGCTGCCCCCAGAGCTGCGGCGCAGCGAACCCGCCGAGCTGCCCGAGGTGGCCGAGATAGACCTGGTGCGCCATTACACCCTGCTTTCGCGCATGAATTTCGGGGTGGATGTGGGCACCTATCCCCTGGGCTCGTGCACCATGAAGTACAACCCTAAGTTCACCGAAGTGGCCGCCCGCCTGCCCGGCTTCGCCGGTCTGCACCCCCTGCTGCCCCAGCTCAGGCGGGGCGGGCTCTTGGCCCAGGGCGCGCTCCAGGTGATCTACGAGTTGGAGCGGCTCCTCAAGCAGATCACCGGCATGGACGCCTTTACCATGCAGCCGCTGGCCGGGGCCCACGGCGAGCTCACCGGCATCATGCTCATGGCCGCCTACCACAACGACAAAGGCAACCAGAAGTCACTGGTCTTGGTGCCGGACTCGGCCCACGGCACCAACCCCGCTTCGGCGGCCATCGCGGGCTATCAGGTGGTGACCGTGCCCTCCAAGGACGGGGTCATGGACCCGGCGGCCTTCAAGGAAAAGCTCAGCGACCAGGTGGCCGGGGTGATGATGACCAACCCCAACACCGTGGGGCTGTTCAACCCCTACATCGCCGAGATCGCCGAGGCGGCCCACCAGGCCGACGCGCTGATGTATTATGACGGGGCCAACCTCAACGCCATCATGGGCTATGCCAAGCCCGCGGACCTGGGATTCGACATCGTGCACCTGAACCTGCACAAGACCTTTGGCACGCCCCACGGAGGCGGCGGGCCGGGGGCCGGGCCGGTGGGGGTGGTGGAGCGCCTCAGGGACTATATGCCCATCTCTCGGGTGGATGTGCGCGGCGACGGCACCCTGTTCCTGGACTACGACCACCCCAAGTCCATCGGCTACGTGGCCCCGTTCTACGGCAACTTCGGGGTGTGCCTCAAGGCCTTTGCCTACATCCTGGCCCTGGGCGGCGAAGGGCTCAAGGAGGTCAGCCAAGACGCGGTGCTGGCGGCCAACTATCTGCGGGTCAAGCTGGGCGACAAGTGGCAGGTGGCCTTTGACCGTCCCTGCATGCACGAGGTGGTGTTCAGCGCCGAGGACAAGGCGGCCCAGCACGGCGTCTCCGCTCTGGACGTGGCCAAGGCTCTCATCGACGAGGGCTTCCACCCGCCAACCATCTACTTTCCCTTGGTGGTCAAAGAGGCCATGATGGTCGAGCCCACCGAGACCGAGGCCCTGGAAAACCTGGACGCCCTGGTGGCGGCCATGGGGCGCATCGCCGACAAGGCGGCCAGCGACCCCGAGGCCCTGCACGCCGCGCCGGTGACCACCCCGGTGGGGCGCCTGGACGAGGTGAGCGCCGCGCGCCATCCGGTGCTCCAGGAACCACAGGCGTAACCAGACTTTGGGCCGGGGCCAGCGCCTTGGCCTCGGCCCTTGCCTTTCAGCTCCCCCGGGCGGTTCGCCGGGGGGAGACAGTTCTATACATTTTTGTAATATTGCCGGTGTTTGTTGGTTAAACAAAATAATAACTAACAGATATAATAGTAAAAATAAAAAATTGATCTATACAACTAAATAAGTATTGCGGTGGACCCGGAATTGTTGCATTCTTATGATGTCGGGGAAGCTTGTTTCAGACTTCAATCAGCCTGCGAAAACTGCCTGCTCCGGCTCAATCAATAGCGAGGCCAATTTAATGGCGAGGACCAAATCCCATCAGCGGGGCGGCGAGGCCCCCATACCCGCTTATTACCGGCTCCAGATGGAACTGCTCCAGGGTATAGAAAACGGACGCTGGGCTCCGGGCGAGGCCATACCGCCCGAGCGCAAGATCGCCGAGGACTTTGGGGTCAGCCTGGGCACGGTGAACCGGGCCTTGGCCAATCTGGTCAACGACGGCTACCTCAAGCGCATCCAGGGCAAGGGCACCTTCGTGGCCGGCACCACCATCCCCCTGGAGAGCGTGCGCTACACCCGGCTGCGCCGGGAGTTCAGCGACCCGGACCCCCGCTTCAAAATAAAGGTGCTCAGCCTGGAGGAGGTGCCGGGTTGCCAACCGGCCAAACGCCTGCTCAAGATGCGCGGCGCGGGCAAGCTGTGGAAGCTGCGGCGGCTGTTCGTAAACCGCAAGGGCCCCCTCATGTACTACGTCTCCTACCTGCCGCAGCCCCTGTTCAAGAACCTGGACCAGATAATCAGCCCCCTCATGGAAAAGATGACCCTCTATGAGGGCATAGAGAAGAAATACGGTCTGCCGACCGTCTTCAACCAGGAGCTGTTCAGCGCGGTGACCGCCGACCAGGAGGTGGCCGAGGTGTTGGGTGGCCAGGTGGGGGCGCCGGTCCTCAAGATCGAGATGCTTTCCTTCACCTACAAGGAAAAACCATACGAATACCGGATCAGTTACTGCATCACCGACGACACCAAGATGTTCCGGGAGATGTAAGGCGGGCCGGTCAGTTTTCGGGAGAAGAAATGTCTTACGACTATCCAGTAATCAACGCCGACGTCGTGGTGGTGGGAGGCGGCAGCGCCGGAGTGATGGCCGGGATCCGGGCCAAGGAAGTGGCCCCGGATCAGGAGGTCATCGTCCTGGAAAAGGGCGACGCCAAATACTCCGGCTGCATCGCCCGGGGCATGGACGCGCTCAACATCGTGGCCGTGCCCGGCGTTTCCTCGCCGGAGCTCTATGTGGAGTCCAACCGGATGGCCTGCGAAGGCATCATGGACGAGCCGGTGAACTACCGCATGGCCGAGCGTAGCTGGCCGCTGATGAAAAAGCTCATCGACTGGGGCGTGTGCTTTCCCACCGACGACCAGGGCGAGTACGAGATTCTCCAGGTGCACCCCAAGGGCCGCTTCTGCGTGACCATGAAGGAGCCTGAGCTGAAATCCATCCTGCACCAGCGGTTGGTGGACAGCGGGGCCAAGGTGTTCAACCGCACCATGGCCGCCGAGATATTGGTGGAGGAAGGCCGGGTGGCCGGGGTCATCGCCATGAACGTGCGCACCGGCGAGGTGATGGTTATCCGCGCCCCCAGCGTGATCCTCAGCGCCGGGGGCACCGCCCGCTTCGGCCTGCCGGCCAACGGCAACCTCTACGGGGTCTACGACTTTCCGGGCAACACCGGCGACGGCTACTGTCTGGCCTACCGGGCCGGGGCCGAGCTTAGCGGCCTGGAATACACCCTGTACTACTACATCACCAAGGACATCAACGCCCCGCTGCTCTACATCACCCTGACCCGCGGGGCCCATCTGCTAAACGCCATGGACCAGCGCCGCGACAAGGAGCACCCCTCCATCAAGAGCATGTGCATGGAGGACTTCTTCGACCGCACCGGCCCCCTGCGCATCCGCATGGATCACCTGCCCGAGGACAAGATCAAGGAGATCGAGGAGATCCTGTTCACCACCGAGCGCCCGGCCTGCGAGCGCTTCCACGCCGGGCGCGACAACGACTTCCGCACCGGTGAGATCGAGCTTTGGCCCACCGAGGTCTACCTCTGCGGCGGCCACGGCATGACCGGGGTGCGCATCAACGAGCGCGGCGAAAGCAGCCTGCCCGGCCTCTATGCGGCGGGCGACACTTCCCTGTGCGCTCGCGGCCACCTCTCCGGGGCCTTTGTCTACGGCGAAATCTGCGCCGAGAGCGGCAGCGAGTTCGCCCGCGAGCGCGGCCTCACCGAGTTCAACCCGGACAAGGTGGACGCCTTTTTGGCCCGGCGGGAAAAGCGCCTGGCCCAGGGCGCCAACCCCATCGCGGTGGAGGAGTTCGAGTTCAAGGTGCGCCGCATCATCACCGACTACCTCACCCCGCCCAAGAACGAATACAAGCTAAAGCGGGTGCTGTGGTGGATGGACCGTTTCCGGCGCGAGCTGGACGAGATGGTCTACGTCAAGGACATGCACGACCTGTTCAAGACCTACGAGGTGGCCAACATAATCGAGTGCGCCACCATGAGCGCCACCGCTTCCTTGGAGCGCACCGAGAGCCGCTGGCTGCCTTGGCACTACCGCGCCGACTTCCCGGAAAAAAACGACGAGCAATGGCTCAAGCACATTGTTGTCAGCAAAGGCGAAGGCCCCGGCGAGGTCAAGATTCAGCACAAAGACATCGTGAAGATGCCGGCCTAGGGAGATAATCATGCGTACCAATCTACTCGAGGCCCTTTCGGACAACATCAAGGTGAACAAAGACAAGTGCACCGCCTGCGGGGTGTGCGTGGACACCTGCATTCTGGACAACCTGCGCCTGAAGTTGGCCCCTTGCCGCCAGGCCTGCCCCTTGGGGGTCAACTGTCAGGGCTACGTGCAGCTCATCCTGCGCGGCGAGGACCAGGCCGGTCTGGAGATGGTGGAGCGCAAGCTTCCTTTCCCCGGCATCCTGGGCCGTTTGTGTTCGGCCCAGTGCGAAGCGGGCTGTCAGCGCAAGAAGGAGACCGGCGAGGCGGTGGCCATCCGGGCCCTGAAGCGCTATCTGAGCGATGCGGCCAGTGAGCCCGCCCTGCCGGACAAGGCCCCGGACAGCGGCAAGAGCATCGCGGTGGTGGGCTCCGGCCCGGCGGGCATGTTGGCCGCCTGGGACCTGTTGGTGCAGGGCCACGGGGTCACGGTGTTTGACTCCGAGTCCGAGCCCGGCGGCATGCTGCGCTGGGCGGTGCCTTCCTTCCGCCTGCCTGCCGAGGTGCTCAGCGCCGAGTGGGGCAAGCTTCTGGCCCTTGGCGCCCGGTTCAAGGGCGAAACCGCCCTGGGCCGCGAAGTCTCTTTGGAGGATCTGAGCGCCGACTACGATGCGGTGGTGCTGGCCCTGGGATGCCCCCGGCCCAAGCGCCTGGGCATCGACGGCGAGGACGCCCAGGGCGTCGGCCACGCCTTGGAGCTGCTCAAGGCGGCTCGCACCGACACGCTTCCCAGCCTGAGCGGTCGGGTGGTGGTAATCGGCGGCGGCGAGGTGGCCCTGGACACGGCCCAGACCGCCCTGCGGCTGGGCGCGGAGCAGGTCACCGTGGTCAGCCTGGAAGACCGCCAGGGCATGCCCGCCAGCCCCGAGGCCGTGGCCCTGGCCGAGGCCGAGGGCGTGGTGCTGGACGGCTCCTGGGGCCCCACCCGCATCCTCAGCAAAGACGGCGCGGTCACCGGGTTGGAGCTCAAGCGCTGCCTGGGCGTGTTGGACCAGCAGGGCGACTTCGCCCCCAGCTTTGACGAATGCTCCCTCAAGACCCTGGAGGCCGACCAGGTGATAGTGGCCATCGGCCAACAGCGCGACGCCGCCCTGCCCGGCGGCCCCGGCTCCTGCGACCCGCTCACCCTGCAAACCCCGGCGGCCAACGTGTTTCTGGCGGGCGACGCCCTGAGCGGCCCCAGCACCATAGTGGAGGCAATGGCCTCGGGACGCCGGGCGGCCGAGAGCGCCCATCGTCTGATCAGCGGCCAACACCTCACCTACGGCCGGGAGTATCCCGGACCGGTGGAGACCGAATACGAAATAGACACCAGCCGGGGCTCGGACGCCCGGCGGGTGGACGCACCCCTGCACAGCCTCACCGGCGCGGGCGACTTCGCCGAGGTGGAGTTGGGCCTGAGCCAAGAGCAGGCCAAGAGCGAGGCGGGCCGCTGCTATAGCTGCGGGGCTCCCTTCGGCAAGTACCGCACTTGCTGGTTCTGCCTGCCCTGCGAGGTGGAATGCCCCCAGGAGGCCCTGTGGGTGGATATCCCCTATTTGCTTCGTTAAGCGAACCGATACCCCTTTGATTTGCTCAAAGGCAATTTAACGTACTGGGAGGAAAGACCATGAAAAAATTGATGGCGGTTTTGACCTGCTGCCTGGCCCTGGCCCTGGTGGCCGTGCCGGCGCTGGCCAAGGATTATCCCGCAAAGCCCATAACGGCCTACATCCCCTTGTCGGCCGGTGGGACCACCGACGTGTTCGTGCGCACCATCGCGCCCTACATGGAGAAATTTCTGGGCAAGTCGCTGATCCTGGTGAACAAGCCCGGCTCCGGCGGCGCGGTGGCCATCTCCACCCTGGCCAAGGCCAAGCCCGACGGCTACACTTTCTCCTGGGCCAACCTGCCCACCCTGGTGACCATCCCCCAGATGCGCAAGCTGACCTATGACCCCAAGGATCTGGTCTACATCGCCTCGCCGATGCACTATGACTACATCCTCTACGTCAAGAAGGACTCACCCTACAACAGCCTGAAAGAGCTCATCGACTTCGCCCGCAAGAATCCGGGCAAGGCGACCTACGGCACTCCCGGTCTGGGCACCACCAACCACCTGGGCGTGGCTTGGCTGGCCAATCACGAAAAAGTCAAGATGACCCCCATCCCCTTCAAGGGCAACCCCAAGTCGGTGGCCGCGGTGCTGGGCGGCCACGTGGTGGCCTGCAACACCTCCACCACCGCTTCGGTGTCGGCCTTTAAGGGCGGCAGGCTCAAGCCTCTGGTGATCATGAGCGCCAACCGCATCCCCTTGACCCCGGACACCAAGACCTTGAAGGAGTTGGGCTACGACTTCAGCCAGTTCTCCTGCCTAGGCGCGGTGTTCCCCAAGGGCACCCCCGAGCCCATCCGCAAGAAGATCGAGGACGCCATCAAGTTTGCTCTTTCCCAGCCCGACGTGCAGAAAAAGGCCAAGGAAGAGCTGTACGTGAGCATCGACTTCCTGGACGGCAAAAAGTACCGGGAGCTTTGCGACCAGTACTGGGGCATCTGGGGCGGCATCCTCAAAGAGGTCGGCCTTAAGAAGTACTAGAGCGCCCTGGGCGCAGCCGCGCCCGGCGACTGGTTTCAATAATTCAAACACGGCGGACCGGCCCACGCCAGGCCGGTCCGCCACACGAGGGGTCTCATGAACGCGCGGTCAGAGCTGTCCATAGCCATGGTGCTCATCGGCTTCAGCTTGCTCAACTACTTCTATCTGATACCCACGCAGGTGGTGGCCGAAGGCTCCTCGCCCGTTTACCCCGCCCTGATCAACACCATGCTGTTGTGCTTCTCTCTGGCCTACCTGGCCGAGGGTGTGCGCTGTTGGCGCAAGGAAAAGCAGGCCCAGGGCGAGGGCGGCTCCTGCTCCACCGGCGGGGGCAAGCTCATGGTGCGGCCCCTGGCCATGCTGGTGGTCACCGGGGCTTGGGTGCTCAGCATGGAGTACCTGGGCTTCATCATCTCCACCTTCATTTTCCTGATAATCGCCTCGCGCATCTTCGGCTCCAAGAGCTGGAGCAAGGCCCTGATCTTGAGCGTGGCGATGCCCCTTATCATCTCTTTTGTGTTCCGAGGGCTAAACGCCTTGTTGCCGGAGGGCCCGGCCGAGGAATTAATCAACCTGATTTTGGGCTGAGACGGGCAGGCGGAGTTAAACCATGGGCGATATATTTGGCAATCTTTGGGACGGGGCTGTTTATGCCCTTTCGTTGTGGAACCTCCTGGCCATCGTCATCGGCTACATCATCGGCATCATCGCCGGGGCCATCCCAGGAGTCATGGCGGTCACCGCCATGGTGCTCATTCTGCCTTACACCTTCACCCTGGAGCCCCTGTTCGCCATATCGCTGTTGATGGGCATCTACAAGGGCGGGGCCTACGCGGGCTCCATCACCGCCACCCTGTTCAACATCCCCGGCACCCCCGAGGCGGCGGCCACCGCCCTGGACAGCTACCCCATGTTCAAGCAGGGCATGCAAAAGCGCTCCCTGGAGATAGCCCTGTGGGCCTCTCTGTTCGGGGGCACGGTGAGCAACCTGCTGCTGGTGTTCACCGCCCCGCCTCTGGCCGAGGTGGCCCTGCTTCTTGGTCCGCCGGAGATCGCCGCCCTGATCCTGTTCTCGCTCACTGCGGTGATCACCCTGCTGGGCGACAGCCGCATGGACATCTGGAAGGGCTTCATCTCCATCACCATGGGGCTGATGCTGGCCACGGTGGGCCTGGACAACATGAGCGCCTCGCGGCGCTACGTCTTCGGCATCGAGGATCTGGACAACGGCGTGCCCTTTGTGCTCACCATCATAGCTCTGCTGGCCCTGTCCGAGGTGTTCATCCAGGCCGAGAAGGTGGGCGGCTTCACCTTGGGCAGCGCAGCGGAGGCGGTGAAAAAAATCATCCCCTACACCTGGAAGCAGCGCTGGCTGGACCTGAAGCTCTGCCTCAAGGACCTGATCCGCTCCTCCCTGGTCGGCTCGCTGTTGGGCGCGCTCCCCGGCATCGGGGCCACCACCGCGGCGTTCGTGTGCTACGGCGAGGCGCGGCGCTCGGCCAAGAAAAACGCCCGCTTCGGCAACGGCGACCCACGGGGCATCGCGGCCCCGGAGGCGGGCAACAACGCGGTGGCGGCGTCCTCGCTGATCCCCCTGATCACCCTGGGCATACCAGGCTCGGTGGCCGCGGCGGTGATGTACGGGGCCTTCATGATCCAGGGCATGATCCCCGGCCCCATGTTGATGATGGAGCACCCGGAAATCATCTACGGCCTGTTCGTGCTGCTCATCGTCACCGACTTTATGGGCGCCTTCGTGGTGGCCCTGCCCTTCATCTCGGTGGTGCAGAAGATTTTCAAGAACCTGAACTACTCGCTGTTCTTCCCAGGAGTGGTGGTTTGCTGCGTGGTGGGGGTTTACGCCGAAGAGTTCAACGTTTTCAACCTGCGCATTTTCCTGGCCCTGGGCTTTGTGGGCTACATCATGCGCAAGATGGGCATGTCCATCCCGCCCTTCATCCTGGCCTTCATCCTGGGGCCCATTCTGGAGCGCAACACCCGCACCGCTTTGCTGCTGAGCAACGACAGCCCCATGATTTTCGTGCAGAGTCCCATCGCTTTGGTTCTGCTGATCCTGGCCGTTGCCGCCCTGGGGTGGTCCCTGTGGCGCAAAACCCATGGCGGCAAGAGCGTTCTGGATGTGCCCGAGGAGTTCAAACACTAGGCTTGCGGCACCGGCGTGGGCTATTCTTGTCCAATGCTTCCCCGGCGATGCGCGCGATTTCTTTGGGCACCAAATGACCGCGTAACAAATTGTCCGCTATTGGTGGGCAAGATCAGTCTCCATAGCCCATGCCTTCCATGGGCTGGGGCGAATGGCGCTGGTAACCGGTTTGGCGTGGGCCGTTACAAGAGGCGGCCATAATTCTTTCCGCGCGCTCCCTGAGTTAATGCGCCAAAATCCCCCCTTCGGCAAAGTAAGCACGAAATATGCTATTTAGTCTATGGGCGTTTGACGCGAACTGCCGCGGAAGCGCCCATGGTCGCATGCTGGTGCGCAAATACAATCCCCTGGGAGCTGACCAACACCCTTGCTCTGGCTGATAAAAAAACCTGCCGCCGTTCACTTGGCCGCCGGTGGGCTCATGTCCCTGGCCGCGGCGGTGCTCTTGCGCTGGTTGTGGGGTTTTCTGGTGCTGCCCGATGCCGCGCCCGCCGACCTCTGGGGCTGCGTACAGCCCTGGGGCCTCCGGCGTTTCGCCTTCCTGATCCTCCCTGGCATGGCCCTGGTCGGAAGCTTGTGCCTGGAGCTGCTGCTTTGGCTGGCCCCGCCGGGGCGCAGGCCCACTCTGGCAAACGCGGCCTCCAAGGCCCGCGCCTGGGACCTGGCTACTTATGCCCTGTTGGGGTCGGTGGCCCTGGGTGCTTGGTGGTGGGGGCGTCCCGGCGCGGGCATGCTGCCCCTGGCCTTGGGGGTGGTGGTCTGGCTTACAGCCAAAGGCGCCCTTGTGCTTTGGCTGTTGTGGTCGGCCTGGCTGCGGCCCCAGGAGGGAGCCGCCCTGGGATGGCGCAGGCACGTGGCCATTTTCCTGGCGGTGTTTTGCATCCTGGCCATGACCAGCCTGTGGGTCAAGCAGGCCTCCAGCACCGCCGGGGATGAGGTCTCCTATTTGCTCATGGCCCAAAGCCTGGCAAGCCACGGCACCCTGGACCAGCAAGCCACGGTGCTGGGCAAAGAGTACCGCGACTTTTACTTTTGCCGCTGGAGCGACGGCCTCCGCTGGACCATGAAGTTTTCCCACTCCTACTTCCCCCTGTTTCTGTACCCACCTTACGCCCTTGGGGGCCGCCTGGGAGTGATGCTGTTTTTCGCGGGCATCATGGCCCTGTTGGCCGGGCAGCTATACGCCTGGCTGCTGAGTGCCGGGCTGGGCAAGGGCGTGGCCGCTCTCAGCGCGGGCCTGGTGTTGTTTGCCGCGCCGGTGCTGTGCCTGGGCCAGCATGCTCTCGTCGAGGCGCCGGGCATGCTGCTATTGGTGGTGGGCCTGCGCCTGGCTATGGCCGTGCCGCGCCGTCCCCTGACCGCATTACTGGGCCTGCTCACGGTGAGTGCCTGCCTTTACTTCATCAAGTTCCGCCTGGCCGCCCTGGGAGGCGGGCTGCTCGTTGCGGCTGTTTTCTGGTGGCTGGTCTCCCGGGTGGGCGCGCGCCGGGCCTTGCCGGTCGCCCTGGGCGCGGCGGTGTTGGCCGTTTTGGCCGTGCTGGCGCCGTCCGCCGGGTGTTTGCCTCACTCTTATTTCTGGGGGTGCGCCTCTTTCTCGGATGAGCTCCGCTGTGGTCTGGATCTGTGGGCCCGCTGCGGCCACTTATATACGCCTCTCTGGGTGATGTTCGGCGGTTTGGCCCTGGACCAGGCCTTCGGCCTGCTTTTAACCGCTCCGGTGATGCTGCTGGCCCTGGCCGGGATTCCCGCCGCCCTGCGCCGCCACCCACGCCCGGCTCTCACCGCCCTGGTCCCGGTGGTGATTTACGTGGGCATGGTGTGCCTGATGCGCTGGTACCGCTGGCAGGGCGGGTTCGACCTGCCAGCCCGGCTGTACCTGGTGGCCTTCCCGGCCCTGGCCCTGTTCCTGGGAATAATGATCTCGGCCCTGGCCCGGCCCTGGTGGCGGCTGGTGGCTTGGGCGGTGTCCTTGTGGGGTCTGGCGTACACCCTGGTGGTGGTGCTGATACCGGCCTTGCGCTGGGGACGCTCGGGGTTGATCAACCCGGCGGTGTCCCTGGCCCAGGACCGCTTGGGCTTGACCTTCTACCACCTGCTGCCCAGCACCTTTGTCTATTCCCCCCTGCTGCCCTGGTTAGCCGCCTTGACCGCCCTGGGCCTGGTGGGCCTGGCCTGGCTGGCTTGGAGAAACTCCGCCTTTGCCCAGGCAGGCGCTTGGCGTCTGCCCGCCAAGGAGGCGCTGGCGCTGGCGCTGGGCCTGGCCCTGCTTGTCGCGGCCCCGCTGGCCGGAGCCAAGCTGTGGCCGCCCCGCGCCCTGGAGGCCGAGCTGATGCGCGGCGGCCCCCACTCGCCCTTGTGGGTGGAAAACGCCTTTCCCTGGGACATGCGGGGCCGCAGCCTGAGCAGCGGCAGTTGGATCACCGGGCGGCTGTTCTTCCCCGGCGGAGCGGCCCGTCTTAGGCTGGTGGCCAGGGCGGGGAGCCTCGGCCGGGTGGTGCTTAGCCTGGATGGGCGAACCCTGCCCGGCTTGGCCTTCAGCAAGGGCCACCGCCTGGAGGTCATCCTGCCGCAGGTGAGCAGGGGATGGCACCAGCTACGCTTGACTTGGCGCTCCTGCCCCGGGCGCGATTGCTATCTTCTGGTGGACCGGTTGGAACTCTTACCCGGCGGACCCGGATAACAGACGCCAGGCGGTGCGGGCGAAATCCCCGGCTGTGGGCCGGTTGGGCATCACCCGGTTGACCATGCACCATCCCTTCCATCCCTTGCGCAGCACCTCGTATACCGGCCCCAAAGGCAGGCGCATCAGGCCGGGCAGGTAGGGGCGCAGCCAGGGGAACTCCACGGTGAGGGCGAACAGCTTGCCCAGGTTGGTCAATTCCTTGCGGTGCTCCACCTTGAGCACCGAGCCGTGGAAGTAGGCTTGGTCCAGGCCGCTGAGGTCGCCGTCAAATAGGCCCATGTCCTGGGCCATGTCGTGGATGGGCGTGCCGGGATAGGGCGTGAGAAACGACACCGTGGAAAAGGCGGGCTTCAGGGCGATGTTCATGTCCAGAGTCTTGAAATCCGCCGCCAGGGAGCCGCCGGGCAGGCCGACCATGTTTTGCACCCAGCTCACCAGGCCGTGCCGTTTCAGCAAACGGCCCATCTCGTAAATCTTGTCGTCGGGCACCGGCCGGTTGAGCACCGAACGCCTGAAGGCCTCGTCACCGGTCTCCACCGACCAGTTAACGCTGTGGCAACCGGCCTGCTTGAGTAGGCTCATCACTTCGTCGTCGGCCTGCAAAGGGTTCAGGGCGCAGCTGAAAGGCACCCCCACCCCTTGGGCGTAGGCCGGGGCGAACTCGCGCAGCCACTTCTTGCTGAATCCCAGAGAGGCGTCCACAAAGCGGAAAAACTGCACCGGGTAGTTGTCTCTTAGCCCGGCCAGCTCCTGTACCAGCAGGTCCACCCGGCGCATGCGCACCTTGTTCCTGAGGCCGTGTTTGGTCATGAAATCGCGGTGAAAACAGTAGGAGCACTTGAAGGTGCAGCCCCGCCCGGCCAGCACCGTCTTCATGGGGGTGCGGGCCAAGTGGGGGAACTTGTCGTAGAGCAGGGCCCGGTCCGGGAAGGGCAGGTCGTCCAGGGAGCGTTGCCCCGGCTCCACCGGACCGGCCACGATTTCCCCGTCCTGTTTGCGGCGCAGGTTGGGGATGCCCTCCAGGCCCAGCCTCTGGTCCATCCGGTCGCACAGCTCCACCAGGGCCCGCTCGCCCTCGCCCACGCAGATCAAATCCAGGCCCGGCTCCTGCTCCAGCACCGAGGGCACGAAGGTGGGATGGGGCCCGCCGAAGATGCTGGTAAGCGGGATCAAGCTTTTGAGGCGGCGGTTGAAGTCGGCGAAGCGCTGGTGGGCCCCGGTGACCACGCTGTAAGCCACCAACTTGATGCCGTGCTCTTTTATGGTGGCCGCCGCGTCGGTGAGGTCCAGGTCGCAGATGTGCGGGGCGTGGCCCGCCTTTTTCAAACAGGCCGAAAGGTATTCCACCCCCAGGGGCTCGAAGCCGCCCAGGGCGAAGTTTTTGATGTCTGCCACGAAAAGAACCTGCACCGCCGCTGTCGCTCCTTTTTGGCCCTCAGGCCGCCTCGGCCCCGCTGGCCAGGCGCTCCAGGGCCAGGGCCGCCGCCTGCCGCCCCGAGCCGATAACGCTGCTGAGCGTGCGGCTGTGGGGATAGATGGTGGCGTTGCCTGCGAAGAACACGCCGGGCAGGCGGCCTTGTAGATTATGGATTTGTTGCCGGTAGTCCACATCGAACACCGGGGTGGCCACCGGGCTTTGGGTTACCAGGCAGTCCATGAGTTCCACCGGGCCGGCCATGGCCCTCAGGTCCTTTAGGTACAGTTCGCGCACCTCGTCAGCCGGGGCGGTGATCAGGGGATGTTCGCTGGGCAAGTAGGCCGAGCAGTAGACCAGGTTGGCCCGGTGGCGGCCCAGCCGGGACTGGTTCACCACCACCTTGCAGGAAAAGCCCGGCTCCAGGATGTTGGTCCAGTAGGGCAACTCCAGGGGACCCTCCAGGGCCATGAGCGCGCAGGCCACGCCCTGGTACTTCACCCGGCTCTCGAAGCTGAAGTTCACCGGCAGCCGGGCGAAATAGTTGAGCGGCAGGGTATTGATCACCACCCTGGCGGCGTGGCTACGGCCTCCGGCGTGCACCATGTAGCCTTCCTTGGTGCGCTCCAGGGCGGTGACCGGCGAGTTCAGCCGGGTCTCCGCACTCTGGGCCAGCTCCTCGCCCAGACGGCGGGTCAGGCGGTCCAGGCCGCCGTCAAGATAGCCCAGCATCTCGCCGCTCACCCCCTTGGCCTTGGTGGCGGCCAGGCCCTTGATGCGCCCGTGCAGAAAACCGGCGCACACCCGCTCCGGGGGGATGCCGAACTTGTTGCGCATCATGGGGGCCATCATCTTGCGGTACACGCTCTGGCCCCAGTGGCGCACGATCCAATCCTTGGCGCTGACCCCGGCCAAGTTTTGGCTCTGGGTGAAGCGCGAGGTGAGCATGCCCGCGCAAAAGCGCAGCTTGTCCGCCAGATTGAAGGGAGCGAAACGCAATAGGTCCTGGGGGCGGCTGAAGGGATAGAGCCGCTGTTCCAAATAGAAGGCCATGGAGGTCTCCTGCCACAGCAGGGAGCTTTCCAGGCCCATCCGGCCGATCAGGTCCAGCAGAAAGGTGTCGTGGGGCTTGATGTGGTGATAAAACCATTCCACCGACTCGCCGGCCACCTGGCCGCAACGCCCCGCCCCGCCCAGGCCGCCGGTGGCCTCCAACAGCAGACACCCGGCCCCACCGTGCATCAGGCGGCGGGCGGCAGCCAGGCCGGAATAACCGCCGCCCAACACCACGGCGTCATACATGGCCGGTCAACCGCAAGGAAAGCAGGTGGCGCAGTGAAACCGGGTAGCGCCGTGAGGTTGCGTATTTGGATCGGCCCCACTGGCGGCTGCGGTGCCTCACCGGCACCCCCTTGACCCGGCCGCCCTGCAAATGGGCGAGTAAGGGAATCAGACGATGGGTGCCGCAGGTCCACTCAAAACAGCGTAGCCGTTCGGTGGGCGCGGCGCGCAGGCCGCAGTTCACGTCCCGGAACTGGTGGCCGAAAAGCAGCCAGATAAGCCGGTTGTATATCCAGGAGGGCAGGCGTTTACCCCAAAAAGAGTCTTGGCGGCGCACCCGAATCCCATATGCGCAATCATAACCCTGCTCCACCAGGGCCACCAATTCGGGAATCTGGGCCGGGTCCTCCTGCAGGTCGGCATCGATGGTCACGGTTATGGGGGCTTTGGCCATGGCCAGTCCGGCGGCCAGAGCGGCGCTTTTTCCGGCGTGGGGGATGCGCAGATAGATGAAGCCCCGGCAGCCCTGCAAAAGTTGAGGGCTGGCGTCATCGGAGCCATCGTCCACCACGATGACCTCGGCCCCCAGGGAGTCGGCCAAGTTGGCCAAACCACCATAGAGACTGGGAATGCTTTCCTGCTCGTTGAAGACCGGAACGATTATGGAAACCGCCGGTACGGCCTCCGCTTGCGGAGGGTTGACAAGCGTAGCCATTGGGTGGCGTGGCGCAATTATGTCATTATCCATGACATCCATGGAATCGGGCAACACTCCGGAATAGAAAAATAATTTGACTATACTAGCACGACCATCTGCCGGATCCCAGCTTTGATGAAGCCACATTACGCCGCGAGGCAGCAAAAAAGGACCATCAACAAATGCTAACCTGTTGACAGTGGATGCCGCTGGTGGGCGCATGTTGCCTCATCGTTCCCCCTGGCGCACCACTACCGGGCGGTGCTCGGCACGAGCTCAACTGCAAGCCTAAAGCCTGACCGGGGTATTTGAAATGGATTGCCATACCCTGAAAATGGTATAAATGAGGTATCATCCTAATAACATTTGGTTAATGCTATGTCCGTAAACTACCAAATTATATCCAGCTTGCGCTTGGTTTATGTGAAAATGCGGAAAGCTCTCTCCGTTGAGGAGTTGGTTTCCCACTTAGAAGATTTAGCCGCTGATGAACGCTATGTTCCGCCAATGAAAAAAATCGTGGATTTTACCGAAATCAAAGATGCCCCCATGCCTACCTTTGGGATTGATGACTTCGCCCGATTGAGTTCGTTCTATGGAAATGAACTACGTGGAGAGCATTGCGTTTTTGTGACCCCCTCGGATTTCAGGTTTGGCATGGGCCGGCTTTTCGAGGGCTACATGCGCGATGCGGCTATTAACGTGGCGGTGGTCAGATCCATGGAAGAAGCCTTGGCGGTGCTTGGCATAACCGAAGATGAATTCCGAGATGGCCAACGAGTAAACCATATTGTCAATTTGGACCTCTGATCTTCGGGCTATAAGTGGGAGGCCAATTGGCTGCGTCTGTGTGAAGCAAATGAATTATGACTAGCTAGCTTATTTTTTTGACCACATGATAATGCTCGGTCACGAACGTTTTCTTTTTGTACCAACCCTTCTCTGCTTATGATCTGCCTGACGGCCCGATCAAACCCAATAGTAGCTTCTCGTACATGATCCGGGGCGCAGGGATGCAACCGCCCATCGGGTAAGTTGCCCAGTTGGGCGAACATGTTCGGCCTGGCCCGGCCCGGCCCGGCCCGTAAGCAAACCTTAAAGCTTCGCCTCAACGCCGATGTGCAGGGAAAATAATGGCGATGGCCGGCATGCCTTGTTGGGTGCCTGGGGATATAAGCCTGTACATGTCAAATGTTTAGAGATAAAATCCTCGCCGAGTTTGCCTGCCCGTGAACTAAATGCTGTTTTGACATCTCGCTGTATCCGCTCAAGGCGAGGGTTACTTCGACCTGTGGGCGTACCGGTTATTTTTGCATTCACACCACACGGTACCCAACAAGGTAAGAGCAAGCCCCTCGCGTTTCGCGCTCTCCTGCGGCGGCATCACTAGTTCCATGAGCGGCGGCATCACTAGTTCCATGAGGGGTGCGGCTTCATGCAGCGCTTGGGGACAAACATGCAAAGATGCTTACACCGTCCGTTGGGCGCCATTGTCCACCGACTACTGTGCGGTTTTCTGCTACTGATCCTCGCCGCCGCTCCGGCCGCGGCCGCCGACAAAACCAACACCGGCACCATCACCGGTAACTGGGCCGGCACCTCTGATGATGACGACTACGACAACCAGGGCACCATCACCGGCCAGGTGAACATGACCCAGGGGGGGCATGACCTCTTCACCAACTCGGGCGACGTGGGCCTGAGTGTGTTCATGAGCAGCGACGGCTCCAACACCGTGGAGAACCAGCTCGGCGGCTCCATAGGCGTAAGCGTCTTCGGCAGCAACAACACCGGCACGGGCAGCGGCGGCGGCTCCAACAACCTCACCAACGCCGGGACCATAGGCAACCACCTCATGGGTAGCCGCAACAAGGGCGAAAACAGCAGCGGCGGCTCCAACACCGTAGTCAACTCGGGCACCGTGGGTAACATCTACGGCAGCAGCAACACCGGTGCGGGGGCCAGCGGCGGGTCCAACACCATCACCAGCTCGGGCACGGCGGGCAACATTTACGGCAGCAGTAACACCGGCGCGAACAGCAGCGGCGGGTCCAACAGCATCACCAACACCGGCACCGTGGACTCTGACATCTACGGCAGCAACAATACCGGCGCGGGGGCCAGCGGCGGTTCCAACACCATCGTCAACTCAGGCGAGGTGAGCGACATCTACGGCAGCTATAACCAGAGCGCCTCCAGCAGCGGCGGGTCCAACACCATCACCAACAGCGGCCTGAGCCTCGGCATCCTCGGCAGCTATAACGAAGGCGCCTCCACCAGCGGCGGGGACAACATCATCACCAACAGCGGCATGGCCGTCACAACCTTTGGCAGCTACAACTACGGCGCGGGCAGCAGCGGCGGCTCCAACACCATTACCCTCACAAATACCTCCAGCGGCTACGGTTCCTTCGGCAGCGTCAACGAGGGCGCGGGCAGCAGCGGCGGCTATAACACCATCACCAACTCCGGCGAGGATTACGGCGGCCTGGTAGGCAGCCAAAACGACGGGGAGGGCAGCAGCGGCGGCAACAACACCGTCATCAACTCCGGCATCGAGGTGAGCGGCATCGCCGGTAGCTTCAACGAAGGCGACGACAGCAGCGGAAGCTACAACATTGTCACCAACACCGGCACGATAGACGGCGACATCTACGGCAGCGGTAACGGCGGCGTGGGCAGCATCGGCGGCTCCAACATCATCAGCAACACCGGCACGGTGACCTTTGATATCTACGGCAGCTACAACGACGGCACGGGTAGCAGCGGCGGGTCCAACACCATCACCAATGCCGGGACGGTGGATGGCTACATTTTCGGCAGCATCAACGAGGGTGACTCCAGCAGCGGCGACTCCAATACCATCACCAACACGGGAGCGGTGGGCGAAGAAATTCTAGGCAGCCTTAACACCGGCGCGGGCAGCAGCGGCGGGGACAACTACGTCTATACCAACGGGACGGTGGGAGGCAGCCTCTACGGCAGTGTCAACGAAGGCGCGGGCAGCAGCGGCGGGGACAACACCATCGTCAACGCGGACACGGTGGGCGGCGGTATCTATGGCTCGGACAACCAGGGCGACAACACCAGCGGCGGCGGCAACACCATCACCAATACCGGGACGGTGTCCGGCAGCATCATGGGCACCCGCAACAAGGGGGACTCGGTCAGCGGCGGGGGCAACACCATCGACAACTCGGGGACGGTGGGCAACTCCATCTACGGCACCCACAACACCTCCACCGGCAGCAGCGGTGGGGACAACACCATCATCAACTCCGGCACGGTGGAAGGTTATATCTTCGGCAGCCGCAACCGTAGCGGCAGCGTCGGCGGCGGGTCCAACGCCATCACCAACTCCGGCAGCGTGGCGCAGGTGATCTACGGCAGTTCCAACGAAGGCGACTCCAGCAGCGGCGGCTCCAACACCATAACCAACGCATCTTCGGCAACCACGGACTATATCGTCGGCAGCCGCAACACCGGCGCGGGCAGCAGCGGCGGCGGCAACGTCATCAACAACGCGGGCACCGTCACCAGCGCCATCTACGGCAGTTATAACGATGGCGACGGCAGCAGCGGCGGGGGCAACAGCATAACCAACACCGGCACGGTGAACGGCAGTATCTGGGGCAGCCTCAACTCGGGCGCGAACAGCAGCAGCACCGGCAACACCATAATCAACACCGGCACGGTGAACGGCAGCATCTTAGGCGGCAGCAACACCGGCAGCGGCAGCAGCGGCGACGACGACACCATTACCAACAGCGGCACGGTGGGAGGCAGCATCAAAGCGGGTGATGGAGACGACCGGGTCAACCTGGAAAGCGGCTCCTCGGTGGGCGGCACGGTAGGCGGCGGCAGCGGCACCGACACCCTGGCCTTCAGCGGCATGGGCAACCAGGACGGCAGGCTTTGGGGCACCACCTATTTGAACTTCGAGAACCTGGCTTTCTATGGCGGGCGCACCACCCTGACCGGCGATTGGAGCATCATCGGCTCCACCACCGTGGAAGCGGGCGGCGCGGCCATAATCAACGGCACCTTGACCAGCGACACGCTGACCAACCACGGCACCTTGGGAGGTGGCGGCACCATATTGGGCGATGTGACCAACAACGGCACCGTCTCGCCGGGCAACAGCATCGGCACCCTGACCATCGACGGCGACTTCATCAACAGCAGCAGCGGAATCTTGGCCGTGGAATTAGGCCAAGGCTCGGGCGACCGCTTGGCGACCACCGGCACCGCCTACCTGAACGGCGGCACCCTGAAGGCCTTTCTGAAGCCGGGGGTGTATGCCGGCAACTGTTCCTGGACGGTGTTGAGCGCGGGCAACATCGTCGGAGGCTTCTCCTCCTTCCAGTCATTGCTGGACTCGGTGGTGCTGTCCTTGGCCATGGGGGCATCCAACGATTCAATCTCAATTGCCCTGTCGCGCAAGTCCTACGCCGATTTCGGTGAAACCTACAACCAGCGCATGGTGGGAGGCAGCCTGGACGCCGTGGTGCCTCTGGCGGGGAACCGCGACGACGAGATGACCTCGCTGATAACGGCCATGGACTTCGCCTACAGCGCGGCCCAGATAAGCGCCGCCCTGGAGCAGCTCAGCCCGGAGATGTATGGCGCCTTTGCCTGGGCCTCGCTGCAAAGCGCCCAGGCTTTCGGCGATGTCATAGACCAGCAGATGGACCAGGAGCGTGACGCGCTCCGGTTGGGGATGCCTTCCGCCGAGGGCTCCCCCCACGGCCTGAAACTGTGGGCCCGCTTCTGGGGCGGCAACGCCGTGCGCGGCGGAGACGCCTCCCACCTGGGCTACGGTCAAACCCTGGACGGCGTGGCCCTGGGCGGCGACGGCGCGCTGGCCCCGTGGCTGAACCTGGGCCTGGCCCTGGGCATCAGCAGGGGCGACTTGAACTGGGACCGGCCCTCCTATTACGGGCGCATGGACAACTTCCACGCCGGCCTCTACGCCAGGGCCGCTTGGGGGCAACTATACCTACGGGGCCAACTGGGTTTGGCCTACAACGACTCCACCGCCCAGCGGTCCATTAATTTAGCCAGCTACAACGGTACGGCCCGCAGCGACTTCCAGGGCATCGCCGGGTTGGGCAGCCTCAAGGGCGGCTATGATTTCCACCTGGGTGGATGGCAAACCGGGCCCACCGCCATGGTGCGCTACACCAGCCTGAAACAGGACGGCTTCAGCGAGTCGGGGGTGGGGGCTCTGGGGCTGGCGGTGGAGGAGCAGGACGCAGAATCAATGCAGAGCGCCCTGGGCTGGCAGGCCTCCAGCCTGTGGGAGCTGGGCGGGGTGCGGGTGCTGCCCCGACTGTCGGCGGCCTGGTGGCATGAGTATAAGGACGACCCCCTACAGGTCACGGCCCATTTCGCGGACTACGGGGCGTCGCCCTTCACGGTGGAGGGCCTGAAGCTGCCCTCGGACTACGCGGTGGTGGGGGCTGGTGTCTCGGCCATGATGAGCCAAACCCTGGAGGCCAACCTGGCCTTGACCATGGCCATGGGCGACGATTACTATGCCCAGGCCATCACCGCGGGGCTTGAGTACCGGTTTTAGCCGGCAGCCGCGCGCATCATGCGGCCGCTAAACAGCAAGCCAGCACCTTAAGGTGCTGGCTTCACTGCATGCCAAGCAAAATACATCGGAGCAGGGTGACGCCTTGCGGCGACGTCCCAACGGGGCGATCCTATAACGGCAAACCGCCCGGGTCCGGAGCGATATCTCCGGAAGCCCCAGCGCCGCCCCGGGCCTACCAGCCGTACTTCTTGAGGGCCTCGCGGACCGCCGCTTCCCTGGTCTGGTCATCGATGTCGATGCGCCGGGCCTTGCCTTCCTTGATCTTTTCCACCAGCAGATCCAGGTCCGCGGGCTTTTCCATGAAGTCCAAGGCGCCCAGGCGCATGGCTTCCACACCGACCTGCACGCTGGCGTGACCGGTAAGCAGGATGATCTGAAGGCTGGGCTTGTTGATCAAGGCCCGCTTCAGGGTTTCCATGCCGTCCACCTTGGGCATCTGCAGATCCAGCACTATGGCGTCGTAGAGGTTTTGCCCGATCTTTTCCAGGGCCTTGGCCCCGTCCAGGGCGGTATCAACCACGCAGCCCCGGTTGCTCAGGCGCTCACTGACGCTATCGAGGAAGTCCGGATCGTCGTCTACAACCAACACCCTGATGTCTTGCATCGCTACCCTCCTATTTCGTTGCGGCTATCTGGCGGCCGCTTGATTTTGTGGGTCGGGCATCCCGGCCAACTGGGGGAACTCCAGCCATTTTACACGACCGTGGGCCAAATCGTATATGGCTCCTACCGCGGTAAAGGCGCCGGCTGCTGCTCCCTCCCTGATGGCCTCGCTTTGCTGGAAAAGCGTCTGCATGGTCATTTTGACGTTTTCCTCGATGGCCCGGTCCAAGAGCTCCTCGCCGTTTGCCTCGGGCAGGTCGGCCATGGCCTGGTGCACCGCCGGGGTGATGCCGCTGAGCAACTTGCGCAGGCTGGCCTCGGCGGGGGCCGCGTCGTTTTGCACCATATCCAAGGCGGCGGTCACCGCTCCGCAGCCGGTGTGGCCCAGCACCACCAACAGCGGAGTGTGCACGTGTAGCATACCGTATTCCACCGATGCCAGGGTGGCGGAGTCCAGGCAGTGTCCCGCGGTGCGCACCACGAACAGGTCCATGATGCCCACGTCGAAGATCAGCTCCACCGGCACCCGCGAATCCGAGCACGAGAGCACCGTGGCCATGGCATGGTCGGCCTGATTGCCCAGGTGGGCCTGCCTGCGCCGTGAAATGTCGCTACGGGGATAGTGGGGGCTGTCCGTGGTGAAGCGGTGGTTGCCCTTGCTCAACTCGTCCAAAATCTTTTGAGGCGCTGGTTTGTCCGGCCGTGCCCGGTGTTTGGCTTTCTCACTCTTGCTCATTATCTTTTACCCTCCCGTGGCCCGCGCCGGCGGCAGCTCCAGCTCCAGGGCTGCGCCGCCCTCCCGCCGGCTTACTCCCAGCTCTTCCAGCAATTGTCCGGGCAACGGATTAATTGCCCTCTCCATCTGTGCGTCCAGGCGCAGCAGCGCTCCGCTGCCGCTGCTTTCCAGACTAAGGCGCAGCACCGAGCCACGGACCGCCGCCTCCACCACCGTGGCCAGGCTGCGCCACACCAGGCGCTCGCAGTCCAGGGTGGCCAGCCCCACGCTCAGGCTTTCGGGGGTATTGAGCTCCAGGGTCACATCGTGCAGGGCGGCCTGCCTTGCGAATATCGCGCACATGAGCGTGGCGCACTTGACCGCGTCGCACAGGGGCCCGGTTTCCTCGGCGCTATGGGCAAAGGCGTTGAGACGGCGCACGGCCTGGTCGGCCCGGGACACCCGCTCTATCACCCGCCCGATGAGCTGATGCAGCCGATCGGGGTCCGGTTCGCGGCCCTTGGCGGCCATCTCCAGCATCTCGCTGATCAGGTGGCTCTGCTCGTTGATGACGGCCAACTCGTTTTTTATCTCGTGGGTGGCGTTGCGCGTGACCTGGCCGAACAATTCGGCATAGCCCGGCTGCTCTCGGTTGGTGCCCGGCATTTTTAACGCTCCTGTTTGCCGCCGCCCTGCATCAAGGCGATCAGATCATCGATGTCCACCGGTTTGACCAAATACATGTCCGCCCCCATGTCCAGGGCGCGGTCCAGATCTTCCGAGGCGCTGTGGCCGGTAAGGAGTATTATGCGCGCCTCGTGCCTGGCCGCCTTGATGGCCTGGATGGCTTCGTAGCCGCTGAGCCCCGGCATCTTGAGGTCCAGCACCACCCAATCGTAGGCCTGGTTCTGGATCATTTTCAGGCCCTGTTCCCCGCTGGTGGCCCAATCGCTGTCGATGTCTCTGATCTCCATGCGCTCCGACAGGGTGGTCACCAGTTCTTTCTCATCGTCGATGAGCAAAACCTTCATGTCATACTTCCATTCTTGCGGCGTCCTCGCCGCTTGCGCTTTCCAGGCGTCGGGGGCGCTGCTTGACGGGCAGATACACAATAAAGGAAGTGCCCTGCCCGGGCTGGCTGACCACGTCTATATGGCCACCGAGCTTTTGCACGATTCCATAAGTTATGGACAGGCCCAGGCCGGTGCCCTTTTCCCCCTTGGTGGAGAAAAAGGGCTCGAAGATGTTGTTGAGGTCCTGGGAAGAGATTCCGATTCCATTGTCGGCGATGGTGATGGCCACCTGTTCATCGTCCCGGTTAGCCACCGAGATGTCGATCCTGTCGCCGTCTTTCACGGCCGCCAGGGCGTTGTTCACGATGTTTAAAAGCACCTGCTGGATCTGGCCCTTGTCGGCCTCCAGAGTGGGTACGTCCGGGGGGATGTCCACGTTGATGTTGATGTTGCGGTAATCCGCTTCCCGGCCCAGGAAGCCCAGCACCTCCTTGATCAGCGGCTCCAGATGTATCTGCTCTGATTTCACCGGCAGGTGGCGGGCGAAGCCCAGCAGGCGGTGGGTGATCTCGCTCACCCGGCGCACCGAGTCCTTGATCACCTTGATCTGGTCCAGGAACTTGTCCCGGCGGGGGAAGTCCTGGCTCATACCCAGGATGTCCCCCATGAGCCCCACCTTCTCGTTGATGATGGCCACCGGGTTGTTGATCTCGTGGGCCACCCCCGCGGCCAGGCGCCCGATGGAGGCCAGCTTGTTGGTGTATTCCACCTCATGGAGCATGGCCACCCGCCTGAGGTCGGCCTCGTAGATGCGGCTCACCAGAGTGGCCGAGCCCCACCAGATCACCGCCAGAATCGCGGCCACGGACACTGCCACCATGACGATGATGTTGATGCGCAGCAGGTCCCACTTCTGCAGCAGGGCCGCCGGCTGCTTGACCACCACCAGCAGGAAGGGGGAGCCTTCCACCTTGGCCGTGGCCACCAAAAAGGGCGGATCATTGCCCTGCCTCACCTCGGTGACCCGGCCCATTTGCCCGGCAAGCTGGGGCATGGACTTGAAACGGGTCAGCACCCCGCCGAACAAGGTCGAAGGGGTTTGCAAGACCCCCTGCTGATTGACCAGGAAGATGTCGCCGATGGGATGCAGGTCCGTGGCCGAAAGCAGGCTGTTGAGTTTGCCGGTGTCGATGGTGGCCCGGAGCACATAGGGCTGGTCGTCGGCGCGCTCATGGCGCACCGCGATCACGAAGTGGGGGAAGTTGCGGTGGCCCAGGAACACGTCGCTGATGTAGATGCCCCGGATCTGCACCTCCTTGTACCAGTCCTGGTTCTTGTAGTCGCGGCCCTCCAGGTTGTACGGCCCGATATAGGCGTGCTGAATGCCCTGGCCGTCGATGAGGCCCAGGTCCACGAACCCGCCGAAGGACTGGCGCAGGCGCCGGAACACCGTGGCCAGATGGCGCCGGTCGGAGAGTTGGCTAAAGGTGTTGGCCAGGTTCACATAGGTCAGGGCGGCCCGGCGCTCTTCCAAAAAGTTGGCCAGCTGCACCTTGTTTACCGCCAGCAGCCGCTGAACGTGGCTGGTTATCTCGTTGCGCTGAAGCTGGTACTGCTCCTCGAACTGATAGAAGTTGATGCCCGCCAGAAACACCAGGGGAGCCAGGGTGACGGCTATGGCCGAAAACAGGGTGGTGCGCCACAGCCGGCGGTAGTTGAGCAGCTCCAGCTCCGAATCGCTACGATTCCAGAAAGCCGGCTTGATTTTGCGCCAAATTCCCAAAATCAGCCCTCCCGGCCCCGCACCTTGTCATAGGCCGCCTGCATGGTTTCCGAGAGCTTGTCTATGTCCACCGGCTTCTCCAGGTAGGCGAAGGCGCCCAGGCTCATGCACTGCTCCATGTCGCGCGCCGATCCGTGGCCGGTGAGGATGATGACCTCCACCTTGGGGTAGTCGCGCTTGATGCGCTTGAGCACCTCCAGGCCGTCGATGCCCGGCATCTTCAGGTCCAGCACCAGCACCTCGGGCTCGTCCTCGGCCACCATCTTGAGCGCCTGCTCGCCGTCATAGGCCACCGCCGAGCCGATCTCCCTCAGCAACAGGCGCTCGGACAGGGTCTGGGCGAACTCGCGCTCGTCGTCGACCAACAGCACCTTGGAGGGAAGTTGGAAGTCGGCCTGGCGGTAGACGTCGGCATGGTAGAAGCCGGGGCCCGGCTCCACCGAGACCTCATCCACTCCATCGACCTGGCGCGCCTGGTCCTCCAGGTCCTTGCTGAGCTTGTTCAGGCGCAGGACTTTTTTGTTCACTTGTATGTCCACCTTGCCCTGGGTTACCGACACCTGGATGTCCTTGCCGCTGTGTCCTTGCGAGGTAAGAACCTGCTCCACCTGGGCGGCCAGCAAAAAGTCCTCCGCCGCCTGGCGCGAAGCCTCGGTCACCGCCAAGGGGCTTCCCTGGGCCTGCTCCACGATGAACCTGGCGGCGTCCTCGGGGTCACGCTGGTCCATGGGCAGCAGGACGTCGTAGTGCTGGGCGTCCCAGGGGTCGAGGTCCAGCAGGTACTCCGCCCAGCGGATGGCCGATTCGTCGTCGCGGTGAACCCGAGCCAGGGACTCTTTTTCGCTGAGGCCCAGTTCCCGGGCGGCCCGGGCGGCCCGGTGCTTGGTTTCGGCGATGAGGCACACTTCCAGGACATGGCTTATGGTCCGGGGCGCCAACAAAGAGGCGTGCCCCAGCAGGACAAAGTCTTCCTTTTTGGTGAGCAGCTTGGCCGTTTCCAGCTTCAGCCAGCTCACGGCCTGCTCTTTTTCGTGGGAGAACTGATTGAAAATGGAGGTGCGGCCGTACATGGCCCGGCGCAGGACGCCGGCCGAAGGGCCGCCGTTACGGTCCACCATCCCGATCACGTCTTCGTCGCGCATAAGCTCGACGTTCAGGCGGGAGGCCACGTCTTGGGCCACTTCCTCGGCCCCGCAAAAAGAGCCGCTAATTATCGTAACCACGCTCATGATTTATGCTCCCTCTCCCACGTGGACCAGGTCCAGCGGGCAGACTGTCGTCAGGGGGCAGGACTCTTCCCGCGAATCCCGGTGGGCTGACTCATGGATGGCGGCTATGGCGTTGGCCGCCAGGGGATATATGTGGTCCTCCCCGATCTTGGCCAGCAGGTGGGTGCGTTTCATCACTTCCAGCACGCCCTCCTTGATGTGGGAAAAGCTTATGTCATAACCGGCGCTGCGCACCCGATCTATGGTCAACGACAAGGCTTCCTCTCCGGAGGCGTCGATGTCGTTGATGCCGTTGGCCACCACCAGTATATGCCGCAAATTGGGCATGTGGCGGATGCGCTCGTCTATCTGATCTTCCAGGAAGCTGGCGTTGGCGAAGAACAGGGGGCCGTCGAAACGAACCACCGCCACGTGTTCGCACTGCCTGAGCTGGAAGTGATCGGCGTCGCGCAGAGAGCAGTCCTGGTGCATGGCCAGGGCGGCCACCTTGGGCCGCATGCTCTTGTACAAAAACATCAGCAAAGACAGCGCCACGCCGATCATGATGCCCTTGTCCAGGTGGGGCGCGTAGATCAGGGTGGCGATGAAGGTGACGATGCTGATGGCCCCGTCATACCACTGGGCCCGCCAGGCGTGCATGAAACCGGTGACGTTGATCAACCCCACCACCGCCATCATGATGACCGCGGCCAACACCGCCTGGGGCAGGTTGTAGAGCAGGGGGGTGAAGAACAGCAGCACGATGACCACCATCAGGCTGGTGACCACGCTGGACAGGCCGGTGAAGGCGCCGGCCTGCAAGTTGACCGCCGATCTTGAGAAGGAGCCCGATACCGGGTAGCTCTTGCCCAGGCAGCCCACCATGTTGGCCAGGCCCTGGCCGATCAGCTCCTGGTTGGGGTCCAGGCGCTGGCCGGTCTTGGCGGCCATGGCCTTGGCGATGCTGATGGCCTCCATGAAGCCCAACAGCGAGATGATGATGGCGTAGGGGAAAAGCTGCAGGCCCACGTTCCAATCCAGGCTGGGCATGGACAGGGTGGGCAGTCCCGGCGGGATGTCGCCCACCACCGCGCCGCCGCCCATCATGGTCAGCTTGGCCGGGTCCAGGGGGCGGTTGCCCACCTTGAGCCGCCAGACGCGGCCGTCGGTCTTGGCTCCGGTGGGCTGGCGGCCCTCCAGGTAGAAGTGCATGCCGCCGTCCGGCTGGGGCACGCCCACGAACATATAGTCGCGCAGGGTGGTGCGTAGCTGGTGGGCCTTGTGCTTTTCCCGCTCGATCAGGGCGGTGTCCAGGGAGGCCTCCTGTTTGAGCTTGAGCTCCTCCAGGGATTCCGGCCCCTTGGTCTGGTGAACCTGCTGCACCTTCTTGTTGACCGAGGCCCGGGCGTCGCCCAGCTCGTTGATGCGTAGCACCTCGTGGTTGAACTGGGCTACCTCCTGGCGCACCTGGGGGGACATGATGCCGGCGATGTCCATCTGGTGGTCGTGGTGGAAACCGGTGACCCAGGAGACCAGGATGGCCGCGGCCACCGCCACCAGCACGTAGGGAATCTTGGGGTTGAGCCTTTTGAGCCCGTACATGACCGCGAAGGCCCCCACCCCCATGGCCAGGGTTGGCCAGTGGGTGTAGTCCACCGCCCCCTCAATGACCCGCCAGATGGTTTCGTAATGATGCTCGGCCTTGTCCACGTAGACCCCGAACATCTTGGAGAGCTGGCTGGAGGCGATGATGATGGCCGCCGCGTTGGTGAAGCCGTTTACCACCGGGTGGGACAAAAAGTTCACCACCAGGCCCAGGCGCAGCAGCCCCAGGGCCAGCTGGAAGATGCCCACCACCAACGCCAGCAGGATGGCGTAGGCGATGAACGCCTCGCTGCCCGCCGTGGCCAGGGGCTCCAGGGAGGCGCTGGTCATCAGCGACACCACGGCCACCGGCCCGGTGGCCAGCTGCATGCTGCTGCCGAACATGGCCGCGATCATGGGCGGCAGGAAAGCCGCGTAGAGGCCGTAGTAGGCGGGCAGGCCCGCCAGCTGGGCATAGGCCATGGATTGGGGTATGAGCACCAGGGCTACGGTGATGCCGGCCAAGGCGTCCACCCTGAAGGCCGATGCGCTGTAGTTTCGGAACCAGCCCAAGAAGGGCAGCAGGCGATAGAGGATGCCCGGCTCCGTATTGTTGCCAGAGGATTTGTTCATGGCTCCAGTCCGAATTTCTTGATCTTGCGCCACAGGGACACTCGATCGATGCTAAGTATCTCGGCCGCCCTGGTCTTGTTGCCCCCGGTGTGATTGAGTACGTGCTTTATGTATTCGCACTCCTTCTCCTCCAGGGTGGGCAGCCGCCCCTTCCCGTTTTTTTGGCCGGCGGCGCCCGCCGCGGCCCGAACCTCCTCGGGCAGATCCGCCATCTCCAGCCGTCCCCCGGCCCTCAGCGTCACCGCCCGTTCGATTATGTTTTCCAGCTCACGCACGTTCCCCGGAAATTCGTGGGCCATGAGCACATCCATGGCCTCCTGGGACAGCTCGCTGGTGTCCTTGCCCTGACGCCCGGCGTGCTTGCGCAAAAAGTGATTGGCCAGCAGCGGGATGTCGTCGCGGTGCCAGCGCAACGGCGGCAGCTCCAGGCGCACCACGTTGATGCGGTAGTAGAGGTCCGAGCGGAAAACGCCCTGCTCCACCAAAGCGGTCAGGTCCCGGTGGGTGGCGGCCACGATGCGCACGTCCACCGGAATGGGCTCGGTGCCGCCCACCCTGGTCAGCTCCTTTTCCTGGATCACCCTAAGCAGTTTCACCTGCATGGCCTTGGGCATGTCGCCGATCTCGTCCAGCAGAACGGTGCCCCCGTTGGCCGCCTCGAACAGGCCGGGCTTGGTGGTGTTGGCCCCGGTGAAGGAGCCTTTCTCGTGCCCGAACAGTTCGCTGACCAAAAGCTCCTGGGCAAAGGCGGCGCAGTTGAAGGCCACGAAGCGGTTTTCGGCCCGGTGGCTGGCGTGGTGCAGGGCGCGGGCGAACAGCTCCTTGCCGGTGCCGGTTTCGCCCACGATGAGCACGCTGCTGTCGCTGGGGGCCACCTGGGCCACCACCCGGATCAGCTCCTGGATGCGGGGGTGGTTACCCACGATGCCCTCCGCCCCGTCCCGGGCCCTGAGGTCCTGCTTGAGGGTTTCAACTTCCCGGGTCAGGCGCGCCTTTTCCAGGGCGTGGGCCACCTGGGCCCTTACTTCGTCTATCTTGTAGGGCTTGGCGATGTAGTGGAAGGCGCCGCGCTTCATGGCCTGGATGGCCGAGTCCACCGAGGCGAAGGCGGTGAGCATTATCACCTCGGTGCCCGGGCTGGTGCGCTTGACCTCCTCCAGCACCTGCATGCCGTCAACCTTTTCCATGCGCAGGTCGGTGAGCACCAGGTCAAAGGACTGCTTGGCGAACACCTGCAGGGCCTCGGCCCCGCCGGAGGCCGCAGTCACCTGATACTCGCCGCCGTGCTCCAGGATGTGCTGGAGGTTCTTGCGGGCCAGGGCGTCGTCTTCCACTATGAGGAGCTTGGGCTTGACGGCCATGGCTCAGCTCCTTCCCGTTTCCATGGGCAGGGTTATGGTGAAGCGGGCTCCCCGCCGGCCCGGGCTTTCGGCCTCTATGTGGCCCTGGTGGCGCTCCACCACCCCGTAGGTGATGGAAAGTCCCAGCCCGGTGCCGCCCCCCACCTCCTTGGTGGTGAAGAAGGGGTCGAAGATGCGCGGCAGGATATCGCCGGGGATGCCCGGCCCGGTGTCTTCCACCACCAGCTCCACCCGGCGGGTTTGGGTCAGTATGCGGGCGGTGATGGTCAGGGTGCCGCCCTCGCCCATGGCCTGGATTCCGTTCATGGCCAGATTGAGCAGGGCTTGCACCATGTGGGCCTTGTCCATCTGCACCTGGATGCCGTCCGGCACCAGCAGGCGAACCTGCACCCCGGAGGGAATCTCGCCCCGGATCAGCTTGAGGCTTTCCTGAACCACGGTGCGCAGGTTTTCCCGGCGCAGCTGGAAATCGCGCTGGCGGGCGAACTCCAAAAGGGAGCTGACGATGTCGCGGGCCTTGGCCACTTGCTGGTCTATGGCGGCCAACAGCTCGCGGTGGTACTCGCCCACCTCTTGGCCCACCTCTTCCAAGAGAATCTGGCAGGAGGTGGAGATGTTGTTGAGCGGGTTGTTCAGCTCGTGGGCCACGCCGCTGGTCAGGGTGCCCAGGGCGGTGAGTTTTTCGGTCTGGATCATCTGTTCGTTGTTGTGCCTCAGTTGAGTGACCATGCGGTTGAAGGCATGCACCAGGCTGCCGATCTCGTCGCGGTGCTTGGCCCAGGGAATGGTTTGGTAGTCGCCGTGGGCCACCACCTCGGTGGCTGCCTCGATGATTTGCAGAGGGCGCACCAGGCGCACGATGAGCGAGTAGGCCAGGATGGCCCCCAGACCCGCCAGAAGCACCAGGAAGGCCACCAGCAGTGGGCGGTATTCGCGCAGAAGGTCGGTGACGCCCTGGCGCTCGGTGCGGGCCAGGGCCTCCAGGCGCTGAATCAGCTCCTTGCCCGAGGCGCGCAGCTTGGTCACCGCCTGGTCCATCTTGGCCACCCCGGTGTCGCCGCCGAAGTGGTCGTGCATCCAGACGAAGCGGCGGCGGTAGTCGGCCGAGAGCTTTTGCAGCCCGGCGATGGCCGCCGCGCCATGGCCGCGCACCAGGTGATCGCGGTCGGCCTCCAGCATGGCCTCGTAGCGGTCCAGGTAGTCCAGGGCCTGTTCAAAGTCCTGGTCGTGGCGGTAGAGGAAATAGTTCTTCTCGTAGCGCCGGGCCTCCAGGGCCATGTTGACCATGCCGTCGGCCTGGCTGAGGAAGACCAGCTTTTGCTCCATGCCCAGGAAATAGCTGTAGCTGAGCACGCCGAACAGGGCCATGCCCAAAAAGGCGGCCACGAATCCCACCGCCAGGCGGACCCTGATTTTGCTCAGTCCCTGCAAAAACCTCATGGCGTTCTCCGCTCCCGCTCCGGCCGCCCCAATCCGGCGGCCCCTTTGCCCGGCAAAAAGGCCCCAAGGTCTGGTCGGCGGCGCGGTGAGCCTATGCGCAAATCCGGCATGCATATCCCCTAATGCATGTAAGAATCATGCCAAAGAGGTATATGCCATGGCTCAACCGGTGATTATAGTTGTGAAATATCCCTCAATAGCCCCTAATGCCCGGCCTGGGGTATTGTTGTTATTTGCAACATCAAGAGGTGGCCAAATCGTCAAATTGCCGGGCTATTACAGTCAATTATATCAAATATAGTCTGCCCGGCGAAAAGTGTTTCATAATTCAACAATAAACGGAGAACGCGGGTGTCCGATGTCGAGGCAACGGTTTGGGCCGCTTGGAGCTGATGGGCCCAGGCACGCGAAATGCTGTTTGGCGGTCCGTGGCGTGTCTTAAGATGGCCCCGCGGCCTGGCCATGACTTTGAAGGCCCGGCCAGGCATTTCCCCCGGTGTAGGAGCATGGAGGCAAGCATCTGAAAAATATAAATTAAAAGCTGGGTTGTCCTTGTGGGCCGGGACGGGCGGGATGGGTTCGGGGCCGCTTTGCGGGCCTCTGCCGGCCCCGCAAAAGGCTTTGACAAATAGTTATAATGTGGCTACAATGTAATTGTTTTTTCAATAGGGCTTGTTTTTACTCGCAAATTTGTGGTGTTTTTGGGCCAGGCCAACCATGGAAAAACACCAGCGGGTCCGGGCGCCCCTCTCCCGGTGAATGACGCGGACAGCTCAAGCTTAAGGCGTATCGCGGGGAGGTTGCAATAAGAGTAGATCGGGCTCGGCGGCATTGGCGGCCGCCGGCACCTGCGCGGCGTTCAGATGGGCTGCCGGACCTAAAGGTATTGGGCCACCAAGCGCCGCAGGCCGAGTATACCACTCTCGTGAGGACTGAAAATGAGGTACGCAGAGACAGGGTATAACTTAGAAGTCGATCTGTCCCGTGGCAACATAGAGAGGGTGGAAACCGATCCCAGAGACACCGAGCTGTATCTGGGGGGCCTGGGCACCAGCGCCAAGATCATTTGGGAGCGTGTGCCTCCGGAAGTCGAGCCGTTTTCCCCTGACAATCTTTTGATCTTCGCCGCCGGCCTCTTGTGCGGCACCCCGGCCACCGGCTGCAACCGCACCATCGTAACCACCATCTCCCCCCAAACCGAGTTGATGGCCTTTTCCATGATGGGCGGTTTTTTGGCGCCCGAGCTCAAGTACGCCGGTTACGACAAGGTGATCTTCCGGGGCAAGTCGCCGGATCTGGTCTATCTGTGGATACACAACGACAAGGTGGAGCTGCGCGACGCCACCCACCTCAGGGGCAAGGGGGCCATAGAGACCGCGGCGCTTATCCAGCAGGAGCTCAAGGAGCCCAAGGCCCAGGTGGCGGCCATCGGCGCGGCCGGTGAAAACCGGGTGTTTTTCGCCTCCATCGAGCAGGGCCGCTCCAGCGCCAGCCGGGGCGGCATCGGCGCGGTGATGGGCGACAAGAACCTCAAAGCCATCGTGGTGCGCGGCACCAAGGACGTCAGCATCGCCAAGCCCATGGAATTCATGGAGCTGTGCAACGAGGTGCTGGAATACATCAAGTACCGCAACGATCATCCCATCCCCGGCGTCATGCCCATTCTGGCCGGGCTGGGCTCTCCCCAGGAGATGAAGGTCCACGACGAAAAGTGGCACACCGAAAACTTCTCCTGGGGCAACTCCCGTACGCGCCGCAAGGACTTCTGGAACGAGGACATCGCCAGGGAGTGGACCGAGACCATGGAGAGCATGCGCACTCGGTTGATCAGCTGCTACAACTGCCCCATGACCTGCGGGGCCACCATCTCCCCGCCGGGCATGCCCACCTACATGATGAAATGCTTCTCCAAGCTCACCTACACCATGGCCGCCATGTCCGACCTGGAGTTCGGCCTGGGCATAGCCCAGAGCGCCACGGAATACGGGGTGGACGGCTTCTCGGCCCCCCAGGTGATGGCCTTCGCATTGGAGCTTTTGGAAAACGGCATCCTCACCGACGAGGACTTCCCGGGCATGCCCGAGGACAACGAAGGCCGTTTCTACTGGCTGCTGGAGCACATAGTGCACCGCGAAGGCATAGGCGACATCCTGGCCAACGGCACCTATTGGGCCGCCAAGCAGATAGGCAAGGGCGCGGAAGAATACGCCCACAACAACATAAAAAAACATGAGCAGCTTCCCCTGAAGCTGTCCATGCTCAACCCCATCTATTTCATCATGTACGCCACCGGCGAGAAGATAAACATCACCCAGATCGAAGGCCAGTTCCCCCAGGCGCCCTTCCCCAAGCGGGAGCACCGGGAGGCTTTCGTCAAGGACTGGTTCCAGGTGCCCGACGAGAAGTTCAAGCAATACTTCCTGGACTGGGAGCCGCGCGGCGACAACTCCATCCCCTATTACCCCACGCCGCCCATGGTCGCCGACATCGTGGACTGGCAAGAGCGGATGCACTACATCGACGACGCCCTGGGCATGTGCGCCGGGCTGTCGTCTTTTCCGCTCAAGCCCCCATATCACCTGCACAATTACCCCAAGTTCATCTCCGCCGGGGCCGGCGTCGACATGGACGAGGAAAAGCTGACCCAGGCCATAAGGCGCTACCGGACCCTGGTGCGGGCCAACAACACCAGGCGGGGCATGAGCCGCAAGGACGAGAAGCCCCCCAAGGACCACTGGAAGAAAAGGTTCCCCGAGCTGGAGAAGGAGCTCCTGGACACCTACTACGCCTTCAAGGGCTGGAACGAGGACGGCATCCCCACCGAGACCACCCTGCGCGAGTTTGGCCTGGACTATGTGGCCGACGATTTCCTGGCGCGGGGCATCCTGACCAAGGACGCGGACGCACCTCCCAAGGACGATGCGCCTGAAAAGGGCAAGGAGGCGTAGCGGTGCCGGAAGAGAAAAAGACCAAGACCGTCAAGACCATAAAAGTCGATGTTGATAAATGCAACGGTTGCCGGGCCTGCGAAATGATCTGCTCGGCCTACCACGCCGCGCCCAAGTACAGCGGCAACAACCCCGAGCGCTCGCGCGTCCGGGTGATCCGTGAGCCGCTTCGGGACGTGTACGTGCCGGTCTACGCCGGCGAGTACACCCCGGCCGAGTGCCTGGGCCGCGACAAGTACATCATCGACGGCAAGGAATACGACGAGTGCGCCTTTTGCCGGGCTTCCTGCCCCTCGCGGGACCTGTTCAAGGAGCCCGACTCCGGCCTTCCCCTGAAATGCGACATGTGCGAGGGCGAGGACGAGCCCTTGTGCGTGAAGTGGTGCATCGTGGACGCGCTGACCTATGAAGAGCGCGAAGAGGAAGCCGAAGAGGACGAGAAGCCCGAGGACATAGACGTGGGGATCGAGGCGCTGGCCGACAAATACGGCATGGACAAGATAATGGACGCCGTGGCCCGCATGTCGCAGCAGAAGAAAGACTAGCTCTCTAACGGCCGGACCGGGGGTTGGGGCGGACAGTGGAAAACGTAGCCGACTACAAAGAGATCGTAGAGGTCATAAAGGACAACGGCGGCGACGCCTTTAAACTCTGCTTCCAATGCGGTCTCTGCGATACGGTCTGCCCCTGGAACCGGGTCCGCGACTTCAGCATGCGCAAGATCGTGCGCCAGGCCACCTTTGGTTTCACCGACATCGAGAGCGAGGACATCTGGCGCTGCACCACCTGCGGCCTGTGCCCCAGCCGCTGCCCCAGGGACGTAAAGCAGATCGAATCCGGGGTGGCGCTCAGGCGCATCGCCACCGAATATGGCGTGTTCCCCACTGCGGTCAAACCCATCCGCACCATCAGCGGCAGCCTCATGGGCGAGGGCAACCCCCTGAGCGAAGAGCGCAAGGACCGGGCCAAATGGGCCGAGGGCCTGGGGGTCAAGACCTTCAGCCAGGAGATGGAGATTCTCTACTTCCCCGGCTGCTACCTTAGCTACGACCAGCGGCTAAAAAAGGTGGCCAAGGCCACCGCCCAGGTGCTGAAGGCGGCGGGGGTGGACTTCGGCATCCTGGGCGAAAAGGAAAGCTGCTGCGGCGAGAGCATCCGCAAGACCGGCGACGAGGACGTGTTCCGCCGCCTGGCCAAGGAAAACATCAAAAACTTCATCGACGCGGGCGTGAAAAAAATCCTGGTTTCCTCCCCCCACTGCTATCACACCTTCAAGAACGAATACCCCGAGTTCATGGTCAACTTCGAGGTGGTGCACATCACCCAGTATTTGTTGGAGCTGATCCAGCAGGGGCGGCTGGAGATCAAAGAGGAATATCGCAAGAAGATCACCTACCACGACCCCTGCTACCTTGGCAGGCACAACGGCATATACGACGAGCCCCGCCAGGTGCTGGCCGGCGTGCCCGGCCTGGAGTTGGCGGAAATGCCCGACTGCCTGGAAGCCAGCCTGTGCTGCGGCGGCGGGGGAGGGCGCATCTGGATGGAGACTCCCAAGGGGGAGCGCTTTTCCGACCTTAGGTTGCAGCAGGCCATGGACCTGGAGGCACAGGTGTTGGTCACCGCCTGCCCCTATTGCATCACCAACTTCGAGGACAGCAGGTTGACTGTGGACAACGGCGAGTCGGTGGAGGTGAAGGACATTTCGGAGATAGTCCAAGAGGTCATCTGACAAACGCTTTAGCACTGGTAAAGGCGTAAGTAAATGGAAACGGAAACGGCACAGCTTCTGAAGATCCCCGCCGACGGCAATTACGGCGACGTAATGGTCCTGGGCGGAGGGATCAGCGGGATTCAGGCTTCCCTGGATCTGGCCACCGCCGGTTACAAGGTCTATTTGGTCGAGAAATCACCAGCCATTGGTGGGCACATGTCGCAGTTGGACAAGACATACCCCACCAATGACTGCTCTATGTGAATTCTCTCGCCCAAACTGGTCGAGGTCGGCCGGCATCCAAATATCGAGGTCCTGTCATACACTGAAGTAACCAGTGTAGACGGTGAGGTGGGCGATTTTCAGGTAACCCTGAACCGCAAGCCCCGCTATGTCATCGAGGATCGGTGCACGGGTTGTACAACCTGCGTGGAGTACTGCCCCGTGGAGTACCCCGACCAATTCAACCAGGAGATATCGGAAAACAAGGCCGTACATATATTTTTCGCCCAGGCCATTCCCCTGATCGCCTATATCGATGAAAGCTGCCTTTACTTAAAAGAAAAGAAATGCCGCATCTGCGAGAACGTGTGCAAGGCCGACGCCATCGACCTGGGGCAAAAAGCGCAGAAGATGGAGATCAAGGTGGCGGCCATCGTGTTGGCCACCGGCTACGACACCTACGACCCCAGCCTGAAGAATGAATACGGCTACGGCCGCATGACCAACGTGGTCACCAGCATGGACTTTGAGCGGCTGCTGTGCGCCACCGGACCCTACGAGGGTGAGATCCTCAGGGCCTCGGACCGCAAGCACCCCCACAAGATCGCCTGGATTCAGTGCGTGGGATCGCGGCGGGTGACGCCGGGGGACAACAGCTATTGCTCGGCGGTGTGTTGCTCCTACACCCAGAAGCAGGTGATCCTGACCAAGGACCACGACGCTGACGCCAAGCTCACCGTGTTCCACAACGACATCCGTTCCTACGGCAAGGACTTCGAACGCTACTACCAGCGCGCCGAAGAACTCTCCGACGTGCGTTTCATACGCTCTTACACCACCGTGTCCAGGGAAGATCCCGAGACCAAGAATGTTTTCGTGCGCTACGCCACCGCCGACGATGGGGTGCAAGAAGAAGAGTTCGACATGGTGGTACTGTCGGTGGGGCTAAATCCCCCGGCCGACTATCAGGGCCTGGCCGACAAGTTCGGCATCGAGCTCACCGAGCACGGCTTCTGCCTGGCTTCGCCCACCAACCCCATCGAGACCACCAGCCCCGGGGTGTACGTGTGCGGCGCCTTCCAGGGTCCCATGGACATTCCCGAGTCGGTGTACACCGCCAGCGGGGCGGGCACCCAGTGCGGCGAGCTGCTGAACTATCGCCGCGGCGAGCTGACTAGGGAGCGGGTGTACCCGGCGGAAAAGGACGTCTCCCAGGAGAAGCCAAAGATCGGGGTGTTCGTGTGCCACTGCGGGTCCAACATCGGCCGGGTGGTGGATGTCCCCTCCACGGTGGAATATGCGCTTAGCCTGCCCAACGTGGTCTACGCCCAGGAGCAGCTATTCTCCTGCGCCACCAACTCGGCCAGAGAGATCACCGACACCATCAAGGAAAAGGGCCTCAACCGGGTGGTGGTGGCCGCCTGCTCGCCGCGCACCCTGGAGCCTTTGTTCCGCGACACCCTGCGCGAGGCGGGCCTGAACCAGTACTACTACGACATGGCCAACATTCGGGAGCACTGCTCCTGGTGCCACTCCAAGGAAAAGGAAGAATCCACCAACAAGGCCCAGGACATCATCCGCATGTCCGTGGCCCGGGCCGGGCACCTCAAGCCCTTGCAGGAGATGGACCTGCCGGTGAACAAGGCGGCCCTGGTGGTGGGCGGGGGTATCGCGGGCATGACCAGCGCCCTGTCCATGGCCAACCAGGGGCATGAAATCCATCTGGTGGAAAAAGAAAACGACCTGGGGGGCATGGCCCGGCGGCTGCACTACACCCTGGACGGCCTGGACGTGCAGGGGTATCTGGACGGCTTGGTGCGCCAGGTCTACCGGCACCCGGCCATCCACGTTTACACCAACGCCGAAGTCACCGAGGCCACCGGCTACGTGGGCAACTTCGTGACCAAGCTTAGCTCCGACCGGGGTCCCAGCGAGATAAAGCACGGGGCCACGGTCGTCGCAGTGGGGGTGGACGTGTACACGCCCACCGAATACCTGTACGGCCAGGATGAGCGGGTGCTGACCCATTTGGAGCTGGAAGAGCGCATCAGCCAGGGCGACGAGGCGGTGACCGGAGCCCAGACCCTGGTGATGATCCAGTGCGTGGGCTGCCGCAACAAAGACCGCAACTACTGCTCCCGGGTGTGTTGCTCCGAGTCCATCAAAAACGCCCTGAAACTCAAAGAGATCAACCCGGAGATGGACATCTACATCCTGTTCCGGGACATCAGGACCTACGGCATGTTGGAGGACTACTACCGGGAGGCCTCGGCCAAGGATGTGAAGTTCATCCGCTATGAGCCGGAAAATCCGCCCCAGGTGGAGGCCGCCGAAGAGGAAGGCCGCCCGGTGTTGCAGGTGAGCCTCATGGACTACGTGCTGGGCCAGGAGCTGGCCATCGGCGCGGATATCGTGACGCTGGCCGCCGCGGTGATACCCCGTGAGGACAACAAGGACATTTCCCAGCTGTTCAAGGTGTCCCTGGGCCCGGACGACTTTTTCAAGGAGGCCCACGTGAAACTCCGCCCGGTGGATTTCGCCACCGACGGGGTATACCTCTGCGGCACGGCCCACTACCCCAAGCACATCCCCGAGGCCATAAACCAGGCCTACGGCGCGGCGGGGCGGGCTCTGACCCTGCTGTCCAACGACATCGTCACGGTGTCGGGCTCGGTGTGCGAGGTGGCCGAGGACCGCTGCATGGGCTGCGGGGCCTGCGCCCAGGTCTGCACCTACGGGGCCATCGAGTTTCGCAAGACGAAGAAGGGCCAAAAGGCGGTGGTCAACCCGGTGATCTGCAAGGGCGACGGCCTGTGCAACGCCAAGTGCCCCACCGGGGCGATTTTCCTGAAGCATTTTACCGACGACGAGCTTTTGAGCCAGATTGACGCCATGAGCGCGACTGCGTAATAGTGTGGGCGCGGCGTTGGCCGCGATTAGGGACCAAGGAGAAAAAGGCGATGAGTGCAGGGGGCAAGTTCAAGCCCAAAATACTCGGTTTCCTTTGCCACTGGTGAGCATATGGAGCAGCTGACCTAGCGGGAGTTTCCCGGCTACAGTATACGACCGAGATAAGGGTGATCCGCGTCATGTGTTCCGGAAGGGTGGACCTGGAGTTCGTGCTCCGGGCCTTGTCCAACGGAATGGACGGGGTGTTTATCGGCGGATGCCGACTTGGTGAGTGCAACTACGTAACTCACGGGAACTACCACGCCCTGAACATGGCCCTGTTGTGCAAGAAGATCATGGCCCACATCGGCCTGAACCCGGACCGGCTGCGCATTGAGTTCATGTCCGCCGGCGAAGGTAACCTGTACACCGAGGTGGTGGACGACTTCACCAAGCAGGTGCGGGGGCTTGGGCCTTTGGGCAAGGGCGAGGGGGAAGACATCGAGCCCGAGGTGCTCCAGGAGCGCCTGCGGGAGATGACCAAGCTGGTCCCCTACATCAAGCTGATGATGAACGCCAAGCTGAGCCAGCGCCTGGAGCCCGGTGAACGCGAGGATTTCTACACCACTGAAGAGATCGACGCGCTGTTCAGCGAGGTGGCCTCCTACTTCATCGATCCGGAGAAGTGCCAGGCCTGCCAGATCTGCCTGCGCCGCTGCCCGGTGGAGGCCATCATCGGGGCCAAGAACCAGATCCACGTGATCGACCAGGACAAGTGCATCAAGTGCGGCACTTGTTTCGATGCCTGCCCGCCGCGTTTCGGGGCGGTGACCAAAATCGTCGGCGGGCCGGTGCCGCCGCCTATCCCCGAGGCCGATCGGGCCCTGTCCCGCAAGGGCAAGGGGGCCGAGGCCTAGGCCCCCTCATCCCGCCTGCCTTTAAGAGCAGCACACGCCCCGCACCATGTTGCGGGGCGTGTTTTTATGGCTTGGTTTTCCCCGGTTTGGGGATGGCGTCGAAGATAACCTGATCCGCGCCGTTGTAGACCAAAAATCGGGAGACCTTGGCCCGGCCGATGACCACCATGCCCATGTCCCGGGCCAACTCCAGGGACATCTGGGTGACCCCGGATTTGGAGACGAGCACCGGGATTCCCATGAAGGCGGTCTTCATGACGATCTCCGAGGTGAGCCGCCCGGTGGTGTACATGATCTTGTCCTGGCCGGGCATGCCGTCCAGCCACATGCGCCCGGCGATGGCGTCGGCCGCGTTGTGTCGCCCCACGTCCTCCACGGACATGAGCACCCGCCCTCCCTGGCACAGATAGCAGCCGTGGATGGACCCGGCCTGGCGGTAGATGGGGTTCAGCGGCGCGGCGGCCTCGATCACCTGGTAGATGGTGGACTGGCGCACCGTGACCAGGGGCAGCTTGTGCTCGTAGAGCTTGTCCACGGTGCAGCTGAACAGGGTCCCCTGGCCGCAGCCGCTGGTCACCGTTACCCGGTGGAGCTTTTCCTCCAGGTCCGGGATGCCCTCGCCGTGGCGGGTGGCCACGTTCACCGTCTCCCGGCTCCAATCAACCTCCACCGACTCTATGTCCTTGATGTCCTCGATAAGGCGCTGGTTGTGCAGATAGCCCAGGGCCAGCTCCTCGGGGTTGGTGCCCAGGGTCATCAGGGTCACCACCTCCCGGCCGTCCACCTTTATGGTAAGCGGCGACTCGCCGGGTATGGCCACCTCCCGGCGCTTGCCCAAGTGGTCCACCACCTCGATGTGGTGCACCGGCGGCAGACCGGCCCGGCTCAAGCGGGGTTTGGGAGAGGAATTTTCGCCTGCGCTCATGGTGCCTGCCAGCCTGCGCCCGGAGGTGATTTGTGGCTTAAAACAGGGTGATAATCGCCATCGCCCTGACTTAAGGCATACTAGCCCACTATTGTTAAGCGGGCAACCACGCAGGCAGGCAGGGGCCGGAGCGCACCCAACAAACTTCGCCGTGCCTCCCATGGGCAGGCCCGGCGAAGTTGTATAAAAGTTTAGCGGACGCCGCGCCGCCGTTTTATTTGGCGGTGGGCCTTTCGCCCTTGGGCAGCTTCTCCCCCTTGGGCATCACTTCCTTGCCGCCCACGTACTTGGGATAGGTCCAGCCGCCGGGCACGAAGTCGCACTTGGGAGCCACCAGCTCCTTGTACATGTCGGGCCTGCGGTCCTTGAGGTAGTTGCTCTCCGGGTGGCTGGCTCCGTAATAGGCCGGGATCACATCGGCGATGAGCATGGTGTCCTGCTGGTGGTTAGCGGCCACGATCACGTCGCCGTGGGGGCCGCAGACGATGGAGTTGCCCCGGTAGTGCCACTCCACTCCTTTGAGGGACTCATAACCGCAGTGGTTGCTGTAGGCGAAAAAGATGTTGTTGGCATAGGCGTAGGCCGGGATTAAAACCCGCGAGATGTCGGGATAGGGCACGGCGCTGCGCTTGCCGTCCGGCTGGGTGGCGTAGCAGTCTGCCGCCGTGGGGCCCACCACCAGCTTGGCTCCTCTGAGGGCCAGGATGCGGGTAAGCTCCGGGAACTCGCACTCGTAGCAGTTGAGCACGCTGACCGGGAAGCCGTTTACCTTGAACACCGGGCACAGCTTGTCCCCGAAGCTCCAGTGGGTGCGCTCATCCTTGCCCCAGAGATGGGTTTTCTTGTAGCTCACGATGAGTTTGCCGCTGTTTTCTATCACCGCGATGCTGTCAAAAAACATCACCTTGCCGTCTTTGGCCTTGACCTTCTCGGCGTAGGGCACCAACAGGGCCACGTTGTATTGCTTGGCTATAGCCCGGCACTTGGTGACTATGGGGCCGTCCACGAACTCGGCCTCCTTATGGGCCAGGGGAATGCTCATGGTGTAGCCGTTTACGTAGAGCTCCGGGAAGCTGAGTAGCTGCACCCCGCGCTGGGCCGCCTGCTTTACCGCCTCTTCCAGGCGGGCCATGTTCTTGGCAATGGCCCCCTCGCCGTAGGCCCCCTGAGCCTGGTAGACCCCCAGGCGCACGCCTTGCCCCGCCTTGGGCGGCTGGGCGTACACGCTCATCTTGAACATAAGCTGACGGTAGCTGTCCATGACCGTGCGGTTGTAGCGGGGCGAGCAGCAGTCGGGCACCGGACCGGCCCAGGCCGGAGCCGCCAGGGCCGCAGCCAGGACCAGGGCAAGTAAGAACCTTTTCATCACGCCTCTCCCTAGGGCCGCCTAACGCCCCTCCATCGGTTGGTGTTTATCCAGCAATACCTTTTTTGGGGCGAGCCGCGCAACCCGCGCCCGTTTGGGGCGGCATGTGTGTCACCCGGTGGCACACATGTATCAAATTAAAAAAATAGCCGCGTATGTCGATAAAACCGATCTGAATGACGGGAATGAATAAGATTCAATGTATCCTGCCTGTTAACCTTGAATATTTAAAACTTCGGCCAATGGCATGCATGTTGCTGTTAAAAACCGCAATGCATACTAACAAATAGTAAATAATTCCTATTCAGATATCTAAAAGCCATTGGCGAAAACTATGTTCAACAGGTCCGCTGGTGTGGGGCGTAATCATGGAAACCAAAAAAGTGGAGGAATTTACATATGGCTTAAGTGCAAGCGCGGATAAGCGCTGATGTAAACGGGCACGCCACACCTTTGATTCTGCTTCCTTGACGGCTTTCATGGATTAATTTTTCAAACTTTAGAGTTTATTATCTAAAAATATCTGGGAGGGATTATCGTGAAGCAGAGACTTATCAAGATGGTTTTGGCCCTAGTCGCCGTTTCTTTTTTGTGCATGGCCGGACAGGCCATGGCGGAAAACAAATACATGCCCAAGGTGTCCAAATGGGGACCGGACGACCAGATCGGCAACGCCAACTACCTGACCCCCAAAAAGGTTATGGAGGCAGTCAAGCTGGTCAAAGAGGGCAAGGTTTTTGACCTGGGCAACGAATACTACAAGGGCTTCCCCGCCTATCCTCCCCGGGACGTCTTTGTTTGGCTCTTGGTCCACGGCCTCACGGTGGACCCCCCGCGCGGCTATGACAAGGCCACGGACATGGAGGAGTTCGTGTCCATGTCCACCGGCCTGTCCACCCAGTTGGACGGCTTCGCCCACGTGGGCCACGACCATGTCTTTTACAACGCCACCAAGCAGAAGGACATCGTCGCCGCCTCGGGCGCCAAGAAGTTCGGCATGGAGACCGTGCCTCCCCTGGTGACCAGGGCCGTGCTGGTGGACATGGTGGATTTCCTGGGCCGCAACCTGGGGCCCGCCGAGGAGATCAGCCTCAAGGACTTCAAGGCCTGCCTGGCCAAGCACAACCTGACAATCCAGCCCGGCGACGCGGTGTTGGTCAACACCGGTTGGATGCGCCTGTTGGGCAAAGACAACAAGAAGTTCGCCTCCAGCAACCCCGGCATCAGCGAGGACATAGCCTGGTTCCTGGTGGGCAAGGGCGTGGTCGGCGTGGGCACCGACCAGTGGTGCACCGAGGTCTACCCCCATAAGGGCTTCCCCAAGGACCTCTACGGCGCGGGCTTCATCCCCTGCCACGTGATCCTGCTGGGCAACGGCATCTACCAGTTCCAGAACCTCAAGTTGGCCGATCTGGCCAAGGCATGCAAGGCCGACGGCAAGTACGACTTCTTCTTCAACTTCACCCACCCCAAGATCCGGGGCACGGTGCAGGGCATCGGCCAGCCCATCGCCATCAAGTAGCCTTCAAGGGATCTCGTAGGCGCTGGGCGGCCCACAGTTTAATTGAGCATCCCAGCCCGCCGCAGCGCTTTCTCCCAGGGGCCGCCAACCATGAAGAACCGGATCAATCCACCCGCTTCATAGTGCGCAGCGAGCGGGCGGCCAGTTGCTTGTAAAGCTCCAGGCCCTGGGCCGTGGCCGCCAGGCGCCGGGGGCTGAGCGGGCCTTTGATCCGGGCCGGGTTGCCCTGGGCCAGGTGTTCGGGGGGCACCTCCATGCCCGCGGGCAGCAGGGACCCCGCGGCCACCATGGCCTTGGCCCCCACCCTGACCCCCGCCAGGAGCACCGAGGCCATGCCGATCAACGCCTCGTCGCCCACCTCGGCGTCGTGCAGGATCGCCCCGTGTCCTATGATCACCCCCCGGCCGATGATCACCGCCTGGCCGGGGTTCATGTGCAGCACGCAGTTTTCCTGCACATTGCTGTCCCGGCCCACCTCGATGCGCCCCAGGTCGCCCCTGAGCGCCGCGCCCGCCCCGATGAAGCAGCCCGCCGCCACGCTAACCTCGCCGATGAGCGCCGCCTGGGGGTGCACGTAGGCGCTGGGGTCCACCTGGGGCGTCTTGCCTTCGAACTGGTAAAGGGCCAAGCTGTCCTCCTTGCGCTACGTATAAATAAATTGCCGGCGGGCTTTACTTGGGCTCCACCGGCGATATTTTAACCAATTTTTAAAAAAACCGTCGGCTGCCAGGCAGGGGGCCGGGCAGATGCTATCTCCCTGTCCCTCCCACCTGGAAGCCGACGGCGGGCCAACGGCGCGGGGTGGCTATGCGCTAGTGGGGTTCGCCGAAGCGTCACCCGCGCCCTCGGCTCCTAAAGTCCCCCAGGCCTGCCACCGGGCCTGCCGCCGCCCGGAGGGCCACCAACGGGCTTGCCTCCGCCATGGCCCTTGCCCGTTTCGTAGCGACGACGCTGCTCCTGGAGATATTCCTTGTATTCGTCAACCTGGTCCTTGGTGAGTAGTTTGCCCAGGGCCTTCTCCGTGCCCAGGTCGACCTGGTGCACCCGCTCAAAGAGCTTGGCCATCTCCTGAGGGTTGTCGCTTTTCTCTCCATCGGCGAACAACTTGGCCTTTTTGTCCTCACCCGCCTTGATGATGGCCTTCACCTTCCCCGCCTGCTCGGGGGTCAGTTTCAGGCGGATGGTGAGATCCTGCATGGTTTTTTCCAGGCGCTGAGCGGGGCTCATTTCCTGGCTGGCGCCGGGCGGAGGTCCGGACGGGCGTGGGCCAGGCCTGCCGCCGGGCGGGCCGTCATGGACAGAAGGGCCGCCGCAGCCCATGGACGCGATCAACAGCAGAGCGGGGACGAGGTAGCGGATCATGCGCAATGCTCCAGGCGAAAGGGTTTGGTTTTCATCGCTCCCAAAGGGGCAGGCTCTATTTTATCCGCTGGCCGGGATTGTGCTTTGAGTGGTGAACTCCTGGGACACCCAACCCGCGTCACCGTTGGGGGCGCGCACGAAAAGCCAGGAGCCGGTGCGGCCTCGGATGGTGAGGTCGGCCCCCAAGTTGACCACCTGCAACACGGGGTAGGCCATGCCCGGGCCGCTGCGCACGTTAAGGGCCTGGGAGATCACCGTGGCCATACCGGTGGCGCCTTGCGCCGGAGCCACCACCCCGGTGGGCGCGGTTATCACGGTTTGGGCCGGAGCCGCGGCCGGGGGGGAAACCACCACGTAGCCGCCCGGCCCGGGCCGGTAGTAGACGCCGTCATACAGGTAATAGTTGATCCCGCCAAACAGCACCACCCGGAAGCCGGGCGGCATGACGCTTATCACCAAGCCCACCGGCGGGAACACCGGCACGTAGCGGCCCCGCCAGGGCCGGTAGTATTTGCCGCCATTGTAATAGTAGGGGTTTCCCTTGACCACCACCCGGCGGTGGCCCGGAGAGCCTCCGCGGCCTTGGTGACCGCCGCTCGGTTTGTTCCAGTGGTTGTCTCCTCTTGTTCCGCCTCCGCGGCCATGTCCGCCGCCGTGACCTTGAGCCATGGCGGGAACGGCGATACCCAGGGTGAGGGCGGTGAGGGCGGTAAGGAATATGAGCCCCACCTTGCGAGGGGCTTGGTTCAGGTGAAGCATGGTTTCCTCCTTTTATGAGCCGCCGGGGCTCGTCCCCAGCCGCCTATCAAGTAAGCAAAAACGGTGCCCACCTTTAGCTTTGGATAAAAATTGAGTGATTACTCAATTTATCCACCGGTTAGGATGAAAGGGTCAACAGCGGGGCCACGCGGCAGGGCCGGAGGGTGTAACTTTTTTATGCGGCAGGCTGGGAGGATGAGAAAAAATTTTGCCCCAGGCGGGCGCAAAAAGGCGCCCCGGCCTTGATGGGCCGGGGCGCGGTCGACGTCGATTCCTATATGGTGGAAGCTACTTGGCGG
>JAIPDO010000086.1 GCA_021737645.1 Desulfarculaceae bacterium
TGCAGCCAGCTGCGCAGGGTCTCGCCAGTGCAGCCGATCTTGGCCGCGATGGAGCAGATGGCCTGCCACTGGGACGGGTACTCATCCTGATGCTCCAAAAGCATCCGTACCGCCCGTTCCTTCACCTCTGGGGAATATCTGATTCGCTTGGTCATGACTCCATCCTCTCAAGTAATGGAGTCTCCGGCAATCCCGGGGCGGTTCAGAAAATAAATCGGAGTTGATGAGGCTGGCGAGTAGATCAAATATCTCTTTAACAAAGCCGGGTATCGCTTCAGAACCCCGGGCAATAAATCCGCAATATGATATGAATAGGATACCTATAGAACGAGCAAAATTGAGAGCTAGTTCGAAATATATATTAACTGCCGATATTTCACTGTTCTATCCTTCTCTTTATACCCATAGTATTCCATGGGCAATACACTCCAAAGAAGAGTCAAAATTGAACAGGTCAGATGACTTAATAGGAAATTTATTAGACAAGTTAGTACGAAATGCCCAGGATGGCCAGACGCACGGGATACCGATAGGACCTGACACTTCACTTCTTATCGCTGAAATAATATTAGGATCTGTTGATGAAATTATCATGTTAAATGTTCCGCTAAATGGATATCGTTATATTGATGATTATGAGCTAGGGTTCAAGACAAGGTCCGAAGCTGAACTAGTACTAGCGATCATGCAAGAGACATTAAACCAATACGAGCTTTCGTTGAATCCAAAAAAAACCTGTATTCTGGACCTTCCCGTACCTTTAGAAACGCCTTGGGTTTCGTCTCTAAGATCTTTCCCCTTCAAAGGAGGAAACAATCCTAAGACTCAAGAGTATGATTTGCTGCGCTTTTTCGATTTAGCCTTCCAATTATCTGCAGAGTATCCTGGGGGAACTGTATTACGATACGCTATCGCACGAACAAATGGAATCAATATTAAAGAGGAAAATTGGTTGCTTTTTCAAAATTTGCTTGCTCAATGCTGCATAATTGAACCGGGAGTTTTAAGCAAAGTAATTACACAATTGGCTAGATACAAAGAAATTTTCGACCCATCAAACGATATTTTTTATCGATGTTTTAATTATATCATTACGATACACGCTCCTCTCGGACACGGTAGCGAAGTGGCATGGGCAATTTGGTGTTTAATCTTGCTAGAAATTAACCTTAGTGAGGATGCCGTAAAATTTGTTGCTAAAATGGAAGATGCAATAGTCGCTTTGTTGGCTTTAGATGCTGAAAATAAAGGGCTAATTACGAACGAAAGTGAACTTGAAGAATATGCTAAATTTATAAACAGCCAGGAACTATATGGACCCAATTGGCTACTGGCCTATGAAGCTAATATAAAGGGATGGTTACAGCCCGCTGGAGTTCAAGATTATGTGCACGGAGATGAAGGGTTTAAATTTTTAAAGGAACAAGGAGTTTCGTTTTATGATAATTCCCTAACAATTGACAGTATTGTGGGTCGGCCTGTTACGGATCAAGATGCTAAGAGGTTTCCCCCGTCCGGTTCTTACTGAGACAGATATTCAAATCAATACAGTATATTTTGTCCATATAATGATAGTAAAAAAGCCCGGGCGGCTCGCACCGCCCGGGCTTATCTTTTCTAGTCTAGCGCTGTAGCTGCCGCTACTCCAAGATCTCCATGTCAAACACCAGGGTTTGGCCGGCCAGGGGGTGGTTGGCGTCCACGGTGACCATGTCGTCGTCGATATCAACGATGCGCACCATCATCTCGCCCTGCTCGGACACGGCCTTGAACACGTCGCCCACCGAGGCCTCGTCCGGGAAGTGCTTCTTGGGCACCTGCTGCACGGCCTGGGGCTGGTGAGGTCCGTAGCCCTCGTCCGGGGGCACGGCGACGGTCTTTTTGTCGCCCACCGACATGCCGATGACCGCCTTGGATACGCCGGGGATCAGTTGGTCGCTGCCCGCCTCGAACTCCAGCGGGTCTTTGCCTTCGCTGCTGTCCACCACGGTGCCGTCTTCGAGCTTGGCGGTGTAGTGAATGCGGACCTTATCTCCGGCACTGATTTCTGCCATGGTTTGCTCCTGTATTGTCCCGGTCAAAAAAAATGGCTACCCGTCCGGCACCAGGACCATGGCGGCGAGCAACTTTTTTAGATTACCGAGAACCTAACAATTATGGGGCCTATGTGCCACTATTTTTGGGAAATTGCCGGGAATTTGACCCCGGCGCCCGGTTTGCCTAACATGGAAGCGCCCCTAGCTGAGCGGAGGAATGCATGGATAGGCGCTTGTTGAGGATCACCGGTTGGAGCGCGTTGGCCACGGTGCTGTTGGTGGCGGTGTTTTTCCTGTTCCTGGACCGGCCCATAGACACCCTGGCCCATGGGCTGCGCGGCGGGGCGCTGTTCGCCGTGGCCCAGTTCATTAGCCTGTCTGCGGACCACGACTGGTTCAACGTGTGGCTGTGCGTGGGCCTGTTGGGTGGCGGGGCGCTGGCCCTGGGCCGGGGCTTGACGCCGGGGGTGCGCGCCCTGCTGTTGGTGTGCGTGGCGGTCGCGCTTACCATGATGCTGGGCGAGACCCTGAAGTGGTTTTTCGGGCGCTATAGGCCGGTGATGTATTTTGACCACGACCTTTACGGCTTCTCCTGGTTCGCCGCCAAGGGCAAGATGCATTCCTTCCCCTCGGGGCACACCTTCCGCATCTTCTCGGCCATGACCGCCCTGGCTCTGGTGTGGCCACGGGCGCGGGTCCCGTTGCTGGGCTTTGCCGCGCTGGTGGGCATCTGCCGGGTGGTGGTCACCAAGCATTACCCCAGCGACATCATCGCCGGGGCCTTTGTGGGCATCTTCTGCGTGCTGTGGGTGTGGAGCATTGTGCAGGCGGGCAGGCCCGCGTCCCAGCCCACGCAACGTTAGCGGTGGCTACAGGGGCAGGGCTTCTGCTCAAGGGCCTTATCCAGCCAGTCGAAAATGCGCTGATTGGAAATCGCCATGGCCCCCATCTGGCAATGGGGCGTGGCGTCCTGGGCCGCGGTGAACTCCATGAGGGTCTTGCGGCAGATCATGTCATCGTAGATTTGTTTTTGGGCTTGGTAGGGCAAAAAGTGGTCGCCATGGCCGGCGATGACCAGGCTATTGGCGGTGATGCGCCTGGCCTGCTCAGGGGTGAGGCGGTAGCGGGCAAACTGCTCCATGAACTCCAGCGGCGTTTTCACCCCCATGGTGAACATGCCGTTGTTCACCAGCCAGCGGAAGCCGATGTCCTGGGCCATCCTTTGGCGCAGGGCCTGATTGGTGGCCTTGGGATCGGAGCGCATCTTTTGCCACTGCCCGGCGCTGGGCCGCTTGCCGCCCATCATGTCCATGACTCCTGGGTTGCACACCAGGGCAGCCAAGCGGTGCTCGTACACGGCGGCACGGGCCACCAGATAGCCGCCCATGGATATTCCCATCAGGGCCAAGTGCCGGGAGTCCACCTCGGGGCGGCTTAAGGCATAGTCCACCACCGGGGTCACCACCTCTTCCCATTCCGGCCGGAAGTACAGATGTTGCTCGCGCACCACGCCCCCCTGGCCGGGACCCTCGAATATAAGCACGTTGTAGCCACGGGCCAGGGCGAAAAACGCCACCTCGAAGTACAGCTCCTCGCCGGTTCCGTCAAAGCCGGTCTGCACGATCAAGGTCTTGCGGGCGCGGTGGGAGGCGTCCGGCCGCAGGAAGTAGCCGGGCAGGGTGGTGTTCTCGTAGGGGATGGCCACCACCTCCACCGGGCGGTGCATGAGGCCGGCTGCTTGGCGGAAGGTGTCTTGGCTGAGCCGCCAGGATTTCAGGATGCGCGGATCGGCCGGGTCGGCGTGCAGGAAAAAGTCGGCTGACCGGTAATAGGCGGCGGCGCGCAGAAGGGCCTCCCGCGCCGACACGCGGTGGCCCTGAGCCAGGGATGCCTCGCCAGCCACCCGCACCCTTTGGGCCAGATCGAACCAGGCCGCGTACCAGGAGTTGCCGTTGCCTGCCTGGATGCGGTGGGCCGCGGCCAGGGCCTCGTTGAGGTCCGCGCCTCCGGACAGGGCGTAACCCAAAACGCGGCGCAGCTCAAAGTCATAGGTCTGGTCGGCAAACACCACCGGCGCCGGGTTGACGGGTTTTTTGGGCTCCGCCGCTGTGGCCGCCGAGGCTGCCGCTAAAATGAGCACCAGGCAATAGAACAGGCACTTGCGCCAAGACACGCTCGCTCTCCCGGTTGAGGTTGAGCAGGATTATGTCACGGCCAGGGCGGTGGGTCAAAAAGGGCTATTTCTGGCATTGGGGGCAGAAGTGGGTGCTGCGCCCGGCCACCACGATGCGCTCTATCTCGCAGCCGCACTCGTTGCAGGCCTGGCCGCCCCGCTTGTACACGCGGTGGGCGTGCTGAAAGGTGCCGGGCCGTCCGTGGGCGTCCACGAAGTTGCTTATGGATGAGCCGCCCCGGGCCAGGGCCTCGGCCAGGGTCTCTTGCAGATGATGGTGCAGGCCGATGAGTTGCCCCTGGCTCAGGTCCATGGGCCGGGCCAGGGGGTGCAGCCCCGCCCGGTGCAGGGACTCGTCGGCGTAGATGTTGCCAACCCCGGCCAGCACCCGCTGGTCCAGGAGCAGGCTTTTGATCTTGCCGCCCCGTCCGGAAAGGCGCTCCAAGAACACCTCCAGGGGTATGCCCAGGGCGTCGGGGCCCATGTTGGCCAGGGGGCCTGCATCCAGGGCGGCCTGGTCCGCGCACCAGGCCATGAAGCCGAACTGGCGGGGGTCGCGGTAGTATAGGTTGGGTCCGTCGTCGTCAAACCCTACGGTTATGTGCACGTGCTTCACCCGGGGGCGCTGGTGGGCCAGGATGACCTGGCCGGTCATGCCCAGGTGGATGGCCCAGGTGCCATGGCCGGACATGCGCAGCATGAGCAATTTGCCGTGGCGGTCCACCTCGGATATGCTCTGGCCCCTGATACCGGCGCTCATGGCCTGGGGGGTGGGCCGGACCAGCTTGGCCAGCCCCACCCGTAGCGAGGCAGGAGTGCGGCCCAAAAGGCCTGGGGCCAGGGTGCGGCGTACGCTTTCTACTTCAGGTAGTTCAGGCATGAGATAGTAATAATTCCTCCCAAGGTTGCTTGCAAGGCCAGTTTTACAGTTTTTTTAGGCACAAACCCCACTATTTTGTGGTTGACACTAATATACTAACTATATAGAGTGGTTCCAAGGGCTAACGGCCAGTTATAAATAGTTTTTCTCATCTGGAGCGCCGAATTCGTGGCCGACTACGAAAAAATGAAAAAAGCTTGCCCCAACCTGCAAGCCAATTTGGCTGAGTGCACTTGCACCTACAGCGCCTGCGACAAGACGGGCCTGTGCTGCCAGTGTGTGGCCTATCACCGCAAAATGCGCCAGATTCCAGGGTGTTTCTTCACCTCGGATGGTGAGCGCGGTTATGATCGGTCTTATGGCAGTTTCTGCGGCGATTGCAGCTGAGCCCACGGCCTTGACCGGTCGCCTCCCCACGCAGTCCCGTCATGGTTTAAAAGACGCGGTGGATCTGCTGGCCAATCTTACCGAGGCCTTCACCGTGGCCCTGTACTTGCGCGAGCCGGGCGGGCAGCAACTTCATGCCACCGCCTGGCATTCCATGAGCCGTGCTTTCCGCTCCGAGGAACCGGTGCAGGTGGGCGAGGGCCTAGTGGGCTGGGTGGCCAAGCATAATCGCCCGGTGGATGTGGATCGTTACAAGCAAAGCTCCGAGGCCACCGGCCTGTACCACGCCGACGAGGGTATCCAGGCCTTTGTGGGCATGCCGGTGGGCGAGTTGGGGGTTTTGGTGGTGGACACCAAGGCCCGTCAGATTTTCGGCGAGCGTGAGAAGAAAATAATACGTGATTTCGCGGTGTTCATGAACCAGATGGTGGTCCAGCAGGAAACCTGCGTACGCGAGGCCCTTTATGGCCGTATACTGGACCTGCTTTATGACATTGAAAACGCGGCGCTCAGCTTCAGCGGCCGCCGTGAGCTTTACGATGAAATATTAGACGCGGGCCGGCGCTTCACCGGCTTGTCCATGGGCTTTTTGTGCCTGCTTCATCAGGGGCGCAAACAATTTTGGGTGGAAGCGGTGCAGGGGCCCAGCGTGGCCACCATGCGGGGACGTTCCTTTCCGGTGACCCAGGGCCTGGTGGGCTGGGTGCTGCGAGAGGCCCGTCCCCTGACTCACCACCGCATGCGGCCAGGGCAAGGCAAGTCATACCTCATCTCTCCGGACGAGCCCCTCAGAGGCTACAATGTCTTCGTGGGGGTGCCGCTTTTGGCTTGGCGGCGGCTGGTGGGAGTATGGGCCTTTGCCGGTCAAACCGAACGCTCCATAGACGAGGAAGAGGAACGGGCCCTGCAACTGGCCGGTCACCGCGTGGCCGCCACTTTGGCCCACTATCGTCTGGCCTCGTTTTAGGCTGAGCCATGCCCCAGCGGGGGGCGGAAAAAGGCAGGTAACATTGTGCTGAACAAACTCTTGGGTCTGTTTTCCAAAGACTTGGCCATGGACTTGGGCACGGCCAACACCCTGATATTCGTTAAGGGCAAGGGCGTGGTGCTCAACGAGCCCTCGGTGGTGGCCCTCAAGCGCGACACCGGCAAACCCTTGGCCGTGGGTTTCGACGCCAAGCAGTACCTGGGACGCACCAACCCCAGCATAGTGGCCGCCCGGCCCCTCAAGGACGGGGTGATCGCCGATTTCGACATGACCCGGATCATGATCCGCGAGTTCATCCTAAAGGTGAAGTCTTCCACCGGCTTCATGAAGCCGCGCATGCTCATCGGGGTGCCCAGCGGTGTTACCCAGGTGGAAAAACGCGCCGTGATCGAAAGCGCCGAGCAGGCCGGTGCCCGAGACATCTACCTCATCGAGGAGCCCATGGCCGCGGCCATCGGGGCGGGCCTGCCCATCGACAGGCCCCAGGGATGCATGATGGTGGACATCGGCGGCGGCACCACCGAGGTGGCGGTAATCAGCCTTTTTTCGACCGCATACTCCGAATCGGTGCGCGTGGCCGGCGACGAGGCCAACGAATCCATCGTCCGTTACATTCAAAAGAAATATCAGGTTCTGATTGGCGAAAACACCGCCGAGCAGGTAAAGATATCAATTGGCTCGGCTTATCCGCTGGAGCATCCGCTGTCCATGGAGGTCAGCGGCAAGGATCTGGTGGAAGGCATACCGCGCACCATCAACATCACTGATGAACAGGTGCGCGAGGCCATGGCCGAGCCGGTCGAGGTGATCTTGGAGAGCGTTAAGCGCGCCTTTGAGAAAACGCCTCCCGAACTGGCCGCCGACGTGGCCGAACAGGGCATCACCCTGGCGGGAGGCGGGGCTCTCATCCGAGGCCTGGATCGATTGATTCAGCAGGAGATGAAGCTCAAGGTCAACGTGGCCGAGGATCCTCTGACTTGCGTGGTTATGGGTGCGGGCATTGCCCTGCACGATGTGAAAGAGTTTAGAAGGGTTTTCATCAACTGATTCGGCGAGGACTGATTTGGCCCGACTCCTTATTTTGGAGGAATTGGAAGACCGCATAGATTGTTTCGGCGAATTCGACCGAGGCGATCACGTCTGTCTGGCCCACTGCGGTCTCAGCTTTGAATGCGCCGCCGCCCGTGAGCGCTATCAGGCTCTCCAGCGGCATGACGAATCACTGGAGCACCTGGGCTGCCCCCATAGCGCCTAGGCGTCTTTGCGGGTCCGGGCCCTTGCCCGAGGCCTCGGTCCGTCCATCCCCGCTTCCCTAAGAATTATGCGATGCCCTCGTCCGCGCCGGGGACGGGGTCGCATCACCGTCTGGATGCCTCCAGGGTCGTCCATGTGGGCCACCGCCGCTTGTTGCCTACGCCGCCGCACAACCAGCCCCACCATGGCCCCCAAGGCCACCAGGGCCCACAAGGCCCCCCCGGTGCCCAGCACCGCAATCCAGGAAAAGCGCGAGTGCATGTCGCCTGTAAAGCGCTCCTCCAGGGCCGCCAGGCTCAGGCCGGTGGCTTGCCTCAGCGCCGCGGTTAGGGGACGGTTCTGGGATAGGCCCTTGATGATGTCCGGCAGGGTTCTGGGGCCGAATTCGTTTTGCAGCCAAGTGACCAGGTAATAGCTCTGGGCATAGGCCAGGGCTGCCTGCTGGGCCTGGGCCGGGAAGCGCTCGGCCAGATCGCTCAGGGGTATTAGGCCGCTGCCCAGCACCCCTCCGGCCATGGAAGCGGTACGGCCCCAGCCGCCCTCGCCGGACAGGCGCATGGCCAGGCCCTCTTCCAGCCACAGGGGGGCGTGGCGGCCCTTGAGCCCGGCGGCCAAATACAGGTGAAGCATTTCATGGACAAGCAGGTGCCGGAACTGCTCCGGGTCGCCCAGTTGGCGCGGCGAACGCAGCACGATGAGCCCCCGGCCGGGTAGGGCCAGCCCGGCGGCCCAGCGGGGGCCGTTCAGCTGGGCCATACGCTGCTCGAACCACTCACGGGTAGGCATTACCTGAATGAACACCTTGCCCGGCGAGGCCCCGGTCCAGGCCTCCAGCTTGGGCGCGGCCTCGGCGGCTACCTGGCGAACGTGGGCGGCCAGCTCGGGAGAGGGAGCCTGCACCGAAAGCTCCAAAGGTCCGGAGGCCAGGGCTGACCCGGCCAGGAGCAGCAGCAGGACCAGGACCAGCCCGGATACTTTATGCAGGTTGGGCGCCAGATGAACGATCACAGGCCCAGCCGCCCGCGCAGCTCGTCCAGGCCCAGCCCTTCCACCAGCACCCGCTTGTTGCGGGAACGCTCACCGCTGACCACCGTCACCTTGCCCTTGGCCACGCCCAGGGTCTTGGCCAGCAGCTTGACCAGGGCCTGGTTGGCCGCGCCTTCCACCGGCGGGGCGGTAAGGCGCACCTTGAGGGCTCCGGCCTCGACTCCGGCCAGCTCGTTGCGCGAGGCACGGGGAGCCACCCGGACGGCCAGGCTCACCCCGTGGGCTTCTTTTTTCATGCTAGGCACTGTGAAGATAGTCTAGGGGGAAGGGCTCCTGAGGATCTTGATCTTATCCTCCAACTCCGACAGGTCTCGGTCGCGGTCGGCCTCAACCTCCAGGAGCTTGATGTGAGCCTCCACCAGGGAGCGCAAACGAACCTCGAACTGGGCCCGCTGGCGTTTGAGTTCGGTGATGTCGTCGTGGATCTGGGCCAGTCGGTTGTGGGCATGGCTGAGGATTTTTTCGGCCTGTAGCTCGGCCTCGGCCACGATGAACTTAGCCTCTTTCTCGCTGTTGGCCTTCATGTCCTCGGAGATGCGCCTGGTCTGGGCCAGGTTGGCCTCCAGGGTGTCCTCGCGGACGCGGTATTCCTTAAGCTCCTGGCTGGTCCGGCTGAGTTGGTTGTTCAGGTTGTCCAACTCACGGTGCATGTCCGTTATGTAGTCGGCCAGCTTGCCCACAAAGCTTTCCACCTCGTGGGAATCGTAGCCACGAAAGCGCCGGGCAAATTCCTTGCCTCTGATTTCTTGGACGTCCATAACCTTACCGTCCCCTTAGGGTCAAAGTAGGAACATCACTGCCCCTTAGTACCGGGATTGGGCTAAAAAGTCAAGTTTTATCGTATTTTAAGCCTATTACTCCCCTTCGTCCGCCAGCAGGGCCAGCATGATTTCGCGCATGCGGAACTTCTGGATTTTTCCCAGTGGGGTGGAGGGGAACTCATCCACGAAGCGCAGCCAGGCGGGTATATGGCTCTCGGGCAACTGTTCGCGCAAAAAGGCCATTATCTCTTGCTCAGTGGCCTGGGTGTGGCGCTCCAGCTTGACCCAGCAGGCCACCTCCTCGCCCAGTTCGGCATGGGGCACCCCGAACACGGCCACGGTGTTCACCGCCGGGTGGGCGAAGAGCACCTCCTCTATGTCCGCCGGGAACACGCTGAGGCCACCCTTGCGGATCACCTCCTTGAGTCGTCCGGAGATGCGGATGTAGCCATCTTCGTCCATGCTGCCCAAATCGCCGGTGCGCAACCAGCCCTCCCGGTCCATGGCTTGGGCGGTTTCGGCGGGCAGGTCGAAGTAGCCGGTCATCACGTGGCCTCTGGTGCATATCTCGCCCACCTCGCCGGGGGGCATGGGCTCGCCGGAAGCCAGGTCGGCTATTTTTACTTCCGCTCCCGGCACTGGGCGGCCCACGGTGGAAACCCGAAGCTCCAGGGGGTCCACCGGGCGGCTGGTGGAGATCCAGGAGGATGCCTCGGTCTGGCCGTAGCCGATGAGGATGTCCTCCACCCCCATTTCCTCCACCACCTTGCGCATCACCTCCATGGGGCACTGGGCCCCGGCCATGACCCCGGTGCGCAGGCCGCCGCCGGAGTCCGGCTGGTAGGCCGGGTCGTCCATCATGGCGATGAAAGAGGTGGGGGGGCCGTACAGGGCGGTGCAGTTTTCCTTGACCACCGCCTGGAGAATGGCCCCCGGTTCGGGCAAGCGGGAGGGGATCACCAGGGCCGCGCCCTTGATGATGCCCGCCAGGGCGATGCAGATGCAGCCGAACATGTGGCACAGGGGCACCGAGATCACCAGGCGGTCTTGTTCGCTCAGGCGCTGGTTGTCCCCTCCGGCCACCGAGGTGAGGATCAGGCCCCGGTGGGTGCTCATCACCCCCTTGGGGCGGCCGGTGGTGCCCGAGGTGTAGAGCAGGGTGGCCACATCGGCGGGCTTGACCGAGGCCATGCGCTCGTCCAGCGCCTCCACCGGAACGGTGCGGCCCAATTCCATGGCCTGGTCCCAGGTCAGGGCTCCCGGCGGGGCGTCCGCCCCCAAAACGATGACCCGCCTGAGGGCGGGTAGCTGGGCGCAGTCCAGGCCACGGGGGGCGGGCTGGGCCAGCTCGGGGCACAGATCGGCCAAGGCCCGGAGGTATTCGTTGCCCTCAATGCCTGGAGCCAGCACCAAGGCGGCGCAACGGGACTGGGCCAGTTGATAGGCCAGCTCATCCTTGCCGAAGCTGGTGTCCACGCTGGAGATCACCAGCCCGGCCTTGGACGCCGCGTACATCACCACCAGCCACAGGGGCATGTTGGGGGCCCACAGAGCCACGCGCTGGCCCGGTTTGAGGCCCAGGCCCAAAAAGGCGC
>JAIPDO010000022.1 GCA_021737645.1 Desulfarculaceae bacterium
AGGTGGCCACGCTCTGGCCGTCCTCGCCCAGACGCCGGGCCGCCTCGGCCACCGGCCCCTGGCTTGAGCCCCAACTCACCAAAAGGGTGTCCGCGTCCTCGGGGCCGGTAAACACCGGCGGCTCCGCCTCGGCGCACAGGCCCCTTTGTTTGGCCAGGCGCGTGTCGTTCATGCGCACCCTAAGCTCCAGGTCCTCGGTGATGTGGCCCTCTTGGTCGTGCTCGTCGCTGTCGGCCACCACCAGCTCCGGGCCCATGCCCGGCAGCCGCCGGGGGGATATGCCGTCGTCGGTGATAGCGTAGCGCTGGTAGTCCCGGCCCGAAGCCCCGCCCCCGCCGGGTCGCACCGGGGCGAGGTCGCTTAGATCAAAGGGCTTGAGCGCCCGGAGGCTGTCGGCCAGGAATTGATCGGTGAGGATGAACACCGGCCCCTGGTATTTCTCGGCCAGGTGCAGGGCCTTATACCCGGCGGCAAAGCACTGCTTGATTGTGCCGGGGGTCAGGATGGCCCGGGGGAACTCGCCGTGACCGCCGTACAGGGCAAACAGCAGATCGCCCTGCTCGGTGCGGGTGGGCAGGCCGGTGGCCGGGCCGGGGCGCATGGCAATGGCGATGACCAACGGGGTTTCGGTCATGCCCGCCAGGGAGACGCCCTCGGTCATCAGGGCGTAGCCCCCGCCGCTGGTGCACACCAGGGCCGGAGCCCCGGCGTAGGAGGCCCCCAGGGCCATGTTGATGGCCGCGATCTCGTCCTCGGCCTGCTCGTAGACCACCCCCATCTGCTCGGCGTGGGCGATTACGGTAAGGGCGATGGCCGTGGAGGGGGTCATGGGGTAAAAGGCCAGGAACTTCAGCCCCCCGGCCAGGGCCCCCAGGGCGATGGCCTGGTTGCCGCCCAGCATCATGCGCGGGCCGTCGTGTTTTGCCGGGGCCGGCGGCTTGAGGCCGTGCTCCTGCCCGGCGGCCCATTCATAGGCCTTTTCCAGGGCCTGGCGGTTTTCGGTCACCACCTTGTCGCCCTTTTTCTTGCCGATGACCTTTGCCAGGGTCTCGGCCACCAGCTCCAGGTCCAGCCCCAGCAGGTGGGCCGCCGCCCCCAGGCCCACGGTGTTCAGGTAGCGCTTGTCGGCCAGGTCATCATAGGGCACGTTCAGGCAGGGGGCCTGGCCGCAGCTCAGGCCGGTGTCGGCCAGGGCCACCGCCCCGGAGTTGAGCTCCTTGGCGTGGCGGTCCAGGGTTTCCTGGTTCAGGGCCACCAGGAGGTCTATCCCCTCGCAGGGGCTGTCCAGGTCCTGGGGGGAAAAACGAATGGCGAAGGTATTGTGACCGCCCCGCACCCGTGACATGTAATCCTGGGTCACCAGAATGTGATAGCCGCTTTTCACCAGCGCCTTGGCCAATACCTGGCCCATGGTGACCAAGCCCTGACCGGCCTCGCCGCCTATCATCAGATTCATGCTGCCTTGGGACATCGGGTTACCTTTCCGCAAAAGAAAACACCGCCCTCCCTAATCGGGGCGGGTCGCCGTATAGTCTGTTTACATGGTAGCAAAGGGCAGGCGGCCACACCAAGCACGCTATGGAGCCTGTTGCCGTGGAGGCAATTATGTGGGAATCTTGCAGCATGGGGTCCGTACCGGGCCGCATGTCATCCGCCCAGGAGGGTTAGTCATATGAAAAGTTTAGTGGCTGTTCTGCTGGCCGTGGTTCTGTTGGCCGGGTTCACTCCGGCCCTGGCCGCCTGGCAGGTGGTTTCCCAAAAAACCCTGCCCAGCCAGGGCCACCCCGAATCGGTGGCCTATGACCCCGAGGGCCAGGCGCTGTACATGAGCAACTTCGGCGACACCTTAAAGCCATCGCTCAAGGACGGCAAGGGCTTCATCAGCAAGCTGGACCTGAAGGGCGCGGTGATCGAGGCCAAGTTCCTGCCTGGCCCCCAGGGCAAGTTGCACAAGCCCAAGGGGCTTTGGGCCGCGGGCGGGCGGCTGTGGGCCGCGGACATCGACTCGGTGTGGTGCTTTGACCTCAAAACCAAAAAGGGCCGCCGCCTGGCCCTGCCGGGCGCCAAGTTCACCAACGACGTGGCCGTGGCCGATGGCAAGCTTTACGTCAGCGACACCGCCGCCGGATGCATCTACCTGGTGCAACCGGCTGATTTCCTTGAGGTAGAACCCAAGGTGCGGGTGATGCTCAGCCCCCCCGGATTCCATCCCAACGGCCTGTGGCCCGCGCCGGGCGGCGGGGTGATCATCGCCGCCAAGAAAGACCTGGGAGGCCTCGGCGGGCTCTATCAGGCCCGCGATGTGGGGCAGATGACCCAAATTCGCGGCGATCTCGGCCGGTTGGACGGGGTGGCCATGCTTCGGGACGGCTCCTACCTCTACACCGACTGGGCCGGAGGCGGCCTGTTCCTCTTGAGCGGCGGCGGCGGTCCGATGAAGCTGGCCGGCGGCATCAAGGGCCCGGCCGACTTCGCCCTGGTGCCCAGGGGCAAGGGCTATTTGGTGGTGGTGCCGGATTTGGTGACGGGCGAGGTGCATCTGATCGAAATCGCCGACAAATAGGGTCGGCTGCGCCAGATGGCCGATAGCTGTGTTGCCGGCCTCGCTTAGCCCTCGGCGTATAAAAAATACGCCTGCTGCCTGCGCTCGCCGGACGCCTTGCTCTCGCCCACCTGGCTGTGCCGGACTCAGATGGGAAGCGAACCCCATTGGGGCTCGCTTTTTCTTGCCTTTTGTAAGCTATTTCGATGAACGCAGTTCAACGTCGAGGCCTGAGAGCAGCCGGCAACGCAGTATGGCGGTGGCTGGCTGTGCCGCCCTAGTCTCTTCTTAAGAAACTGATCAGATACTCCCCATTGGGGGTGTTGCGGTCCAGGGCCACGTCCTTGGCCGTGAGTCCCATGCTCAGCCCCAATAGCTGGGGATAGAGCACCGGGCCTTCAACCAGCTCCCTTTGGGGGGGCGGCCCGGCCAGGGAATAGGCCCACTCGGCCTGCATCTGACTATAGGCGCAGTTGATAACCAGGATGTCCGCCTTGGCCTCGCGGGCCTCGCTCAGGCGCCGCCGGATAGTGGCCAGGGCCAACTCCTCGTTGCGCTCGCGCACCGGCGCCCCGCAGCAGCTCACGCGCCCGGCCCAGGTCACCGGGGTGGCCCCGGTCACCTCCACCAGGTCGTCGATGAGGTGCAGGTTGCTGGGGTCGTCGAAATGGGTGACCTCGCTGGGGCGCACCGCGTGGCAGCCGTAGAGAATGGCCGCCTTGAGCCTTTCGTAGGGACGAACCACCCGGCTTTTCAGCTCGGCCAGGCCCACATCACCGTGCATCACCTGCAGGATGTGGCGCACCTGCACCTTGCCCGAGTACTTGAGGCCCTCGGCGGCCAGCTCGGCGTTCACGTCCTGGAGCAACTCGGGGTTGTCGGCCAAAAACTTCTGGGCCCGCTTGAGCGCGCCGAAGCAGCACTTGCAGGGGGTGGTGATGTTCAGGTCCTGGGCCTCGGCAAGGGCCAGGCCCCGGGCGGCGGAAAGCATATAGGAGCGGAAGTAAAGGTGGCGCATGGGGTAGCCGCAGCAAGGGAACTCCAGGTCCACCAGCTCCACCCCCAACTCGCCCAGCACCCTGCGAGTGGCGGTCTCGTAGTGGGGCACGTAGTAGGGAATCTTGCATCCCAAAAACAGGGCGTATTTCATCAGCAACTCTCCCCTTGCCCCTGCCGGGCGGCGGCCAGGTTCCTAAGCTCGTAGAGCACATCGGCCACCTTGACACCCTGGGGGCAGGCCTCCTGGCAGCGGTAGCAGGTGAGGCAATACCAGGTCATGCGCGCGCCCAGGGCCTCGTCGGACAGGCCCAGGCCCAGGCTGTGCATTATCTGGTGGGGCAAAAGGTCCAGCTCCTCCTTGGGATTTTCGTAAGAGAACACCACTGGGCAGGAGTTGGAGCAGGTGGCGCAGCGGTAGCAGTTGCGGAAGCTGCCTGACTGCACCGAAAGGCCCAGGTCCCTTTGGAAATCGCCGCTGGCCACCTTGAAGGGAGCCACCTTGCGGCTGGGGCCGGCCGACTCGCCGGCCTGCCCGGCCACCGCGCGGGAGGTGGGGCCGTAGCCCGCCTCTTCCAGGTCGTCTTTCATGGCGAACCACAAGTCCTGCAGGTTGATGCCCACCGGGCACAGGAGGGTGCAGCGCAGGCAGCTGGTGCACATGTAGGCCCCCTGGCGCATCACGTCCAACATCTCCCCGTAGTCGGTCTTGCCCCTGGCCAGGCGGCCCAGGGCCATGAGCTTTTCCGAGGGCAACACGGCCAGGTTGGGCACGTGGTTCACCGCCTCGGCCACCGAGCAATGCACCGAGCAGGCCCCGCAATGGGTGCACACGTCCAACTCCAGGGCCCGCACCAGGGCCCTGGCCGCCGGGTCCATATCCTCCCGGGGCACCGCCACCCGGATCATGAGCAGCAGGGGACCGGTGAAGATATGCAAGAACTTGCTGAACGGCAAAATGGCCAGGGCGGCGAAGGCGGCCAAAAAGTGCAGATAATAAAGCCATAGGGCGGCCCGCACCGATTCCAGCCAACCGGCCATGGGGGCCATGGCGCGCGACAGGGGCCAGGAGGCAAAGGCCCACTGGGGCATGTCGTGGCAGTCCACGCAGCTGTCCTGGTGCAGCTCCAGGCCCTGCTCCATGAGCTCCAGCCCGGCGGGCACCTGGCCCTGGGGGAAGGCCACGCCGTAATGCTCCCGCCAGACCTGGCCCAGGGCGGCCCGGTCGTTGTCCTCGGCAAGGGAGCCGTATTCCTCGATCATCTGGTCAAAGCTGTGCACGCTGATGATCTTGGCCCCCTCCAGGGCGAAGCCCGAGAGCACCAACAGGGCCAACAGGGCCAAGGCCGCCCGATCCGCCCAATGGGTGGTGCGGCGTAGGCCGGGCAGCCTCAGACGCCGCCACAGGGCCATGACCGCTCCCGCCAAGAGCATCACCCCGAACAGGTTACGCAGAAACAGCCAGGGGTTGAGGGTGGCGGTGAAGCTGGGGATAAGCACCGGGCCCAGGGCGTGCAAAAAGATGAGCCCCATCATGCCCCAGAAGATGAGCATGTGGGCGGCCCAGGCCCAGCGGCTGTGCCCCAGGCTGCGGCGCTGGAACAGGCCGTCCGAGACCAGGGCGGCCATCATGGGGCCCAGGCTGCGGCTGCCGAGGGCGCGGGCCAAGCCCTTCAAGGAGGCGCTCAGTCTTTGGGCAGGGGTATAGTTGCGTGATTCTGGCCCGATGGAGGTGGTCAGCCAGCGTCCCAGCTTGTAAGCCAGGCCTGCGACCAAAACGGCCAGGGAGGTATATAAGGCCACATCAAAGAGCATTGGGCGGTCCTCCGCGCTCACGGAAATTTACCGGTCAGGCCACCCGTCCGAAGGCATGCCCGCCGGCGCTTCCTAGGCTTGGAGCCGTCCACCCTCTGAACCGTGCCACCTTTCCTCCCCGGTGCACGGCCCGCTCTTTCAGCGCCCAGCCTGAGAAGCCTTTAGTCTACTTGGCCGATATGCTTTTAATGTAGCACTATTACAATCGGCCAAAGCAATCAGCCGCCGGTTGACTACCGGCGACCCATGGTTCCAAATATAGACTTGAGATGCCCTTTGTGCCACCCCACGGAAAAGGAGGTTTGAAACCATGCCGCTTTCAGGCAAAAGCATCGCTATTTTGACGGAAGATTTATTCAATGAATTCGAGCTGATCTACCCCTACTACCGCCTCCAGGAAGCCGGGGCGTCGGTGACGGTGGTGGGCACCGGCGGCGGGATGACCTACCGCGCCAAGAGCGGCCTGGCCTTTGTGAGCGACAAGGGCAGCGGCGAGGTGAGCGCCGGGGATTTCGACGGTCTGGTGATCCCCGGCGGCTACGCCCCGGACCACATGCGCCGCCACAAGGCCACGGTGCAACTGGTCAGGGACATCTTCGCGGCGGGTAAGCCGGTGGGGGCCATCTGCCACGCCGGGTGGATGCTGGCCTCGGCCGAGGTGCTGGAGGGCAAACGCTGCACCAGTTTTTTCGCCATCAAGGATGACCTGGTGCACGCCGGGGCCCAGTGGGAAGACGCCGAGGTGGTGGTGGACGGCAACCTGATCACCAGCCGCACCCCGGACGACCTGCCCGCCTTCATGAAGGCCTACATCGCCGCCTTTTGATAAAGTCGGCTGGCCGGGGACACGCTATGCCGGAGTCTATTAACCGGCACAGCCAGCGACCGGCAGACAAGGCGACCGGCGAGCGAGGGCCGGAGGCGTAGCATGGACTACGTCGAGGTCCGAGCGATGCCGGCAACGCAGTATGCCGGTGGCTGGCGAAGCCGCTCTCTGCTATATATGCGGGCATGACCGCACCTTACCTGTCATTAGATCCCCTGGTGCCCTGGCGTCAGCTCGTTCGGCCAATCGCCTGGGACCAGATATTCGGCCGTAGTGCTCCCCTGGAGCTGGAGATCGGCTGCGGCAACGGCGAGGTGCTGGCCCGCCGGGCCGGGGAGAGGCCGGGGGTCAACCTGGTGGGTCTGGATGTGGATTGGGTCTCGGCCAGACGGACGATCAGGCGCATCAACCTGGCCGGGCTGGGCAACGCCGTGGTGGTGCAGGCCGAGGCGGCCCTGGCCCTGGAGCGGCTGTTCACCCCCCAAAGCCTGGCCGGGGTGTGGTGCCTGTTCCCCCGGCCCTGGCCCCGGCCCTGCGATGCTCACCACCGCCTGTTTTCGGAGCGCTTCCTGCGTCTGCTCAACAGCCGCCTGGCCCCGGAGGCGACCTGCCGCCTGGTCACCGACTTCAAGCCCTTTGCCGACTGGGTGGATGGGCAGATCCCCGGCAGCGGCCTTGAGGCGGCCTGGCGCGAAATCCCACCCTCGGTGAACAGCAAGTACGAGCGCAAGTGGCAGGGGCAAGGGCAGCAGGTATTCTATGAACTGACCCTGGTCAAGGGCCGGCACCAGCCCTGGCCCAACCCGGAGGAGCCGGTTTTGCACTACCCCCATTTCGACAGCCTGGACCCCGAGGCCCTGACCACCTGGGAGGACTGGGGCGATATCAGCGTGCTGTGCAAGGACGTGATCCATGACCGCGAGGCCGGGCGGGCGCTGTTGCGCATGGTGGTGCTGGAGGACGACCTGGAGCAGGCCTTTTATCTGGAGCTGATGCCCCAGCCCCAGGGGGGCTATCTGCTGCGCCCGGCTCCGGGCTGTGGGGTCTTGCCCAGCCTGGGGGTGCAGCGGGCCCTGGAGGTGGCCGCCCGCCGCCTCAGCGCGGACTAGTCAGACTCTGGCAGGTCCGTCTCTGTCTTCATGAACTCTCTTAATAGCACCGTGGCGTAGGAGCCCTTGGGCAGGCTGAAGCTGAACACCAGGCCCTCGGGAGCCTCGCTAATGCTCAGGCCCTCCACCCTGAGGCGGCCCACCCGGCGGCTGCCCATGAGGCCCGATTTTTTTAGCGCGGCCTGATCTACCTGTTCCTCTTCCAGAATTTCACGCTCAAAACAAGCGGCGGGTTCGTTGGGCCAGCGCATCTTCTTGCCGAACATGGGCCCGGTGTAGGTGATCTGCCCGGCGTCCAAACGGGGCTGCTCCAGGGCCGCCTCGTCGGTGGTGAACATGCCCCCGGTGTCGGTCTTTTTGGCCAAGTCACCGCCCACCAGGCGGGCGAAGTCTCCCCGCTCAATGCGCCGGGCCAGCCAGGCGTTGAACAGGGCCGCTTGCCAGGCGTTGAGCAGAAGCTTGCGCAGCCACTTGTCGCGAGGCCCCCGGCCGGTGAGGGCCCGGCGGCCCTGGAGCGCGTTGTCGCCCTCGCGGCCGAAGCGCTGATGGCCGTAGAAGTTGGGCAGGCCGCGCTCGCTTATGGCGGCGGCCACGGCCTGGGCCGTGGCCAAGGCTCCCGGTTCGGCCCCGGCCACCAGGATGGTGAAGCGGTTGCCCAGCAGATGGCCGGTCTTGAGCTTGTTCTGGTGGCGCCCCCCGTCCAGGACCTTCACAGGCAGCTCGCCCTCGATTTTTTGGGTCGCCTGCTCCAGGGTGAGATTTTCCAGGGGCAGGGAAAAGCTCTGCACCGCCCTGGCCTGCTTGTCCTTGAGCCCGGCAAAACCCACCTCTCCCCGCTGCAAATCAAAAAGCTGGGCCAAACGGTCCGCCAAAGAACGGGTGGTCATGCCTTCCCGGGACATACGCAGATACAGATGGGGCCCCACCCCCTCGGGCAGGTACAGGGGAATCTCCTCCACCACGAAGTGGCTCGGTTCGGCCTTGATGAGCCCGCCCACGCCGGGCAGCTCCGGGGTGATGAAGGGCGGTGGCCCCATTTCGCTGGGCAGCGGGCTCATGCCTCCCCCTTGCCTTTGTAGTACGCCAAGTATTCGGTGAGCCTGAGCTTGCGCCGGGTGTTGGCGCTGGTCATGTAGCGCACCTTGCCAAACACCGGGCGCTCGGGCCAGGGATGGTCGAAGCGCCCCAGCACCCAGAAGATGCCGCTGACGGAGTTGGGGTCGCGCCCGTCCAGGGCGTAGCGGTCGTTTAGCTCCAGCATGGCCGCCAGGGCCAGCTTGGGCGAGCTGCTCCAGGCCAGGATGTTCTTGCCCCAGAGCATGCGCAAGTAGTTCTGGATCACCCCTTCGCGCAAGAGCTGGCGCTGGGCCGCGTTCCACAAAGTGTCGTGGGTCTGAGCCCGGCGCAATATCTCCCGGCCGTACACGTAGCTGCGCTCGTCTTCGGCGTGCCGGCGCAGGGTTTCCATGGCCCACTCGGGCAGGGAGGCGTAGCGGTCGTAGTCTTCGCGGTACTTGCAGAAGTTGTAGCCCAGTTCCCGCCAGGTGACCAGCTGATCCAGGAAATTCTCGGCGCCGGGACTCATGCCCCACCAGCCCTCGCGCCGCCCCTGGGCTCCGGAGCCCAGGCGGTCCGGCGACCAGCCCTCGGCCTCGGCCACTGCCGCGAAAATATGGTGGGGGGAGATGTGCCCGAAGTGCAGATAGGGGCTCAGGCCGCTGGTAGCGTTGGCATCGGGGTGGCGGCAGCCGTCGGCGTAGCGCAGGCGGCCGTCCTCCACGAAGTGAGTCAGGCTCTGGTCCGCGGCCAGGGGGCCACCGGGGATGGGCGAAGGGGCCACCTCGTGGTCCAGGGGCAGCCCGGCCAGGGCCTGGGGCGAGGCGGCCAAAAGCGCCGGGGTGGCCGGGCTCCAGCGCTGGGTTATCTCTCCGGCCAGGCGGGCCTTGCCTGGCAGTTCTTCAGCCAGAGGGTCGACCTGGGGCGGCTCGGCCAAATGCACCGGCAAAAGGCGTTGCAAGATGCGCCTAAAAGACTGGGCGGTCTTGTATTCGTGCCCCCCGGCGCACATGGGCAGCAGGCCGCAGGAGTCCACCGCCTCCAGGCGCACCTTCAGCTTGGCCCCGGCCGCGTTCACCATGCGCGGCAGGAAAAAGGCCGGGAACTGGTCGGTGACCACCAGACAGGCCTCGGCGGCCATGGCCTGCAAAAGGCCCTTGCCCTCGCCCTTGGCCCGTTCCACGTAGGGGTGGTAGCGAACTCCCTTGTCCTTGAAAGCCTCCTGGTTGTCGGCCATGCCTTGCAGGATAAAGGCGTGCAGCCTATCCGAGGCGTAGGGGTAGTCCACGCGCAAGGCTTCCAGCACCACCAGGGGCTTGTCCAACTGGCGGCAAATGTCCGCCGCCCGCTCCAGGCCGTAGTTGTAGGCCGTGCGGCGGGCAGAGGTCATCCAGTAGAGCACGTAGCCCCCGTCGGGATTTATCTGGCGGTCGTTCACCGCCCTGATGCGGATTTTGGGTACTGGCAAGTTTTCCTCCGGAAGCCATAGCTTAGGCCAAGCCGGGCCTGGGAGCAAGAGCGTTGACATCCCCTGGTTACCCCTCGGAAAATAGGACAAAAGGAGGCTACAATGAACAAACACGCCCGGCCCGAGGTGGTGGTCAGCAAATGCCTAGGTTTTGAGGCCTGCCGCTGGAACGGGGAGATGCTCCACGAGGACTTCGTGGAGCTTCTGGGGCCCTGGGTGCGCTGGCATCCGGTGTGCCCCGAAATGGCCATCGGCCTGGGGGTGCCCAGGGACCCCATCCGGGTGGTGGAGGTTAAAGGCAGCCCCCGCCTGTTGCAGCCGTCCACGGGAAAAGACTGCACCAAGGACATGCTGAACTTCTCCGCCGACCACCTGGACGGCCTGGGAGCGGTGGACGGCTTTCTTTTGAAAAACCGCTCCCCCTCCTGCGGCCCCCTGGACGTGAAAATCTATTCCAGCCTCAAGCCGGGGGCCAACTCCCGGCGCGGCCCCGGCATCTTCGGCGGCGAGGTGATGCGGCGCTTCCCCCTGCTGGCCGTGGAGCACGAGGGCCGCCTGCACAACTTCATGCTGCGCGAGCGCTGGCTCACCCGCTTGTTCACCCTGGCCGATTTCCGCCGCATGGCGGGCAAGGACTCCATGGGAGAACTGGTGAAGTTCCAAAGCCGCCACAAGCTACTACTCATGGCCTACAACCAGCAGCAGCTCAGGATTATGGGGGCCTTGGTGGCCAACCCGGAAAAGCGCCCCGCCCCGGACGTTATCGCGGTGTACGGCGACCACCTGGGCAAGGCCCTGGCCCGCTCGCCCAGCGCCGGCCAGGTGATCAACGTGCTCATGCACGCGGAGGGTTATTTCAAGAAACAACTCAACGCGGCGGAAAAGGCCCTGTTCCTGGATACCCTGGACAAGTACCGCGCCAAGAAACTGCCCCTGTCCGTGGCCCAGGCCCTAATAAGCTCCTGGATCGCCCGCTTCGGCTCGGACTATTTGGCCGGGCAGAGCTTTTTCGCCCCCTACCCCCAAGAGCTCATGGAGATAAGCGACTCGGGCAAGGGCCGCGACTACTAGGGCGCTCCTCAACAAAAATGCGCCCCGCCGTGAACCGGCGGGGCGCTTGTTTCAAGCTGAAAAGTGTAGTCTTACTTCTTGGCCGGGGCTCCCTGGCGGTGGCAGTCGCCGCACATGATGGGGCCGGTCTTGGGCGCTTTCATCTCCAACAACTTCAGGTGGCAGCTCTTGCACTGCTGGTGAAAGGCCAGGGTGAGCGGCGTGGGGTTCTTGGCCGTGGACGAGGGCTGGTGGCACTCGGAGCACTTGGCCTCGCCGCCGCCCTGGTTGGCCATGAACTTGTCGTACTCATGGTGGCAGGTGGTGCACTCGTAGATCTCCGAGTGCTTGCCGTGGCTGAACACCACCGGCGGTCGGTCCGTGAGGCCCTGTTCGGCGCTGGATATGGTCATAACCTCTTCCTGGCCCAGCACCAGGGGCGCTGACAAAGCCAAGATAAGGGCCACGGCCAAGAAGGTCGTCAAATACTTCATGGAGCTACTCCTCGCCATCTCCAGCTAGCTTTCCTGCACCTCACCGGCCTCTTCCATGGCCCCCTCTTCAACTTCCCGCTTGGCCTCTTCTTCGGCCAGGACGGCTTCTTGTTCGTCCTCCTCGGGCGGGATCATGCTTTCGGGGATCTCCATGATTTCGGTGATTATCTCTTTAAACGAGACGACTTTCACCTTCAGGTCGTATTCCTTGTTCAGGTCGTTGATCTGGTCGAAGCAGTTGTGGCAGGGCACGATGACGTGGGTGGCCCCGGTGGCCCTGATCTGCTCGGCCTTTATCTTGCCCGAGGCCATGCGCCGCCTCTTGTAGGGCGGGCCCATGGGGATGAACCCCCCGCCGCCGCCGCAGCAGTGGTTGTGCTCGCGGTTGGGGGTCATGTCCACGAAGTCATCGCAGAGCAGGTTCACCAACTCGCGGCCTATGTCCCACAGCCCTCCGTTGCGGCTCACGTTGCAGGGGTCTTGATAGGTCACCTTGTGCTCAAACTTGTGTTTGAGCTTAATCTTGCCCTCGCGCATGATGTCGCGGAACAACTCCACCGAGTGAATCACCGGCACCGGCGGCTCGCCGCCGGGTATGCCCACCCAGTAGGGGCCCTCGAACTTGGCCGAGCGGAAGGCGTGGCCGCATTCGGTGATGACTATGGCCTTCACCCCCAGTTCCAGGGCCTTGTCGTACATGGCCTTTACCGGGATGGTGGCCACGGCCCGGTCTCCGGCGAACATGGCCAGGTTGGTGCTGTCCCAGCCGGTGCTGGGCATGGTCCAATTTAGCCCGGCTATGTGGAAGATCTCGGCGGCCATGCCCACGTCCTGGGGATAGTACATGGGCTCGCGGGGGTTGACCGTGTACATGTAGTCGGCCCCCTGCTTGTCGATGGGTATCTCCAGGCCGTGCACCTCTTCGCCGTATTCCTCGGCCATCCAGTCGCAGGTCTCGATCCAGTCCTCGGTGGCCATGGCCATCTGGTTGCCGGTGGTGCGGATGTTTTCGGTGGTGCGGGCCAAACCGTCGGGCACGATGCCCTGGGAATAGCACACCGCCCGGCCGGTGGCGATCATGGTGGCGATGTCGATGCCGAAAGGACAGTACATGGAACAGCGGCGGCAGGCGGTGCATTGGCCCCAAACCACCTCCTTGCACTCCTCAAGAAATTCGCGGCTCACCTCGCCCTTGGCCTTGTACATCTTGCCGATGGTGTTGATGGCCTTGTAGGCCGGGCTCAGCTTGGGGTCTTTGTCGTTGGCCAGATAGAAAAAGCAGCTATCGGCGCACAGGCCGCAGCGGGAGCAGATGGAGAGCCACATGCGCATGCGCGCGCCCTCGTTGGCCGCCAGGATGGTCTTTATTTTGCCCACATTCACCGGCTTGGGGGCTTCGGCCTCCGGGGAAACCGTGGCCTTCTCCTGGGCCTCTTCCGCAGCCTTTTGGGCTTCTGCCGTCATGAATAAGCTCCAGTTGTTAAGTTGATCTTCTTACCTGACCTCACCAGACCCGAGCCCCACGCCGAGTCCCGAACTCATAGCCGATGGCCGAGCGGCTGGCAAAGAAGAGCACCATGTGGGCCAGCTTGGAGAAAGGCAGCACGATCAACAGCACCTCGCTCAGGAAAATGTGCAGGTTCAGCATGAGGCCGTAGGGGCCGTACTGGTTGAAGGCCAGCCAACCGGTGACGAATGGGGCCAGGGCCAGCAGGACCAGGGTGTAGTCCCAGGCGCTGGTGAGGATGCGCACCTCGGGCCGGGCCAGGCGGCGCACCAGAAAAAAGACTCCGCAGGCGATGACCACCATGGAGGCCCAGTCGGCCACCGCGTCGGGCAGGCTGGGCAGGCTCCAGCCCCAGGCCTGCTCAAAGAGCATGTTGTGCGCCCCCAAAAACAGAGGCACCCCGATCCAGCAGATGTGGAAGACCCACACCGCGCCGGTGAACCCAGGTTGGTTGCGGCTGGAAACGCTGGCCCAGGGCAATACCCAGTGGATGATGGAGCGCCAGGCCCAAACGGCGCTCTTGAAATCGTGCCAGGGCTTGTCCCGCTCTTGGCTGAGGCCGAAGAGCCAAGCCACGCGGATGGCCAAGCCGCCCACGAAGATGATGACGGCTATCCAGAGCGCCGGTCCGGTCAGAAACTCGTAGAGCTTATCCATCGCCATGGCGCAATCCTCACCTCCCCCGCCTGTGGAACCCGGCCAATACTCCGCCCGCGACTAGTGCGACAAACCGGCAAAAGTCAGGGGAAAGGGCGGAATCAACAACCATAATGGTATGGTTAGCCCCGTAAATAAGTCAAGGGCTATCTCTCCTTCAATGCTGGTATTTTAGACTTGGCTCTCGCCAAAAACCAGCCCGTGGACATGTGATTTTCCCCCTGATAACAACCGGTAATTCAGTCGAGTCTTTTCTCCCGGCAACAAACACGGTTGAGCCACCGGCAGCAGCATATTTCATTAATATACTATCATTAACTATGGAATATTCCACCGCCGCCATGATGCCACCGTTGACATAGGAATGGGGCGACCTATACCTTTACTAAGGTGTCAGATATTGTCCACACCCCCTAGCTTGATCAGCTGGAGCATATAATGGATCGCCCATCCAACGGCCGCCGTCCTCAAGAACCTCTCTCCTCCCATTGTTGGCTGGAGGTTCCGGACCTGACCGCGGTGGACTACCAATCCCCGGCCCACATCCTGTTGCTGATCTCCGATCCCAAAGAGGGGCCGCGCCTGTCCCGGGTATTGTCCGGCCAAGGCCACCGGGTGACCCTGGCCGCCGACTGGGACCATGCCTTGAGTCAGCTGAACGACGCTCCGGAACTGGAGCTGATGATCACCGACTTGGCCGACCGGGACGAGCACGGCGGCGGCCCGGTCCACGACCTGGGCACGCCCCACATCCTTTCTTCTCTACCGGTGATCGTTCTCTGCCGGGAACAAGACCTGACCCCACTGATGAACCAATGGGCCAACGGCGCGGCGGATTTCCTCAGCCGCCCCTACGGCGACACCGAACTTTTGGTGCGGGTGCGCCGAGCCCTGATCCAGTCGCGCACCATGCATCTTTACCTCCGGGCAGCCCACCGCGACCCCCTCACCGGGCTTTACAACAAGCGGGTTTTTGCGGAAATGCTGCCTCGGGAGATGAGCCGCAGCGTGCGCCACGGGACGCCCCTGGGCCTTATCTTCGCGGACCTGGACAAATTCAAGAATGTCAACGACACCCTCGGCCACATCATAGGCGATCAGGTGCTGCAGGCCTTTGCCCGCCGCCTGTGCCTATGGGTGCGCGAGGGCGATATCGTGGCCCGCTACGGCGGGGAGGAGTTCGTGGTGCTGGCCCCGGGAGCGGGCGTCGAGGGCATCAGCGTTTTGGCCGAGCGGATACGCCAGGCCATGGAGAGGCCCATCAGCACCAGGAGAGGATCGCTCACCGTGACCGTCAGCCAGGGGGCGGCGGTGTTCAGGGGTAAACAAAGCCTGAGCCCGGATGGGTTTTTGAACCGAGCCGACCAAGCCCAGTATCTGGCCAAGGACCTGGGCCGCAACCGGGTGGTGCTGGCGGAGGAGTAGTTTTCTACTCTGCGAGTGGCAATCGGCGCACCAGGCGTATGCCCGTGGGCTGCACTTCGGCCTGCACCGCCACCAGTTCCACCCCGGCCTCGCGGGCTTGATGAAACAGCCCGGCGTAGGTGGGGTCTATATCCGTGGCCGGCCCCATGGAAGCCGCGTCGCCCCGCTGCACCACGTAGAGCATGGCCGCGTCGGCCCCCTGGGCCTTTAGCTCCATCAAGGTGTGAAAATGCTTGGCCCCCCGAGTGGTCACCGAGTCCGGAAAGCGGGCCACCCCCTTTTGCACCATGGTCACGTTTTTAACTTCCACGTACAACGGCCCCTTGGCCCGCTCCACCACCATATCCAAGCGGGTGTGCGCCCCCACCTTCACCTCGCGGCGCACGCCGCGGGCTCCGGCGAAAATCCTCAGCGCCCTTTCCTCGGCGGCGCGGGCGGCCAAAAAGTTGGGGGCCATGGTGTTCACCCCCACCCAGCCCTGGTTGAGGTAGATCATCTCCCAGGTGTAGGGGGTGCGCCGGGCCGGGTTGGTGGCCCGGCTCAAACAGACCGGGGCGTCGTCTTCCAGGCAGGTGAGCATGGAGCCGGAGTTGGGGCAGTGGGCGGTGACCCGGCTGCCGTCAGCGAGGCGCACGTCGGCCAAAAAGCGCTTGTAGCGCTTTATCAGGCGGCCGGGCACCAAAGGTTTGTCGAACTCCAGATAGGCGCGGCGCAGGCGGACGGCCGGACGGCTCAAAGGAGTCCCAACCCCAGGCCGAACTCCCAGGTCCCGGCCCCACCGGGCACCTCCCAGATAAAGCTGAGGCTGCTGCCCTGGTAGGTGCGCTCCAGTCCGGACTCGGAGTTGGACACCGTCTCCACCGGGAAGTGCCATACCGCGGCCGGCTGATCGGTGAACAGGCGCAGGCTGAAGCGGTCGGTGGCGTTGACCAGAGTCATCTCGCCCACTCCCTCCAGCTCCCAGGCATGGTCCAGGGGATGGGTGTGGCCCTCATACTCCAGGTGCTTGCCCGGATCGCTGGCCGAGAGCAGGGTGAAGTTCAGTTCCACGGCCAAACGGAAGGCCGGGGTGTCCGGGTCGTTGGTGGTGAGGCGGTAGGAGGCGGCCAAGCGGGGGCCCGGCCCCAGGTCGAAGCCCTTGGCCATGCTCAGGGGATAGGGGCCGCCCGGCGCGAAGAGCTTGCTGGCCCGCCCCAAACGGCACCAAGCCTCCTCGCCCTGGGCTCCGCTGTCCAACAGGTCGTAGCGCCCGGTGACCAGATCGCCCCACTCGCCGTAATCGGGCTTTTGGAATTTTTCCAGGTCCGCCCTGGGGGCCAGCAGGTGGTCCTGGAAACAGGCCCGGTCATACCAATCGTAGATCAGGTAGTCTTCCAAGCCCTCTTCCTTGAACACCACCCGGTCGTGGATGGAGGCCACGCCCTCGGTTTCGCAGGCCGGGGCCTCTTTGTCCTGGGCCTGGGCCGCCTGGATCAGCTTTTGGTGGTAGGCCTCGAAACGCCGGGTGAGGGTGTCGGCCAGGTTGAAGCGCTGGACCCGAAGGTCCAAGACGCTGATGGAACCGCCATAGGCCGGGTGCACCACCGCGTCCAGGGCCGGGCCGGAGAGGATCACCTCGTCGTTGGAGTCGCGGTCCAGGTCGGACACCGCGCAAGCGGCCCAGGGCTTGTCGCCGTAAGCCTGCTTGTCCAGAATGTCCTCGGCGGCGATGAGGTGCTCATGCACCGCCTGGCGCAGATGGCCCAGGTAGAGCCCGCCGAACAGGCCGTGCCAATAGGCGCAGTTGCACTGAGCCTGCATCAGGTGGTCGCGGGCCTGGTCTTTTTCGCCCGCCGCGGCCACCTTGTCGCTCACCCAGAGCATGCGCTTGTGCATGAGGTTGGACTCGCGGTACTTGATAAGGAAGTTGTCCCACTGGCCGCCGCGCAAAAAGCGGCGCATCTTCTCGAAGCGCCCTTCCTCCTCCAACTCGTGGATAATATTTTCCAGCTCGGCGCTGGCCTCGGCGGGTAAAGCCCAGGTGAGCATCTCCTCATAGGAAGCGGTGGGCGGGTAGACCCGGCCCCCGGCCGGATGGGCGGCCAAAAAATCGCTGGGCGTGGTGGTTTCCAACCAGTCCGAGGCGGCGATGAGCGCCTCGAAGAACTTCACCAGCCACCCCTTGCCAAAGACCCACTCCCAGGTCTCGGGCCACAGGCCGAACTTCTCCATATCGTCACCATAGGTGGCGCAGGTGGCCCCGTGGGCGGCGTAGGCCCGCCCCAGGAAGTCGATGGTGCGGGCAGGCTCTTGGAAGGGGATGGTGTAGCGCAACTCCTTGTGGGTGGGGAACAGGGCCAGGGTGTGGCCTTCGCGCTCGGTGAGGTGGTAGCCGAACATGGCCCCCGCATCCAGGCCCGCGTAATAAAAGTGGGTGTCGTCCACCAGGGTGTAGCCCATCCCGGCGGGGGCCAGCTTGGCGGGCAACCCGGGCTCCCAGATGCGCTCGGCCAGCCAAAAGCCCTTGGGGGCCTGGCTGAAAATTTTGCGGGTGGCCTGGTTCATCATGGCCATCTGGTCCAGGGCGTCCCGGGCGGGGATGGAGGCCAGCAGGGGCTCGTAAAAGCCGCCGGAGAGCATCTCCACCTGCCCCCGCTCCACCATGGAGCTCACGGTCTCGATGAGGTCGCGGTTGTTGGCCAGCATGTACTGCAAAAGCGGCCCGGAAAAATGCAGGCCGCAGTGTATCTCCGGATAGGCGGCCAGGGCCTGCACCACCGGCTGGTAGCACTCGGCCACCGCCTTGGCCAGCACCCAGGGGAAGTTGCCCACCGGCTGGTGGGCGTGCAGCACCATCAACAAATTCATTTTGTCGCGCGGGGCGGCGGGCAGTTCGCTCATGTGGCTCACAGATCCAGGTTGAGGCGGCGGCCCAAAGCGGCCAGCCCCGGAGTTAGATTTTCCCGGCCCTGGCGTTGGGCCAGGCCGAAGACGATGTTTTGGGCTTGCCAGAGGTTGGGCTCAAGCTCCAGGGCATCGCTGAGGTCCAGGATGGCCCCGGCCCGATCCAGGGCCTGGGCCGCGCCGGGGTCGGCGGCCAGGGCGGCCACCTCGGCGCTGAGCGCCTCCTCCACCGCCCGGTTCACCCTGGGCCCCTCCAGGTCCAGGCCCAGCTCGCGGGCCTGGGAGACTATCTCGCCCAGGCGGTCGGGGCTCAGGGTGCGCGAATCGCCGGTGAGCAGTTGAATAAGCTCTCCGGCCAGCACCGCCGAGGCAAGGGCCTCAAAGAGCCGGGGCAAGGGCACGTTGATATCCTGTAAAAAGCGCATGGTGTCGCGGTGGGTGTCGTAGAGGTTGCGGGCCAGGTCGAACTCGCTGGTCAGGGTGCGGGTGAGCATCTCCTGGGCCAGGGAGCGGCGGCCTTCCAGGAACAGGTCGCCCAGGGCGAAGGCCTCGCCTCCCAGATTTTTGGCCAGCAGCTCCTTGAGGCCCCGCTGGTCCAGCATGCGCAGCAGAGGCTCCACCGGCTGCTCCAGGGCGGCGGGGTCCCAGTCGCCGGAATCGTAGTTCACCTGGGCCAAGAACTCGTGGCCGCCGGGGTGCAGGGCCGCGTAGATGATTTGATGGGGCCGGCCCAGACGGCGGTGGGTCACGGTGAGCTTGCCCCAGCTCAAATCCAGGCCCAGGTTGGAACGGTGGCGGTGGCCGCTGGAGACCAGGTCGTAGATGAACAACTCCTCCGGGGGCGGCTCCTCGCCCATGACCCCGCTGATGGCCGCGTGGGCCGCCACCCGGCGCGGCCCCACCTTGGCCGGGGCCACCCGCCGCCGCCAGATGTCGGCTCCGTCGCCCTCGCTAGGCTGGTTGCTGCGGGCCTCGGCCAGGATGCCGCTCATCTCCTCTTCCCAGCCCCCGCCGTCCAACTCGCCGGCCAGTTGCAGGGCGCGGGCGGCGAAGCGCAGGTTTTGCACCGCCTCGATGCCCGCCAGGTCGTCGAAGAACCAGGCGCAGCTGGTGGCAGCGAACAGGCCCCAACGCTGGCTCTCCATGAGCATGAGCACCCGCACCTGCTCCTCGGGGCTCAGGCCGTGGGCCTGGTGCTCGCTCAGGAATTTTTCACGCGCCTGCCGGCTGTCGTCCAGGATCAAATCCACGTAGTGGTCGCGGGCGGCCCAGGGATCGTTCAGCAGGCGGCCGCCTTCGTCCTCAAGCAGCCCGGCCAGGCGCTCCAACAGGTGGTCCACCGCGCCCCGCAGGGGAGTGCGCCAGGCCTGGCTCCAGCCCCGTCCAGGATCCAGGGCGCAGCCGCAGTCGCTTTTCCAGCGCTCCACCCCGTGGGGGCAGGACCAGGAGGAGTCGTCCACGATCTTGGCCTCCCACACCGGCGGGTGGGCCTCCAGGAAGGCGGCCGGGTTGGTCAGCTGAACCTCGGGGTCCTGCTCCAGGCGGTTGAGGGCAAAGGCCAGGGCCATTTCCCCGAAGCGGTGGTGGTGGCCATAGGACTCGCCGTCGGTGGCCAACAGCAGCAGGGAGTCATCGCCGGGCAGGGTCTCCTTGATGCGCGCGGCGAAGCGGGCGCCATCGTCCAGAAGCCCTTCGAAGGCCACCCCCCGGCTAAGAGGGCCCTGGTAGAAGAACACCGCGATGTCCCCCGCCGGGGTGGCCACCCGATAGGCCCGGGAGCCGTCCACTCCCCCGGAGCCCACATCCTGCCAGCCCTGGCCGCCGGGCGGGCGCACCGCCTGGGCCTGGCTGGGCGCCAGGATGGTGAACTTGAGACCCTCGGCGGCCATCAGCTCCAGGGACTCCATATCCACCGCCGTCTCGGCCAGCCACATGCCCTCGGCCGGGCGGCCGAAGTGATGCTGGAAGTCGCGCATGCCCCAGCGGATCTGGGTGAGTTTGTCGCGCCGGGTGGCCAGGGGCATGATCAGGTGGTTGTAGACCTGGGCCATGGCGTTGCCGTGGCCCCAGCGCTGGGCGCTGATCCGGTCCGCCTCTTTTAGCGCCTCCACCATCTCCGGGGTTTGCTTGGCCATCCAATCCAGGAGGGTGGGGCCGAAATTGAAGGAGATGCTCTGGTAGTTGTTGACGATGCTTTCGATCTTGCCCGCCGGGTCCAGCACCCGGGCGGCGGCGTTGGGAGCGTAGCATTCGGCGGTCACCCGCTGGTTCCAATCGTGGAAGGGCGCGGCGCTGTCTTGCACCTCTACCGCCTCCAACCAGGGGTTCTCCCGGGGCGGCTGGTAGAAGTGGCCGTGAATACATACAAATTTTCCCATAGCTACCAATAGCTCTCCCCGGACCCGGCGCGGGCCCATGTTTTGTATAATAGTAGCTTAAAGCAAGTGTGCCGCCAGAAGAAAGCTACGCCGCGAGGTGGGCGCGGACCCGGCAAGACCCTCCGCGACGCCCCGGGCAAAATCCGCCGTCAGGCGGGAGGATTGCCCCGGCGCCCCAAACAGGCCGGTTTCAGAAGGGACCAACCTTGGAGCCTTATCATCCCATGACCGCCTACCGCCGCCACAGCATGGGCGGCGGCTTCATGGACTGGGCCAACCAGCCCTGGCCTTTCAAGCGCTACCCCTATGCCGCCACCCAGGCCCTGGACGAGCCCCGGCCGCTCCAGAGTGAGTTTTGGCCCACCCTGTTGGCCTGGCCGCCTCCGCCGGACCCGGACGCCCCGCCCCTGGACTCGGCGGGCCTGGCCGGACTTTTGTCCCTGGCCGCCGGGCTCACCGCTCAGGGCCAGAGCGGCACCTTCCTGCGCTCCCCGGCCAGCGCCGGGGGCCTGTACCCGGCGGAGCTTTATTTCAGTGCCTCCGGGCTGGAGTGGCTGGAGGACGGCCTGTGGCACTACGCGCCCGAGGCGGGCGCCCCGCGCCTGCTCAGGCCCGGCAACCTGGCCGGGGCCTCGGCTGAAACGCTGGGCGGCGAACCCAGGGAACTAAACTTTTTCATCACCGCCCTGCTCTGGCGCAGCATCTGGAAATACCACACCAGAGCCTGGCGCTATTGCCTGTTGGACGGCGGGCATCTGCTTGCCTGCCTGGAGCTGGCCCTGGCCGCCTGCGGGCTGGAGCAGCGCCTGTGCCTGGACCCGGCCGCCGCCGGCGGCAAGCTCTTGGGCCTGACCCCGGAGCGCGAGGCCCTGCTGACCGGGGTGAGCGCCGGTGCGGCCCTGGACCACAGTGGCCCGGACCAACTCCCGGCCTGGCAGCCGCCCCGCGAGGAGCCGCTGTCCGCCAGGGAACAAAGCGACCCGGACATCTTGGCCGCCGCCGCCCTGGGCCAGAGCGAGGCCCCCGGCCCGGCCTTGGAGTGGCCCGACCAACCTGCCCCGAGGGGAGCGATCCGCCTTAGCCCCGCCCCGCCCGAGGAAGGCCCCTCCTTGGGGCGAGTGATGCAGGCCCGTCGCTCCCGGCGCAACTTCATGCCCCAGGGCCTCAGCGCCGGGCACACGGCCTTGCTTTTGGCCGCCGCCCTCCCCGAGGCCGGTCCGCTCAGGGCCACGGTGCTCTTGGGAGCGGGCGGAGAGGTGCCCGCCGGGGTCTATGGCTACCACCCCGGCAAAAAGACTCTGTCCATGCAGGAGCCCCAGGACCGGCGGATTCGAGCGGCGCGGGCCTGCCTGGATCAGGCGTGGGTGGGCCGGGCCGCCTTGAATCTGGTGCTGTGGGCCGACCCCAAGCAGTTGAGCGCCGTGGCCGGCAAGCGGGGCTACCGCCTGGCCATGCTGGCCGCCGGGCGGGCCGGGCAGCGGCTATACCTGGCCGCCACCGCCCTGGGCATGGGTTGCTGCGGGGTGGGGGCCTTTTACGACGACGAGGTTGCCGCGGCCGCCGAGCTTCCCGCCGGGGCCTGGCCCCTGTACCTATTGGCCGCCGGCCCGGTTAAGGGTGGCCCCCAGATATAGGGCCCTAGGCAGCTTGTTCATAAGAAAACAACCCTTTACAGCCACACGGGCTGCTGGTAAAAATAGTACCTTGGCTGGCCTTCCAGCCTTGCCTGGATTGCCTGTCTAAATTTTCGACCCAGGGAGCTTTGATGATCGAGGTACGGGAGCTAACCAAACGCTTCGGGGCCACGGTGGCGGTGGACCGCCTGAGCTTTAGCCTGGACCAGGGCGAGATCTTGGGATTCTTGGGCCCCAACGGGGCCGGCAAGACCACCACCATGCGCATCCTCACCGGCTTCTTTCCCCCCAGCAGCGGCCAGGCCCTGATAAACGGCCACGATGTGGTGGAAGAGCCCAAGGACGCCCGGCGGGCCGTGGGCTACATGCCCGAGAACGTGCCGCTGTACAGCGAGATGCGGGTGGAGGAATACCTGAATTTCGTGGGCGGAGCCAAGGGCCTGGACCGTCGCCGCTCCAAGCAGGAGGCGGGCCGGGTCATGGAGGAGGTGGGCATCGCCAAGAGGGCCCACCAGCTAATCAAGCAGCTTTCCAAGGGCTACCGTCAGCGGGTGGGTTTGGCCCAGGCCCTGTTGGGCGACCCGCCGGTGCTGATTTTGGACGAGCCCACCATCGGCTTCGACCCCGGCCAGATCGTGGAGATCAGGAGCCTGATAAAGGGATTCGCCGGGACCAAGACGGTTATCCTCAGTAGCCACATCCTGCCCGAGGTGGCCGCCACCTGCTCCCAGGTGGTGATCATCAACCAGGGCCACCTGATGGCCGAGGGGCCCATCGAGCTGCTCAGGGCCGGGCGCCAGGGCGGGGCCAGCCTCAAGGTTCTGCTGCAAGGGCCCCAGGAGGCGCTCACCCGCCTGCTCCAGGACGTGCCCGGCGTGGACTCGGTGGCCTGCACCGGAGCCAGCCCCCATCTGGAGGGGGCCTGCTATTTCACCCTGGAGACCGAGGCCCACGGCCAGGTGGCCGCCCGGGTGGCCCAGGCGGTGGTGGCCGCCGGGCACGGGCTCATGGAGCTGTCCCCGGTATCGGCCAGCCTGGAGGAGGTGTTCATGCAACTGACCACCGAGGAGCACGCTTCCGGGGAGGAGGCGGCATGAGGGCCTTCTTAGCCATTTACCGGCGAGAGATGGCCGCCTATTTCCACTCGCCGGTGGCCTACGTGGTGCTGGTGGCCTTTTTGCTCCTGACCGGCTACTTCTTCTACGCGGGGGTCAGCTTCTACACCCTGGCCAGCTTGCAAGTCATGCAAAACCCCATGATGATGGAGCTGAACCTGCAAACCCATCTGCTGGCCGGGCTGCTGGGCAACGTGTCGATGATCCTGCTGTTTGCCGCGCCCCTGCTGACCATGCGCCTGTTGGCCGAGGAGCGCAAATCCGGCACCCTGGAGCTTCTGCTCTCCTACCCGCTCAGCGACATCAGCGTGGTGATGGGCAAGTTCTTCGCCGCCTGGAGCGTCTTGGGCCTCATGGTGGCCGCCACCTGGGTGCAGATAGTCCTGCTGGCCTTCATGACCCCAATGCCCTGGCTGCCCCTGGCGGTGAGCTACGGCGGGCTCTTGTTGATGGCCGGGGCCTTCGTGGCCTTCGGCCTGTGGACCAGCTCCCTGACCGAAAACCAGATCGTGGCCGCATTCGCCGGTTTCCTGCCCCTGATCATTTTGTGGGCGGTGGGCTGGGCGGCTCCCTTGGTAAAACCCGCCCTGGGCGAACTCCTGAAAGGACTGAGCCTGGGCACCCATTTTCAGGGCTTCCCCAAGGGTCTGGTGGATACCGCCGACCTGGTCTACTTCGTCCTGTTCATCGGGTTGTTCCTTTTCCTTAGCATCCGCACCCTGGAGGCCAAACGGTGGAAGGCATGAAGCAACACCACGCGGCCAAGTGGCTGGCTCTTTTGGGCCTGCTGGTCATGGCCTGCGGAGGACTTTTCTACGCGGTGAGTATCCGCCACGGCCAGTGGGGGCTCATCGGGGCCGGGGCCGGTCTGGCCATCGTGCTCCTGGCCGCCCTGGTGGCCCGGGACGCGGTAGCGACTTTTTGCGCCAAGCGCTCGGCCCGCCTGGGCCTGGGCAGCGGCGTGGCCATTTTGGCCGCGGTGGCCCTGGTTATGTTCCTGGGGGCCCTGGGCGCCCGGCACCATGTGCGCTGGGATCTCAGCCAGGGGGCGGCGCACACCCTCTCGCCCCAGACCATCAAGGTGCTGGGGGGGCTCAAGGAGCCGGTGAAGGCCTATGCCTTTTTCAAGGACACTCAGGCTGGGCGCCCCCAGGCCGAGGAAGAGCTTGAAAAATACGCCTATGCCAGCCGCCTGTTCACCTACCGCTTCGTGAACCCGGACCAGGAGCCCGGCCTGGCCAAGGCCATGAAGGTGCGCAACTACGGCACCGTGGTGCTGGTGGGCGGCGGGCGCGAAGAGCGGGTGCAGCTTCCCGAGGAGCAGGCGCTCACCAACGCCCTGATCCGCATGGGCAAAAAAGGCAAAAAGCGCATCTATTTCCTCACCGGCCACGGCGAACCCACCCTGGACGGAGTGGGCAAGGAGGACTTCACCGCCCTGCGCAAGGCCCTGGAGGGCATGAATTACGAGGTCAAGAGCCTGATGCTGGTCACCAGCAGCCAGGTCCCCCCGGACGCGGCGGTGGTGGTCATGGCCGGGCCCAAGAAGGCCATGCTGCCCCCGGAGATCGAGCGTCTTAACGCCTATTGGGACCAGGGCGGCAGCGTGCTGCTGCTGCTGGACCCCGGCTCCGACGGCGGGCTGGGTGATTGGCTGAAGGCCAAGGGTGTGGAGTTGGGCAACGACCTGGTGATCGACCAGGCCTCGCGCCTGGCCGGGCTCAGCCCCCTGGCCCCCCTGGCCAGTGAGTACGGCTTCCACGATATAACCAAGGCTTTGAGCGGAACCATTTGCTTTTTCCCCCAGGCCCGCTCGGTCTCCCTGGTCACCAACCTGCCCCAAGGCATCAAGGGCGAAGAGCTGATCAAGACCAGCCCGGACTCTTGGGCCACGGACTACGGCAGCTTCCTGAGTTGGTACAAGGCCCAGATGGACAAGCTCAAGCAAAACAAGGGCCGACAGGAGCCCATTGAGCTCAAGCCCAACAAGGGCGACCGCAAGGGGCCCATCAGCCTGGGCGCGGCGCTGAACAAACAGGCCCAAGCCGGCAAGGGCAAGAAGAGCGCGCCCGGCAGCTCCCGCCTGGTGGTCATCGGCGATGCCGATTTTGCCAACAACGAATTTTTGGATCTGGTGGGCAACCACGACCTGGCGCTCAATAGCGTCTCCTGGCTGGCCGCCGACGACGACCTGGTCTCCATCCGGGCCAAGTCGCGCAAGAGCCAGCCCCTACTGCTCCAGCCGGTGCAGGAGCGCCTGATCTTCTGGATACCCATGGTGGTGTGGCCCTTGATTCTGGCCGTGGTGGGCATGGTGATCATCATTAGAAGGCGGCGGGGACGGTGAACGCGCGGCGAGTAACAATATGGCTGGTGTTCCTGGCCGTGGCCGTGGCCCTGTATTTCCTCAGCGGGGAAGTGGACCGCCGTTCCCAGGAGCACGAGCGCGAGGCCAACCGCATTGTCCAGTTGGATGACCCGCTCAACGTCCAGAGCCTGAGAGTAAGCGGAACCGAGGTGCCCAAGGCCATGGTCATCGAGCGGCGCGACAAAGAGCATCGCTGGGAGATGGTCAAGCCGGTGGTGTGCGCCGCCGACGGCATGCAGGTGGGCCAAATGCTCTCCACGGTGCTGGAGAGCCAGATGGCTTCTCGCATCAGCGATCCCGGCGACCTCAAGCAGTTTGGGCTGGAGCCGCCGGCCTTCAAGCTGGTGCTCACCAGCCGGGGAGGCGGCAAGGCCGAGCTGCTGGTGGGCCACCTCAGCCCCACCAAGGAGTTCGCCTACGCCACCGCCCCTGGAGCCGACGAGGTGTGGCTGGTGCCCCCCTTGGTGCGCGGCGCAATAAATCGCAGCCTGTTCGAGATGCGCGACAAGGCGGTCCTGGACTTCGTGGTCAGCGCGGTGAACAAGGTGGAGCTCAACACCGGAGGCCAGGTGATCAGGCTGGCGCGTGAAAAGGCCGGGGCCAAGCCGGTATGGCGCTTCGAGGGCGGAGGCGAAGCCGATCCCTCGGCGGTGGAAGACATGCTGTTCATGGTGCATGGCATGATGGCCGTGGACATTTTGGACCAGGGCATCTACCCGGAGAAGATGGGCCTGACCAAACCGTCGGGCGGGGTGGTGCTGGAGTTGGAAGGCGGCGGTAAGAAGGGCCTTGTCATCGGCGGGAAGGTGACCGGCCGCGACGAGCGCTATGTGCGCCGCATGGACGGCGGCCCGGTGATGGTGGTCCAAAAGACCAGCCTGGAGCGCTTCGGGCAGATGAACCGCTTCAAGTTGAGCCAACGCCGCGTGTTCCGGATGGAGCGCGACGACGTGGTGGCGCTTAGCGTTGAGCGCGGCGGCCAGGCGATCGAGTTCGCCAAACAGGGCGGCCGGTGGGTGCGCACCCAGCCGCCGGGCGACGAAAAAAGCGGCGAAGCGGCCAGTCTGCTGGTATGGGATTTAGTGAACCTGAAATGGATCAAGCTCCTGGGCACCACCGGCCTGGCCGGACTGGACAAACCCAGTATAGTGATTAAATTGACCATAAAGCCCCCCGCCACTCCCCAGGGACAGGCGGCCACGGTGACGGTCAAACAACTTGTTTTGGGGCAAGTGGACAAGGCCAGCGGCCTGCTCGGCGCCCAGATAAAAGGCGACGACAGGGTTTTCGGCTTGGATGCCGGACTGCTCAAAGGCCTGCCCACCCTGCCCAAAAAAGATACCAAGGCCCCGGCGGGGCCCAAATAAAGGATAGGAATTCATGGCTCGAGTAACCGTGGAAGATTGCCTTAAGGAAGTGCCCAATCGCTTTTCGTTGGTGCACCTGACCTCAAAGAGAGTGCGTCAGCTCCGGGAGGGCGCTCCGCCCATGATCCCGGTGAAGAACAAGGAAGTGGTGGTGGCGCTGCGCGAGATCGCGGCGGGCTACGTCTATCCGGTGAGCGCCGCCGAGGCCGAGAAGGAACGCGCCGAGGCCGAGGCCAGAGAACGCGACCGCTTGGCCCAGGCCCAGATGGCCCTGGAAGCGGCGGCCCTGGCCGAAGAAGCCGAGGAAGAGACCGAAGACACAAAAAAGGACGGGAAATCAAAAGACCAGTCCTAAGACTGCCTTAGATTTGTTCAGCCATGATTAAACGCTGCTATTACGAGACTTTGGAAGTCGAGCGGACGGCCGACCACGAGACGATCAAGAAGGCCTACCGCCGCATGGCCCTGCAGTATCACCCGGACCGCAATCCGGACGATGCCGAGGCAGAGGATCGCTTCAAGGAGGCCGCCGAGGCCTATGAAGTGTTGCGCGACCCGGAAAAGCGCCAGCTATACGACACCTATGGCCACGATGGGCTCAAAAACACCGGGTTCCAGGGCTTCAACGGCATGGGCGACATCTTCGGCGCCTTTGGCGACATCTTCGAGGGCCTTTTCAACGGCTTTGGAGGGGGCTCCTCCGCCCGGCCCGGCGGCCCGCGTCCGGGGCGCGACCTGCGCTACGACCTGAAACTGACCCTGGAGCAGATCGCCACCGGCCACAACGAGACCATCAACATTCAGCGCGAGGCCGCCTGCCCCGAGTGCAACGGCACCGGACAGGCCGGCGGCGAGGAGCCGGTGGTGTGCCAGGTCTGCGGCGGCCAGGGCCAGGTGGCCCGGGCCCAGGGCCTGTTCCGGGTGGTCACCACCTGCCCCCAGTGCCGCGGCGAGGGCCGGGTGGTCACCAACCCCTGCGACAATTGCCGGGGCCGGGGCCGGGTGCGCGAGGTAAAAGAACTCAGCGTGCAGATCCCGGCGGGCATCGCCCACGGCCAGCGGTTGCGCATGCGCGCCGAGGGCGAGGGCGGCTACTCCGGTGGCGAGCCCGGCGACCTATACGTGGTGATCCACGAGGCCCAGCACAAGGTCTTCGAGCGCCAGGGCAAGGACCTGTACCGCCGCCTGGAGGTGAGCATGTTCCAGGCCGCCCTGGGCCAGGAAGTGGCCGTGGAAAGCCTGGTGGACGGCCCCCAGCCCATGAGCATCCCCTCCGGGTCCGACAGCGGAGAGGTGGTTCGGGTAAAAGGCATGGGTCTACCGGGGCTGAGGGGCGACCGCCGGGGCGACATGTACGTGCAGCTACTGGTGCGCACCCCCCGCAAGCTGAACAAGCGTCAACGCGAACTCATGGAAGAGCTGGCCGCCCTGGGCGACGCCGATGCCGCTCCCGCCCCGGAAGAAGAAGCGGCGCCCAAATCCCGCAAGAAAAAGAAGCGGGGCCTTTTCTCTAAATAGGAGATTCCGGTGAAGCTTAGCCACCTGGATGACAAGGGCGCGGCCCGCATGGTGGACGTGGGCCACAAACCACCCACCCAGCGCCGGGCCATCGCCAGGGCCCGGGTACAGCTTTCCCCGGCAACGGTGGACCTGCTGGTTTCCGGCGGCCTGCCCAAGGGCGACGCCCTGGCCGTGGCCAGGGTGGCGGGCATAATGGCCGCCAAGCAGACGCCGGCGCTCATTCCTCTGTGCCATCCCCTGCCGCTGAGCTCGGTGAGCGTCGAGCTCACCCCCAAAGACGACGGGGTGCTCATCGAGGCCACCGCCTCCACCACCGCTCCCACCGGGGTGGAGATGGAGGCCATGACCGCAGCCTCGGTGGCCGCCCTGGCGCTCTACGATATGATCAAGGGCGTGGAGCGCGGGGCGCGCATAACCGGGGTGTGGCTGGTGATGAAAGAAGGCGGGGCCAGCGGCCAATGGAGCCGGGAAGATTAGGCGCCACGCCTCTTTACACGCGGCGGCGGGCATGCTAGATTTATCCGCTATCTTAGGTGGCCCATCAGCTACGGAGAGCGAAGCATGAACGAAAAGAAGCTCGAGTTCTTCCGCAAGCTTTTGAACGAAAAGCTCGACGAGCTTGGCAAGGAAGCCGAGCGCACCGTGGCGGGCATGACCGATAGCAAAGAAAATTTTCCCGACCCCACCGATCGGGCGGCCATGGAGTCGGATCGCAATTTCTTGCTGCGCATCCGCGACCGGGAGCGCAAACTCATCAGCAAGATCCGCGAGGCCCTGGACCGTATAGACGACGGCTCCTTCGGCATCTGCGAGTCCTGCGGCGAGGACATCAGCGAAAAGCGCCTCAAGGCGCGCCCGGTCACCACCCTGTGTATAGATTGCAAAAAAAAGCAAGAGGCCAACGAACGGGCCCGCGGTCTCTGATTTTTTTGCCCTCCCTCCCCGCCCGCCGGGGTACTTGTTCAGCCACGCGGGGGCGGAGCCTACCCGGACATTTCATGAAGGCCGGGCAAAAACAAGTTAGAATAAATGCGGTCCTTATGAAAACTGCTTCCGCACCATCGGGGGGCAGCGTGTACCCAGTTCCGGCACAGCCAGCCCCCGGCAGACAAGGCGACCGGGAAGCGAGGGCCGCAGGCGTAGCCAAGGCTACGTCGAGGTCCGAGCGCCGTCGGCAAAGCAGAATGTCGTGGGCTGGCGCAGCCGGAGGCGCGGGCTTCATGAAATATCCGGGCTAAGCGATGTTCCAACAACGGCTCAAGTTTTTCCGTTCCATTCTCTACCTGGGCGACTTGGCCTTGGTGGGTTTGGCGTGGTTTGGCGCCTATTTCCTACGCTTTTATCTGCCCATCCTGCCGGTGACCAAGGGCATACCGCCACTTAGCCTGTACATCATGCTCTTTTTGCTGGTGCTGGCCGACTTCGCGGTGGTGCTGCCCCTTAGCGGTCTTTACCGCCGCCCCTGGGCAGGCACCGGACATGCCCTGTGGCCGGTTTTGCGTGGGGTGCTCATCGGGGTGGTGGTGGCCATCACCCTCACCTGGTTCCTCAGGCCCTACGACTTCAGCCGCCTGGTTTTCCTGCACTTTTTCGTGCTACTCAGCCTGGGGCTGTTGCTCTTTCGCCCGGTGTTGCGCCATTATTGGCGCTGTGCCTACCCTGAAAACGCCGGGGAACGGGTGCTCATCGTGGGGGCGGCGGAGCTGGCGGCGCAGGTGGCGGCCAACATCAAGAAAAACCCGGTCTTGGGCCTGAGCTTGGTGGGTTTCCTCTCCCGGCACCAGGAAAAGGTGGGCAGCCAGGTGGCCGGGCTCACCGTGCTGGGCTCTTTTTCCCAGGTGGCCGACATCGTGGCCCAGCAGCACATCCAGGTGGTGATCATCGCCCTGCCGCTGGGCGCCCACGAAAGCCTGCCGGAGATTCTGGAAGGCCTGTCCGAGGAGCTGGTGGACGTGCGCATCGTGCCGGACCTGTACCGCTTCATGAGCCTGGGCAGCACGGTGGAGTCGTTTGAGGGCATGCCCATCATCGGCCTCAGGGGCAGCCGCCTGGAGGGCTGGCCCAGGGTGCTCAAGCGGGTCATCGATGTGATGGGTTCGCTGCTTTTCGTTTTGATTTTCAGCCCCTTGATGTCCTTGATCGCCATCGGGGTAAAGCTCTCATCCCCCGGCCCTGCGCTCTACCGCCAAAAGCGCATGGGCCTGGACGGGGTTGAGTTCGAGATGTATAAGTTTCGCACCATGCGGGTGGGGGCCGAGGCCGAGACCGGCCCGGTGTGGGCCAAGCCCGACGATCCCCGCCGCACCCGCCTGGGGGCCATCCTGCGCCGCACCAGCCTGGACGAGCTGCCCCAGTTCTTCAACGTCTTGAGCGGCGAGATGAGCCTGGTGGGCCCCCGGCCCGAGCGCCCCGAGCTTATCACCCAGTTCCGCAGCCAGATCCCCGGCTACATGCTCCGGCACATGGTCAAGGCCGGCATCACCGGCTGGGCCCAGATAAACGGCTGGCGGGGCAACACCGACCTGACCAAACGCATAGAGCACGACCTGTACTATATTGAGAACTGGTCGCTGCTTTTTGACATCAAGATTATCCTGCTCACCCCCTTCCGGGGGCTGATCAATCCCCACGCCTACTAGGAAGGGCCTGTGAGCATCACCGAACATCTCGCCGAACTGGCCCGCCACCGCGCCCTGTTGTGGGCCCTGGTGGGCCGCGAGCTAAAGGGCCGCTACCGGGGCTCCCTGTTCGGTTTCTTGTGGACCTTCCTGAACCCCCTGATGCTCCTGGGGGTGTACGCCCTGGTGTTCTCGGTGTACTTCCGCATCGATATGGCCCACTACGCGGTGTTCATGTTCACCGGCCTCTTGCCCTGGGTGTTTTTCTCCAGCAGCATAAACGAAGGTGCCGGGGCCATCACCGAAGGCGGCAGCCTGGTCACCAAAGTCATGTTCCCCTTGCAGGTGCTGCCCGCGGTCAAGGTGATGGCCAACTTCGTCAACTACCTGCTCAGCCTACCTATTCTCTTCGCCTTTTTCCTGGCCGACGGCGTGGCCTTCACCTGGTGCATAATCGCCTTCGTGGCGGTGGCGGCGGTGCATATCCTGTTCACCTACTCCCTGGTGCTTTTGTTGTCGGCGGCCAACGTTTTCCTGCGCGACACCAAGCATGTGGTGGGCAACCTCCTTACCTTGTGGTTCTTTTTGACTCCCATCCTCTACCCCCTGACCCAGATACCCGAGGGCTTCCGCTTCCTGGTTAAGTTCAACCCGGCGGCGGTGATAACCCTGGCTTATCACGATCTGTTCTTCTGGGGGCGGTGGCCCGCCTGGGGACCGCTGGCCGGGGTAGCCGGGCTAAGCCTGGTTCTGTTGGTGGTGGCCGTGGTAGTCTTCGAGCACTACAAGGAGTACTTCGCCGAGAAGATATGAGCACGGCCACGGCCATAGAGATCGCGGGACTGGTAAAGCGCTTTCGCCGCGAGATGCTCAGGCGCGACTACACCACCTGGAAGTCGCTCTTGCTGCGTCCCTTTAAACGTCGCACCGATGCCGACTACCTCACCGTTTTGGACGGGGTGGACCTGAGCATCGAGCCGGGGCGCACCATCGCCATCATCGGGCAAAACGGCTCAGGCAAGTCCACCCTGCTCAAGATACTGGCCGGCATCTACAAGGCCGACCAGGGCACGGTGACGGTAAAGGGCCGGGTGAGCAGCCTCATCGAGCTGGGGGCGGGCTTCCACCCCGAGTTCAGCGGCCGGGAAAACATCTACCTAAACGGCACCATCCTGGGCCTGAGCAAGAAAGAGATCGCCGCCCGCTTCGACGAGATCGTGGCCTACTCGGGCCTGGGCGATTTCATCGAGGCCCCGGTCAGGACCTACAGCTCGGGCATGTACGTGCGTCTGGGCTTCGCCGTGGCGGTAAACGTGGACCCGGACGTGCTGCTGGTGGACGAAGTGCTGGCCGTGGGCGACGAGGCGTTCGCCCACAAGTGCGAGACCAAGCTCAACCAGTTCAAGGCGGCGGGCAAGACCATCGTTCTGGTCAGCCACGACCTTATCTCGGTGAAAAAATTCGCCGACGAGGTGGTGTGGCTGGACGGCGGCAAGGTGGCCGCCCGGGGCGAAGCGGCCCAGGTCATCGACATCTACCGCCAGGGGGTGGCCCGGCGCGAGGACGAGACCGGCCGGGCCCAGGCCGAGGCCAGGGTGGCCGAGCTGGCCGCCGCCCGGCGCTGGGGCCAGGGCGAGGTGGAGATCACCGGGGTGCGCCTGCTGGACCAGGCGGGCCAGGCCCACGCGGTGTTCACCAGCGGTATGCCCATGAACCTCGAGATGGATTACCTGATGCGCCAGCCGGTGGACGACCTGGTGTTCGGGGTGGCCATCAACAACAGCGCCGGGGTGCTGTGCTACGGCAGCAACACGGCCATAGACCAGGCCGAGTTGGGCCAGGCCCCGCCCCAGGGCACGGTGCGCTTCGCGGTGCAGCGCCTGGACCTGGTGCCCGGCACCTACACCGTGGACGTGGCCGCCCACGCCGGGGACGGCCGGGCCTACGACTATCTCACCCAGGTGGCCTCCCTGTCGGTGCGGGGCGGTCCCCGCGACGAGGGCATCTGGCGGCCGCCCCATACCTGGAGCCTGAGAGCACGGGAAGACAAGGCATGAGCCAAGAGGAAAAAAGCACCCCGCCGGTGGACGTTCAGGCCATTTTGGCCGAGGTGGACCAGGCGGTGGAGGACAAGAAGGCCGGAGGCTTTTACGACCCCGCCGAACTACGGCGAGTGGAGGAGGCGGCCCTGGCCGCCCGCTCGGTGGACGACGAGCCGGGCAACCTGATGAAGCTGCACCACGCCAAGCTCAAGGAGTATTGGGAGCCCACCGGTTGGGGAGTGGACACCCATCGCACCGGCGCGGCGGGCAAGCTCATCCTGAGCCTCAAGAAACTAATCTACAAGGTGAGCCGCTTCCCCATGAGCGTGTGGCTGGCCCGCCAAGCCCGTTTCAACGACGAGGTGGTGCACCTGATCACCGTGCTGTTGCCCCTGGTGGCCAATGTGCGCTCCCGCTTACCCCAGGCCGAAAAGCGCCTGGACGAGCTGGAGGTGTCCCTGGCCCGCACCGCCCCGCGCATCGAGACCCTGCTGGCCCGTTTGGAAAAGATGGTGAACGAACAGGAGGCCAAGGGCGAGGCATCGCCCGGCGCGGCCGACGAGGTGCGCAAGGCCCGCTTCCAGAGCCGGGGCGCGGCCTACCTGGAGTTCGAGAACGCCCACCGGGGCCAGCGGGAGCTTATCAAGCAGCGCCAGAGCGTTTACCTGCCCTTTTTTGCCAAGAGCGTCACCCCCCAGGCCCCCCTGCTGGACCTGGGTTGCGGCCGGGGCGAGTTCTTGGAGGCGGCCAAAGAGGCGGGGCTGGCCGCCCGTGGCCTGGAGCTGAACCCGGAGATGGTGGCCCATTGCCAGGGCCGGGGCCTGGAGGTGGCCGAAGGCGACGCCCTGGATTACCTCAGCGCCCAGCCGGACTCCAGCTTGGGCGGCATCCTCATGGCCCAGCTCATCGAGCATTTGACCACCGACCAGCTGCACGAGTTGGTGAGCCTGGCCGCGCTCAAGCTGGCTGACGGGGGCCACCTCATCGCCGAGACGGTGAACCCGGCCTGCCTCACCACCCTGTCCGGCGCTTTTTACCTGGACCTGACCCACCACAAGCCCATCCACCCCGAGGCGGCCCGCTTCTTGTTCAAGGGCGCGGGGCTGCGCCAGGTGGAGCTCTTGTACCTCTCGCCCTATCCCGAGCAGTACCGTCTGCCAGAATCGCCGGGCGAGGGCCCCACCGCCCAGGCCCTGAACGAAACGGTGAAGCGCCTCAACGACCTGCTCTACTCCTTCCAGGACTACGCGGTGGTGGGGCGCAAGTAGGCATGGCCTCCCAGCGCCGAGGCGAGTCCCTGTCCTGCACCTTTGTGCTGCCCTGGTACGGGGAGCAGGTGCCCGGCGGGGCCGAGGCCGAGGCCCGGCTCACCGCCGAAAACCTGGCCGCCGCCGGGGTGCGGGTGCGGGCTCTGGCCACCAACCTCAGCGGCCTGGGCAGCGACTGGGAGCACGACACCCTGCCGGTTGGCGAAAGCAGCGAGAACGGGGTTACGGTGCGCCGCTTCCCGGTGGCCCAGCGCGACGCGGCCCGCTTCGACGGCCTGAACATGCGGGTGCTGGCCGGGGCCACCCTGCGCCCCGAAGAAGAGCGCTACTTTTACCGCAACATGGTTTACAGCCCCGAGTTGCTCACGCACATCGCGGACCATCCCGAACAAGGCCCCTTTTTCTACATACCGTATCTTTTCACCTCCTCGGTGTGGGGGCCGCTGATCCACCCCAGCAAGAGCCTGATCATCCCCTGCCTGCACGATGAAGGCTACGCTCGCATGGCCGCGGTGAAGCGGGCCATGGAAACCAGCCGCATGGTCTGCTTCCACGTGCCCCCGGAGCGCGACCTGGCCGCCGGCCTCTACGACCTGGGGCGCACCGAGCCGATGATCGTGGGCGAGGGCATGGACACCCACTGGACCCACGACCCGGAGCGCTTTAGGCAGGACTTCTCCCTGGACGATCCCTTCATCCTCTACGCGGGGCGCAAGGACCCGGGCAAGAACACCCCCCTGCTGGTGCACTACTTTTTGCGCTACAAGGCCGAAGGTCGCGGACCGGCCGGGCTGAAGCTGGTGCTGGTGGGCAACCTGCCCGCCGAGATCCCCACCGGCGGCGAGGCCCACGTGCTGGATCTGGGGTTTGTCAGTGTGCAGCAGAAGCACGACGCCTACGCGGCGGCGAAGGTGTTCGTGCAGCCCTCGATCATGGAGAGCTTTTCGCGGGTGATCATGGAGGCCTGGCTGGCGGGCACTCCGGTGATGGTGCACGCCGATTGCCCGGTGACCAAAGGCCACGTCATGGCCAGCGGGGGCGGCTTGGCCTTCAAGGACTACCCCCACTTCGCCGAGTGCCTGGACTATTTGCTGGAGCGCCCCGAGCTGCGCCAAGAGATGGCAGCAGCCGGGGCAGAATACGTGGAGAGCAACTTCTCCTGGCCGGTGGTGGTGGACAACTACCTCAAGGTCATCGAGACGGTGAGCGCCGAGCCGGTGCCCGCCCCCACCACCTTGGACCGTGCCCTGGCTCCCCGGCGGCCCCGCCTGGCTTCCGGCCCAGCGGTACACCAGATGGTGCCGGACTTCAGCTTTGGCGACGCCATCGGCAACGACGCCCTGGCCATCCAGAAGACTCTGCGCTCCTGGGGCATCAGCTCGGACATCTTCGCCCACTCCATCCACCCGCGCCTGGCCGACAAGGCCCGGCCCATCGAGGAGTACGCCAAGCAAGCCAGGCCCCAGGACGTGCTGCTGTTCCATTTTTCCATAGGCCATCCGGTGGCCGACCTGCTGCCCGAGCTGGTGGGGCGCCGCGTCCTGCGCTACCACAACATCACCCCGGCCGAGTTCCTGGACCTGTGCAACCCCGAGAGCGCGGCCCGCGCCCGCCTGGGCCGGGAGCAGCTAAAGCGCATCGCCCCGGCGGTGGAGCTGGGCATGGGAGTGAGCGACTACAATTGCGCCGAGCTCACCCAGGCGGGCTGCCCGGCCACGGCCACGGTGCCCATCGTCATCGACACCTCGGTGCTGGCCACGCCGTCGGACCCCTTTGTGGCCCAGCGCTTTGACGATGGGCGCCCGGCGGTGTTGCACGTGGGGCGCCTGGTGCCCAACAAAAAGATCGAGGACCTCATCAAGACCCAGTATTGGCTCTCGCGCCTGGTGCCGGGCACGCGCATGCTCATCGTGGGCAGCGAGGTGGGTTGCGAGACCTATGCCGAGGGACTGCGCGAGCTGGTGGACCGCCTGGCGGTGCCGGACGTGCACTTCTCCGGCCATGTGTCCCTGGCCGCGCTCATGGCCTACTACCGCCGGGCAGACTGCTATCTGTGCCTGTCCGAGCACGAGGGCTTTTGCGTGCCCCTGGTGGAGTGCATGCATCTGGGCATCCCGGTGGTGGCCTACGGTGCCGCCGGAGTGCCGGGCACCCTGGGCAGTGGCGGCATCCTCTTGGACAGCAAACAGCCCCAGCGGGTGGCCGAGGCGGTGGCCAAGGTGCTCACCGAGCCGAATCTAGCCCAGGGCCTGCGCGCCGCCGGGAAAGAGCGCCTGGAGCGCTTCGCACCCCAGCGGGTGGCCGAGGACCTCAAGGAAGTGCTCACCAGCCACCTGGGCCTGGAGCCTGCCCCATGAAGGCCCGGCCCCTCATCGACGCCCGTGGCCTGCAACCAGGCTACAAGGAGCACGCCCAACGGGGCATCGGACGCTACGCCAAGAGCCTGTTCGCGGCCATGACGGCCCAGGTGGACCCGGCGGACCTGTCCTTCATTCAGCGGCGCGACCTGCCCGAGCCCGAACTGCCGCCCCAGTCCCCGCGCCTGGCCATCGGCCCCGGCCCCCAATGGCTGCCCGGCGGCGAGAGGCTGGTGGGCCAGTATTGGACCCTGCCCCGGACCCTGGCCCCGGCCTGGAAAAGCGGCCAGGTGGTGCACATTCTCAGCCACGCCGACGCCCCGGCCCGCCTGGGGCCGCGCACCGTGCTCACTTGCCAGGACCTGATCTTCCAGCGCATGGAAGATATATACGTCAAAGGGCGCAACGCCGCGGCTTTTCGAGCGGCCCGCTGGCTGGAGACCCGCTGCCTGAGCCATGCGGCGCGCATCCTGGCCATAAGCGAGTGCACCAAGCGCGACCTGGTGGAGCTGTACCAAATCCCCGCCGAGCGCGTCACCGTGGTGCCCCTGGCGGCCGACCCCGGCCTGTCCCCGGTGGAAGACCCGGTAGCGCGGGACGAGGTTCTTAGGCGCTACGCTCTGGAGGCGGGGGGCTATCTCTTCTACCTGGGCGGCATCGACCCGCGCAAGGACTTGCCAACTTTGCTGCAAGCCCTGCTAATATTGCGGGAGCAGGGCAGCCCGGCGGTTTTGGCCTTGGCCGGCAAGGTGGACCGTGACAAACACTACCCCGCCCTGGCCCAGGCCATCACCGATATGGGCTTGGCCCCGGCGGTGAAGTTCCTGGGCTTTGTGCCCGACCAAGACCTGCCCGCCCTGTACTCCGGGGCAACGGCCTTCGCCTTCCCCTCGCTCTACGAGGGATTCGGCCTGCCGCCCCTGGAGGCCATGGCCTGCGGAGCGCCGGTGGTGGCCGTGCGAGCCGCGGCGGTGCCCGAAGTGGTTCAGGAGGCGGGCATCCTGGTGCCCCCCGGCGACGCCCGCGCCCTGGCCCAGGCCCTGTCAGCCCTCAGCGAAGATCCCGAACTGGCCCGGCGCTACCGGGCCCTGGGGGCCAAACAGGCTGAGCGTTTTTCCTGGGAGCGGGCGGCGGCCCAGACCCTGGATGTTTACGAGGAGGTGGCCTCTGCAGGCTGAGCCCAAAAGCCGCATAGGCGGATGGCTCTTGGAGAGCGCCCTGGCCCTGGTGGTGGCCGGTTCGGTGTGGTGGCTGTGGCCCCGGCTGGATCTGCCCCGCCTGGGGCACGAACAGGAGTGGTTTTCCGTGGGCTGGCTGCTGGCCCTGGGCCTGGGAGCCGCCTGGCGGGCCCTGTGGCCCCAGCCCCGAGGCGACGAAGCCCACCACCTGTTGCGCGCGGGCACCTGCTCCTCGGCCGCCCTGGGCTTGGGCGTGATCTTCGTGGTCCTACTGGTGGGCTCCATGGGCCTGGGCAACTACAAGCTGTGGCTGGGCATCGTCTATTTGGGTGGGGTCACCCTCAGCCTGGCCAGCCTGACCCTGCGCCTGCGTAGCGAAATAAGCGCCCGGCCCGAAAGCGAGCTTTTGGCCATGCTGGCCGGGGCGGCGATTTCCTTCACCGCCTGCCTGCTCATTTTGCCCTGGGTGCGGCCCGACCTAACCGCCCTGTGGCCCCCGCCCACCCGAGAGCTCATGATGCCCCTGGCCTCCGCCGCCCTGTGGGGAGGCATCGCCGGGGCCACCCTACCGGTGGTGCGCCTGCTCGGCGGCAATCGCCGCCTGGCCTGGATAATCTTCTTGGCCGTGGGTCTGGGCCCCGGCCCGGCCTTGGCGGTTAGTTGGCTGCCCGTGGCTCCCCTGGCCGCGGTGTGCGCCATCCTGGTGGGCCTGGCCTCTCTTAGGCTAATCAGCCCCCGCGCCCGCCGCGCCGCCGTCCAGCACGCCCAGCAGGGCGAGGAGAGCCGCCCCCTGTCCTTTTACTGGCTGCTGCGCGGCCTAATGTTGGTCTGGTTGGGCGTGGGAGCGGCGGTCACCCTGGCTGCCGCCTGGTGGTACCCCAGAGTGGGAGCCATGTTCACCGATGCCATCTGGCTCAGGGCTGTGGGCCTGGGGGCCTTCATGGTCACCTGCGTGGGGCTGTTGGCCGAGTACGCCCAGCCGCTGTTGGGCCGTAGCGAAAGCCCCCGCCTGGGACGGGACCGCAAAGTGGTGGGCATATTCTGCTCGGTGTTGGTGCTGCTGGCCGCTCTGAGCCCTTTTTTACTCATGCAGCCTCCGGCCACCGACCACCTGCCTTCCTACTTCGCCGACGGCGCCCGCGCAGTGCTTCTGCGCGAGGAGGTGGTGCTGGGCCCCCACAACCCGGAAATAGAGTTCAAGCCGCCCACTTGGCTCAGCAACCTGAGCCGGGTGTTCGTCATCAGCCTCTTAAGCGACGGGGCTCAGGTGGAGCAGGGCCAGGTAGTGGCCCAGCTCATCGCCACCGACGAGCAGGACCTGCCCCATATTTATCAACTAAGAGCCGGCATCGACACGGCGGAGTGGGACCTGGACAAGCGGGAAATGGGCCTGGAGGCCAAACATCGACCGGCTCGCCTGGCCTCCACCTGGATCGTCTACACCGCCAGCGGTGAAGCCTTCATGGCCCACGACTACTTCACCGGCCTGTACCTGGGCCGTCGGGTGGCACGCCTGACCAGCGTGCGCCTGCGCTACCTCTACAAGAACCCGCCCGGCAAACCGCCGGTGACCTTGGTTCTCAGAAAAGTATTCCTCTATTAATTTCCCTAGAACGTACTTAGGCGGATAGGTTGGTTACGCACGGAAAAGTAGCCAGGCTGGTCTCGTTGCGCGGAAACGCCAGTGCCAAGCGGCACAGCCAGACGGCGCAGGGCAAGGCGGCAGGCGAACGAGGGACACAGGCGTAGTCTACCTACGCCGAGGACCGAGTGACGCCGACAACCCCGCCATGCGTCGTCTGGCGAAGCCGCCGCAATAAGAATGGGGCCCTCCTGTAAGGAGGACCCCATAACTTAACTTACTTGGTGGGGCGCTAACGCCCTGCTTACTTGGCAGCGCTCTCGTCGACCAACTCCACCATGGCCATGGAAGCGGCATCGCCCCGGCGCACCCGGGTGGGCAGCACGCGGACGTAACCGCCCTGGCGGCTGCTGTAGCGAGTCTTGCCGTCTTCGAAGAGCTTGCTGCAGACCTTGTGGCTGCGCATGTAAGACTCCACCTGACGCCGGGCGTGCAGATCGCCGCGCTTGGCCAGAGTGATCATCTTTTCGGCCACCCGCTTGAGTTCCTTGGCCTTGGCCTCGGTGGTTTCAAGCTTCTCGTGCTCGAACAGCGAGGTCACCATGTTGCGCAGCATGGCCTTGCGATGGGACGTGGTGCGCGAAAGCCTGCGATTATCTTTACCGTGTCTCATTTTTCTTTCGTCCTCGCCTCGAGCTCTTCCCGGCTGGGGAAGTCGTCCAGGCCGCTCATGCCCAGGCTCAGGCCCATCTCGACCAGCATTTCCTTGATCTCGTTCAAGGACTTGCGGCCGAAGTTCTTGGTCTTAAGCATCTCGGACTCGGTTTTTTGCACCAATTCGCCGATGTATTTGATGTCGGCGTTCTTCAGGCAATTGGCGCTGCGCACGCTCAACTCCAGCTCGTCCACAGTGCGGAAGAGGTTGTCGTTGAGGGTGGGCTCCTCCACCGACTCTTCCTGGTGAGGCTCAGGCTCCTCCTGGAAGTTGATGAAGATGCTCAATTGCTCCTTGAGGATCTTGGCCGCATAGGCCACCGCGTCCTCGGGCCACACCGCCCCGTTGGTGAAAACCTCCAGGGTCAGCTTGTCATAGTCGGTGATCTGGGCCACGCGGGCTTGGGTCACCACGTAGTTGACCTTCACGATGGGGCTGAAGGCCGCGTCCAGAGCCACCACCCCGATGGGGTCTTCTTCACTCTTGTTGCGGTCGGCGGTAACATAGCCCTTGCCGGTCTTCACCGTCAATTCGGCCCTGAGGCTGCCGTCCGGTCCCAGAGTGGCCACCGGATGCTCGGGGTTTAGTATCTCCACGTCCGGGGAAGCCTGGATGTCACCAGCGGTGACAACGCCTTCACCCTTGGCGTCGATGTGCATCATCGACGGGTCGTGGCCCAGATATTTCAGGCGCACACCCTTCAGGTTGAGGATGATGTCGCTGACGTCCTCCATCACACCATTGATGGTGGAGAACTCGTGCAACACCCCGTCCATGCGCACGTTGGTTATGGCCGCCCCCTGCAAGGATGAGATCAGGATGCGCCTGATGGCGTTGCCGATGGTATGGCCGAAGCCACGCTCCAGCGGCTCGCAGGAGAACTTGCCGTAGTACTGGGTGTGGGTTTCTTCGTCCACCTCCAGGCGCGACGGCCTGATGAGTTCTCTCCAGTTTCTCTCCATGACCTCTCTCTAACTGCTAGCGCGAGTACAGCTCCACAATGAGCTGCTCCTGCATGGGTATGGTCAACTCTTCGCGGTTTGGCAGCGCCTTGACCGTACCCCTGAATTTATCGGCTTCCAGCTCCAGCCAACCGGGCACGGTGCGACGCGCCACCGCTTCCAGGGACTGCTTGAGCTGTCCAATCTCGCGGCTGCCGTCCTTTACCGCCACCACATCGCCGGGCTTCACCCTCGCGGAGGGGATGTCCACCCGGCTGCCGTTGATGGTGATATGGCCGTGGCGCACCCAGTGACGAGCCTGGGCCCGGCTTCCGGCGAAGCCTAGGCGGTAGGCCACGTTGTCCAGCCTGAGTTCCAGGAGCATAAGCAAGTTGTGGCCCGTAACGCCATGCATGCGGGCGGCGCGCTTGTAGGTCAGTTTGAACTGACCCTCGGCCAGGCCGTACATGCGGCGGACCTTTTGCTTTTCCCTGAGCTGCAGACCGTAGTCGCTGGTCTTGCTGCGGCGCTGGCCGTGCTGCCCCGGAGGGAAGGCGCGGCGCTCCACGGCGCATTTATCGCTGAAGCAGCGGTCGCCCTTTAGATAGAGCTTTTGAACCTCGCGGCGGCAAAGCCGGCACACTGATCCTCGGTATCGAGCCAAAATAGCTCCTCCGTGTCGCTAGCGGTGACCCAGGCCCACTACACGCGGCGCCGCTTGGGAGGGCGGCAACCGTTGTGGGGAACGGGGGTTACGTCGCGGATGACGGTTACGTTGAAGCCAACGTTGCCCAGAGCCCTAAGCGCGGCCTCGCGCCCGGAACCAGGCCCCTTGACTTCCACCTCAACTGTGCGCATGCCGTTGTCCATGGCTTTCTTGCCGGCATCCTCGGCGGCCAACTGGGCCGCAAAGGGAGTGGACTTGCGCGAGCCCTTAAAGCCCTGCACTCCACTGCTGGACCATGCCACGGTGTTCCCCTGGGGATCGGTAATGGTGATCACCGTGTTGTTGAAGGTGGATTGGATGTGAACCACCCCGTTGGGGATGTTCTTTTTTTCCTTGCGCTTGCGGACGCCTTTTTTCACCGCTTTGGCCATTTACTTCTTCCTCTTGCCCATGACCGCCCTGCTGGGTCCCTTGCGGGTGCGGGCGTTGGTCCGGGTACGTTGGCCGTTAACCGGCAGACCGCGGCGGTGCCTAAGGCCCCGGTAGCAGCCCAGGTCCATAAGGCGCTTGATGTTCATTGAGATCTCGCGCCGCAGGTCGCCTTCCACCTTGTAGGCGTGGTCGATGACCAAGCGGATGCTGTTGATCTCTTCGTCGGTCAACTCGCCAGCCTTGGTGCCGGGATCAACCCCGCTCTCAGCCAAAATTTTGGCGGAGGACGTGTGGCCGATGCCATAGATGTAGGTCAGCGCGATCTCGATGCGCTTATTGCGCGGTAGGTCGATGCCTGAAATTCTGGCCACGCCTATCCTCCCCTAACCTTGACGCTGCTTGTGACGCGGGTTCTTCTTGCAAATCACCCGCACCACGCCAGCGCGCTTGATGATCTTGCAGTCCTTGCAGATGCGCTTGACCGATGCCCGAACCTTCATGGGACCATCTCTCTTTACAAGCCATGCCGGCTGCTCAAGGGCCTTGCCAGGCCCTGATCCTGCCTCCGGCCTCCAGTTATCCCTGCCTGTTAGGGCAGGCTCAGTATTCGCGGACCGTCCTCGGTGACGGCCACGGTGTGTTCAAAGTGGGCCGAAAGTTTACCGTCAGCGGTGACCGCCGTCCAGCCATCGGCCAATATTTTCACTTCATACCCGCCGACGTTGACCATGGGCTCTATGGCCAGCACCAAACCGGGTTTAAGCTGCACCCCGCGCCCGGCCTTGCCGAAATTGGGCACCTGGGGGTCTTCGTGCAGGGCCCGCCCTATGCCGTGGCCCACGAACTGGCGAACTACGCTGTATCCGGCGTCTTCCACCACTTTTTGCACAGCCGCCGATACGTCGCCCAGGCGGTTTCCCGGCCTCATCAACTCGATACCCGCGGCCAGGGAGCGCTCGGTGACTTCCATGAGCCGCTGAGCCTCGTCGCTTATGCGGCCCACGGCTATGGTCATTGCCGCGTCGCCGTTGAAGCCGTTCAATACTGCCCCGAAATCCACCGAGAGGATGTCTCCCTCCCTGAGGGGATCGGAGCGCGGGAAACCGTGCACGACCTCACTATTCACCGAGCAACACAGGCTGTACTTATACCCGTGGTAGCCCTTAAATCCGGGTTTTGCCCCGGCGTCCCGGCACATGGCCTCGGCCATTGCGTCGAGATGGGCCGTGGTCACTCCGGGTTTAACCTCCGCCTTGACCGCTCTGAGCACCTGGGCCACCAAGCGGTTGGCCTGGGCCATCAGCTCGATCTCGACCGGAGTTTTCAGGACGATCATGCCGCTGTTTGTCCCGCTCCGGCCGAGGTTAACCCAAAACCGCCTTTATGCGATCGAGGATCTCGCCCATGCCGCCTACGCCGTCGATGGGGCGCAGAAGGCCCTTGGCCTTATAGTAGTCGATGAGCGGCTCGGTCTGATCTTCGTAGACCTTCAGCCGGTTGCTCACCGTCTCTTCGTTATCATCGTCGCGCTGGTACAACTCGCCACCGCATTTGTCGCACACGCCCTCTTGCTTGGGCGGATCGAACATCACGTGGTAGCCCTGGCCGCAAGCCTTGCAGGTGCGGCGGCCGGTCAGGCGGCCGAGCAGCTCGCTGCTCGGCACCTCGATGCTGATCACATGGTCGATCTTCTTGCTCATGCCCTCCAGAACCTTGTCCAAGGCCTCGGCCTGGGGCACGGTGCGCGGAAAGCCGTCGAGCATGAAACCCTTTTCGCAGTCAGGCTGGGAGATGCGGTCCTTGGCCAAGCCGATGACTACTTCGTCTGGCACCAACTGGCCGGAATCCATGTATTTTTTGGCTTCCATGCCCAGCGCGGTCTGGTTCTTCACCGCCTCGCGCAGCATGTCGCCGGTGCTGATCTGAGGTATCCCATAGGCGTCGATAAGCATCTTGGCCTGGGTCCCTTTGCCCGCCCCCGGAGGGCCTAACAGAATCAGATTCATTATCTCACTCCCTCTCAAACCTTTTATCCCCAAAACCTTCTCCGAAGAGAAGCCTCCCAATCGCTAGCTATCGCCGCCCCTTGACCACGCCTTTTTTCATGAAGCCTTCATAGTTGCGCTGCAAGAGATGGCTCTCGATCTGGGCCATGGTGTCCATGGCAACGCCCACCACGATCAGCAGGGCCGTGCCGCCAAAGTAGAAGGGCACGTTGAACTGGCTGATGAGGATGGTGGGCAACACGCAGACCGCGCTTACGTACACCGCGCCGCCCAGGGTGATACGGGTCAACACCCGGTCGATGTATTCCGCGGTGCGCTTGCCGGGGCGGATGCCCGGAATAAAGCCGCCGTACTTCTTCATGTTGTCCGCCACGTCCTCGGGGTTGAAGGTCACCGCCGTGTAGAAGTAGCAGAAGAAGAAGATCAGGACCACGAACAGCAGGCTGTAGATCCAACCGCCAGGAGTAATGGACGCGGCCGCCTGCTGCACCCAGCTGATCTGTATGAACTGGGCGATGGTGGCCGGAAACATGATGATGGAACTGGCGAAGATGGGCGGAATAACTCCGGAGGTGTTTATCTTCAGCGGCAAGTGGGTGGTCTGTCCGCCGTACATGCGCCGGCCCACCACCCGCTTGGCATACTGCACCGGAAGACGCCGCTGGCCCGACTCCACGAATACGATGGCCGCGATCACGCCGATCATCATGATGACCAGGACCACCACCATGAAGATGTTGATCTCGCCCAGGTCCATCATGCGGAAGGTGCTGTGGATGGCGCTGGGCATGCGGGCCACGATCCCCGCGAAGATGATAAGGCTGATGCCGTTGCCGATGCCCCGCTCGGTGATCTGTTCACCCAGCCACATGATGAAGGAGGTGCCCGCGGCCAGGGTGATCATGGTCATGGCCCGGAAGGCCCAACCCGGATCGGGAACCACCATGGCCCCGCCGGGGCTGGTCATGGATTCCAGACCAACCGCGATGCCGAAGCCTTGCAAAAGGGCCAGCACCACGGTGCCGTAGCGGGAGTACTGGGTGATCTTCTTGCGCCCCTCCTCGCCCTCTTTTTTGAGCTGGGCCAGGTGAGGCACCACCACGGTCAACAGTTCCAGGATGATGCTGGCGCTGATGTAGGGCATGATGCCCAGGGCGAAGATGCTCATGCGCTCCAAGGCCCCGCCGCTGAACATGTCGAACAGTCCAAGCAGGGTGCCCTGATAACGGGCAAAAAAGGCGCTGAGCGCGTCGGCGTCAATGCCGGGCGTGGGGATGGCGCAGCCAACCCGGTACACGGCCAGCATGATCAGCGTGAAGAAAATCCGGCGCTTCAGCTCCGGAATCTTAAGCATATTGCCGACGCCAGCGACTGCCACCTTACACCAACTCCACCGATCCGCCCGCCGCCTCGACCTTGGTCTTGGCGCCCGCGCTGATCTTGTCTACTTTGATGGTAAGAGCCACTTGGATTTCGCCGTTGCCCAACAGTTTGATGGCGTCGAAGGTGCCCTTGATTAGGCCGGCCTCGGCCAGGGCTTGGGCGTCCACCACGCTGCCGGCCTCAAAGCGGGCCAAGTCGCGCAAGTTCACCTCGGCAATATGCTTGCGGAAGTGATAGTTGGAGAAGCCCCGTTTGGGCAGACGCCGCTGCAGGGGCATCTGGCCGCCCTCGAAGCCGGGCCGCACTCCGCCGCCGCTACGCGAGTTCTGGCCCTTGTGGCCCTTGCCCGCGGTCTGCGCGGTGCCCGAGCCTTGGCCGCGCCCGATGCGCTTGCGGCTTTTTTTGGCCCCAGCCGGGGGCTTGAGTTCATTGAGCTTCATGGTGCTTCCTCTACTTATCGTCGGCCAGCACCTGGACCAGGTGCTCCACCTTTTTGACCATGCCCCTGATCGCCGGGGTGTCATTAAGGGTCATGACCTTGTTCATTCTGGTCAGGCCCAGGCCCTTGAGGGTCTCCCGGTGGCGTTTGGGGCGGCCAATACCACTTTTTACAAGCTTGACCTGAAAGGTTTTATCTGCCATTTCGCACCTCTCCGGCCCTTAGGCCACCACCTGATCCACCGGCAGGCCACGGCGCTTGGCCATGTCCTCGGGGCTCTTGAGGGAACGCAGTCCCTCCATGGTGGCTTTGATCACGTTGTGGGGGTTGTGGGTGCCCAAAACCTTGGTGAGGATGTCGGTGACTCCGGCAGCCTCCAACACGGCGCGCACCGCGCCCCCGGCGATAACCCCGGTTCCCGGACGAGCAGGCTTCAAAAGGACCTTGCCCGCCCCGAAACGGCCGATAATCTCGTGGGGAATCGTCCCCTCGGCCAAAGGAATGGGGGTCATGTCGCGCTTGGCCTTTTCCACGCCCTTGCGGATAGCCTCAGGCACTTCATTGGCCTTGCCCAGGCCGAAGCCCACGCTCCCCTGTCCATCTCCCACCACGACCACGGCCGCGAAGGAGAAGCGGCGCCCGCCCTTGACCACTTTGGCCACGCGGTTGATGTGCACCACCTTATCGATGAGCTGGTTGTCTTCCTCGCTCACTTCTCTTCGTCTGCGTCTGTCCAGCAAGGCCTTTTTCCTCTTATCAAGAAACGCGCAAGGCGCTTCTTAGAAATCCAAACCCGCTTCGCGGGCCGCCTCGGCCAAGGCTTTCACCCGGCCGTGGTATAAAAACCCATTGCGGTCGAAAACCACCTGCTTGATGCCTTTGGCCTGGGCCTTGGCCGCTATGGCCGCGCCCACCTTTTTGGCGGTTTCCACGTTACCGCGGTGTCCTTCGTGTCCGCTCAGATCCTGGGGAAGGCTGCTGGCCGCTGCCAGGGTGTTGCCCTTCTCATCGTCTATGATCTGCACATAGATGTTGCCCAAGGAGCGGAACACACACAGCCGGGGGCGCTCACTGGTGCCGCGCACCTTACGGCGCACCCGCACCTTGCGCTTGGCCCAGGCGACTTTTCTCTTTGAGGTCTTACCCATGGTTATATACCCCTGTGCCCCGGTTACTTCACGCCGGCCTTGCCCACTTTGCGCCTAATGGTCTCGTCGGCATACTTGATGCCTTTGCCCTTGTAGGGCTCGGGAGGCCGGAAGGCGCGGATGGTGGCCGCGGTTTGACCCAGGAGCTCTTTGTCGATGCCGCTCAGGGTGATTACGGTGTTTTTCTCCACCGAAGCGCTAATGCCCTCGGGAAGCGTAAATTCCACCGGGTGGCTAAAGCCTAAAGTCAGCTTGAGGTCGTTGCCGGCGGTCTCGGCCCGATAGCCCACGCCGTTGATCTCCAACACTTTGCTGTAGCCCTTGCTGACTCCATCGACCATGTTGGCGATCAAGGAACGGAACAGGCCCCACAGGCCACGGGCCTTAAGGGAATCGTCGAGCGGGGCCACGACGATCTTGCCGTCCTCCTGGCTGACCTTGACCAAGGGGTGTAACTCCCGGCTAAGAGAGCCTTTGGGACCCTTGACCTCGATCTTCATGTCTTCGATGGTCACTTCAACGCCCGAGGGCAGGACCACCGGTTGTTTACCTACGCGAGACATTGCTTAACTCCCATCCCCTACCAGACGGCGCAAATAATTTCACCGCCCACCTTGGCCATCCGAGCGGCTTTATCGCTCATGACGCCCTTGGGGGTGGAGAGGATGTTGATACCCAAGCCGCTACGCACCTTGGGAATCTGATCGTAGCCCACGTACACCCGGCAGCTGGGCTTGCTGATGCGCTTGATGCCCTCGATGACCGGAACACCGGCCAGGTAACGCAGCTTGATGGTCAAAAGCCCCTGCTTGTCATCGGCCTGCACCGAAAGATCGGTAACGTAGCCCTCTTCCTTTAGCACGCGGGCCACGGCGGCCTTGAGCTTGGAGGAAGGAATGGTCACCTCGTCTTGATGGGCCATCATCGCGTTACGCACGCGAGTGAGCAGGTCGGCCACTGGATCTTGCATAGACATGGCGACTCTCCTACCAGCTCGACTTGATCACGCCGGGGATCTCGCCCCGAAGCGACATATCGCGGAAGCAGATACGGCATACGCCGAACTTGCGTAAAAAGGCCCTGGGCCGGCCGCAAATGGGGCAGCGGTTGTAGGCCCGCACCTTGAATTTGGGCTTACTCTTGGCCTTATTTCTCAAAGCTGTTTTGGCCAACTTACTCGCCTCCCGCTAATTTGCCCTGAAGGGCATGCCCAGCAACTTCAGCAGGGCCCGGCCCTCCTCATCGGTAGGGGCGGTGGTTACGATAGTTATATTCATTCCCTGGACCTTGTCGATCTTGTCGTACTCGATCTCGGGAAAGATGATGTGCTCTTTGATGCCCAGGGTGTAGTTCCCCCGGCCGTCAAAGGCCTTGGGGCTCACTCCGCGGAAGTCGCGCACTCGGGGAAGGGCAATGTGCATCAGCTTGTCCAAGAAGTACCACATGCCCTCGTTGCGCAAAGTCACCGAAGTCCCCACCGGCATGCCTTCCCTCAATTTGAAGGAGGCGATGGAGCGCTTGGCCCGGTTGATCAGAGCCTTTTGGCCCGCGATCTGGGTTAGCTCCACGGCGGCGGCGTCAAGCACCTTGATGTTCTGGATCGCCTCGCCCACACCCATGTTGAGCACCGTCTTCACCACCCGCGGCACGCGCATGATGTTGTCGTAGGCGAAGTTTTCCATAAGCTGAGGCACTACCTGTTGTTCGTAGTACCCACGCAGCCTGGGTTTGGTTTTATCTTCCATCTTCCTCTAGCTCCTCTGTTGAAGCCGGTAAAGTCCCGGCTCGTCCCAGGGGCCGGACGCCCTGCGGTTGCAGTGCGTCTAGTTATCCATGAATTCGCCGCACTTCGCACAAAAGCGGGCGGACTTTCCGTTTTCCAGTTTTTTGCGGCCCACGCGCACCGGCTGGTTGCACTTGGGGCACAAAAGAGCCAAGTTGCTCACGTTCAGCGCGGCTTCGCGCTCGACGATGCCGCCTTGGCTGCTCTGTCCGGCGCGGGTGTGGCGTTTGATCATATTGACCTTTTCCACCAACGCCCGTTCCTTGTCCGGGATAACCTTGAGCACCTTGCCCACTTTGCCCTTTTCGCGGCCGGCTATCACCAGGACCTTGTCGTCCTTTTTGATACTGAACTTTTGCTTCATGGCCAAACCTACAGGACCTCGGGGGCCAGGGATACGATCTTCATGAAGTTCTTCGCTCTCAGTTCCCTGGCCACCGGTCCGAAAATGCGGGTTCCGATGGGCTCGCGGGCCTGGTTGATCAGGACCGCCGAGTTATCGTCAAACTTGATGAAGGTGCCGTCGGGCCGGTGTACTTCCTTGGCCGTACGCACCACCACCGCTTTCATCACATCGCCCTTTTTCACCTTGGAGTTGGGCAGGGCCTCTTTCACCGACACTACGATGATGTCTCCCACCGAAGCGTAGCGGCGCTTGGAACCACCCAACACCTTGATGCAATAGAGCCTCTTGGCGCCGGAGTTGTCGGCGGCCAGGAGATTTGTTTCAGGCTGGATCATGGCGTATCGCTCCTAGCAGGGGCCCTTAGGCCACCCTCTCCAGCACCTTGCTGACGCGCCAACGTTTATGACGGCTCAAGGGGCGGCTCTGACGAATGAGTACGGTGTCGCCCACCTGGCAATCGTTGCTCTCGTCGTGGGCCATAAACTTGGCCCGGCGGCGCACGTATTTCTTATAGACGGGGTGCTTTACCAGGCGTTCCACCTGCACCACCACCGTCTTGTCCATTTTGTCGCTTACCACCACCCCGGCCAGAGCCTTGGAGTTTCCGCGTTCCTTGTCGGCCATGGAATTATACTCCCTAAAGCGCCTGGGCCTGGCGCTGATTGATAAAGGTCAGCACCCTGGCGATGTCTTTTTTGGTCTGATTCACCCGCATGGGGTTTTCCAACTGGCCGGTCGAATTCTGAAACTTGAGGTTGAACAGCTCTTGCCGTAAATCCTCCAGCTTCTGGGCCAGTTCCTCCAGCGAGAGTTCTGTGAGCTCAGCGGCCTTCATGGCGTCAGCTCCTCTCCACTATCCGGCACTTGAAGGGCAGCTTGTGGCTTGCCAACCTCAGGGCCTCAAGGGCGACCTCGCGGGTCACACCGTCAATTTCAAATATCATGCGCCCGGGACGGATGACCGCCACCCAACCTTCGGGAGCGCCTTTGCCCTTACCCATGCGGGTTTCCGCCGGCTTGGAGGTAAAGGGCTTGTCGGGGAAAACCCGGATGAACACCTGCCCGCCGCGCTTGATGTGGCGGGTAATGGCGATACGTCCGGACTCGATCTGATGGTTGTCCATCCATCCCCGGTCCAGGGCCTGCAGCCCGAACTGGCCGAAGCTCACCCGGTTGCCCTTTTGGGCTTTGCCTCGCATGCGGCCTTTTTGGACCTTGCGATGTCTTACTCTCTTTGGCGCCAGCATGGTCTGCTATGCCTTTCCTTAAATCTCCGTCGGAACTCGCCCTAGGCGTTAAGTTCGCGTTCGCTGTCGTCGAGAACCTCGCCCTTGAACACCAACACCTGCACCCCGATGATGCCGTAGGTGGTCTGTGCCTGGGTGAAGCCGACGTCGATGTCGGCCCGAAGGGTGTGCAACGGCACCCGACCCTCGCGGTACCACTCGCGCCGCGCCATTTCCGCGCCGCCCAAACGGCCGGCGCACTGGATGCGGATGCCCTGGGCGCCGAACTTCATGGCGCTCATGACCGCCCGCTTCATGGCCCGGCGGAAGGCGATGCGCCTGAGCAACTGACCGGCCACGTTCTCGGCCACCAACTGCGCATCGATCTCGGGCTTGCGCACTTCGTGGATGTCCACCATCACGTCGCGATTGACCAGTTTTTCCAACTCGCGCTTGAGCGACTCGATCTCCGAGCCCTTTTTGCCGATAACGATGCCCGGCCGCGCGGTGTGGATGCGTATCTTGGCTTTGTCCGCCGCCCGCTCGATCTCAATCCGGCTGACGCCGGCGTGAGACAGCTTCTTCTTGACGAATCTGCGGATCTGCCAGTCCTCGTAGACCAGGGCTGCGTAGTCCTTGTTTGCGAACCAGCGGGAATCCCAGGTGCGGATGATACCCAGCCTAAATCCTACGGGATGTACCTTCTGACCCAAAACCAGCTCTCCTTGCCTAGCGCTCGTCCAGCACCACGGTAATGTGGCTGGTCCGCTTGCGAATGATATAGGCCCGGCCCATGGCCCGGGGGCGCCAACGCTTGAGTGTGGGGCCGCCGTCTACGAAGGCTTTTTTGATGTAGAGGTTGTCGGCGTCCACGTTGCTGTCGTTAGTGGCGTTGGCCACTGCGGAACTGATCACCTTGACGAACAAACCGGCCGCTTTTTTGGGAGTGAACTTGAGCTTGTCAAGTGCCTCGCCCACTTTCATTCCCCGCACCGCGTCGGCCACCAGACGGGCCTTGCGGGGGGATATGCGCACGAATTTGGCTTTGGCCACCGCTTCCATGGGCCTACCTCTTCTTACCCTTCTTGTCCGAAGCGTGACCATAGTAGGTGCGGGTGGGAGAAAACTCGCCCAACTTGTGCCCCACCATGTTCTCGGTCACGAACACCGGAATGAACTTTTTGCCGTTGTGCACCGCAAAGGTCAGACCCACGAAGTCAGGCATGATGGTAGAGCGGCGGCTCCAGGTCTTGATGACCTTGCGGCTGCCCGATGCCTGGGTTTGGTCGACCTTCCCGGCCAAATGTCCGTCCACGAAGGGACCTTTTTTAAGGCTACGCGACATGGCTGGCTCCTACTACTGATAACGCCGGCGGACGATGAAGTTGTCCGAAGGCTTCTTCTTACGGGTGCGGTAGCCCTTGGATGGCTGACCCCAGGGGCTGCAGGGGTGACGACCACCGCTGCTGCGGCCCTCGCCACCACCCATGGGGTGATCCACCGGGTTCATGGCCACGCCGCGGACCTTGGGCCGCTTGCCCAACCAACGGGTGCGGCCTGCTTTGCCCCAGTTGAAATTGTCGTGCTGCTCGTTGCCCACTTCGCCGATGGTGGCGCGGCAGTTCAAGTGCACCCGGCGCATTTCGCCCGAAGGCAGCTTCAGAGTGGCATAGCCGGACTCTTTGGCCATGAGCTGGGCATAGGTTCCGGCCGAACGCACTATCTGGCCGCCGCCCCCGATCTTGAGCTCCACGTTGTGCAAGTGAGTGCCCAAGGGGATGGCCGACAGGGGCATGGCGTTGCCCGGTACGATGTCGGCCTTGTCGCTGCTGACCAGCATGGTGCCTACGGTCAGGCCCTTGGGGGCCAGAATGTAGCGCTTTTCGCCGTCCAGGTAGTGCAGCAGGGCGATGTTGGAACTGCGGTTGGGGTCGTATTCGATGCTGGCCACCTTGGCCGGCACGCCGAACTTGTCCCGCTTAAAGTCGATGCGCCGATAACGCCGCTTGTGCCCGCCGCCCCGGTGGCGGGAAGTGACCCGCCCGTAGTTGTTGCGCCCGCCGGTTTTGCGGATGGGCTCCAACAGACTCTTTTCCGGTTCGGTCCGGGTGATTTCCTCACGCTCCAGGTAGGTCCTAAAGCGCCGTCCCGGCGTCGTCGGTTTATATTTTTTAATGGCCATGGTCCAGGTCCTCTCTCGGCTGACGGGCTCTTATGCCCCCTCGAAGAACTCCACGCTGTGGCCGGGGGCCAGGGTGACGTAGGCCTTCTTCCAGTCGTTGCGCCGGCCCAAGATCTTGCCCATGCGCTTGTTTTTACCGGTGCAATTGGTGGTACGCACCTTGAGCACCTTGACCTCGAAGAGCTTCTCTACCGCCTGGCGAATTTCCACCTTGGTGGCCCGCTTATCGACCTCGAACAAAAGCTGGTTGCCCAACTCCTTTACAATGGTCCCTTTTTCAGTGACCAGAGGCCGACGTATAACTTCCCTTAAATTCTTCACGACAGGGCCTCCTCGATGCCGGCCACCGCGCCCTCGAGCAGCAGAAGCCGGTCGTGTTTGAGGATGTCGTAGACGTTTAGCCCCTCGGCCCTGAGAACCTTCACCCGGGCCACGTTGCGCCCGCTTTTTTCCACCATCTCGTCGGCGGAGGGGATGACCACCAGGCAATTTGCGGCGGCCAGGTTGCTCAGCACGGCCACGAAGTCCTTGGTCTTTATGGACTCCAGGTCAAAGCCTCTAAGCACGGTCAGCTTTTCCTCACCCAGCTTGCTGGAGAGAGCCGAACGCAGAGCGGCCTTTTTGACCTTCTTGGGCACACTGTAGTTGTAGTCGCGGGGCTTGGGACCAAAGATGGTTCCGCCACCACGCCACAGTGGGTTGCGCCGGCTGCCCGAACGGGCGCGGCCGGTGCCTTTTTGCCGCCAAGGTTTATGGCCACCGCCACGAACCTCCTTGCGGATTTTGGTGGAGGCGGTTCCGGCGCGGCGCTTTGCGAGCTGCCAAACCACCACCTCGTGCAGCAGGTGAGGTTTGACCTCGGCCCCAAAGACGGCCTCGGACAGCTCGACCTGGCCGACCTTTTGGTTATTTCGGTCTAATACATCCAACGTAGGCATCTTGATCACCTGAGAGTGCTTAAGCCTTTTCGATGAAGACGATGCCGCCCCTGGCCCCGGGCACCGCGCCCTTGACCAAGACCAGGTTGTCCTCGGGGCGAACATCCACCACCTTTAGGTTACGAGCCTGCATGCGCTCGTTACCGTAGCGGCCTGGCATACGACGGCCCTTGACCACCCGGGCGGGATCGGCGCTTTGGCCGATGGAGCCGGGCAAGTCGTGGGTGGTGCATCCGTGAGTCTTGCGTCCGCCACTGAAGCCGTGACGCTTGACCACACCGGAGAAACCACGTCCCTTGGTGCGCCCGGTCACATTGACCTTTTCGCCGCGGGTAAACATATCCGCGGTGATTTCCTGGCCCACCTGGAACTCGGCGGTGTCATCAACCTTGAACTCTTTGAGCACCGCCTTGGGGTCAACCCCGGCCTTGGCAAAATGGCCGGCGGCGGGTTTGTTCGCCCGGCTGGCCTTTTTATCGCCAAAGCCCAGTTGCAGGGCGTTGTACTGCTCATTGTCCGAGGTTTTTACCTGCACCACAGTGCAGGGGCCCACCTGGAGCACCGTTACGGGAACCGCTTTTCCCTCGTTGAGGAACAGGCGGGTCATCCCGATCTTTTTTCCTATCAATCCCTTGAGCATGAGTCGCCTCGCGACGCTTACAGCTTGATTTCCACATCCACACCGGCGCTCAAGTCCAGCTTCATCAAGGCGTCCACCGTTTGCTGGGTGGGCTCCAAGATATCAAGCAGGCGCTTGTGGGTGCGGATTTCGAACTGCTCCCGACTTTTCTTATCAATGTGCGGGGAACGCAGTACGCAGAACTTGTTTATCACCGTGGGCAGCGGGATAGGCCCGGCCACCTTGGCCCCGGTGCGGCGCGCGGTCTCCACGATCTCGGCTGCGGACTGGTCCAGCAGCTTGTGATCATAGGCCTTGAGCCTAATGCGGATCTTCTGGTTCTGGATCATGAGGCCAACTCCTCGGCTAACTCTATCTCGCGCGCACTAGCGGCGGACTAAAAGTCTCCCTACTCGATGATTTCGCTGACCACGCCGGCGCCGACGGTACGGCCGCCTTCACGGATGGCAAAGCGAAGCTCTTTTTCCATAGCGATGGGGGTGATAAGGTTGGCCTCGATGGCCACGTTGTCACCGGGCATCACCAT
>JAIPDO010000023.1 GCA_021737645.1 Desulfarculaceae bacterium
GGGCGCCCACCGCGCCGAAGGCCTCCTCCTTGCAAATGCCCATGTCGATGTCCGCGTCTTCCAAAATGGTGGGGCCAAGGAAGTAGCCGTCAGGCAGGTCGGCCGGGTTCATGGTGCGGCCGTCCAAGACCATCTTGGCGCCCTGGGCCAGGCCGCGCTCCACCCAGGCCCAGACCTTGTCGCGCCCGGCAGGCGTGGCGTAGGGGCCCATGGTCACCGACTCGTCCAGGCCGTAGCCCAGCTTCATGGCCGAGGCGTTGGCCACCAGCGACTGCTTCACCGCCTCGTAGCGGGCCTTGTCGCCCAGGATAACCACGTTGTCCGAGCCCAGGCAGCGCTGGCCGGTCATGCCGAAGCAGCCCTGGCGCACGTAGCCGGGGCAAGCCTCAAGGTCGGCGTCGGGCATGATCACCACGGTGTTCTTGCCGTTGCCGTTGAGGCTCGATGTCTTGCCCAGCTTGCCGCACTGGGCGAACAAATCCAGGCCCGCGCCGGTGGAGCCGATGAAGCCGATGCCCTCTATCTCCGGCTGCTCCAGGATGTAACTGTTCACGTCGCGGCCGCCGTGGATCAGGTTGATGGCCCCCGCCGGAAAACCGGCTTCCAGGGCCACCTTGCTCATGTACTCGGCGGCCACCGGGTCCTGGCGCGAGGGGCTAACCACCACCGAGCAACCGGCGGCCAGGGCGTAGGGCACGAACGAGCTCCAGGCGTGCATGGGAATGTTGCCGGGGGTGACGATGAGGAAGGGACCCAACGGCTCCCAGGTCAGCCACATGTCGATGCCGCGAGCCAGGTTGTCTATGTGCTCGTTGCGCGAGGCCATGCCATAGGCGGCCGAGCAGGCCGACTCTATGTTCTCGATGGATCGGCGCACCGAACCCGCCGCTTCCTTGTAGGTGCGGCCGTGGTCCTGGGTCAGCACCCGACTCAGGGTGTCGGCCTCGCGGTCGAAGATCTGGCGCATGTCAAATAGCATGCGGGCCCGTTCACGCAGGGCGATGTTCTTCATGGCCTCGAAGCCCTGCTGGGCCGCTTCCACCGCCGCCCGGGCTTCCTCTTTGGTGGCCGTGGGGAACTCGGCGATCTCCACGCCCGTGGCCGGGTTGGTGGTCTTGTTGACGATCTCGGACTTGGACTCGACCCACTCGCCGCCGATGAGAAGCTTCAGACGGCCGTAGTGGCTTTTGACTTCGGGTAATATGGCCATGGCAGGCCCTCTCCTAGATAAAAAGTTGCGGGTGCGACCCTAACGCAGGCCGTCCTCGTATTTTGCGTCTTCAGTGGTGAGGCCGCCGATGCGGGGCAGCGGGCGGCCGGAGTCGGTAACCACCAGGGCCACCAGGATTTCGTCGGGCAAGGGTGCGTCTTCCAGGCTGATGGTCATGCCGTCAAAGTGGGAGCGGATGAAAGCCGCGTCTTTGTGGTTTAGGGGCACGTCGATGGTGCAACCGGCCGGGCCGCGCTTTTTCACCGAAGGGATCAGGGCCAAGCCCCGGCCCAGGGCCTTGCGGAAGGGGGCGCCCAGCTTGGGGTGAAGTATAGCCCCGCCGTGTTCCAGCTCGCCCCGGAGGCCCACTATGGCCGCCTTGCCGTAGCTTTCGCACTGCTCGGCGGTGATGCCCAGGGCTTCGCGGGCCTTGTTGCCCAAAAGGCCGCCAAGTTCCTCGCCCATGTCCATCAGTTCGCTGAGGTCTTCGGCGTATTCGTGGGCAAAGGGGTTGTGGATCACCGCGATGGCAGCGGCTTTGCGGGTGGCGGGTTTTATGTCCTTGCCCGCCTCCTGCAAGGTTTCCTCCACTATGGTTACCAGCTTGCGAATCTGCATGGCTTCATCTCCTAAAGAAATAGACAAAAATTAAGCAACCACCTGGGCCTTGCGCACCGCCGGGGGGGTGTTGCGGCTGACCTTGGCCACCACCTTGCCGTCAATGAGAATCATGCTGACGCCCGGAGTGTCGCCTTCGGCCAGGGCCTGAAGCACGTCGGAGCCCGGCGAGCCTATGGGGGTGTCCATGAACACCAGGTCCGCTTCCAGGCCGGGAGCGATGCGGCCCCGGTTGAGGCCGTAAAGCTTGGCGGTGTTGCCGCTGGCCATGGCCACGGTCAACTCCGGAGCCACCCCGCCCAGGCTGGCCACCATGGCCATGTTTCGCAGGATGCCCAGGGTAACCACGCCGGTGCCGCTGGGGGCGTCGTTTCCGAATATCACCCGGCCCCACTGCTTGGTCTCGTCCATGTAGCGGGCCACCTCGGCGGCGCGCTTCACGTTGCCGCACTGCACGATCTCGATGGCGATGTCTGTCTGGTCGATGATGCGCTTGGCCTCTTCCAGGCTCACCGCGGTAGGGCCGCCGTTTATATGGCTGGCCACAGAGGGGGCGGTGGCGATAATCTGCTCGGCGCCCACCACCGAGGAGCCGGGGATGGAGGTGCCGCCGGTGTGCATCATTACGGTCATGCCCCGGGCCTTGGCCCAGGAGACCATCTCCGCCGCCTCGGCGGGCTCCTTCACCGAGCCCAGCCCCACCTCGCCGATCACCTTGACCCCGGCCTGGGCGCACTCTTCGATATCCGCCTCGGTGAGGCCCTTTTCCAGGATCAGGGCGCCGCCCAAGACTTTCATGCCGCCGGGGCGCACCACGGCCCAACTCTTGGCGGCCACGATGGCCAGGCACTTGGCTCCCAGCGCGTCCTTGGGGCGGCCGGGCAGGTGCACTTCGCCCGCGCTGATGGAGGTGGTAACTCCGCCGTGCAGGGAGGAGTCCAGGAAATTCATCATTTGCTGCCTAGGGGTCCAGTCGCCAAGGACCACGTGGCAGTGAGAGTCGATGAGGCCGGGGGTCAGGGCGCAGCCCTGGGCGTCGATCACCGTGGCGCCCTGGGGAGCGCCGAGGCCGGAGCCGATCTCTTGTATCAGTCCGTCGGCTATTACGACGCTGTCCGCTTCCAAAATGGGGTTGTCGACTTCGCCGCTAAGCATGAGGCCGACGTTTTTTACCAATACCGAGTTCATTTAATATGCTCCCTTCCTGAAATAAGCTTTACCAACTGGGAGGGGTGACCACCCACACCACCCGGCAGGGCTCCTTGCCGTCATTGGTCCAGGCGTGAGGCTGATTGGAGGAATAGTAGAAGGAAGAACCGGCAGGCACCTGATGGATATCTTCGCCCAAGCGCAAGGTAAGCTGCCCTTCCAGCACTAAGCCGAACTCCTCGCCCATGTGATGATAGTCTTCTTTGGTGCCGCCGCCTGGCTGTATTACGGTGTAAAATGGTTGCATGTGCCGGTGCTTGACCATGCGCACCATTTGCTTGATGTCCGCCTTCCAGCGTGGCAGGCTCACCCGCACCCATTGGGAAGGGTCCAGCACCACGGGATCGTCTTCGGTTTCGTCGTCAAAGAAATCTACGATCCTGGCCTCCAGGACCGCGGCGATTTTCTTCAGGGCCGCGATAGAGGGAGAGGCCTTGTCGTTTTCTATTTGCGAAAGATGCGCCGCCGTGCATTGGGCCTGGCTGGCCACCTGTTGCAACGTCAGGTTTTTGGCCAGCCTCAACGCCTTTAATTTGCGGCCTAGTGTTTCCAAGCCCTATCGTGCCTCCCCTGAATACAAAAATTGCTTGACGAAGCCTTTAAGTTAAATATATTTTAAAAAATATACTATCTATTAAAAAAGGCTTGGTCAAGAGTAAAAGGGAAGAGGATGGCAGGTCATAACAAAATTGAAACATTGCCGCATCTTCCCTCAAATACGCCGCTCTGGGCATCATCTAAGGCCATCCTGGGATACTCGCTAGAGAAAGCAACGAAAAAAACTGCTATATCAGCGGCATCGAGTGGGTGGCTGCCTTCGGGCCGGGTGATATGCCACGCGGCTGGTTACAATTAACTTGACGTCAGAGAGATTTTAACTATATTTTAACAAATAAAGCAAATATTAATTTGATGCTGATGACGAGCCTTCAAGGCTGTAGAGCAAAGGAATGAGCGCTAGATGGTAAATAAACAATTGAATAGCTTACAGTCGGCTATTTTATTGCGCTTACAAACACGCGCCCTCCAGGGTGCGGGAGTTGGCGCTTCATCCATGTCACTCAGTTAAGGAGGGCGATTTAGATGAGAAAGTCTGTTTGGTTAATTGGCCTGTTGGCGGCGCTGTTGGTCTGCTTCGGCGGCTTCACCGGCGCCAAGGCCGAAGAGAAAAAGACCGTCCACTTGAAATTTTCCACCTGGCATCCTCCCGTAAGCCGTGAAGTGAAGACGGTTTGGATTCCCATGTTGGAGGAGCTCAAGAAGCGCAGCAACGGCCGCATCACCTACACCCTTTATGCGGGCGGCGCTTTGGGCAAAGGCCCCGAGCACTTTGACATCGTAAAGAACGGCCTGTCGGACATGGGCTACTTCACCGCCACCTGGACCCCCGGCCGCTTCCCGATGACCGACGTGCTGTCCATGGCCGCTTGGGTGGATGGCAAGGACCTGGCCGCCAACATCGGCAACCAGGTATACGCCAAGGCCCTGGAAAAAGAGTTCAAGGACGTCAAGGTTCTGGAACTCAACGGCTGCATCCAGGCCTTCCTGTGGACCACCAAGCCGGTGCACACCCTGGAAGACCTTAAGGGCCTGAAGATCCGCACCCCCGGCGGCATGCAGACCAACTACATCAAGTCCCTGGGCGCCGAACCGGTGTTCATGCCTTTGGGCGACGTTTACCTGGCCATGGAGACCGGCACCATCGACGGCCTGGTCACCTGCCCCCCGCTGGTGCTGGCCTTCAAGCTCTATGAAGTGGCCAAGTACGGCGTGCAGGCCACCTTCGGCTGCGTGTCCGAGGGCGTGGTCATGAACAAGAAGTCCTGGGAGCGCACTCCGCCTGACCTGCAAAAGATCATCGAGGAGGTGGTTGGCAACCCCTTCGCCACCACCCACGGTCTGGACAAGAAGACTTACGCCCAGATGATTAAAGAGATCAAAGCCAAGGGCGTGAAGCTTTACCAGCTGCCTCCCAAGGAGGAAGAGCGTTGGTTCGCCCGCTTCCAAAACGTGACCCGCGAGTGGGTGGCCAAGCTTGAAAAGCAAGGTAAGCCCGCCAAGGAAGCGGTGATGATGTACACCCAGATCGTGGAGCAGGCCGGTTCCAAGTGCGTGGCCACGCCTCCCGAGTGGCACAAGAGCGAAAAGAAGTAATAACCTCATAAGCAGGCTCATGCTCCGGACCTGGGAGATCCCATGGAAGCTTACGAAAACATCAAGACCCTTATCCAGAAGGTCACCCGGGTTCTGACCTATGTGGGCATGTTTCTGCTAATCCCCATGATGCTGCTGACGTCAGCCGAGGTGGTGGGCCGGGGCGTTTGGTCCCGGCCCATCCCCGGCACCTTGGAGCTTTCCAGCTACATGCTGTCGGTGTTCGTCTTGCTGGGCCTGGCTTACACCCACCAGGTGAAGGGCCACGTGCGGGTGACCATGTTCACCGACCGTCTGCCGGAAAAAGTGTCCATGGGACTGGACCTGATAACCACATTGTTGAGCATCTTCATCATCGGCATACTCTGCTGGCAAGGCTACGTAGTGGCCATGGAAGAGGTCTCGGTCTCGGACATGTTGCGCATACCCCAGTATCCATTCCGGTTGCTGGTGTCCGTGGCGGCCCTTTTCCTTTGCCTCGAGTTGATCTGCGATGTAGTTGATACGATGCGCAAGCTGGTAGGTAAGTGATGTTGGATCCCATCACCGTTGGAGTCATCGGCACCATCGCCGTTTTCCTGCTCCTGTTCCTGGGCATGCCCATAGCCTTCGCCCTGATGCTGGTGGGCTTCTCGGGCATCAGCTATCTGGCCTCCTTTGATGCCGCGCTACCCAAGGTGGCCAGCACGGTTTGGGAGGTGGCTTCCTTTTACCCCTACACGGTGATACCCCTGTTCATCGTCATGGGCGGTTTCGCCAGCAGTTCGGGCATTACCCGCGAGCTGTACGGCACCTTCGACAAATGGATGCGCCGCCTGCCCGGAGGCCTGGCCATCGCCACCATCGGCGCGTGCGGCGGATTCGCGGCGGTGTCCGGTTCCTCGGTGGCCACGGCGGCCACCATGGGCACCGTGGCCCTGCCGGAGATGAAGCGCTTCAACTACGACCCCCGCCTGGCCACGGGCGCGGTGGCCGCGGGCGGCACCCTGGGCTTTTTGATTCCGCCCAGCATCGGCTTCGTGGTCTACGGCATGCTCACCGAGCAGTCCATTGGCAAGCTTTTGGTCGCGGGCATGCTGCCAGGCCTTTTGCTCACCGTTTCCTACATCGGCATCATCATCGCCTGGGTGAAGATGAACCCGGCCATGGCTCCGGCTACCCCGGGCAAGGTCACCTGGGCTGAAAAGTTCGCCTCCCTCAAGGGCGTTTGGGAGCCCTTGGTGCTGTTCTTGATCGTCATGGGCGGCATCTACGCCGGTTTCTTCACCCCCACCGAGGCTGGCGCGGTGGGCGCCACGGTGTTGTTCATCGTGGCCATGGTAAAGGGCCGCCTGAGTATGGAAGTGCTCGTCGGCGCCCTTTTCGAGTCGGTGCGCATCTCGGTGATGGTGCTGTTTTTGGTGGCCGGAGCCAACGTGTTCAGTTACTTCCTGGCCCTGTCCACCATCCCTATGGCAGTGGCCGGCTGGGCGTCGGGGCTACAGGTTTCGCCCTATCTGATCGTCACGGTCATCATCCTGATCTACCTTTTCCTGGGCTGCTTCCTGGACGCCATATCCATGATGGTGCTCACCCTGCCGGTGATCTATCCCATCATCACCGCCCTGCATTTCGACCCCATCTGGTTCGGGGTGATCGCGGTGCTGATGATGGAGGCCGGGCTGATCACCCCGCCCATGGGGCTGAACATCTTCACCGTGGCAGGAGTGGCCAAGGACGTGAAGGTGGAAACCATCTTCCGGGGAGTTGCGCCGTTTTTGTTGGCGGTGTTCGTGGTGGTGTTTTTGATCACGGTCATCCCAGGTATTGCCACCATGCTGCCTGCCATGATGGGCCGATAGGGACCAAACAACCATGCCCCTGAAGTTCACCCTCAACGGCAACCAGGTGAGCCTGGAAGGCGTACCGGGCGAAGCCACGCTTCTGGAGGTGCTGCGCCAGCGCCTTGATATGTTGGGAGCCAAAGAGGGCTGCGGCGTGGGCGAATGCGGAGCCTGCACCGTGCTCCTGGACGGCAAGGCGGTGGACTCGTGCCTTACCGCCGCCTGGCAGGCGGCGGGCCGCGAGGTCACCACCGTGGAAGGCTTGGCTCAGGGGGATGAACTGCATCCCATGCAAAAGGGCTTTGCCGACACCGGCGCGGTGCAGTGCGGCTTTTGCACCCCCGGCATGATCCTCACCGCCCTTGATCTGGTGGAGCAGGCTCCCGAGCCCAGCGAACAGCAGATCCGCCGGGCCATGTCCGGCAACCTGTGCCGCTGCACCGGCTATCACGATGTGGTGCGCGGGGTGCGGCGCGGGGCCAAATATCTGCGCGGGGAAGGGGAGGAGCAATGAGCCGCTTCCTGACTCCCGCCTCGCTGCCCGAGGCCCTGGATGCCCTGGCCCAGCCCGGGGCCAAGGTGCTGGCCGGGGGCACCGACCTGATGATTTCCCTGCGCCAGGCCCGCATGAACGGCGATGAGTTGCCCGAGCTGTTGGTGGACATCACCCGTTTGCCGGAGCTACAGCGCCTGGAGTTGGAAGGCCCCGGTTGCTATCTGGGGGCCGGGCTCACCTTCCGCTTTTTGGACGAAAACCCCGATGCCCGGCAACGGGTTCCGGTGTTGTCCCAGGCGGCCTCCATGGTGGGCTCCATGCAGGTGCGCCAAACCGGCACCATCGGCGGCAATGTGGCCAACGGCTCTCCGGCGGCCGACGGCATGAGCGCCCTGGTGGCCCTGGACGCGGTGGCCGAGATAGCATCCCGGGAAGGGGTTCGCCACTGCCCGCTCAGCGAGCTTATCACCGCGCCCAACAAGACCACCCTGACCTCCGGCGAGTTGATTTTGGGATACGCCATCACTCCGCCACCCGCTCCCGCAGGCCAAGTTTTTCTCAAGGTGGGCCGCCGCCACGAGGTGGCCGTGTCGCGGCTAAACCTGGCCGCCTGCCTGGACCGCGATCTTTCCGATCCACGAGTGGTGCTGGGATCGTGCTTTCCCTCTCCGCGCCGCCTGGTCGACGTGGAAGAGCTTATCAAAGGCGGCAAGCCCGGCCCCGAGCTTTGGCAGGCGGCGGGCGAGATGGCGGCCGGCCACTTCACCTACGTATGCGGCTGGCGCTCCTCGGCCACTTACAAGGTCCCGGCCATCACCCGCATCACCGCCAGGGCCTTGCAGCGCGCCTGGGCCGGGCTGGAGGCGCGCTCATGAGCCTGGGCCAGAGCCTCATCCGGGTGGGCACCGAAGCCAAGGTGCGCGGCGAGACCCGTTATGGTTTTGACATGCCCCAGGCCGGGGACCTGCACCTGGCCTGCGTGCGAGCCCCCAAGGCCCCGGCCAAGATACTGAGCATCGATCCCGCCCCGGCCATGACCATTCCCGGCGTGGTTCGGGTGTTCACCGCCAAGGATGTGCCCGGCGAGCATCGCCTGGGTATCATCGCGGTCACCCGGGATCAGGAGTTCATGGCGCCCGGTTGGGTGCGCCAGCCTTACCAGTGCGTGGCCCTGGTGGCGGCCGAGACCCTGGAGGCGGCTCGGGCCGGAGCCCGCGCGGTCCAGGTGGAATACGACAATCAGCCTGGGGTCTACTCCTTCGAGGAAGCCATGGCCCCGGACGCGCCCCTGGTGCAGCCGGAGCACGCGGGCGGCAACCTCCTGCGGGAAAACAAGATCAAGCAGGGCGACACCGAGGCGGCTCTGAAGGACGCCGCCGTGGTGGTGGAGGCTACCTACACCACCGAGCGCGTGGAGCACTGCGCCCTGGAAGTGGAGGGCGGCCGCGCTTGGTGGGAAGACGGCCGGGTGATGGTAAAGGCCTGCACCCAGAACCCCCACTACGACCAGGCCGACCTGGCCCGCTTCCTGGGGGTTGAAGAAAACCAGGTGCGGGTGATCCAGGCCGAGACCGGCGGCGGCTTCGGCGGCAAGCTGGACCTGTCCGTACAGCCCTTTTTGGCCTTGGCCGCCTGGCACCTGAAGCGGCCGGTGTGCCTGCGCTACAGCCGGGAGGAATCCATTAGGGCCACGGGCAAACGCCACGGCCTGTGGATGCACTTCATCTCCGGGGCCGACGAGCAGGGCAATATCACCGCCCTCAAAGCGCGCATCAGCGGCGACACCGGAGCCTTTGCCTCCTATGGCCTGGCGGTGAACCAACGGGCGGCGGTGCACGCCACCGGCCCCTACCGCACCGCCAACGTGGACGTCATCGCCCGCATGGCCTACACCAACAACACTTTTAATGGAGCCATGCGCGGCTTCGGCTGCCCCCAGGTGGCCCTGGCCCACGAGGCCCAGATAGATGCCATCGCCGCCGAGCTGGGCCTGGACTCCTTTGACCTGCGCAAGCAAAACGCCCTGCGCCAGGGAGACCACACCAGCACCGGCCAACTGCTCAGGGCCGGGGTGGGGCTGTCGGCCTGTTTGGAGCGCATCGAGCCCATCTACCGACGATGGCAAGCGGAGCTAAAGCACACTGACGAATACCTGGAAGGCGTGGGCGTGGGGGCCATGTTCTACGGCATAGGCAACACTGGGGCCTCCAACCCTTCCACCGCTCAGGTTCAGTGGATGCAAAATGGCCGGGTGACCCTGTTTACCGGCGCGGCGGATATCGGCCAGGGCAGCGACACGGCGCTGATGCAGATCGCAGCCAGCCGCCTGGGCTTGCCAATGGAACGGATAGACCTGTGCCGGGGCGACACCGATAAGACCACCAACGCGGGAGCCACTTCGGCCAGCCGCCAGACCTACATCAGCGGCAACGCGGTGATGGGTGCGGTGGCCAACCTGGAGATGCAGCTTTTACAAGGCGCTCGCGATATGCTAAAAGAGCGCCACCTGGAAGTGGATCTGAGGGGCGGCGTGCTCAGGACCGCAGACGGCCGGGAGATAGAGCCCGCCGAGGTGGTGCGCCACTTGGCCAAGTCCGGGGCGCGGGTCATGGGAGAGGGACGTTTTGACCCCAACTTCACCGCCCTGGACCCCCAGACCGGCCAGGGACGGCCATACGCGGCCTATGCCTACGCAGCTCAGTGCGCTCGCGTCAGGGTGGACACGGCCAGCGCCATGGTCAAGGTGACCGACGTGGCCGCGGCCCATGACGTGGGCCGGGCGGTCAACCCCCGCTCGGTGCAGGGCCAGATCTGCGGCGGCGTGGTCATGGGCGTGGGCATGGCCCTCATGGAAGAATACGAGCAGGGGCGCACCGAAAACTTGCAGGCCTACCACATCCCCACAGCGGCCGATGCCCCCAACATCACCCCGCTCATTGTGGAGGATCCCGAACCCAGCGGCCCCTATGGAGCCAAGGGCGTGGGCGAGCCGGCCTTGATCCCCACCGCCCCGGCCATCGCCGGCGCGGTAAGCCAGGCTCTGGGGCGCCCCATGCGTCATTTGCCCATCTCCCTGGAGCGGGTCATGCAAGCCCTCACCGCAGCCGAAGGAGAGACCGACTGTGAAGATTGATCTTGAGCGTTGCAACGGCTGCGGGCTGTGCGTCAAGGACTGCCCGGTGGCTGCCATCTCCTTGCAGGAGAAGAAGGCGGTCATCGATAACACCTGCGTAGAGTGCCACACCTGTTTCAGGATGTGCCCACGCAGCGCGGTGCATGACGAACTGATACCCATTGCCGGGGCCAAGGAATGCACCCACTGCCCGGTGGGCTGCCGCATTCCCCTGGGCCTGACCGGGGCCTGCGGGCGCTACACCAACCAGAACCGCCAACTGGTGCGCACCCGCCCCTTGCTCAGCTATGCCGAAGTGGCCCAGGAAGTCGGCCCCGAGCCGGAGCTTATTATCGAGCGCCCCAGCATCACCGCCATCGGGGCGGGGGGCACCTATCCCGACTACATGCCCGCGCCCTACATCGTCAGCCATGAGCGCGACGGAGTGGATGTGGTCACCGTGGTCACCGAGGCCCCGCTGTCGTATTCCGGGCTCAAGCTGAAGATAGACACTGACCTGGAAGTGGGGCCGGAGGGCGCGGCGGTCAGCTTCGAGGGACGCACCGTGGGCATGGTGGAGACCGAGGAATACGGCTCCAAGATGCTGGCCATCGGCGGGGTCAATCGCCTTACCGGACGCCACGGATTTGCCGCCGCCAGGGCGGTGGCGGCCATCGCCAACCGCGAGGCGGTGCGGCTGAAGGTCAAGGGCGGGGCCAAGCTGGACATTCAGGTGGGCCAACCCCCGGTCATCGACGGCAAGGTGGTGGAAAAAATGCGGGTGGGTTGCGGCTCGGCCTCGGCGGGATTGTTCGCCACCTTTTTCCTGGATGCGGCCGATGAGGTGATAGTCCTGGACCAACACATCACCAGTCTGTTCAGCCATCATGCCTCGGGCCGTTGCCTGGGGCTCTCTCCCAGCGGGGTGGAGCTTTGCTTCAAGGAGTCCACCCCAGGGCGCTATTTCGGCACCCACGGCAAGGGTTGGGGCGGCACCGACCTGGCCGATCCCCTGGACATCGTGGCCAAGGTGGACATCAGCGTCACCGCGCCGGGCTCGACCTTGCTCATCACTGAAACCACCGGCCAGAACGCAGCCATGTACGTGCTGGGATGGGACGGCAAATACCAGCCCACCGAACTCACCCCAAAGGCCCGTGTGGCGGTATCGGCCCTGGCCGAGACCTGCCAGCGCTCCCGGGTGGCGGCGGTGTACGTGGGCGGGGCAGGTGGCTCGGCCCGCGCCGGGGCGGTGCGCTATCCCTTGCGCCTTACCCGCGCGGTGCATGCGTCCAAGGCGGTGCTCACCTGCGGCGGGGCTCGGGTTTTCGTCCTGCCCGGCGGCGGCATCACCTTTTACGTGGACGTGGAAAAGGTGCGCCCTGGGGCCTTTACCTGGGTGCCTACCCCGGCCACGGTGGCTCCCATCGAATACACCATGCGCCTGAGCGATTACGAACAGATGGGTGGCCACATGGAGGCGGTGAAGCCTTTCACGGCCGAGGAACCGGTGCCTTGGAACCGGTGCAAGTAATACGCCCCGACCTGGTCCTGGTGGACTGGGGCCCCATGACTCTGACCATATCCGCCTGGCAAGGCGGCGAACCCCGCCCGGTGATGGCCGCCCAGGCCGCCCGGGCGGCTTTGCGTTGCCTCAAGGTGTTGGCCGAATTCCAGGGCTACCTGCGCCGTCGGGTGCGCGAGCTTCCCGCCGGGAGGCCTCTGCCGCCGGTGGTGGAGCGGGCCGCCCAGGCCTGCCGCGCGGTGGACAGCGGCCTGACGCCTTTGGCGGCGGTGGCCGGAGCGGTGGCCGACGAGGTGGCCGAGTTTGCCCTGGCCCTGGGCGCGGACCGGGTGGTGGTCAACAACGGCGGGGACATCGCGGTGCGCCTGTCGCCGGGGCAAGAGCTTAGGGTGGGAGTGAAGCCGCCCGATGCGGAGCAGGGCGAGGCCTCGGGGATCATGGGCCGCCTCAACCTGCGCGGTGGCGACGGTATCGGCGGGGTGGCCAGCAGCGGCTGGCAAGGGCGCAGCCACAGCTCCGGGGTGGCCGATCTGGTCACGGTATGGGCCGTGAGCGCGGCCCTGGCCGACGCAGCGGCCACCGCCCTGGGCAACGCGGCCCAAGCCCACGGTGCGCAGTCACATTCGACTCCGGCTAAACACATCGATTCTGACAGCGGTTTGGGTGAGCAGAAGGTCACCACCCAGGTAGGGCCTTTGCCTAGGGAACAGCGCCTGGCCGCCCTGCGCGGGGCGCGGAATCTGGCCCGCCGCCTGCACGGCCGGGGCCTTGTCATCGGCTGCCTGGTGCTGGTGCAGGGAGAGGCCTTGCTGCTGGACCAGGGGCAGCGCATCACCCTGGCCGGACCAGCCGCCGCCGCCAAACTTTTGGCCGCTTAGCCTCCCTCCAGCAAAACCTCGCACTCGCCTCGGTGCAAGCTGGTTAGCAACACCCGCAGGGAAGAATTTTGTTCGCTGATCAACTCGGCAACCTGCCGCGCGCCTTGGGCCGCGCCGGGCAGCTCCACCTGGTTGAGCACCAGCACTTTGCGGGTTCGGGACGGGGCCTTTCTGAAAAGCCCCTTGGGGTGAATCACCAAGGCGGCTAAATGCGCCGGCGTGACAGTCTCGCCGGCCTTGGCCCCGGTGATAGCGCAAAACTCGGCCGCGCCCAGGACATGTTCTTCATTCACCGGCATCCCCAAACCGGAAAGGCCCAACACTCCCACCAGCACGGTTGTAGCCATGGGCATGACCGGCTCATGGGTGCGAGGGGCCTTTATAGGCAGACGGCGCGCTCCGTCCGCTTCCACAAGGATGAACGGGGCCGCCTCCACCTCCCACAGCCAGTCCACGCTGGAGATGGTAAGGCCCTTGAGCTTGGCGCGTCCCTCCACCTGAGTGGACTCCGAGGCCACGGTAAGGCACCAGCCGGGGGAGAGCAGGCGGCCCACGCGCTCGGGCAACCACTCATCATGGGGCTCCAAGAGCACCTTGCCGCTGGGGCGAAAGACATGGGTGGTGGTGGTGGCCAGCACCGCCTTGCCGTCGGCCGCCTGCTCCGAGGCCAGGGCTTCCAACAGGCTGGTTTTGCCGCCCGCTCCCACCAAGCTCACCAGATCGCCGCGCTCCAACTCCAGGGCTTGGCTGTAGCGCCGGGTGAGCACCGCATCGGCCCGGCCAAGCTGCTCGGGAGTGTCAACGTCCAACCCGGCCAGGGGGAAATCGGGCGGCAGAAAGACCGCTTCGTCTCCGTGCTGGTCAAAGATGCTGCGTCCTCCGGCATCGCCTTGCAGCCGCCCAAGATCGGGCCAGAAACGGCGGGCGAACAGGGCGGGAGGGGAGAAGGTCTCTGGCCCGGCCAGGGCGGCCAAGTCGCGCCCGTCCTCGGCCTCCGCCACGAAACTGTCGATCAACGCAGGGCTAAGAAGGGGTTGATCGGCCAACAGGAACAAAGCATGGCTGTGTTTCGGCCCCAGGGCTTCCAGGCCCAAACGAAGGGACGAGGCTTGGCCCTGCTCGGCTTGGTGGTTGAGCACCACCTCCAGGTCGGGGAAGCGCCCGGCAATCTCCTGGGCCGTCTCCGGGCTGGTGACCAGCACCACCCGCCCCAGCCGGGAGGCCAGCGCTGCCTCAATGGCCCATAGTGCCAGGGGGCGTCCCGCCAAGGAGGCGGTAAGTTTCTGAGCGCCGAAGCGGGTGGAAAATCCGGCGGCCAAGATCACGCCGGCGACTTCACTCTGGGGCAAAGCCATGCCTACTACCTTGTTGTTTTACAAAACAAGCACTGGATCAACAGCCCCGGCCTCGGCAAAGCCCTTGGCCCTGAGCAAGCATGAGTCGCACTGGCCGCAGGGCCTGCCGTCCGGGCCGGGGTCGTAGCATGAATGGGTCAGGCCGTAGTCCACCCCCAGCTCGATGCCCGCCTTGATGATCTGGGCCTTGGTCATGCGGATCAAGGGGGCGTGCACTTTGATGCGCCGTCCCTGGGTGGTGGACATCTTGGTGGCCAGGTTGGCCAGGTTTTCAAAGGCCATGATGAACTCGGGGCGGCAATCGGGATAGCCCGAATAATCCAGGGCGTTGACCCCGATGAACAGGTCGGTGCTGTCCAGGGTCTCGGCCCAGGCCAGGGCCAAGGATAGGAACACGGTGTTGCGCGCGGGCACGTAGGTGATGGGGATGCCGCCGGACATGTCGGCCTCGGAGCGCCCCTTGGGCACCTCGATGTCCGCGGTCAGGGCCGAGCCGCCAAAGGCGCTTAGGTCCACCCCGATCTCCCGGTGCTGGGCCGCGCCCAGGGCCTGGGCCACCCTGCGGGCCGCCTGAATCTCCACCTCGTGCCGCTGGCCGTAGAGCACGCTTAGGGCGTGGCACTCAAAGCCCTGGGCCCGGGCCATGGCCAAGCAGGTGGTGGAGTCCAGGCCGCCGGAGAGGAGCACCACGGCCCTGGGATTGGTTTCAGCGTGAGCCATGGGAACTTTTCTACATCAGCGCTTCCACCCGGCTTATGTCGGGCAGCTGTTCCTTAAGGGATTTCTCGATGATCTCTTTCAAGGTGACGTTGGCCGAGGCGCAGCCCGAACAGGCGCCCATCAGCCGCACCAAGACCACGCCCTGGTCGTTTACGCCCAGAAGCTCCACGTTGCCGCCGTGTTTTTTCAACTCGGCACGGGCCACGTCCAAGGCCTGCTCCACCGCTTCACGGTTTACTTGGGCCATGTCTCAGCCTCCCTTGGGTTTAGTCTTGGCTCTTGAGCTGGGCCAGCACCATTTTGGCCAGCTCCCGGTAGGGCTCGCCGGCCGGGCTCTCCAGCACCGTCTTGGGTTGGCCCAGGTCGGCCAACTGGCGCAGGGACGGGTCCAGGGGAATCTCGCCCAAATAGGGCACGCCCAGCTTTTCGCACAGGGGCTTCACCGAGCCGTGCCCGAAGATCTCATGACGGCTGCCGCAGTCCGGGCAGTTGAAGTAGCTCATGTTCTCCACGATGCCCATGAGGGGAGCGCCCACCTGGCGGAACATGTCCACGCCCTTGATGGCGTCGGTGAGGGCCACGTCCTGGGGAGTGGTGACCACCACCGCCCCGGTGATGGGAACTTCCTGGGCCATGGATATCTGCACGTCGCCGGTGCCGGGAGGGAGGTCCAGGATGAGCACATCCAGGGGAGCCCAGGCCACGTCGTGCAAAAGCTGGCGGACCGCCTTCATCACCAGGGGGCCGCGCCAGATAAGGGCGGTGTCGGCCTTGATGAGGAAGCCCACGGACATGGCCTTGAGGCCGTGAGCCAAGATCGGCGCGATCTGCTGGCCTACGGCGTCGGGCTGAGCCCCGGTAACTCCCAACATCATGGGCACCGAGGGGCCGTAAAGGTCCAGGTCAAGGATGCCCACTTTCAGCCCCATGCTGGACAGGGCCATGGCCAGGTTCACCGCCACGGTGGACTTGCCCACGCCGCCTTTGCCCGAAGCCACCGGGACCACCCACTTGACGCCGTCTATGGCGTGGGGGCCTTTTTCCTCTTTCTTGGGCTCGGGTGGTTCGGGGGAATGCACCTCCACCTCTTGCACCCCCGTGGCCTCGCGCACCACGGTGGCGATCTGGTTTTCCAGCTCCTCGCGCACCTCCGGCGGGGCGGATACGGGGCGCAGGTGGATAACCGCCTTGCCCTCGCTCAGGTGGGCCTCGGTGACCAGCTGCATGGCCAGGATGTCCATGTCAAAGCCGGGGTAACGCACCTTTTTGAGCGGTGCTTCCAACTCCAAATCGATAGGGAACTTTTGGTCTTTATCGGACATGATCGCTCCAATCATCGCGCGAATAAAATTTGGTCTTTAGGATACCAGCCGCAGGGGAATCAGCCCAACACCTCCACGAACGCCTCCAGCCTAAGGCGGGTGCGTCCGTCCACCGGGGCCACTTGATCGCCCTCTAGGGTGAGCAGGGGCAGGTTTAGTTCGCGGCGCAGCACCAGATCCTGCATCTGCCGCCAGCAAAAGCTTTGGGTGTAGTGAATCAGCCCGTCCAGGCTCCGGCGCTCGGCCTCGCGGCGAATGTCCGCCACCCTGGCCCCCACCTCATAGGGGTAGGAGTAGCGCGCGTATTGCTCTGACAGGCTTTGGGTCCGGCCCTGCTCGCCCGCCAGCATGGCGAATTGCCGGGGTACCTCGTTGAACACCACCGACGCGCCCAACTCCTCCAGGGTCTCGTGCAGGCCGCTGATGATGGGCGGGACGCCCAACAGGCCCAGGCGCACCCGCGGGCTGCGGGTGGGGCGCTCCCCGGCCTCGGCCAGGAAGCGGCCCAGGCGCTGGGCGAAGTCCACCGGGTCGCCGTCAAAGTCGCTGGCGCTGACCAGCCAGAGGTGGTTTTCCGCGCCGCTTACTTTGCCTTCGCGCCAGGTGAGGCGGTCCAGGCGCTCCAGGCTCTCCCTCAAAGGGATAAGCTCCCGGCGTATCTCTTCGGCGCGGGCCAAATCGGCCCCCAGGTCGCGGGCCAGGCACTGCATGGCTTGGTGCAAAGCGGCTGGGTTGTCTTGGCCGGGGTAGTCGAAGGGAATCACCCGGCGCCCCTGGCGGCAGAGCAGTTCCATGAGGGCGTGGGTGTTGGAGCAGTCGCCACGGGTCACCCCCACCAGGGCGGCCACCTCGGGGTGGCGCAGGCACCAGGCGTACATGCCCTTGATCCAGGCGCAAAGGGTCCGGGGCAGGCCCTGGTCTTCGGCCTGCTGCACCAGCCCGCCGGGGTCGCGGTGGGTGATGAAGCGGTTGTTTAGGTCCACCGGGGTCCAGCCCCCGGCCAAGGCCACCTCCACCGGTATGGTGGAGGTAATGCCCAGCAGGCGAGATACCGACAAAACGAAAGCCTAGTTACCGGGCTTGGGGGCGTCGCCCACGACCCGCACTCTGGCGTCCACGGCCATGACCCCGCCGGGACCGGCCAACAGCGGGTTGATGTCCAACTCGGCGATGGCGGGTATCTGGTCGGCCAGGATGCCCAGGCGCATCACCGCCTCCAGCAGGGCGGCGCGCTTGATCGGCTGCTGCCCCCGGAAGCCCTTGAGCAGGGCCGCGCCCTTTAGCTGGTCCATCATCTGGCCCGCCTCGGCGTCATCCACCGGGGCCAGGCGCAGGCTCACGTCGCCCAGGGCCTCGGCGGCGGTTCCGCCCAGGCCCAGCAGCACCACCGGACCGAAGCCGGGGTCGCGCTTGATGCCCAGGATCAGCTCTTGACCGCCCCGCAGATGCTGCATCACCACCAAGCGCTGAGGTTTGAGATTATCCATCATCTTCTGCGCCGCTTGGCGCACCGCCTCGGCGTCGCCCAGGTTCAGCGCCACGCCGCCTGCCTCGGTTTTGTGCAGCAGGTCAGCGCCGCCCACCGCCTTGAGCACCACCGGGTAGCCCAGGGTGCCGGCTGCCTGCACCGCGTCCTCGGCGTCCAGGGCGGTGACAAAGGGAGCCACCGGGATGCGGGCCGCGTTCAGCAGGTGCAGGGCCTCGGGCAGCTCCAGCCAGCCGTCGCGGTCAGCGGTGGCCACCAGGCGCTGCACCATGTTTTGGTCAAAGCCCTCGGCGCAGCCCAGGCGCTCGGGCACCGGAATGCCGCCGGCCTTTTCCGCCGCGGACAGAGCCAGGATGCCCTCTTCGGCAAAAGTGAACAGGGGGATGGAGGAGAGCCTGGAGGCGGCGATCATCTCCTCAGGGTCTACAAGCAGGGCCAGGGCCACCGGCTTGTTCGCTTCTTTGCACAACTCGCCCACCTTGGCCACGAACTGGCGCGACACCTCCACTTCGGGGCCCCGGTAGCCGTGCATCATCAGCACCGCGTCCAAATCATCCTGGGCCAGGGCGTTTTTCAAGATGTCCACGTACAACTCGAAGTGGAACAGGTCTCCCAGGTCCAGGGGGTTTTGTAGATGGATCACCGAGGCACGGGTGGCCTGCTGAATAGGGGCCAAAAACTCCTCGGAAAAATCGGGCAATTCCATGTTGTGGCGATGGGCGGCGTCGGCGGCCACCACCGCGTGGCCCCCGGAGCGCGAGATCACCCCCAAACGGCGGCCCTTGGGCTTGGGCAGGCTCAGCCCCTTGACGATCTGCATGCACTCATGCACCGTGTGGGCCCGGATGGCTCCGGCCTGCTTGAGGGCCGCTTCCACCACCGCGTCGTCGTTGGCCAAGGCGGCGGTGTGGCTGCTGGCGATGGCGTGGCTGGTCGCGGCGATGTTGGACTTGTGCACCACCACCGGCTTGGAGGTGGAACGGATCAGGTCGTACAAGGCCCGGCCGTCCACGATGGACTCCAGGTAGAGCAGGATGGCCTCGGTCTGGGGGTCCTCGATGAGGTAGGCCAGCAGGTCGCGCTCGTTGACGTTGAGCTTGTTGCCCATGCTGCAAAACTTGGCGATGCCCACCTTGCTCTCGGAGCAGCCGTGCAGATAGGTGAGCCCTATGCCGCCGCTCTGGGCCATGATGGACAGGCCGCCTGGCATAATCTTGCGGTCCAGCAAAGGGAAGGGCACCGACAGTTTGGACTCGGTGCAGATAACCCCGATGCAGTTGGGGCCGATGAAGCGCATGCCGTATTTTTGGCTGGCTTCGACGATCTCGGTCTCCAGGGAGCGCCGGTCATCGGCCAGTTCACGAAAGCCGCCGGTCTCGATGACCAGGCGTTTGACGCCCTTTTGGCCGCAATCGTTGACCAGGCCGGGCACCGTGGCCGCCGGGGTGAGGATAACCGCCATATCCGGCGTTTCGGGAAGATCGCTTACGCTGGGGTAGATGGTGCGGCCGCCGTATTCGCCGCCCTTGGGCGAGACCAGGAAGATTTCCCCCGGGAAACCGATGCCTTCCAAGTTGGCGAGTATGTTGCGGCCCATGTTGCCGGGCCTGGGGGAGACGCCAAGGATGGCCACCGAAGAGGGATAAAAGAACTGCTTCATGCTACCTCGCTGGAATGTGCAAGCGTGCGGCGCTTGAAAATTGATTCAATAGGAAACTATCCACCCAACTTGAGAGAATTTCAATAAAGCACTGGCTTGGCCGGGTGTCAATGTGATTGGCGGTTCAGCGTCTGGGTGGGGCTGGACGGAAGGACCGGAGCCGGACTCTTGAGAGAGCGCAGGGCCAGGCCCAGGCTGGGCAGGTCGTGGCCCACCACCTCCCGCCAGAACTCGGCCAAAAAGCCCAGGGCCAGGGGAGCTTGCCCGGCTGGCAGGCACAGGCGCGACAAGGGCCGGGGCTCCAAAGCCCGGGCGGCGGCCAGGAACTTCACCAGACCCGGCGGGACTTGATGGTCCCGGTGGCCCGCTGGACAGGAGGGGCAAACCACCCCCCCGCCCAGGGTGAGGCGCAGGTTCTTCATCTGCTCTACCGGGCGACCGCAGTGCAAACAGGCCTCCAGGTTGAGGCCGTAGCCCAACAGATCCAATAGGCGGGCCAAAAATATGGCCAGGGCCGAGCCCAGTTCGGCGGGGCCGTTGCCCCGCTCCATGCGCGACAGAGTGATCAGGGCCAGTTCCAAGGCGCCGCCTTGCGGGGCGTGCACCGGGGTGGCCCGCAGCAGAAGCTCCAAAACCGGCCCGGCGGCCAGCAGGCGGCGGTAATCCTGACGCAGACCCAAATGGGAGGCCAGCACCCGGGCCGAGGCCAGACGCCACAGGTCCGGGCTCTTGGTGGGTTCCAGGCTCATATCTAGAAGATGGGCGTCCAGCAGCACCCCGAAAAAGCGTTGTTTGGAGCGTTTGCCGCCCTTGGCCAGGGCGGTCATGCGCCCCATGGAACTGGTGAACACGTCCAGCATGAGGTCGCTTTCGCCCAGGGAGCGCAGGCGAAGCACCAGGCCGGGCAGGGCGGAGGAGGGCACTAGGCCAAGCCTCGCAAAAACCCGCGCACCATGGCCGAAAGCTCTGGGGCCATGCTGTACACGGGCATGTGGCCGCTGGGCAACACCTCCCAGCGCGCGCCGGGGGGTAGGTGGGAGTAGAGCCGTTGAACCTCTACGGCGGCCACCACCCGGTCCAGCTCGCCCTGCACCAGCAGCACCGGGGCCTGGAGCTGGCCCAGGCGGGGCCACACCGGCTGCTCCAGGATGGCCCGCCCCGAGCGAATCAGGGAGCGCTCCAACAGGGGCCGTTCCGGGCTTTCCCACTGGGCTCGCACCCGGCGAGTCAGTTCCACCCGGGAGGGGTGGCTGGGGTCGCCGTAACACATGCGTATGGCCAGATTGACCAGGCAGGGGCAAAAGAGTCGAAAGCGCCCTTCATCGGTGGCCAGCATCGATTGCACGGCGCGCTGCCAGGCATTGGGCCCGGCCTGGCCTCCTGCCGGGCACACCGCCACCACCGAGCGCACCATCTCCGGCCGGTCCAAGCCCAGGGTGAACACGGTTTGGCCGCCCATTGAGTGGCCCAGCCAGTGAGCGCTCTTAAGGCCCAAGCGCTCCGCTGTCTGGGCCATGACCTGGGAGAAGAAGGCCGGCCCGTAGGGCAGATCGGGCTTGTCGGAATAGCCGAACCCAGGCAGATCGGGAATGAGCAGGGTGTAACTTCGGGCCATCTCAGGGGCAATGGCAAGGAAATCATGGCAACTGCCGCCCAGACCGTGCACCATGAAAAGAGGCATGCCTCGCCCCCCGGCTACCAGGTGCATGCGCCCCCAGTCGAAAGAAAGCTGGTAGCTTTTAAAGCCTGGAGGAAGAGCGGGGGAAGCATGGCGGCTCATGGAATCGTCCTTTTTAGTTGCCGCGAAGGGGGGCGGCTAGTATTTTCATAATTAGCCGGAATTGTTATGCGCAACCTGCCTGTGGCTATTTTAACTCAATTCATCGCCCTGGGCAGGCCGACAAGGTGAATTCCGCGTCTGAAAGGCATTATGACAGCAAAATCCAAAGGCAAGAAGAAGGCTTCGGTTTCCAAGAGCAAGCCAAAGGCTAAAAAGGCCACGGCCAAGGCGGCCAAGAAAGAGGCTTCGCCAAAGCAGAGCGTGCTTGAATCCCCGCCGGAGACGGAGATCCTGGACCCTGAAGAAGAGCTGGAGCCTACCGGGGTGCGGCAGGAAAAATCCCCGGACGACGGTTTGGATTCCGAGCCGCCCGATGGCCAGGACGGCCAGGAGGACAGCTCTGAGGGCACTCCCGGCCTGGTGCCTTTGGGCAGCGGCCCCCCCGCCACCACCAACGCCTTGCAGCGCTATTTGTGGGAGGCTCGCCAGTACCCCCTTCTGACCAGGGAAGAGGAGCTGGAACTGACCCAGGCCTATTATGAAACCGGGGACCCGTCCCTGGCCGCCAAGTTGGTGACCAGCAATTTGCGCCTGGTGGTCAAAATCGCCATGGACCACCAACGCTACTGGATGCGCAACCTGCTGGACTTGATCCAGGAAGGCAACATCGGCCTGTTGCAGGCGGTGCAGAAGTTCGACCCCTTCCGGGGCATCAAGTTCTCCTATTACGCCAGCTTTTGGATAAAAGCCTATATCCTGAAATTTGTCATGGACAACTGGCGCCTGGTGCGCCTGGGCACCACCCAGGCCCAGCGCAAGCTGTTCTACAACCTGCGCCGCGAGCAGGAGAAGCTGCAATCCCAAGGTATAACCCCAGGCCCCAAACTCCTCAGCACCCGTTTGGGGGTCTCCGAGAAGGACGTCATCGACATGTCCCAGCGCCTGGATAGCTGGGAACTCAGCCTAGACGCTCCGGTGCGTGAAGATTCCGAAGAGGCCCATCAGAGCTTTTTGACCGATGAAGAGCAGTCCGACGCCGAGGACGAGTTGGTCAACCAGGAGCTGAGAAAACTTTTCCATGACGAGTTGATGGCGGTGCGCGATACTTTGGATGACAAGGAACGAGACATCCTGGATCGCCGTCTTTTGGCAGAGAGCCCCATGACTCTCAACGAGCTGGGCGATGAGCACGGGGTCAGCCGTGAGCGTATTCGCCAACTACAGGTTCGTTTGATGGACAAGCTCAAGGACCGCCTGAGCGAGCGCATCCCCAACTTTGCAGAGCAGTTCGCCGGCCTGGCCGAGGGCGACTGAGGAGTCGGCCTGTCTCATGGGCACCAGCTCAAAAATAAAAATTCTCCCTGCGGGAGCATTGGTTCTGGCCTTGTTGCTTTTGGCCGGTTGCGCAGGCGCACCAACGCCGCCTCCGGCGCCTGCCAAGCCCGCTGCCAAGGCCCAAGAAGCGCCACCGGTACCCCTGCGCTCCCTTACGCTCTATGCCCAGGCTCAGGTAAGCCTGCGCACCGGCGACCATGTAGCGGCCATCAAATATCTCCGCGAGGCCCAACGGGCCGACCCGGCCAGCGGCTATCTCCATTTGGAGTTGGCCCGAGTCTTGGTGCGGATAAATCAGATGGATCAAGCCCTGGGCGAAACCCGCAAGGCGGTGGAACTGAGCCCCAGGCTGGCGGATGCCTGGTTGCTGTTGGGGGGCATCTATTCCAACCGCAAGGAAAATTCCCGGGCCATCACCGCTTATGAGAAGGCCTTGTCCATCGATCCCGAACAGGAAGAGGCCCGTTTGCTTTTGGGCACCCTGTATCTGGAGGATCGCCGTTATGAGTTGGCGTCCAAGGCGCTCACCCCCCTGGTGAAAAGCCAGCCGGAGTTGGTTCCTGCCCATTACTACCTGGGCCAGGCCCAGGTGGGCCTGAAGCACTACGCCGCGGCGGAAAAAAGCTTTCAACAAGTCCTCAAGCTGTCCCCCAGATTCCAGGGAGCCCAGTTCGAGCTGGCCCGGCTGTATGAATTGCAGCGAAACCTGGCCAAGGCCGAGGCCATGTACCGTGACATCCTAAAGCGCCACCCCGAGTCCACCCTGGCCCACGAGCGGCTGGGGCGGCTCTACCTGCGCTCGGGCCGCTACCAGGAGGCCCTGAACCAGTTCGCCATCCTCAAGGGGCTCAGCAATGACGACCCGGAGGTGCGGGTAAAGATCGGCATGGTCTTCCTGCAGCAAAAGCGCTTTGGTCAGGCGGTGGACGAGTTCCAGGCCATCCTGCGCCAGGACCCGAAAAAATACCGCGCCCGCTATTATCTGGGCTTGGCTCTGCAGGAGCTTAACAAGCCGGAACAGGCCTTGGAGGTCTTGGAGGAGGTGCCGCCAAGCTCCGAGTTCTATGTGGAGAGCCGCCTGCTGCAAGCTGAAATACTTCTGGACCTGGGCCAAGGCGAAGAGGCTGACAAGCTTTTGGAGGAAACCCTGAAGCTTTTCCCAAAGGAGGCTGATTTGCACCTGGCCCTGGCCGCCTTGGCCGAGGCCCGGAAAAATTTACCCAGAGCCGAGGAAGAGTTGCGCAAGGCGCTGAAGCTGGAGCCGGGCAACGCCGAGGCCCATTTCCGACTGGGAGTGGTGCTGGACAAGGAGGGCAAGCACCAACAGGGGCTGGATGAGATGCGCAAGGCGGTTCGCATGGACGATCGCCACGCCAGGGCCTTGAACTATTTGGGCTACACCCTGGTCGAAGAGGGTAAGGACCTGGACACGGCGGAGAGCTACATTCGCCGCGCCTTGGCCGTGGAGCCCCGAGCCTACTACATTCTCGACAGCCTGGGCTGGGTCTACTACAAGCGGGGGGATTACCCCCAGGCCATCAACTACCTGCGCCAGGCGGCGGCCGGCGGTCCCTCCGACCCGGTGATCGCCGAGCATCTAGGCGACGCCTACATGAAGCTTAAGCGTTACAAAGAGGCTGCCAAGGCCTACCAGCAATCCCTGGCCAACCAGCACTCCCACCCCGACGAGGTACGCGCCAAACTCAAGGAGGCCAGGCGCCTCCAAGGCTCCGAGTGAGAGGCCTTGCATGATATGCCCGGCCTGCGCGCCATAGGATGCATGCTGCTGGCGGTCACTTTCGCCCTCAGCCTGACTTCCTGCGTTCACCTGCCCGGCGGACCCACGGTGGGCCTTTTGCCCGTGGCTCAGGAGGTCAGGGCGCGCCTGGAGGCCCGCCAGCAGGCGGTGTCATCTCTGGTGCTGAGCGGCGAGGTTGAGCTGGTCGCGCCCCAAGGCACCCTCAACGGCGACCATCTGATCATGGGCCTGGCCCCGGACCGCCTCAGGGCCGAGGTGCTGGGGCCTTTCGGTCAACCCCTGCTCAGGGTGGTCACCGACGGGCGGCGCATGGCCGTGCTTTCCTACCGGGAAAACCGGGCCTACCTGGGCCAGGCCAGCCGAGCCAATTTGTCGCGCTTTTTGGGCCTGGCCCTGTCGCCGGGCGAGATATTCGCCCTGCTGGCCGGGTCCCCGCCTCTGTTGCCCCAGCCGGCCAAGGCCGAGGTGCTGCCCAGCGATTCGGACAGCGGCAAGACCCTGCTGCGCCTGCTGGAGCCGGGCGGCCAGGTGGCCGAGTGGGTGATATTCGACCCCACCGACTACGCGGTGGAGCGGGCCTGGCTGGAAAGCCGGGGCAGCGGCCCCAATCTGGAGATGTCCTTTGGCCGCTTCCAGGAAGAACTGGGCTCACGCTATCCCGGCCGCCTGAAGGCCACCGACGGCCAGGGGCGCAGCCTGCTTTTGATCAGCCACGAGGTAAAGCTGAACACCAAGGTGGACCCGGCCCTGTTCGAGGTCACGGTGCCGCCGGGCCTGGAGGTGGTGGAGCTGCCTTGAGCCGTTTGCTGTGCGATAGCATGTTGGGCCATTTGGCCCGTTGGCTGCGCCTGCTGGGCTACGACGCCCCCCAGCCCAAGCGCCTACCCGCCCAGGCCGCGCCCGGCGAGGCCCTGCTCACCCGCCGCCGGGCTTGGCAGGGACGACCGGGGGTGGTGTTCATCCTGCACGACCTTATGGAAGATCAGCTTCGCCAAGTGCTGTGCGAGTTGGAGCTAACCCCCGACCCATCCCGCTTTTTCTCTCGCTGTCTGGATTGCAACGTACCGGTGCAGCCGCTGGCCCGTGAACACGCCGCCGGGCGGGTGCCGGACTACATTCTGGACACAGCGGAGGGGTTCACTCATTGCCCGAGTTGCGGCAAGGTGTTCTGGCCGGGAAGCCATGGGAAGAGGGCACAAGAACGCCTGACGGCCATGCTGGGCCAGACCCAGAGCGGCGTGTCAGGCGCTTAGATATCTCTATATGTTAAGAGCCAAGTCTAGTCTTCAGGATCGGGCACTAGGCGGCTGAAGCCCACCTCGGGGTCAAAGCGGCGCACCGCCTTGGTCCCGCTGAGTTCCATGACCACCACCTCGGCCACTTCCCACACATGCACGCCCAGGCGCAGGCAGCCCATGCTCACCCGCTCGCCGCGGGCCATGACCCCGTGCAGATGGACCATGGGGTTGCCGTCTTCATCAGGGAAGATGGTGCCCAGCACCGCCGCGTCTTGGGGCTTGCCCACCAGGGTGGTGAGGATGGTCACCGGGTTGGCGTCCGGGTCGTCGGGACCAGACACCAGCTCGCCGTTTTGAATGGCCCCCAACATGGCCACCAGGCCGTGGGTGAGCTTTTGCTCGCGGGCAAAGGCTTCGATGGCGTCGGGCAGGCGCTCGCCGTCTTCCACGCTGACCACGAACACGCGGCCGATTTTCGCTTCGCTGTATCTCATGATGTTTCATCCAGGGGCCGGGCGCAGTCGTTAGGGTCGCCGCAGAGCTTGTCCAGGGCGTGGGGCAGGGCGGGCAGCACCGCTTCCAGGTTTTCCAGAGCGCCTCGGGGAGAGCCCGGCAGGTTGATGATGAGGGTTGATCCCCGCACTCCGGCCATGCCCCGGGAGAGCATGGCGTGGTGGGTGTGCTTGAGTCCTTCCGCGCGCATGGCCTCCGCCAGGCCAGGCACCGGCCGCTGGATAACCTGGGCCGTGGCCTCGGGGGTGTTGTCCCGGGGGCTGAGGCCGGTGCCTCCGCTGGTGAGCACCAGAGGCAGGCGCAGTTCGTCGGCAAAGCGCTTGAGCGCGGCCACTATCTGCTCCGGCTCGTCGGGCACCGTTTCGCTTAGCACGGTGTCGATATCCCACTTGGCCAGGGCGCTATGCAGCGCAGGGCCGGCGAGATCCTCCCGCAGGCCCTGCGCTGCTTTGTCGCTAATAGTCAGGATGGCGGCTTGGTGCCTAATTGCCTTCCTCCTTGGCTTTCTCGTAGGCCTCCACGATCTTGGCCTGGACGTCGCCGGGCACCTCTTCGTAGTGGTCCAAAGTCATGGTGAAGGCGCCGCGGCCGCCGGTCATGGAGGTCAACTCTACCTGGTAGGACAGCACCTCGGACATGGGCACGTGGGCGTTGATCACCTGTAGGATGCCCTTGGTATCCATGCCCAAGACCCGGCCGCGGCGGGAACTGATGTCGCCCATGACGTCGCCCATGGCGTCTTCGGGCACGGTGACCGTGAGCAGCATGATTGGCTCCAGCAAGGTGGGCTTGCACTGAGCCGCGCCCTTCTTGAACCCCAGGGAGCCGGCCACCTTAAAGGCCATTTCCGAGCTGTCCACCGCGTGGAAGGAGCCGTCCACCAGCCGCACCTTCACATCCACCATGGGGTAGCCGGCCAACACGCCGTTCACCATGGCCTCGCCGATGCCCTTTTCCACCGCCGGGATGTACTGGCGGGGAATGGAGCCGCCCACGATCTCGTCCACGAACACGTAGCCTTCGCCGGGAGTGTCGGTGGGGCTGATCTCCAGCCAGGTGTCGCCGAACTGACCCCGGCCGCCGGTCTGCTTCTTGTAGCGGCCCTGCACCCTGACCGAGCCCTTGATGGTCTCGCGGTAGGGCACCTTGGGGGTGTTGAGGTTCACCTCCACGCCGAATTTGCGCTTCAGGCGGTCCAGGGTGGTCTCTATGTGCACCGAGCCCATGCCAGAGAGCAGGGCCTCGTTGGTCTGGGGGTCGCGGTCCAGGCGCAGGGTGGGGTCTTCTTCCAGAAGCTTGTTGATTCCCGCGAAAACCTTTTCCTCGTCGCCCTTTTCCTTGGCCTCGATGGCGTAGGTGATGACCGCCGGCAAGGGCTCGATGTCTTCGAACTGAATCGGAGCGCCCGCCGTGCAAAGGGTGTTGCCGGTGTGAGTTTCCTTGAGCTTGGGAATGGCCACGATGTCGCCGGGCAGCGCCTCGCTGATCGACTTCTGGGTCTTGCCGGTCTGCAAATAGAGCTGGCCGAAGCGCTCCTTGGCGTCGCGGTTGGGGTTGAACAACTGCATGTCCGAGGTCAGGGTGCCCGAAAACACCCGCACCATGCTCAAACGGCCGGCAAAGGGGTCGGCCACGGTCTTGAAAACCAGGCCCGCGAAGGGGGCGGCGGGGTCGGGCTCGCAGCTCGTCTCGCTGTCGTCCTTGGGGTTGACACCCGCCACGGCCCCCCGGTCGATGGGTGAGGGCATCAGGCGGTTGACAAGGTCCATGACCGGCTGCACGCCCATGTTCTTGAGGGCGGCGGCGGCAGCCACGGGCAGGAACAGGCGGTCGCGCACGCCCTTGGCCAAGCCCTTGGCCAAATCGTCGGGACCAAGTTCCTCGCCTTCCAAATAGCGTTCCATGAGGGTGTCGTCGGCTTCGGCGATGTCCTCGATGAGGGTCTCGCGGGCGGCTTCCATGTCATCGGCGAACTCATCGGGCACCGGGCCGGTGGTCATATTGCCCGAGCCGTCGCCCGCAAAGGTGTAGGCCTTGTTGGCCAACAGGTCCACCACGCCGGTGAAGGACTCGGCGGCGCCCATGGGAATTTGCAGCTTGATGGCCTTGATGCCCAGCATCTCCGGGATCATGTTCACCGCGGCCTCGAAGTCGGCCCGCTCGCGGTCCATCTTGTTTACCACCACCAACGCGGGCAGCTCGGCCTTGTCCACGAACTGCCAGATCTTTTCGCCCTGCACCTTCACTCCGTCTATGGCGTCGGCCACCATTAACACGCCGTCCACTGCGCGCAAGGCGCCGGCGGCATCGGAGAGGAAGTTGTCATCGCCGGGAGTGTCAACGAAATTCACGGTGAACTTGTTGAAAGCGTAGTGGCCAAAGGAGGCGCTGATGCTGCCGCCCCGCTTGGCTTCTTCAGGTTCCCAGTCCAGGGTGGTGGTGCCCTCGTCTACCTTGCCCAAACGGTCGGTAGCCTTGGCATTGAACAGCATGGCCTCGGCCAAAGAGGTTTTGCCTCCACCACCGTGGCCCACAATGGCGACGGTGCGGGTTGTCTTGATCTTGTCGGTGCTCATGTCGGCTCCTAAAAGCTGCAAGAGGTAATTATGCCGATAAAAGTGGAATGTAACGGCCAAAATTAACTAAGCGCTCTAAGATAGTCAAGTCTTTGCTTGAGGGTCGGCCAACTATTTTGTAAACCACCCGGCCAAGGGGAGGGGCCGAGGCAAAAATTCTTTGCACTTGATTCCCCGTCCCGGAGCGATATGATATTGTTTTTCATATTGCAGCCCAACGGCTTAGGGGCCCTGGGGCGGCAAAAGGAGGCGAGCGCGCAGCAAGGTGGAAAACCGGCTGAAAGCCTTTGAAAGTTACTTGGCCGAGGGAGCGGGCGCCGCGGCGCTTACCAGCGCGGCCTATCGGCGGGACGTGGGCGAGTTTGCGGCTTTTTTAGATGTGTCCCAGCCCGGATGGGATTGGCCCTCGGTGGGTGAAAATGAGATCTTGGCTTGGATGGCCCAGGGGCTAAAGACCAAGAAGCGCTCCACCATGGCCCGCAAGCTCATGAGCCTCAGGAAGTTTTTTGATTTTTTGCTGGGCCGGGAAGAGATAGCCGCCAACCCGGCCAGGCAGGTGAAGCCGCCCCGCCAGGGCCGCCACCTGCCGCCGCGTCTGAGCGTGGACGAGGCCTTTCACCTGGTGCAAGGCCCGGTGCGGGAAATGGACGGCAAGGAGTTGTCCCCGGCCCAGCGAGCGGCCGCGCTCAGGGATTTGGCCATGCTGGAGCTCATGTACTCCAGCGGACTTAGGGTGAGCGAGTTGACCGGCCTGGACACCGGGCATCTTCGCCTGGACCTGGGCTTGGTCAGGGTGGTTAGCGGCAAAGGCGGCCGGGAGCGCTGGGTGCCAGTGGGCAGCCGGGCCATGGGGACGCTGAAAAACTACCAGGCCGCGCGGGCCGAGCTGACCCCCCAGGGAACGGAGCAACAGGCCCTGTTCCTGAACCAAAAGGGAGGGCGCATCACCCAGCGCAGCGTGCAGCGTCTGGTGGCCCGTTTCGCGGGCGAGCTCAGCGCCGGGCGCAAGCTGAGCCCCCACGCCCTGCGCCACGCCATGGCCACCCACCTCCTGGAGGGCGGGGCGGACCTGAGGTCGGTGCAGGAAATGCTGGGGCACAAGAGCCTCAGCACGACTCAAAAATACACCCACCTTACGGTGGACCACCTGCTCAAGGTCTATGACCAGGCCCATCCCAGGGCCCACGAAGCAGGCGAGGAGGATAAATAAATGCCCGATCCCCAGATGCGCGGCACCACGGTATTGGCCATCATGCATGGCGGTGGGGTGGTCATGGCCGCCGACGGCCAGGTGACCTTGGGCAACACGGTGATGAAGGCCACCGCCAATAAGCTCCGGCGGCTGTATCACGACCAGGTGTTGGCCGGGTTCGCCGGGGCCACGGCCGACGCCTTCACCCTGTTCGAGCGTTTGGAGAGCAAGCTGGAGGCCTACGCCGGCAACCTGACCCGGGCCGCCGTGGAGTTGGCCAAGGACTGGCGCACCGACAAGGTGCTCAGGCAACTGGAGGCCCTGCTGTTGGCCGCGGACAAGGAAAAGCTGCTTATAATCTCCGGCTCGGGCGATGTCATCGACCCGGAGGAGGGGATAGCGGCCATCGGATCGGGCGGGCCCTTTGCCCTGGTCGCGGCACGGGCTCTGGTGGGCAACACCGACATGGGCCCCGAGGAAATCGCCCGCGAGGCCATGCGCATCGCGGCGGACATCTGCATTTACACCAACCACCAAGTGAAGGTGGAGAGCCTATAAATGGCAACCCTGACCCCCAAAGAGACAGTGGCCGAACTGGACAAGTACGTCATCGGCCAGCACAACGCCAAGCGTTGCGTGGCCATCGCCTTGCGCAACCGCTGGCGTAGGCGTCAGGTGCCCGAGCACCTGCGCGACGAGATAGCGCCTAAGAACATCATCATGATCGGCCCCACCGGGGTGGGCAAGACCGAGATCGCCCGGCGTCTGGCCCGTCTGGCCGATGCGCCGTTTTTGAAGGTGGAGGCCAGCAAGTTCACCGAGGTGGGCTATGTGGGCCGCGACGTGGAGTCCATGATCCGCGATTTGGCCGAGTTGTCCATCAACATGGTCAAGGCGGCGGAGCACGAAACTGTGCGGGCCAAGGCCCGGGAACTGGCCGAGGAGCGCTTGCTGGACATCCTGCTGCCTCCCCGGCGGGCGGGCGATGAAAAGGACGATGAGGACGCGGGCCATCTGGAGGTGGTGCGGGCCGGTGAGGATATCAACCCCACCCGCAGCAAACTGCGCCGCCTGCTGCAAGACGGCAAGCTGCATGAGCGCTACGTGGACCTGGAGGTGCAGTCTCAGGGGCCCACGCCCATGGTGGAGATTTTCTCCGCCGGGGGCATGGAAGAGATGGGTATGAACCTCAAGGACATGCTGGGCGGCATGTTCCCCCAGCAGAGCAAGCGCCGCAAGGTGAAGGTGCCCGAGGCCCTGGAGATACTCACCAACGAAGAGGCCGGTAGGCTCATCGACATGGACCGGGTGGTCAGCGAGGCCATGGCCAAGGTGGAGCAGGAGGGCATCATCTTTCTGGACGAGATCGACAAGATCGCGGGCCGGGAATCGGGCCACGGCCCGGATGTGAGCCGCGAGGGCGTGCAACGGGACCTTTTGCCTCTGGTGGAGGGCTCCACGGTGACCACCAAGTACGGCATGATCAAGACCGACCATATCTTGTTCATCGCTGCCGGGGCCTTTCACGTGGCCAAGCCCAGCGACCTGGTGCCCGAGTTGCAGGGCCGCTTCCCCATCCGGGTGGAGCTGAACGCCCTGACCGCCGAGGATTTCGTGCGCATCCTCACCGAGCCGGAGAACGCCCTGATCCGCCAGTACGAGGAGCTGATGAAAACCGAGGGCCTGACCCTGGAGTTCACCTCCGAGGCCATCCGGGAGTTGGCGGAGATCGCCAGCCAGGTGAACCTGTCCACCGAGAACATCGGGGCCAGGCGCTTGCACACGGTGATGGAGCGCCTGCTGGAAGAGGTGTCCTTCGAGGCGCCGGGCATGGACGGGGTTACCCTGCCCATTGACGCGGAGTACGTGCGCCAGCGCCTGGCCGACATAAGCACGGATCGGGATTTGAGCCGCTATATTTTGTAGGAAGAGAAACATGGCTTCCATAGACCCCAAAATCACCGCCCAGACCCTTATCGAGGCGCTGCCTTACATCCGGCGCTTCGCCGGGCAGACCGTGGTGGTCAAATACGGCGGCCACGCCATGGTGGACGAGGCCCTCAAGGAGAGCTTCGCCCTGAACGTGATCCTGCTGAGGGCGGTGGGCATCTACCCGGTGGTGGTGCACGGCGGCGGGCCCCAGATCGGCGAGCTTTTGAAGCGCCTGGACATCGCCTGCGAATTCATCGACGGCATGCGGGTCACCAGCCCCGAGGTCATGGACGTGGTGCAGATGGTCCTGGTGGGCCAGGTCAACGCCTCCATCGTGGGGCTGATCAACAAGCACGGCGGCCGGGCAGTGGGGCTCAACGGCCACGACGGCGGCCTGATCAAGGCCACCAAAATGCAGATGACCCGCAAGGGCCTGCCTGCGGACCAGCCGCCGGAGATCATCGATCTGGGCCTGGTGGGCCAGGTGGAGTTGGTGGACGCCCAGGTGCTGCACGCCCTGGAGCACGGCAACTTCATCCCGGTGATCGCCCCGGTGGGGGTGGGGCCGGATGGCGAGTCGTTCAACATCAACGCCGACCTGGTGGCCGCGGCGGTGGCCAGCCGCCTCAGGGTGGCCAAGCTGGTGATGATGACCGACACTCCCGGCGTGTTGGACGGCCAGGGCCAGTTGATCAGCACCCTGACCACGGCCAAGGCGGGTCAACTCATGGATGAGGGAGTCATCTCCGGCGGCATGATCCCCAAGGTGGGCTGCTGCCTGGACGCCCTGGAAGCCGGGGTGGAGCGAGCCCATATCATCGACGGGCGGGTGCCCAACGCGTTGCTCTTGGAGGTGTTCACCGACCAAGGGGTGGGCACGGTGTTCAGCGCCCGCTGAGGCTCCTGGGCGCCATGGGCGCAAAAGCCGGTATCATAAGTCATGGGTGGGGATTAATTCTGATGAGCAGAAAACGACGATAAAGCCGCAAACCTGTAATAGCTTTAGTTAAAAATATCGTTTTCAGGTTAGGAGCCAGCATATGGACGCGGCAAAGCTTATCGATAAATACGTGATGAACACCTACGGCCGGGCCCCCATCACCTTTGTGCAAGGCGAGGGGTGCCAGCTTTGGGACGACCAGGGCAATCAGTTCACCGACTTTTTAGCGGGCATCGCGGTGGTGAACCTGGGGCACGCCCACCCCGAGGTTACCAAGGCCGTCTGCGAGCAGGCCGCCCGTTTGGTGCACGTCAGCAATCTTTACTACACCGAGCCCCAGGCCAAAGTGGCCGAACTTCTGGTGGAAAACTCCTTTGCCGACAAGGTGTTTTTCTGCAACTCCGGGGCCGAGGCCAACGAGGGCGCCCTCAAGTTGGCCCGCCTTTGGGGAAAAGAGAAGATGGGCGGAGCCTTCACCATAATTACCATGGAGCGCTCCTTCCACGGTCGGACCCTGGGCACCCTTTCGGCCACTGGCCAGGACAAAATCCAAAAGGGCTACGACCCCCTGGTGCCCCGCTTCAAGCATGTGCCCTACGGCGACTTGGAGGCAGTCAAGGACGCCTGGGACGATAACGTGTGCGCCGTGTTGGTGGAGCCGGTGTTGGGCGAGGGCGGAGTGGTTGTACCGCCCGATGGCTACCTGTCCGGCCTGCGCGAGCTGTGCGACAGCCACGGGGCCCTGTTGATGTTCGACGAGGTGCAGACCGGCCTGGGCCGCACCGGCAAGCTGTTCGCCCACGAGCACTTCGGGGTAAAGCCCCACGTGATGACCCTGGCCAAGGCCCTGGCCAACGGCCTGCCCGCCGGGGCGGTTTTGGCCGACGCCGAGGCGGCCAAGATGTTTGGGCCGGGCACCCACGCCACCACCTTTGGGGCCGGGCCGGTGGTCATGGCCGCTTCCGGGGTGGTTGTGGACAAGCTGGTCAACGGCGGTCTGGTGGAGCACGCCGAGGCTACGGGCCTATATTTCAAGACCCAGTTGGAGGGCCTGGCCGCCAAGTACCCCGAGGTAGTCACCCAAGTGCGCGGCCTGGGCCTGCTGTTGGGTTTGGCTTTGAACCAAGCGGCCGGTCCCCTGGTGGCCCGGCTTCGGGATATGGGCTACATTGTGGGAGCCGCCCAGGACACGGTGCTGCGCTTTGCGCCGCCTTTGGTGGTGAGCCAAAACGAGATCGACGGCTTGGTGGCGGCTTTGGACCAGGCGCTGGCCGAGTGCTGAACAAGACCAAAACGCCGGCCAGCGGCTAAACTTGATAAGTGATCTTAAAATGCACCTGAAGACCAAACACTTACTGACGATTAGAGACCTGAGCGCCTCGGAGATTCAGGACTTGGTGCGGCGCGCCGCCGAGCTCAAGGCTTCCCTGAAAACGCCGGGGCACGAAAAGTCGCTCAGCGGCAAGAGCGTGGCTCTGATTTTTGACAAGCCCTCCACGCGCACCAGGGTCTCTTTTGAGGTGGGGGTCGCCCAGTTGGGCGGCAAGCCTCTGTTCATGACCTCGCGGGACAGCCAACTGGGCCGCGACGAGCCCTTGAAGGACACCGCCAGGGTGATGAGCCGCTACGTGGACGCCATGGTGGTGCGTACCTTCGGGCAAAACGTGGTCAAAGACCTGGCTCATTGGGGTAGCGTGCCGGTGATCAACGCGCTCACCGACTGTTACCACCCCTGCCAGGTACTCAGCGATCTGTTGACCGTGAGCGAGCACCTGGGCCGCCTGCAAGGGCTCACCTACGCCTGGCTGGGCGACGGCAACAACATGGCCCATTCCTGGCTGGAGGCCGCCGCCGCCCTGGGGCTGAGTTTGCGCCTGGCCTGCCCGCCGGATTTCATGCCCCACGAGGACATCGTGGCCCATGCCCGTGCCCAGGGGGCGCGGATAACCTTGACCCATGATCCCCGCGAGGCCATCGCCGGGGCCCAGGTGGTGAACACTGACGTATGGGCCTCCATGGGCCAGGAGGATCAGGCCGGCGCCCGGCGCACGGCTTTTGAAGGATTTACCCTGGACGCGGGGTTGTTGGCCCTGGCCGATCCCGCGGCCATTGTGCTACATTGTCTACCCGCCCATCGGGGCGAGGAAATCAGCGAAGAAGTCCTGGAAGGCCCCCAATCGGTGGTTTGGGATCAGGCGGAAAACCGCCTGCACATGCAAAAAGCCATTATGGAAGCCCTCCTGGCTCCGCAAGCGAGTTGAAAGCCATGCATAAAGACATAAAAAAGGTGGTATTGGCCTATTCCGGCGGCCTGGACACCTCCATCATCCTCAGGTGGCTCATCGAAACCTATGACTGCGAAGTGGTGGCCTACGTGGCCGACCTGGGTCAGGGCGAAGAGCTGGAAGAGGCCCGCAAAAAGGGCCTGGCCACCGGAGCCAGCCAAGTCATCGTGGACGACCTCACCGAAGAGTTCGTGCGCGACTACGTGTTCCCCGCCTTCAGGGCCGGAGCCATCTACGAAACCCAATACCTGCTGGGCACCAGCCTGGCCCGTCCGGTGATCGCCAAGGGCCAAGTGGCCGCGGCACGCCAGACCGGGGCCGACTCGGTGAGCCACGGTGCCACCGGCAAGGGCAACGACCAGGTGCGCTTCGAGTTGGGCTATCAGGCCCTGGCCCCGGATCTGGCCATCATCGCCCCTTGGCGCGAGTGGGACATGAATTCGCGCGAGGCCCTGATGGCCTATGCCAAAAAGCACGGCATCCCCGTGCCGGTGACCAAGGCCAAGCCCTACAGCAGCGACCGCAACATTCTGCACATCTCTTTTGAGGGCGGCATTCTGGAAGACCCCTGGGCTTCGCCCCCCGAGGACATGTTCGTCTTGAGCGTCTCGCCCCAGAACGCCCCGGACAAGCCGGAAGATATCGTTTTGGAGTTCGACAAGGGAGACGCGGTGGCCCTGGACGGCGAAAAGCTCTCTCCCGCCACCTTGCTGGCCCGGCTCAACCAATTGGGCGGCAAGCACGGCATCGGCCGGGTGGACATGGTGGAGAACCGCTACGTGGGCATGAAGAGCCGCGGGGTGTACGAGACTCCGGGCGGCACCATCCTCAGGGCCGGGCATCTGGCCTTGGAAACCCTGTGCCTGGACCGCGAGGTGCTGCGCATCCGCGACAACCTGTTGCCCCACTACAGCGACCTCATTTACAACGGCTACTGGTTCAGCCCGGAGATGGAGCTGTTGCAGTCCATGATGGACAAGGCCCAGGAGCCGGTGTGCGGCGAGGTGGCCTTGCAACTGTATAAGGGCAACATCACCGTGATGGGGCGGCGTTCGCCCAACAGCCTATATAGGCCGGACATCGCCACCTTTGAGGAAGACACGGTCTACGATCAGGCAGACGCCACCGGCTTCATCCGGCTCAACGCGTTGCGTCTGCGCATCCGCCACGCCCTGGATCAGGCAAAGAAAGGCTAACCGGCCGGTTCATGAGCGAGAGCAAGGGCAAAAGACTCTGGGGCGGCCGATTCGGCCAGGGCCCCCATGAGTTCATGGAGCGCATCAACGCCTCCATCGGGGTGGACAAGCGTCTGTACCTCCAAGACGTCCGGGGCTCCCAGGCCCATGCGGCCATGCTGGCCCGTCAGGGCATACTAAGCCCTGAAGACGCCCAGAAGATCATCGCCGGCCTTGAGCAGGTTCGGGGGGAGATCGAGGCCGGACAGATGGAATGGTCCGACTCCCTGGAGGACATCCACACCCATGTGGAGATGCGCCTCAAAGAGATCATAGGCGAAGCCGCCGGACGCCTGCACACCGCCCGTTCGCGCAACGACCAAGTGGCCACCGATCTGCGCCTGTGGGTCATGGACGCCTGCCGGGAGATCGACGCGGCGCTGTTGAACTTCCAGCGGGCCCTGGTGGGCCTGGCCGAGGAGCACCTCGGGGTGATCATGCCCGGCTACACCCACTTGCAGCGGGCCCAGCCGGTGCTGTTGTCCCATCATCTCTTGGCTTACGTGGAAATGACCTGGCGCGACCGGGCCCGCCTGGCCGACTGCCTGGGGCGCGCCTCGGTGCTCCCCCTGGGGGCCGCGGCCCTGGCGGGCACCAGCTTCGCCTTGGATCCGGCATCGGTGGCGGACGAGTTGGGCTTCACGGGGGTGTTTAACAACTCCCTGGACGCGGTGAGCGACCGCGACTTCGCGGCCGAGTTTTTGTTCACCCTGGGCCTGACCCAGGTGCACCTCAGCCGCCTGGCCGAGGAGCTGGTGCTGTGGTCCTCCGTGGAGTTCGGCTTCATCTCCCTGAGCGACGCCTTTGCCACCGGCAGCTCCATAATGCCCCAGAAGAAAAACCCCGACGCCGCCGAGTTGGTGCGAGGCAAGACCGGCCGGGTGCTGGGGGATCTGTTCAGCCTGCTCACCGTGCTCAAGGGCCTGCCCCTGGCCTACAACAAGGACCTGCAGGAAGACAAGGAGCCAGTGTTCGACGCCTTTGACACCGTGCTGGACAGCCTGCTGGTCATGGCCCCCATGATCGAGACCATGCACGTGCACGCCGAGCGCATGGAAATGGCGGTGCGCCACGGCTTCTTGAACGCCACTGAACTGGCCGACTACCTGGCCGCCAAAGGCGTGCCCTTTAGGGTGGCTCATGAGGTTTCCGGCAAAGCGGTGCGTTTGGCCGAGGAACGCGTGTGCACTCTGGAAGACCTAACTGACGAAGATCACGCCCGTTTGTGCGAAGGGCTTGAGGTTGAGCTGGATGACGGGTTAAAACAAGCCCTAGACCCTGGCCGTGCGGTGGACCGGAGGATATCCCCCGGCGGGACCTCACGGCAAAACGTGGAAGCAGCCCTCAAGGAGGCGAGGAAGCGGTTATGGCCAAAAGGCTCAGATCAGTAGCGCTTTTGTTGGTTATTTCGGCGGCGGTTTTTGCCGCTGCTTGCGGGGTGAAATCCAATCCCACCCCATCCTCGCGGCTTATCCCGGCCACACCCGCCCATGTGGTGCTAAAGCCCACCGGCGAGGGCATGCTTATAAGCTTCAATATTCCCGCCGCGCCCACTGTGTCCCGGGCGGTGGAGGGGATCAAGATTTACTATGGCTATCTGCCCCTCACCGGAGACCCGGCCTGCCCGCCGTGCCCGCCCCGCTTGCGCAAGTTCTATGACTTTACGCTGCAAAAGGGCAAAAGCAAGGTAGACCCCATGGAGGGCGGCCGTTTCTCCTACTTGGACGCCGCGGCTCCCATAAACATGGAAGCGGTGTATCAGGTGGTGCTGATCGACGCCTCGGGCCGGGTGAGCAAGCCTTCGCCCCTGGTGCGCAAGCCGCGCCTGGTGCCCGCCGCCGCGCCCCTGAATCTCAAGGCCAGCTCCGGCGACAACGAGGTGATTCTGGCTTGGGACGAAGTGAAGCTTTCCGCCAAGGGCGAGAAGCTCTCCGACCTTTCCGGCTATGTGGTGGTGCGCAAGGGCCCCGAGGGCACCAAGCAGCTCAACGAGCGGCCCTTGACCATGGCCATGCTCAAGGACCAGACCGTGCTCAACGGCAAGCAGTACTCCTATCAGGTCTTCGCCACCCGGGCCTTCCACGACCAGCACCTACCCGGCCATGGCAGCCACTGGGCCAAGGCCGCGCCCAAGGACATGCAGCCCCCCGCGCCGCCCAGCGATATGGCCGGAGCCAGCACCGTGGACAGCATCTACCTGCGCTACACTCCCAGCCAGAGCCGCGATGTGGCCGGATACCATGTTTACCGCAAGGCCAAGGGCGGCCAATGGACCAAGGTCAGCGAATCGCTGGTGGTTGAGAACGTATTTATCGATAAAAACGTGAAGCCTGAGAAGGTCTACTACTACCGGGTGCAAGCCCAGGACGAGGCCGGCAACCTCAGCCAGTTCAGCGAAGTGATGGATATAGTGCACCTCCCTTAAGGCCGACTTAGGGGATGGGCTTGACAAAAGCGAAACTTTAAGCATATTTATCAACAATGGCCGCCGGTATTCGGCGGACGTGCCGCAGCCCCGGGCCTCGGGGCGCGGCCCTGATCTGAAAGCGGCGGTAGAAGAATGGCACCGAGCCGGAACAAAGTGAAACCCAAAGCCGGGGGCCGGCGAAAAAAGGCCTCGTGGTTACGGTTGCCGGACAACGGGTGCGCGCCGCACCGCGATTAATCCTGGGCCACCCCGGCCCTGATTCCACACAAGACGGCGGCCCCTCAACCAACAACACCAGCATTATGCGGCTGTTAGACTATGCACCATTTTAGCTACAAAAACGGCGAGTTATACGCCGAAGACGTGCCCCTGGCCACCATTGCCGACCAGGTGGGCACCCCTGTCTACATTTATTCCCAGGCTACCCTGGAGCGCCACTTCAAGGCTTTTGATCAGGCCTTTGAGGGACTGGACCACGTGGTGTGCTTTGCCGTAAAGGCCAACAGCAACCAGGCGGTTATCGCCACCATGGCCCGCCTGGGTGCGGGGGCTGACATCGTAACCGGCGGCGAGCTGGCCCGCAGCATGGCCGCGGGCGTGCCGGCCGAGCGCATCGTCTATTCCGGGGTGGGCAAGAGCGAGGCTGAGATGCGCTCCGCCCTGGAGGCGGGCATCTTGATGTTCAATATCGAGAGCGCCCAGGAGCTGGCGGTGCTCAACGAGGTGGCCGGCAGCATGGGCAAGAAGGCCCCGGTGAGCCTCAGAGTGAACCCGGATGTGGACGCCCAGACCCATCCCAAGATCACCACCGGCCTGTCCAAGAACAAGTTCGGCATGGACATCGACCTGGCCTTCAAGCAGTACCAGGAGGCGGCCAAGCTGCCCAACGTGGAGCTGAAGGGCGTGTCCTGCCACATAGGCAGCCAGCTCACCAAGGTCGAGCCCTTTGCCGACGCCCTGGAGCGTGTGGGGGTCTTGATCGGCCGTCTGCGCGGAGCGGGCATAGAGCTGGAGCTGCTGGACCTTGGCGGTGGTCTGGGCATCACCTATGACCAGGAAGAACCCCCCAGCCCGGCCCAGTACGCCGATGCCCTCAAGGAGCAGGCGGGCCGGTTGGGCCTGAAGCTGGTGTTGGAGCCGGGGCGGGTCATCGTGGGCAACGCCGGCATCATGATGTGCAAGGTGCTGTTCACCAAGGACACCCCCACCAAGCACTTCATCATCGTGGACGCGGGCATGAACGACTTGGTGCGTCCGGCCATGTACGATTCTTTCCAGGCCATCTGGCCGGTGAACGAAGATCTGGACCGCCCCCAGGTGGTCAGCGACGTGGTGGGCCCCATTTGCGAGACCGGCGACTTTTTGGCCCGCGACCGCGGGCTGCCGGACATGCACCGCGGCGAGTTGGTCGCGGTGATGAGCGCCGGGGCCTATGGGTTCTCCATGTCCAGCACCTACAACTCCCGGCCCCGAGTGGCCGAGGTCATGGTCAGCGGCGACAGGTGGTCGGTGGTGCGCCGCCGTGAGACTACCGAAGAACTCATGCGCGGCGAAAGCCTGCCCAAGTGGATGGACTAGGGGCCCCGGAAACGGGGCCCTTAACTTATATTTCAGATAGGAACACCATGGATTCGGCACAAATTAAGCGCCTGGAGGCCTTGGCGGGAATAGAGCTGGTCAAGATGACCGGCACGGGAAACGACTTTATTCTGGTGGACAACCGCGAGGCCAAGGTGCCCCAGGAGTTGATGTCCGACCTCGCCCAGGGGCTGTGCCAACGGCGGCGCTCGGTGGGGGCCGACGGCATGATCTTTTTGGAGCCCAGCCGCCGGGTGGACCCGGTGAGGGGTACGGTGGATTGGCGCTGGCATTTCTTTAACGCCGACGGCTCGGCCGCCGAGATGTGCGGCAACGGTGGCCGCTGCGCCGCCCGTTTCGCCCACGACGTGGGTTTGGCCGGTACGGAGATGGTTTTTGACACCACCGCCGGGCCTATTCGTGCCTGGATCCTGGAGCAAGGCGTTAAACTGGAGATGATCCACCCCTTTGGCGCGTACCAAGGGTTGGAGCTTGAGGTGGACGGCGAGACGGTGAAGATGGATGGAGTGAACAGCGGAGTGCCTCACGCGGTGATCGCGGTTCAGGACATAGACACGGCCCCGGTGGTTCCCGTTGGACGCCAGGTGCGCTTTGCTCCGCACTTTGCTCCAGCCGGAACCAATGTGAACTTTGCCTGCACCGCCGGCGGTGAACTGGTTATTCGCACCTACGAACGAGGAGTGGAGGACGAGACCCTGGCTTGTGGTACCGGCGCGGTGGCTTCCGCCTTGATGCTGGGCCCGGCCATGGGCCTGAAACCGCCGGTGACCGTAAAGGTTAGAAGCGGCGAAAGGTTGAAAGTTCACTTTGATAAGCAGGGCGAAGATTTCGGCTCGGTGTTTCTGGAGGGGGCGGCCCATTACGTCTACTCCGGCAAGCTCAATGCCGAAGCCCTGGCTTGGTTACATACTCAGGAGGTATCTCCATGTTAAAGGGAGCCATGGTAGCCCTGGTCACACCGTTTACCGCGGACGGCCAGGTGGACGAAGAGAGTCTGCGTAGGCTCATCGAATGGCACATTGAAAGCGGAACCGACGGCATAGTGCCCTGCGGCACCACCGGCGAGTCCCCCACTCTTAGCCATGACGAGCATCGGCGGGTGGTGGAGATCACGGTGGAGCAGGTCAACAAGCGCGTCCCGGTGGTGGCCGGAGCCGGCAGCAACAGCACCGCCGAGGCCATCGCCCTGACCCAGCACGCCAAGCAGGTGGGGGCCGACGCGGCCCTGCTGGTGACTCCTTATTACAACAAGCCAACCCAGGAGGGCGTTTACCGGCACTTCGCGGCCGTGGCCAAGGAGGCCTCGTTCCCGCTGGTGCCCTACAACATCGCCGGGCGCACGGGCACCAACATCGAGCCGGCCACCATGGCTCGTTTGGCTGAGCTGCCGGAGGTGATCGCCTGCAAGGAAGCCAGCGGCAACATCAGCCAGATGGCCGAGATCTACTACCTATGCGGCGACAAGATGGACCTCTTGTCGGGTGATGACAACATGATCCTGCCTCTGCTGTCCATCGGCGGCAAGGGCATAATCTCGGTGGTCAACAACATCATCCCCTCGGAGATGTCCCAGCTCTGCCGTCTCTGGTTCGATGGCGACTTGGATGGCGCGCGGGATATTTATTACAAGATCCTGCCCCTGTGCAAGGCCATGTTCATTGAGACCAACCCCATTCCGGTTAAGGTGGCCATGGGGGTGTTGGGGCGCATACCCAACGCGTCCCTCCGGTTGCCCCTGTGCGAGATGGCCCCGGCCAACCTGGAGCGCCTGAAGAAGGCCCTGGCCGACTACGGGCTCAAGTAGGGGAGGGCGAAATGGTCAAGATCGCCGTGGCCGGAGTGGCCGGACGCGTGAGCGGGCACATTGTGCGCGCCGTCTTCAATCGCCAGGGCGCGGAGTTGGTGGGGGCCTTCGAGGCCCCCGGCAACCCCACGGTGGGTAAATCCCTGGCCGGAGTGGCGGGCCTGTCCGGGGCCGAGGGCGTGGTGGGCGACAGCGTTGAGGAGGCCCTGGCCGATGCCCAGGTGCTCATCGACTTCACCGCCCCGGCTTCCAGCGTGAAAAACCTGAAGATTTGCGCTGCCCAGGGCAAAGCGGCGGTGATCGGGACCACCGGCCTCAGCGAGGCCCAGAAAAAAATTGTGGCCACCCAAGCCAAAAAAGTGCCCGTGGTATTCGCGCCCAATATGAGCATAGGCATGAACCTCATGTTCAAGGTGGTGGCCCAAATGGCCGAGGTGCTGGGTCCGGATTACGCCCTGGAGGTGCTCGAGGCCCACCACGACCAGAAAAAGGACGCCCCCAGCGGCACGGCGGTGCGCCTCATCGAAGAGCTGTGTCAAGTGCGCGGCTGGGACTCGGAAGAGGCCTGCCGCCATGGCCGGGTGGGCATGACCGGCGCGCGCACCGCCAACGAGTTGGGGGTCAGCGTGATCCGGGGTGGCGACATCGTGGGCGACCACACCGTGTACTTCATCGCCAACGGCGAACGTCTGGAATTAACCCACCGGGCACACAACCGCGACACCTTTGCCCAGGGGGCGGTGCGCGCCGCCTTGTGGGTGGTGAACCAAGAGCCCGGCCTGTACGACATGCAGGACGTTTTGGGACTGAGGGAGGCTCCGGCGCATGAAGAATAAGGATATGCTGGACTGCAAGCGGGGCATCGTTCGTTTCAGTCACCAGGGCAAGGTTCGCTATGGCCTGATTTCGGGTGGGCGGCTGCGCCTGTACGAGGGTTCGCCCTTTGCGGGCGGCGCGCCGGGCAAACAGACCGCGCCGCTTAGCCAGGTGCGCCTGTTGGCCCCTTGCCGCCCCTCCAAGGTGGTGGCCGTGGGGCTCAACTACAAGGCCCACGCCAAGGAAGTGAACAAGCCTCTGCCCGCCGAGCCCATGATCTTCATGAAGCCCTCCACCTCGGTGATCGGCCCCGGCGATAAAATCGTGCGCCCGGCCATAAGCCAGCGGGTGGACCATGAGAGCGAGCTGGGGGTGGTCGTGGGCCGCCAGTGCCGTTTGGTGAGCCCCGAGCAGGCCAAGGACTACATCCTGGGCTACACCTGCCTCAACGACGTGACCGCCCGCGACCTCCAGGCCCGCGACGGCCAGTACACCCGGGGCAAGGGATTTGACACCTTCTGTCCCCTGGGCCCGGTCATCGCCCTGGACCTGGACCCCACAAAAGTGCAGGTCAAGGCCGTGGTCAATGGAGAAACCAGGCAGAACACCAACACCTCGGATATGATCTTCGATGTTTATCAACTGGTGTCTTTTATCAGCCAGGTGATGACTCTGAAACCCGGCGACGTGATCGCCACTGGGACCCCCTCGGGGATAAGCCCTCTCCAGGCCGGCGACGCGGTCGCCATAGAGATCCAAGGGGTGGGCGTGTTAAGCAACCCCGTGGTTTAAGCACAAGTAATTTAAGAGCGGGAAGAACAAGGATCGACCATGGAGATTATTCGCGCCCAGCGCTTGCAACAACTGCCGCCCTACCTCTTCAAGGAGATCGACCGCCTGCGCGATGAAGTTCGCTCCCAAGGCGTGGACATCATCGACCTGGGTGTGGGCGATCCGGACCAGCCCACCCCGGCCAACATCATCGAGTGCCTGACCGAGGCGGCCAAGGACCCCTCCACCCATAAGTACCCCGCCTACTCGGGCATGAACCGTTTCCGGGCCAGCGCGGCGGCTTGGTATCAGCGGCGCTTTGGCGTGGATCTGGTTCCGGCCAGCGAAGTCATCACCCTGATCGGGTCCAAGGAAGGCCTGGCCCATTTCCCCGTGGCGTTTGTGAACCCCGGCGATGTGGTGCTGGTGCCCAGCCCGGCCTACCCGGTGTACTCCAGCTCCACCATAATGGCCGGCGGCGTGCCGGTGGAGATGCCCCTGCTTAAAGAAAACGGCTTCCTGCCCGACCTGGAGGCCATCGATCCGGCCACGGCCAAGGCGGCCAAGATAATGGTGGTGAACTACCCCAACAACCCCACCGCCGCCGTGGCCGACGCCGACTTCTACCAAAGGCTGGTGGAGTTCGCCCTGGCAAATGAAATCATCGTGGTCTCCGACGCGGCCTACACCGAGATGGCCTTTGACGGCTACCGGCCACTAAGCTTCATGCAGACCCCTGGGGCCAAAGAAGTGGGCATCGAGTTCCACAGCCTGTCCAAGACCTACAACATGACCGGCTGGCGATTGGGATTTGCCGTGGGCAACGCCGAGCTGGTGGGCGGCCTGGGCCAGGTGAAGAGCCAGATAGACTCCGGCGCTTTCGACGCGGTGCAGATCGCGGGTATCGAGGCCCTGGAGGGAGACCAGTCCTGCCTGGATGAGATGCGTGATCTCTACACCGGGCGCCGCGATGTGTTGGTGGATGGGCTCCAGAAGCTGGGCTTGGACGTGGAAAAGCCCAAGGCCACTTTCTATGTGTGGTGCGCCACCCCGGACGGCATGAAGAGCGCCGAGTTCACCAAGCGCCTGTTGTCCGAATGCGGCATCGTGACCACGCCGGGCAACGGCTTCGGCGGGCCGGGCGAGGGATACGTGCGCTTCGCGCTCACCGTGGACAAGGCGCGCATGGCCGAGGCCATCGAGCGTATGGGCAAACTGGAGCTCTAAGCCCGTGCCCCCGGCCCAGGAGGTTTTCATCGGCCTGGGCTGCAACATGGGCGACTGCCGGGCCAACCTGCGCTTCGCCTTGGAGGGGCTGGCCGCCCTGCCGGGATACCGGCCCGTGGCGCTCAGTTCGCTTTATCGCACCGCGCCGGTGGGCAAAACCGACCAGGCCGACTTTTACAACGCCGTGGCTCATGGTAAGTATGAAGGGCCGCCCTTGGAGTTGTTGACCGGGTTGCAGGCCCTGGAACAGGCCAGGGGGCGTGAGCGCCGGGAGCGTTGGGGACCGCGCACCCTGGATTTGGACCTGCTTTTGTTCGGCCAAGAAATTTTGGCCCTTCCAGGTTTGGAGGTTCCCCATCCCCGCCTGGCCGAGCGGGTCTTTGTTTTGGCGCCGCTCGCGGAGATAGCCCCGGATTACATTTTGCCCCGCTGGGGGCTGAGCGCCGGGGAGCTTTTGGAACGTCTACCTGCCGAGGAAAAGGCCTGCCAGGAAGCGAAACGGATTAAATGGGAATAATTCGCCTTGTACAGATAGCCCTGGTCATTATTCTGGTATGGATGGGTATCAAGGCGATCAAGCGATTCATGGCCAAGGACGCCGATCCCCGGCGGGTGAGGCGGAGTGCCGCGCAGGGTGAGGTGATGGACGTGATGGTCCAAGACCCCCAGTGTGGAACCTACCTGCCCAAGCATGAGGCCCACAGCGCCTGGATCGATGGCAAAGAACAGTTTTTTTGCAGCCGGGAGTGCCGGGACGCCTACAAGGCCGGGCAACCCAAAAAGGCCGGCAAGGCCTAACCACGCAAGTACACAGCGGCTCGGCCGCTGATATTTTTTCAGGGGCGCTAAGAGGAGAGTCTGATGAAAATTTTTATCGATACCGCCGATCTCGGCGAAATTAAAGAGGCCATGAGCCTGGGCATCCTGGACGGGGTGACCACCAACCCCTCCCTGGTGGCCAAGACCGGTAAACCCTTCGAGGCCTGCATCAAGGACATCCTCGAGGTGGTGCCCGGCGACGTGAGCGTGGAAGTGGTGGGAACCGACCACGACACCATGGTGGCCGAGGGCAAGAAATACGCCGCCTGGGGCGACAACGTAGTCATCAAGGTGCCCATCATCCAGGAAGGCCTCAAGGCCATCAAGACCCTGAGCCAAGAGGGCATCAAGGTCAACGTCACTCTGTGCTTCAGCCCCTTGCAGGCCCTGTTGGCCGCCAAGGCCGGTGCTTCCTACATCAGCCCCTTTGTGGGCCGCCTGGACGACATCGGCAGCGACGGCATGGACCTGATCCAGCAGATAGTGGACATCTACGGCAACTACGCCTATGACACCGAGGTTTTGGTGGCCAGCATCCGCAACCCCATGCACGTGGTCAACGCCGCGCTGATGGGGGCCGACGTATGCACCATTCCCTTAAAGGTCATCGGCCAACTGCTCAAGCACCCCTTGACCGACAAGGGCCTGGCCGCCTTCCTGGCTGACTGGGAAAAGGCCAACAAGGGTTAGGAATATCCTCCAGTGGGCTCAGTGAAACGAGAGCAGGTGTTCAACCTGCCCAATTTGATAACCCTGCTGCGGGTGGGCTCCATCCCCTTGCTCATGGGGATGCTCTACCTTCCCGAAGCCGGATGGCATTGGGCGGCGGCGATTCTGTTCTTCGTGGCCGGGCTCAGCGACTTGGCCGATGGCTTCTTGGCCCGGCGCATGAAAAAGGTAACCGTGCTGGGCCAGTTCCTGGACCCTCTGGCCGACAAGATGATCATCGCCTCCATGCTGGTGGTGTTGGTGATGCTGGGCCGGGCCGAGGCCTGGGCCGCGGTGGTGATCATCTGCCGGGAGGTGGCGGTTACCGGGCTTCGGGCCGTGGCCGCCACTCAGGGACTGGCCGTGCCCAGCGACCGGTGGGGCAAGGCCAAGACCGCGCTCCAGATGCTGGCGGTGCTTTTACTCATCATGCCCGAGCCGTTGGGCGCTTTTGATCCGCAATATTGGGGTACTCTGGCCCTATGGACCGCAACCGTGGTAAGCTTTGTGTCCGGACTGAGGTACTTTGTGCGCTTCAATCGCCTCTACATGGGGCAAAGCTAGTTGCCGGGACAGATTTAGCCTTGACATAACGGACGGATACTGTAATATTCGTTTGCCGATGCGGGAGTAACTCAGAGGTAGAGTGCAACCTTGCCAAGGTTGAAGTCGCGGGTTCAACTCCCGTCTCCCGCTCCAAAGAGAGCAAAAACCGGCCTCCTTCGGGGGCCGGTTTTTTTTGTGAGTTATGAGGCGCATGGATCGCTGCGCAGGCTCTATAAAGCCTGAAACTGCTTGACACCCCCCCAAGGGGCCGATATTATTTGGGCCACTCGGGCTAGGGTTATAAGAGGCCGTAGTCACGGAATAATTGTATATATGGCGGCGTAGCCAAGTGGCTAAGGCAGCGGACTGCAAATCCGTTATTCACCGGTTCAAATCCGGTCGCCGCCTCCAAATTTTTAAAAGCGGTCAGCCCTGGTGGTTGGCCGCTTTTTCTTTTTCCTTGTCACCAAAGGGGGGAGAAATGAATCCCATAGCATGTTGCGGCCTGGACTGTAGCCAGTGCCCGGCCCATTTGGCCTGGCAAAACGACGACCAGGCCCTGCGCCAAAAGACCGCCGCCCTGTGGTCGCGGATGTACAAGGCCGAGATAACCCCGGAGCAGATTAACTGCACGGGCTGCCACTCATCCACAGAGCCGCTGTTCGGCCACTGTCACCAGTGCGATATCCGCTCCTGCGCCCAGGAGCGGGGCCTGGACACCTGTGCGCCCTGCCCGGACTACGCCTGCTCTCGTCTGGATTTCGTGCACCAGGCCGTGCCCCAGGCCCGGCAAAACCTGGATGATTTGCGCTCTCAAGGATGAGGGGCCATACTTGCCCCATGACCAGCCTGGAAAGCATGAAACAACCGCAACGGGACATCCTGGTGATCGGGGGAGGGCGCTTCGGCCGCCTGGCCCTGGAGCGCCTGCCCGGCCGGGTGGCCACGGTGGTGGAACCCACGCCGGATGACGGCCTGCTGGCCTTGGCCCGCGATCAGGGCGCACAGGTGGCGCGAGCCTCGGGGGTGGATTTTCTGGCTCCCGTCTTGGCGGGAAATCAGCCGCCCCGTTGGGTGGTGCCCGCCTTGCCCCGCCACCTGCTGCATGACTGGCTCTTGCACGACCTGGCCACCCTGGGAGCCCGCGCCGTGGAGGCGCCCCAGGCGGTGCTGCCCCCGCTGGCCAGCGTGATGCAAGGCGATGAGGGCCAGCTCTTCGTGAGCCTGGCCAACTTCCTGTGCCCGGACGACTGCCCCGAGCCGCCCAAGTTGTGCACGGTTACCGGCAAGCCACGGGGCGAGCCTTTATATGAGCGCCTGGCCGGGATGAGCCGGCCAGGGTGGCGTGTGGCAGTGCTGCGTAGCCGCCAACTGGCTACCGGCGTGGGGGGATGCCTTCCCGACGAGATGTTGCGGCTCAAGGAGCAGATCAAGGCCCAGGGCGGAGCCTGGCTGGTGGCCACCTCCTGCCGTTGCCATGGTGTGGTCAGTGGCCTCAGCCTGCCGGAGAAAGCGCAACGTGTCTGATTTCATCTACCAGGCGGTGCTGTTCGACATGGACGGAGTGGTGCTGGATTCCATGACGCAGCACTCCGACTCCTGGCTGCGGGTAATGCGCGCGGCAGGCCTGAGCGTTGAGCGGGAATTCGTGCTGGCTCACGAAGGCTGCTTGCAGGCCGAGGTTTTGGAAAAGCTTCTCGAAGAGCAGGGCGTGGTTTTGCCGCCGGGGCAGGGGGCGGCCGAGTTCATGCTGCGCCTGTTGGACGAGCAGCGCCGCTTGTACCTGGACGAGTTCGCCCACCATGTGACGCCCTTTCCCGGAGCCGCCGGGCTATTGGCCGCCTTGGCAGGGCGGGGGGTGCCCACCGCCTTGGTCACCAGCTCCCGCCGAGACCAGGTCGAGACATGTCTGCCCCATGAATTGTTGCGTGGTTTCGCGGAAATAGTGACTTCGGACGACGTTGGCCAACACAAGCCCCATCCCGAGCCCTATCTAAAGGCCTCCCAAGCCCTGGGCGTGGCCTCTGGGGATTGCCTGGTGGTGGAGAACGCACCGGCGGGCATCGCGGCGGCCCGTGCCGCGGGGGCGGTGTGCTATGCCGTCACCACCACCTTGGGCCGGGAACACCTGGGCCAGGCCCACGCCGTTTTTGACGGCCTGGATGATCTGGCGCACCACCTGGGGTTCAACAGGGCAGGGGAGTGATGCGGGTCCTGCTGGCCCAGGTTTCTCTCCTGCCTGAAATACTCAGCAAAAAGATAAGCTCCTGGCAGTTGCCCTCGCTGGCGGCCCGCAACGGTTTTCAGGGGGTGGAGTGGCTGGATCGTTTGCTGCCTTCCCTAAAGCACCAGGTTCTACGTCGCCTGGGCGATCTGAGCCGGGAGGCGGGGCTGGGGCCGGGAGCCTTAAGCCTGAGCATCCCTTACGATGCCGGGCCGTCCCGTCTGGCTGGGTCCACCCAACGATGTCTGAGTCTGCTGGAGGCCTGTCCGGATATGGGGGTCAGCGTGGTGCGGGTGGCGTTGGCCCGAAGCGGGGCAAATCTGGGCCATCTATTGGAAGCCATCGCCTCTTTGCGTACCAAGCAGGCAAGGCAGAGTGACCCTTTGGGTTGGGCAGGGCGTTTGACTTACCATGCCTTGGTCAGAGCCGGCATGGCCCGTGACCATTGTCACGCAGCTGCTCCATCACCGCACCCCAAGGCGGAGTTGGATAGAGCGGCCCGGTGCCTGGAACCCCTGGCCAAAAGGGCGGCTGAGCTGAGCTTGACACTGGCAGTGGAGAACCACTGGGGCGTCAGCGGACGCCCGGATGATCTTTTGTATACAGTAGGGTGCTTAAAAAATTACGGCCTGGGGGTGTGCCTGGACCTGGACAATTTTTACCGAGATCAGGACCCTTTGGCCGGGGTGTCCGCCTTGGCGCCCAAGACGGTACACGTGCATTACAAAGCCCATGGCGGCGACCCTAGGGCCGAGGCCTCGCGGCTTAATTACCGGGCTCGTCTGGAGGCATTGCGGGCTGTGGGCTATGCGGGAGTTTTCAGCCTGGAATACGAAGGCCCGCCGCCCGGTATGTCCGGGGCAAGGCAGGCCTCCGAGGTGTTGCGGGCCATGTGGGAGCCGGGGTCTAGTCCCACATGATGGTTTCGTTGCCGGTGGGGAATTTATCCACCCGAGGCAATTCCACCCAACGTATGCGAATCCCCTGGGGCGTGTTTACTATGACCCGCTGCCAGGATTTGCCGTTCTGGGTGTCAACCATGAGCATGCCGCCATAGGGCTTGGGGGCCTGGAATATCTGATAGCGAGGCGGCGGGCTGTAAAGGCTCAGGGCGCCGCCTTGCGGGGTTACCCCAGGCGGTGCGGCCAAGGCCGGCGCGGCGCAGGACAAAAGGGCGAGAAGCAGGAAACAGGCAAGCATGGCTCTCATGGAGATACCTCCTTGTTTTGGATAGATTTTAGCCTTACATAGGGCTCCCTGGCAAGCAATAACTATTAAAGTATTAAAACCGGACACATAAAACATTAACTTCATATTAATAATGATGATATCAAGATAACTTATTGATAAAATGCTACTAAAAATCGGCAGTTTATTGGATGACGTCTCGGCCTCGACTTTCGTTTATTTATAACGTCGCATAAGATATATTATGTAAACTAATATGTAGGCCAAACGTGAGTTCCAAAGTTTGGCCTAATTTGAGGTCCGACTCGGCGTCACCCGGCAAGTGCGAATGTGCCCTGCCGGGAGGTCATAATAAAGCGCAATTTATTCGAAAACTGTTGCTGTAACCATCTTGACGCGTACCTACCCCGATGCATAGAATGAAACCCCTTTAACTTGGTTGGTCGGCAATACATGGCCACGGATGGTCGGGTGTTGCCGGCCTGTCGAAAACAGTGCTCACGGGCACCCGCGCACCGGCGCCGTATCACAAGGCCCGGTGGGCGGATGAGCCTTTGGAATAAAAATGAATATCAAAGGTTCACCCCTCATCCGGGTGCCCCCTCAGCCCATCCCCTATTTAACCGTCTATTGCGACGATAAATTAGAAGGAGTCCCCATGCTAGAGCTCAATAAAGGTGTCGATATCCTTACCGACATCGGTGGAGTCAAAGGCGACGACCAGGTGGACCGCGTACTGCGCGAAGCCATGAATGACACCGAGTTCGCCAAAATCGAAAAGATCAAAAATCCCCAGGCCCGCCTGAAGATAGCCAACACCATCGCCCTGGGACAGCCGGATAAGGTTTTCGTGAACACCGGCAGCGACCAGGACGTGCAACGCGTGCGCGAGCTGTGCCTGACTCTCGGTGAAGAGCAGACCCTGGCCACTCCCGGCCACACCCTGCATTACGATCTGGCCGAGGAACAGGCCCGCATCGTGGACCGCACCTTTTACATCGCCAACCCCGAGGACACCGTAAGCTCCCTGGCCAACCGCCTGGAGCGCACGGAAGCCTACGACTATGTAAAAGAGCACATGGTCGGCATGATGAAGGGTATGACCCTGGTCATCGGCTTCTACTCGCGCGGTCCCGTGGGCGCGGTGGCCGCCATCCCGGCCATCGAAGCCACCACTTCCCTATACGTGTGCCACTCGGCCGAGTTGCTTTATCGCAACTGCTTCGACCAGTTCGACGATGAGGTGGACCGCGTGGGCCACTTCTTCACCAACGTTCATTGCCAAGGACCCAACACCCCTGAAGATCTGCCCAACGCCCGGGTGCTCATGGACCGCTCCTACCAGACCACCTTCAGCACCTTCTGCACCTACGCGGGCAACACCCTGCTGCTCAAAAAGGGCAACCACCGCTTTGCCGTGGACCGCGCCACCTATTACCGCGCGGGCCATGAGCTTTCCGAGCACATGTTCATCACCGGCCTCAAGGGACCCGGCGGCAGGGTGACTTTCTTCGCGGGCGCGGCTCCCTCAGGCTGCGGCAAGACCACCACGGCCATGGTGGGCGAAGAGTTCATCAGCGACGACTTGGCCCAGATCTGGATCGCCGAGGACGGCACCATCCGCAGCATCAACCCCGAGACCGGCATCTTCGGGATCATCCAGGACGTGAACTGGACCGACGATCCCATGATCATGGAGCTGCTGCGCAAGGAAAACGCCGAGGTCATCTTCTCCAACATCCTGGTGAAAGACGGCAAGCCCTATTGGTTGGGTAGCGGCGAAGAAACCCCGAAAGAGGGCTTCAACTTCCAGGGTGAGTGGACCGAGGGCAAGACCGACGCCAACGGCAAGGCAATCCCCCTGTCCCACGCCAACGCCCGCTTCACCATGCGCGCCGAGGTGCTGGCCAACTGCAGTGACAAGCTGCACGACCCCTCGGGCGTGATCACCAAGGTTTTCACCTACAACGGCCGTGACGCGGACACCATGCCTCCGGTTCGCGTGGCTCGCGATGCCGACGAGGGCGTGGTCATCGGCGCCTCCATCGTGAGCAAGGCCACGGCCACCGAAGTGGGCGCCACCGGCGTAAAGCGCCAGCCCTGGGCCAACCAACCCTTTATCCCCGGCGCCTTGGGCGACAACATGGTGGCCCAGTTCGACTTCTTCAACAACGACGCCATCGCCGACGAGCACCGTCCCATCATGGCCGGACTCAACTACTTCCTGACCCACGAGGCCCGCGGCGGCCAAGGCGACGGCCTGTTGGGCGAGAAACGCGACGTGAAGGTGTGGTTGAGCTGGCTGGACCGCCTGATCCACAACGAGGTGGGCTCCATACCCTCTCCGGTGGGCCTGCTGCCCGAGTACGAGGACCTCAAGGCCATGTTCGCCGAGCTGCTGAGCAAGGAATACCCCAAGGATCTCTACGACAAGCAGTTCTCCCTGTACGTGGACAAGATTATCGCCCGCATCGACCTGCAGTCCGATGCCTTCAAGAAAGAGGAGAACATTCCTGAGCGCCTCTTTACCATCTACGAAGAGCAACGCAAACAGATGATGGAGCTCAAGGACAAGTTCGGTGACATCGTCACCATCGAGCAACTTAAGGAGCTGAACGCCTCCAAGTAGGCTGAACGCCCTATTCCGTACGCAGCAAGGCCCCGGCCGGATTTCGGCCGGGGCCTTTTTTGACTTATGGTTTGGCCAACGCCGAAAATAAGGCATAATGATTTGGTCTGTAGCAAGGGAGAGCAAGACTTGACCCAACCCGGCCCCAATAACTGCATAACCGACGTGAGCGGCCTCAAGGTCGGCTCCTACACCGACCGCGACGCCATGTGCGGCTGCACCCTGGTGCTCTGCCACAACGGAGCAACTGCCGGAGTGGATGTGCGCGGCGCGGCTCCTGGCACCCGGGAGACCGACCTCTTGGACCCCATTAACCTGGCGGAGCAGGCCCATGCGATCAGCCTGAGCGGGGGCTCGGTGTACGGCTTGGCCTGCGCAGATGGCGCGGTGCGCTGGCTCGGCGAGCAAGGCGTCGGCTTTCCCCTGGACGATCAGGGCCACGTGGCTCCCATCGTGCCCGGCGCGGTGCTCTACGATCTGGGGCGAGGGGCGGAGTTCGTGCCCCCGGTGGGCCCGGATTGGGGCCGCGCCGCCTGCGAGGCGGCCAGTGAAAAGCCAATCACTCTAGGATGCCTGGGCGCGGGCACCGGCGCGGTGGCTGGAGGCATGAAGGGCGGACTGGGTTCGGCCAGCGAATTACTCGATAACGAAGTCACCGTTGGGGCCGTGGTCGCGGTAAATTCATTGGGATCACTGCTCAACCCAGACACCGGCCTTTTCTGGGAACTGGGCCTGGAGTTGGACCAGGAGTTCGGTCCGCACGCGGCTCAGGCCAAGGTGCTGCCGCCTTGGCCTCCCCAGCCGGAAGCTGCCAAGAACACCACCATCGGG
>JAIPDO010000024.1 GCA_021737645.1 Desulfarculaceae bacterium
GCCCGGCCAACCTGGACCCCGCCCCGGAAATGGTCATCGTGGGCAACGTGATCCAGGCCGACAACCCCGAGGTGGCCCGCCTGGCCCAGATGGGCCTGCCCTACCTCTCCTTGCCCCAGGCCCTGGCCCAGTGGTTCATCCGCGACCGGGTGTCCCTGGTGGCCGCCGGCACCCACGGCAAGACCACCACCACCGCTTTGTTGGCCAGCGCCCTTTTGCGAGGCGGCCTGGACCCCGGCTTCATGGTGGGGGGGATCATGAACGAAGGCGGGCAAAACTTCCACGACGGACAAGGCCCCCACTTCGCGGTGGAGGGCGACGAGTACGACACCGCCTTTTTCGACAAGCGGCCCAAATTCGTGCACTACCGCCCCAGGGTGGCCATCCTCTCCAGCCTGGAGTTCGACCACGCGGACATCTACGCCGACCTGGACGCGGTGCGCGCCGCATTCGACATGCTGGTGGAGCGCATCCCGCCCGAGGGCACTCTGGTGGCCTGGGGTGAAAGCAGCGAGGTAATGGGCCGGGCGGCCCAGGCGGTGTGCCGGGTGCACACCTACGGCAGGGGGCCGGGCTGGGACTGGAGCCTGGTGGGAGCCGATCCCGCTCCCGGCGGTGGCGCGGCCCTTCGGCTCAAGGACCCCAACGGCTGGGAGTTGAACTTCACCTCCCCCCTGGCCGGGGAGCACAACGCCCTCAACGCGGTGGCCGCGGTGGCCGCCCTGAGCGCCGCCGGGCTGGAGCCCGCCCAGGCGGCGGGGCTCATGGCCGGGTTCGGCGGAGTCAAGCGCCGCCAGCAGGTGCGCGGCACGGCGGGTGGCGTGGTGGTGGTGGATGACTTCGCCCATCACCCCACCGCGGTGCGTGAGACCACCAAGGCGGTGGCCCGCTTCGGCCTGCCCGGCTGGCAGCCGGGCCAGGGGCGCTTGGTGGCGGTTTTCGAGCCGCGCACCAACACCAGCAAGACCAAACGCTTTCAGCAAGAGTACGCCCAAGCGTTCGATGCGGCGGATATGGTGCTTTTACGCGAACCGCCAGGCGTGGAAGACTTGGCCCCTGAGGAGCGCTTCTCCAGCATCAGCCTGGCTCAGGACCTGGCCGGACGAGGTGTTCAAGCCGGCGCATTCCCCGACAGCGACGCCTTGCTGGCCGCGCTGCTGGATGCCCTGGCTCCGGGGGACCTGTGCCTGGTGATGTCCAACGGCGGCTTCGACAACCTGCACCAGCGCCTGCTGGGCGCCTTGGAGCAGCGGGAACGAGCCTAAATTCAATTACCGTTTCGCGAAGCGATCCTGGCGCCCCACTTCCATGTACAACCAATAGTTGTCATTGCGAACAGCGGCGAAGGCAAAGGCCGGTAAGGCATAGGCGGCTTTCCCGCCGCTGTGTGGCAATCTTCCGTTTCCCTCGTCATGCCTGGGTTGGCCAGACACTGCCCAACTGCCGTTCACGCCCCGGCCCATCCCGTCTGGGGGAAGGCGAAGATCGCCACGTCGCATCTCTTCCGAGATGCTCCTCGCGATGACGGCTATTTCCGGATTTGCGGAGCTAGACGGAATCTACCCCCGCTCGTTCAAGGCCAGCTCGGCGTGCAGCATGCTCAGATCCGGTGGCAGAAACTCCAGGGCTTGCTTGCCCTGCACGATGCGCCGGGCCCGCTGTGCCACCAGAGACGGGTCCACCTCCCCGGCCATCACCAAGTCGGTCAGGCGCTCCAGGGCGGCCAGGGCCAGCTCCGGGCGATGACACATCAAAAGCACGTCGCTGCCCGCCAGATAGGCCTCCACCGCCGCGTCTTCGGGAGCCATCTGGCCCACCACCGCGCCCATCTCCAAATCGTCGCTGATCACCAAACCCTCATAGCCCAGCTCGCCGCGCAGCAATTCCTGAATCACCTTGGGCGAGAGCGAGGCCGGGCGCTCCGGGTCCAGGGCGGGGTACACCGCATGGCAGATCATCACCCCAGCCACACCGGCCTTGGCCACCGCCCGAAAGGGAGGCAGCTCCACCGCCTCCAACTCCTCGCGGGAAAGCCCCACCGTGGGGCGCTCCTTGTGGGTGTCGGCGGTGGTGCGCCCCAGGCCGGGGAAGTGCTTGGCGCAGGCCAGGCAGCCCGCTTCCTGCATGCCCCGGATAAAAGCAGCGCCCAGGCGCCCCACCCGCTCCGGGTCGCGGCCCAGGCTGCGCCGGGCCATTATGCCCCCGTCCGTGGCGTGCACGTCCATGACCGGGGCTAGGTCCCAGTTGAACCCGGCGGCCAGGGCCTCGCGGCCCAGCTTGGCCCCGTGGGCGTACAGGGCATCCTCGTCGGCATCGCCAAAATCGGCCAGGTCCGGCCCGTCGGTGAAGGGAGCCTTGAGGCGGGCCACGCTGCCCCCCTCCTGGTCCACCATCACCCACAGAGGCGGGCGCTCGGCCTGGGCCGCCGCCCGGCGCAGGTCGTAGTTGAGCTGCCACACCTGGGCCGGGGACTCCACATTGCGGGCGAAAAGGATCACCCCGCCCAGGCCCTCATTGGCCACCAGGGACAAATCATCCTCCCCAGCCTCCAGGCCGGGCAAACCCACCACAAAGGACTGGGCCAGGCTGTTTTTCACCGCGCGGCGGTTCATGGCTTGGCCTCCTCTCCGCCCGGCTTGGCCCCCTCCGGCTTTTCCCCCTCCTTGGGCTCCTTGGCCGGGGCTCCACCCTCCGTGCTCCAGGCACTGGCCAGACTGGGAATCACATCTCCCGCCTCGTTGCGCACGTTGCCCTTGAACTCGGCCCTAAACACCAGGTTGTGGCGCACGTTGGCCGTGGCCAGCAGAGCCAGGGGGATGCGCCAGATCACCTTGCCCTCCTCGGCCCTCACCTGGGGGGTCACCAGGCGTCCAGCGATGTTTAGCTTCCACACGTCTAGAATCTTGCCCGGCACCTGCCAGCTCACGGTGAGAAAACGCCCGGCCAGGCTGGCGGTCAAAAGCTCGTTGGCCCGGGCGGTGGCCGGGTCGATGGGCTGGGCCAGGCGGCCGGCATCGGCTTTCAGATGATCCAGATCGGTGCCCAGGGCCTGGTCCCGGTCCGGGCGGTCGCCCTCCAGGCCGCGCAGCCAGCCGGTGAGGCGGTAGGTGTCGTCCCGAAAGCCCAAGAGGCCCTTGTCGATGCGCTCCAGGGAGAACCGCATGCGCGTGGCCTCCACCTTGCTCAGGGAGGTGAACTCCACGCTCTGCTTAAACTCCACCAGCCCGCCCTGCTCCAGGCGCTGCGGGGGGGCCTCGGGCTTGATGATCTCCTTGAACTCGGCGCTCTGGTATTGCCCGGACAATGAGGCGGGTAACTCCAAAAAGGCGCTCAAGTTGCCCGAGCCGTCCGGTTTGAGTAAAAGCTTCAGCCCGCAGTCGAAGCAGCCGGGCAAAAGCAGGCACAGGCCCAGCAGGGCGGCCGTGATAATGTGCTTGGAGTTCAGTCGCAAGGCATTGCCTCCGAAAGGTGTATCTTGAGACTTACCCGGACGCCCCCCACGGGTCAAGGCCTGGTTTGAGCCGGGGGGGCCGCTGTGCTAATCTTCAGCCATTAACAACCCTTGGAGTAGGCCATGCGGGCCATGATCCTCGCGGCCGGATACGGCACCAGGCTGCGCCCCCTTACGGACAAACGCCCTAAATGCCTCATGCCGGTGATGAACCGCCCCCTGTTGGGCCTGTGGATGGGCCGTTTGCAATCATGGGGAGTGGAGCGGGTGGTGGTGAACACCCACCACCTGGCCGATATGGTGCAAGCGTACTTCCGGGAGCAGCCGCCGAGCGAGATGGAGGTGGCCGTCAGCCACGAGCCCACCATCTTGGGCACCGGCGGCGGGCCACTGGCCGCGCGGGAGCTTTTGGGCGACAAACCCTTTTTGCTGGTCAACGCCGATGTGCTGGCCACGGCCCAGATCCCGGCCCTGTTGCGGCATTTGGAGGCCGAGGACGCGGTGGCAATGCTGGGGCTGGTGGACGAGCCCCGCTTTAACACCGTGGCCCTGGACGAGGCAGGCCGGGTGCTGGGCTTCAAGAACCAGGAAGGCCTCAGCGCCCCCCGCTGGCTCACCTACAGCGGCCTGGCCGCCCTGAGCCCGCGCTTGTTTGACTATTTGCCGCTTGCGGGCTATTCCACCCTGGTGGACGGCCTCAAGGCGGCCATCGCCGCCGGGGAGACGGTCTTGGGCCAGCCTTTGGAAGGCTTTTGGGACGATCTGGGCACCCCGGAGCGGCTGATAATGCTGCACCGCCGCCTGGCCCAGAACCCGCCCGAGGGGCTCATGGGCCTGTCCCCGGAAGGGCCGGTGCTGTTGGGGCCGGGGGCGCGCCTGGAAAACGGAGCCCAGGTCAAGGGTTTCGCGGTGTTGGGCCAAGGCGCGGTGGCCGGGGCTGGGTCTTTTCTGAATGACGTCGTGCTGTTGCCTGGAGCCAGGGTGGCCGCCGGGGCGGTGGTGGAGCAGGCGGTGCTGGGTGACGGATATATCGCCTCCGGGCGCATCAAGGGCGGAGCATATGCCTGAGCTGGATTTGGCGAGCGAACTGGCGGCCTGGGCCAGGGAGGCGTGGCCCGGCGAGCGGCCCGGGGAAGTCAAGGTGGAGCCCCTGGCCGCCGACGGTAGCCTGCGCATTTTCCTGCGCCTGAGGGCCGGGATGCGCTCCCTGGTGGCCATGGCCAACCCGGTGAACCCGCCGGAAAACCTCTCCTGGGAATACTTGGCCGTCCATCTGGGCCGCCTGGGCCTGCCCGTGGCCCGGGTGCTGGCCGCGGATCAAAAAACGGGGCGCTTCCTCATGGAAGACCTGGGCGACGGCTCGCTCATGGAGGCGGTGGCCGCGGCGGGGGGGAATCAGGAGGCGGTGGCCGAGTTTTACCGACCGGTGCTGGCCATGCTGGCCCGCTTGCAATACCAGGGAGCCCAGGGCCTGGACACCTCGTTGTGCTACGACGGCCCGGAGCTGACCCCGGAGGTGCTGCGCCGGCAGGAGGCGGGCTACTTCCTCCGGGAGTTGATCTTGGGCGCGGCCCGCTGGCAACCCGAGGAGCTGCCCCCGGAGTTGGAAGACGAGCTGGAGGTGTTTTGCAACCTGGCCGGTCAGGCCCGGCCACGGGGGCTGGTGCACCGCGACTTCCAGAGCCGCAACGTGGTTTATACTAAGGGTCGATACGGGTTAGTGGATTTTCAGGGGGCGCGCCTGGGCCCGGCACAGTATGATTTGGCCTCCCTGTTGCACGATCCCTACGTTCAGCTACCCTGGAGCATCCGGGAGCGGCTCTTGGCTGAATACCTCGAGCTTTTGGCCGCCCAGGGGCCATTGAACCAAGAAGAGTTCCGGGCCGGTTGGGCCCCGGTTAGCGCCAGCCGCCTTATGCAGGCCTTGGGGGCCTTCGCCTTTCTCACCCGCAAGCGAAACCGCCCCCACTTCGCGGCCTCGGTGGCCCCGGCCCTAACAAGCCTGGCCAGGGTCATGGACGATCCCACCATGGCCGATTTCGTTGGCTTGCGCCAGGTGGTGAACCAGACTCCGGCCCGTTTGGGGCCCCACAGTTTCGACTTTTTAGGAGAATTGCAATAATGACGCCCATAGTGGCCATAGTGGGTCGGCCCAACGTGGGCAAATCCACCCTGTTCAACCGCCTCACCCGCACCCGCCAGGCCCTGGTGGACGATCTGCCGGGGGTGACCCGGGACCGCCTTTACGGCCGGGCCAAGATAGAGGGGCGCGCGGTGACTCTGGTGGACACCGGTGGCTTTGATCCCCCGGCCGACCAGGCCTTTGCCGCCGAGGTGCACGCCCAGATCGAGCTGGCCCTGCAAGAGGCCGATGTGATCTTGTGCCTGGCCGACGGCCGGGCCGGGCTGACCCCCCAGGACCAGGAGGTGGCCCGCTACCTGAGGCGCACCGCATCCAAACCGGTGGTGTGGGCGGTGAACAAGGTGGACGGCCCCAACCTGGAAGACGCAGCCGCCGAGTTTTATTCCCTGGGGGTGGACCACCTGTTCTTCATCAGCGCGGCCCACGCCCGCGGGGTGCCGGAGCTGTTGGAAACCATTGCCGAACTTCTGCCCCCCGAAGACGAGGACGAGGCACTGGCGGACCAGAACGAGGTGCGTCTGGCCCTGGTGGGGCGGCCCAACGTGGGCAAGTCCAGCCTGATCAACCGGCTCACCGGCCAGGAGCGGGTGGTGGTCTCCAATGTGCCGGGCACCACCCGCGACGCGGTGGACACCCCCCTGGAAGTGGGCGGCAAGCGCTATCTGCTCATCGACACCGCGGGCATCCGCCGCCAGGGCCGGGTGAACCGGGGCCTGGAAAAGGCCGGGGTGTTCCGCTCCCTCAGGGCGGTGGAGCGCTCCCACGTGGGCGCGGTGCTGGTCGACGCCGAAGAAGGCATAACCGACCAGGACCTGCGCCTGGCCGGGCATGTGTTGGACAGTCACCGGGCCCTGATCGTGGTGGTTAACAAATGGGATTTGGTGGCGGGGGACGAATACAAGAAGGGCATCCTGGTCAGGGAGATGGAAGAGGCCATGCGCTTCGCGCCCTGGGCCCCGATGCTTTACATGAGCGTCAAGACCGGCCAGGGGGTGAACAAGCTGCTGCCCACGGTGGACAAGCTTTTCGCCGAGTACAACCAACGCATCAACACCGGCCGGCTCAACCAGGCCCTGGCCGAGATCGCCGAGCACCATCCCCCGCCCATGACCAAGGGCAAGCGGCTCAAAATTTACTACGGCTCCCAGGTGGCCAGCCGCCCCCCCACGGTGGTGCTCATGGTCAACGACCCCAAACGGGTGCATTTTTCCTACCGCCGCTACCTGGTCAACGAGCTGCGCCGGGCATTGGGCCTGACCATAGCCCCTCTCCGCCTTATTTTCCGGGGCAAGCAAGATGGCAAGGGAGGCAAGCGGCGGCCTTGACAACCGGGAACGCCCCCGATAATTTAACCTTTTCGCAGCCTGTTAAGTCTTTTGGAGCGCTGGAAAAATGCGAGACGTAGCCGAGGCCGGTCTAAAGCAGGCCATAGAAGTGCATCAGGAGTTTCTCAGCTCCGGCCTGGATCAGGCCGTGGCCGCCGCCCAGCTGGTTTCGCGCTGCCTGGCCGGGGGCGGTAAGCTCATGGCCATGGGCAACGGAGGCTCGGCCGCCGACGCCCAGCACCTGGCCGCCGAGTTGGTCAACCGCTTCATGATGGAGCGCCCCGGCCTGCCCGGCCTGGCGCTCACCACCGACAGCAGCGTGCTTACCTCCGTGGCCAATGATTATGATTTCAAGGAGATTTTCTCCAAGCAGATAAAGGCGCTGGCCGGCGAGGGTGACGTGGTGCTTGGCATCTCCACCTCCGGGCGCAGCCCCAACGTCTTGGCCGGGCTGGTGGCGGCCCGCCAGCGGGGCCTGGCCACGGTGGGCCTCACCGGGCGCCACGGCGAATCCATGGAGCCCCTGTGCGACGTGCTGATTCAGGTGCCCAGCGACGAGACCCCGCGCATCCAGGAAATTCACGCTTTTTGCGTCCACCTGATCTGCGAATTGGTGGATCTCACCCTTTTCGGGCGTAGCCAATGAGTCAAAAACCCATAGACCTCAGCAAGCTGAAGCTCTCGGATCTGGATGTTCGTCCCTCCAAGGTGGCCGCCGAGATGCTGGGCAAGCCCTGGCAACCAGGCGGAGGCTTCCGTGAGTTCATCGACTCCCTGCCCAATGTGCTGTCCGCCGACGACCTCAGGGCCGCGGCCCGGGCCATCGTGGCCGCCCGCCGGGCCGAGAGGCCGGTGATGCTGGGCATGGGAGCCCATGTGATCAAGGTGGGGCTCAGCCCCCTGATCATCGACGCCATGGAGCAGGGCATCCTCACCGGCCTGGCCTTCAACGGCGCCGGGGTGATCCACGACACCGAAATGGCCCTGGCCGGGCGCACCAGCGAGGACGTGGCCGAAGCCCTGGCCGACGGCAGCTTCGGCACCGCCCGCCAGACCGGCGAGTTCATCAACGCGGCGGTGGCCGCCGACCCGGACGCCGGCCTGGGCCGGACCGTGGGCCGGGCCCTTTTGGAAGCCCACCCCGCTTGCGTTCAGGTGTCGCTGTTGGCCGCGGCGGCCCGCCTGGACCTTCCGGCCACGGTGCACGTTTCCATCGGGGCGGACATCATCCACATGCATCCCAGCTTTGATGGCGCGGCCACCGGCCGGGCCACCCACGTGGACTTTCGCCTGTTCACCGCCCAGGTAGGCGGGCTAAAGGGCGGGGTTTACGTCAACCTGGGTTCGGCGGTGGTGCTGCCCGAGGTGTTTTTAAAGGCGCTCAGCGCGGCGCGCAACCTGGGCCACGAGGCCAAGGACTTCACCACGGTGAACATGGACATGATCCGCCACTACCGGCCCATGACCAACGTGGTCACCCGCCCGGTGCTCACCGGGGGACGGGGCATAAACATCACCGGTCATCACGAGATAAACCTGCCCCTGCTGTTGGCCATGGTCAAGGAGGAGCTGGCCGCCTAAGGCTTGCCTCGCCGGGGCGGGCATACTATCTTGTGGGAAACAGCCCTGCGCCACAAACAAAACCAAGGCGGGCCCACCGCCGGGGAAGACTTGTCATGCCCATCTACGAATTCTACTGCCCCCGCTGCCAGGAAAGCTTCGAGACCCTGGTCTTCAAAAAAAACGAGAAGGTGACCTGCCCCAAGTGCGACTGCAAAAAGGTGGAGCGCCAGATGAGCGGCTTTGCCCACAAGAGCGGCTCCGGCGGCAAGATGGTCTCCGCCTCCAGCGGCTGCGCCTCCTGCAACGCCTCTTCCTGCGCCTCCTGCCACTAGCCTCTCGGGGCGGATTGAGCTTATGTCCAAGTTGATAATCGCCACCAGGGGCAGCCGCCTGGCCTTGGCCCAGGCCGAGTGGGTGGCCGCCCGTCTGGGCGAGCTGCATCCGGGTCTTCAGGTGGAGATGAACATCATCAAGACCACCGGGGACAAAATCCTGGACGTTCCCCTGGCCCAGGTGGGCGGCAAGGGGCTGTTCGTCAAGGAGATCGAGGACGCGCTGTTGGCCGGGCAGGCCGATCTGGCGGTGCACTCCATGAAGGACGTTCCCAGCGAGCTGCCCCCGGGCCTGGAGTTGGCCGTCGTCAGCCGGCGGGAAGACCCCCGCGACGCCCTGATCAGCCACATGGCCGTGGAGGTCAAGGGTCTGCCCACGGGAGCCAAGGTGGGCACCAGCAGCCTGCGCCGCCAGGCCCAGCTATTGGCCCTGCGGCCCGACCTCATAATGGTCAGCCTCAGGGGCAACGTGGAAACCCGGCTGCGCAAAATGGACGAGTTGGGCTTGCAGGCGGTGATCCTGGCCAGCGCCGGGCTGGGCCGCCTGGGCCTGGATCTAGTGGAAGCCACGCCCATCCCCGTGGCCACCATGCTGCCCGCCGTGGGCCAGGGGGCCCTGGGCCTGGAGATCCGCACTGACGACGCGGCCACCCGCGAGCTTATCGCTCCCCTGAACCACCAGGACACCGCAGCGGCGGTGGCGGCGGAGCGGGCTTTCCTCACCCGCCTGGAGGGCGGCTGCCAGGTGCCCATCGCCGGGCACGCCACCGTGGAAAACGGCATCGTAAAGTTCAACGGCCTGGTGGCAGACCTCGCGGGCAAGCGGATGGTCACCGGCGGCGGCCTGGCCCCGCCGGAGGGCGCGGCGGACATGGGCAAGCAGGTAGCCGAGGAAATTCTAAACGATGGCGGCCGGGAAATACTGGCCGAGGTTTACGGGGAGGCGCCCAAATGAGCGGCAAGGTTTACCTGGTGGGAGCCGGTCCCGGCGATCCGGGCCTGCTGACTCTCAAGGGGGCCAGGGTGTTGGCCTCTTGCGACGCTTTGGTCTACGACTGGCTGGCCAACCCCGAGCTCTTGAACCTGGCCCCGGAGAGCGCGGTGCGCGTGTACGTGGGCAAAAAGGGCGGCGACCACACCATGAGCCAGGAGCGCATCAACCAGCTCTTGTGCGACCTGGCCGCCGACGGCAAGACGGTGGTGCGCCTCAAGGGCGGAGACCCCTTTGTGTTTGGGCGCGGCGGCGAGGAGGCCAGCGCCCTGGCCGCCCAGGGCCATGCCTTCGAGGTGGTGCCCGGCGTTACCAGCGCCATCGCCGCCCCGGCCTATGCGGGCATCCCGGTCACCGACCGCCGGGCCACCACCGAGGTGGCCTTTGTAACCGGCCACGAAGACCCGAATAAGCCCGAGTCCACCATAAAGTGGGACGCCCTGGCCCAGATCGGCACGGTGGTGTTTTTGATGGGGGTCAAAAATCTGCCCAACATCTGCGCCAAGCTCATTCAGGCGGGCCGCGACCCGGCCACCCCGGCGGCGGCCATCCGCTGGGGCAGCACCCCACAGCAGCAGACCGTCAGCGGCACCCTGGCCGACCTGCCCCAGTTGGTGGCCGCCGCCGGGCTAAAGCCGCCGGCCATCACCATCGTGGGCCAGGTGGCCGCCCTGCGCGATGAGCTGGCCTGGTTCGAGAAGCTGCCCCTTTTTGGCAAGCGCATTCTGGTCACCCGGGCCCGAGCCCAGGCCTCGCGCCTCAGCGAGGGGCTCTCCGCCCTGGGGGCCAAAATCATCGAGGTACCCACCATCACCTTTTTGCCGCCCGAGGACCCCGAGCCCCTGGAGACCGCGGTGTCCATGCTGGAGGACTTCCACTGGGTGATCTTCACCAGCCCCAACGGGGTGGAAGCCTTTTTCGCGGCCTTGGCCGAAGCCAAAAGGGACGCCCGCGCCCTGGCCGGTTGCAAGCTGGCGGCCATAGGCCCGGCCACAGCATCCGCCCTGTCCTCCCACGGGCTCACCGCCGAGGTGACCGCCCGCACCTTCCAGGCCGAGGGGCTCATCGAGGCCTTGGAGAGCCACGGCATCACCGGCCAGCGGGTGCTGATACCCCGGGCGGCCCAGGCCAGGGAAGTGCTTCCCGAAACCATCGCCTCCTGGGGCAACCTGGTGCAGGTGGTGCCCGCCTACCGCACGGTGCGCCCGCCGGAGTCCACCATGCTCCTGGCAAAGGCGCTCAGCGAGGGCCTGGACGCCATCACCTTCACCGCCTCCAGCACCGTGACCAACCTCATGGAGATGCTGGACCAGACCGGGCGCGATGAGCTGGCCCGCCAGAGCAAAGAGGGCGGGCTGACCGTGGCCGCCATCGGACCCATCACCGCCGACACCGCCCGTGGCTACGGCCTTCGGGTGGAGGTGCAGCCTGACAAATTCACCATCGAGGCCCTGACCCAGGCCCTGTCCGCTTACTTCGCCTCGTGAACCGAATAGGCGACGATTTATTTTCCCCGGCCCTGGATGGGCTGAACCCGGCCCAGCGCCTGGCCGCCGGCCAGAGCGGGGGGCCGGTTTTGGTCATCGCCGGAGCGGGCAGCGGCAAGACCCGCACCCTGGTGCACCGGGTGGCCTACCTGGTGGAGCGGGGGGTGGAACCTTCGCGCATCCTGCTGCTCACCTTCACCCGCAAAGCGGCCCAGGAGATGTTGAACCGGGCCAGGGATCTGAACCCTGAGTGCGCTCGCGTGGAGGGCGGCACCTTCCACTCCCTTTGCTATCGCCTGCTTAGGGCCCATGCCTCCCGCCTGGGCCTGAACCGCCAGTTCACGGTGATCGACCGGGGCGACTGCGAACAGCTCATCCGGGGGGTCATTAACGAGCAGAAGCTCAAGACCAAGGGCGACCGCCAGTTTCCCAGGGCGCGCACCATCAACGACATCATCTCCAAGTCCCGCAACCAGGAACTGACCCTGGAAGACGCCATAGAGCAATGGGCCGGGCATTTGCTGGGCTACCAGGAAGAGATAATCAAGGCGGCCCAGGGCTTCGCCGCGGCCAAGCGCGCCCAGGGCCTGGTGGACTACGACGACCTGCTTTTCCTGGCCGAGGAACTGCTGCGCGACCACGACGACCTGCGCCGGCGCTTTTCCAAGCACTGGCAGCATCTATTGGTGGACGAGTACCAGGACACCAACGCGGTGCAGGCCCGTTTGCTCAAGCTGTTGGCCAGCGAGCACGACAACCTCATGGTGGTGGGCGACGACGCCCAGAGCATCTACCGCTTCCGGGGGGCCAGGGTGCAAAACATCTTCGAGTTCCCCCAGCAATACCCCGGAACCAAGGTGGTCAAGCTGGAGCAGAACTACCGCTCCACCCAGGCCATCCTGGACCTGTCCAACGAGGTGATCGCCCAGGCCTGGCACCGCTACGACAAAAAGCTGTTCACCGAGCGCCTGGGAGGCAAACGCCCGGTGCTGCGCCGCCCCAGGGACGACCGGAGCCAGGTCCGCCTGGTGTGCGAGCGCATCGGCGAGCTCATGAAGGCAGACAACAAGCCCGAGGACATCGCGGTGCTGTTTCGCGCCTCGCGGGACTCCTACGAGTTGGAGTTGGAGCTGACCGCCAACCGGGTGCCCTTTGTCAAGGTGGGCGGCTTCCGCTTTTTGGAGGCCTCGCACATCAAGGACGCCCTGAGCCATCTCAGGGTCATCGCCAACCCCAGCGATTTTCTCTCCTGGCAGCGCCTTTTGATGCTCCTGCCCGGCGTGGGGCCCAAGAAGGCCCAGAGAGCCATCCGCCACCTGGTGGAGGCCGAGAGCCCGGAGTTGTACCTGGGACGTTTGGCCTCGGTTCCCGGCCTGGGCGGCGCGGCCTTTGATCGTCTGGCGGAGCTGATGAGCGAGCTCAGCGACCCCTCGGCCACGCCCATCACCCTGGTGGAGGCGGTGATCGACTACTACGAGCCCATCTGCCGCGAAACCCACGAGGACTACCCCCGCCGCTTGCGCGATCTGGAGGAGCTGCCCGGCCTGGCCCGTGGTTTCAGCACCCTGGCGGAGTTCATGGCCGAGGTGGTCCTGGAGCCTCCCAATGCCTACGCTGCCGAGACCCAGGGGGGGCGCATCACCCTGAGCACCGTGCACTCGGCCAAGGGCCTGGAGTGGGCCAACGTTTTCATCCTCTGGGCCACCGACGGCCGCCTGCCCCCCCAGATGGCCCTCATGGACCCTGAGTCCCTGGAGGAGGAGCGACGCCTGATGTATGTGGCCTGCACCCGGGCCGCCGGTGAGTTGACCATCCTGGCCCCCATGGAGTCCTATCAGCGCGGCCGGGGAGTGGTAACCAACGAACTGAGCCGCTTTTTGGCCGAGCTGCCCCACGGCCTCCTGGAAAACCCCCGGGAGGCCGTCTTCGAAGTGCCCCAGCCCAAGGCCGCCCCCCAGAGCCGGGGCAGCCAACACCAGGACCGCCCTTTCCCGGTTGGCACCATGGTGGAGCACAACACCTTTGGCAAAGGCCGGGTAATGGGCTATAAAGGGGGCAAAAAAATACTGGTGCATTTCGAGCGTCACGGGCTAAAGATACTGCTCCTGGAATTCGCCAACCTTAGTAAGGCATAGTAGTGTCCGCTTATCAAAAAGCCGTGGCCAAGCTCTACGAGCTGCAAAAGTTCGGCATAAAGCTGGGGCTGAGCTCCACTCAAAACCTGCTGGAGGGCCTGGGCGACCCGCACCACGGCCTAGCCTGCGTGCACCTGGCCGGCACCAACGGCAAGGGCAGCGTGGGGGCCATGCTGGAGGCGGCCTTGATCCAGGCCGGGGTAAAGGTGGGGTTTTACACTTCCCCCCACCTGGAGCGCTTCACCGAGCGCTTCCGCATCGACGGCCGGGAGATCAGCCAGGGTGAGGTGGTTGAGCTGTGCGAGGAGGTGTGGCAGGTGGTGGACCACAGAGAGCCGCCCACCTATTTCGAGTTCGTCACAGCCATGGCCTTTGCCCTTTTCCGCCGCCAGAGGGTGGAGTTGGCTATCATGGAGACCGGCCTGGGCGGACGCCTGGACGCCACCAACATCTGCGAACCCCTGGTAACGGTGATAACCAACCTGAGCCGGGAGCACGAAGACTATTTGGGCAAGGGCTTGGCCAACATCGCCTTTGAAAAGGCGGGCATCATCAAGCCCGGCGTGCCCCTGATCCACGGGGTGACCCAGCCCGCGGCCCGCAAGATAGTGGAGGACACCGCCCTGGCCAAGGGCGCGCCCATCTATCGCCGGGGCCGGGAGATCACCTTCCGGCGCGGCGCGGGCGAGAGTTTCAGCCTGCGCGGACGTCTGTGGAGCCTGGCCCACCAGAGAACCAACCTGGTGGGCCGCCACCAGCCGGTCAACGCCTGCCTGGCCCTGGGCGCGTCCGAGGCCCTGGCCGAGGCGGGAGTGCCCATCAGGGCCGAACACCTGGCCCGTGGGCTGAACCAGGTTCATTGGCCCGGCCGCCTGGAGCAGTGGCCCACCGAACCGGGCCAGGCCACCCTGTGGCTGGACGGAGCCCACAACCCCGGCGCGGCCCAGGCCCTGTTGGCCAGCCTGGATAGCATGCGCCAGGGCCGCAAGCCCCTGGTGATGGTGGTGGGGGTCATGGCCGACAAAGAGGTGGGCAAACTTCTGGGTCTTATCTTGCCCGCCGCAGACATGGTAGTCTACTCCCGGCCGGTGTACGCCCGGGCCGCCGCGCCGGAGGTGTTGGCCGCCGCCGCTCCCCCGGACGCCCCGCCCGGGGAAATAGAGCCTGACCTGCAAAAGGCCATGGAGAGGGCCCAGGCCCTGGCCGGACCCCAAGGGGTGGTATTGGTTACCGGCAGCCTGTTCACCGTGGGCGAGGCCCGGACCATCCTCAGCGGCGGCATTAGCGACTTGCCATAGCTCTGCGCATCTGCTACGGTGCGGCAGCGAAATATTTATGCGCCCAACGCCTTGTTGGAGGTGGAAGTGCTCGCAATCAGGCGTGTATCACTACTCGGTAAAATCATGTTGCTGCTGGTCATCGTGGCCGGCTTTTTTTGCCTGCCCCAGGCAGCGTCCGCCTTTAAGACGCCCAGCAGCGGAACCCTGATGCGCGTGGATGCCCAAGGTCCGGTGGATGTTAGGGCAGACAAGGTTTTTTATAATGAAAAAACCGCCACTTACAGCGCCGAAGGCGAGGTGGAGATAGCCAGGGGCAAAACCAGGCTAATGGCCGACAGGGTCAGCCTGAACGCCAACACCTTGGTGGCCGAGGCCCAGGGAAGGGTTCGCCTGAGCAGCCCAACCCAGGAGGTCACCGGCAAAAGCATGGTGGTGGACCTCAACAACAACACCGGCAAAATCTACGACGGCCGCATTTTCATCAAAACCACCAACTACTACATAACCGGTGGTGAGATAGCCAAGACCGGCAAAGAGACCTACCACATCCAAAAAGGCAGCTTCACCACCTGCGACGGGGCCGATCCGGCTTGGAAGGTCACCGGCGAGGACATGAAGGTCACCGTGGAAGGCTACGGCACGGTCACCAACGGAGCCTTCAGGGTCAAGGACGTACCCATCCTGTGGACCCCCTACCTGATGTTCCCGGCCAAGACCAAGCGCCAGTCAGGCATGCTCTCACCTTCCTTTGCCCAGACCCAGCGCGACGGTTTCTCCTTTAGCCTGCCCTACTATCAGACTCTGGGCGAGGACCAGGACATGACCCTGGTGCTCAACTACTACAGCAAGCGCGGCCTGGATGTGGGCCTGGAATACCGCTACGCCCTGGATGACCAGTCCAAGGGTATGTTCATGATCGACTACATGCCCGACGACAGCAACGGCAAGGCGCTGTTTGACGAGGGCGAAAACGCCCAGGTCTATCACAGCCGCTACTGGTTGCGCGGTATGGCCGACCAAAAGCTGTTCAACGGCACCATGGATTTGAAGGCCAATATCGACATCGTGAGCGACCCAGACTACCTCCGGGAGTTCACCTTCGGCTACAGCGGCTACAACGCCAGCGACCGCCGCTTGTCCGAGTGGTTCGGCCGCAACCTGGACGACAACACCTCCCTGGTGCGCACCAACACCATCAACTTGTCGCGCTCCTGGTCTTCGGCCACCTTCAACGCCGGGGTGCTTTATTACGACGACAGCTCCGGCAACAACAAGTCCACCTTGCAGTCGTTGCCCACCATCACCTTCGACGCCACCACCCAGCAGCTGGGCAACAGCGCCTTCTACTTCGGCATGGGCTCGGCCTTTACCTACTACTACCGCGAAGAGGGCAGCACCGGGGCCATCAGCGACGTGGCCCCCTACATCAGCCTGCCGCTGAACTTCAACGATTACATCGAATTCGAGCCGACCTTCACCTGGTACCAGCGCTTTTACGCCGTGGACACCGATGACAATGCCGGCGACCCCCAGAGCAACGGCACCAACCAGGTCTTTAATTTCAGCGCCACGGCCAGCACCTACCTGTACCGGGTGTTCGATTTCGGCACGGCGGAAAATCCCTACAAGGTCAAGCACGCCTACCGGCCGTTTGTGACCTACGACTATCGGCCCAGCCTGGATGAGGACGACATCCCCGATCTGGCCCAGTTCGGCAGCGAACGCACCAACCTGGTCGCCTACGGCATCAAAAACACCCTGACCTCCAAGACCATGGCCGCCAACGGGGAAACCGGCGAGATGGAGGGGGTGTACCGGGAGTTTTTACGCCTGAACCTGTACCACAGCTTTGATGTGGCCACTTATCGCTCCGACGACAACGACAACCAGTACTGGGGCGAGGTTTCGGCCACGGTGGAATACCTGCCCACCGACAAGCTCTATTTCCAGAACACAACCTCCTGGGACCTGTATAGCAACGCCTTCACCACGGCGGACTTTTTGATCAGGGTCCAGGACGACCGAGGTGACAGCGTCACCATGGACTACCGTTATAACAACGACGGGGTGAAACAGCTGAACACCTGGCTCAAGGTGGCCTTGACCCAGGAATGGTACGCCGGCTTCATCAACCGCCACGATTTCGACGGAGAGAGCGATTTCCAGACCCAGTACGAGCTGGGCTACCAGAGCCAGTGCTGGGGCTTCAAGGCCTTTTACGTGGATGACATCACCCAACGCGGATTTTTCCTGGTGTTCTCCCTGGGAGGCTTTGGCGAGATCCTGAGCCTGGGTCAATAGGCCAGGTTCCGGGGCTTTCTTTCATCAGCCCCTTGACAGAAGCGGGGACAACCCCTATAAATACACCTTCGACACGCGAGGGCTAATTGCGCCCTATGCGCCCGACATTACATAGTTAGGCCTGAGGTCATGAAGAGCTTTGTAGCCAAAAAAGAAGATATCAGCCAGGACTGGTTTGTGGTGGACGCTACCGACCTGATTCTGGGCCGTCTGGCCAGCGAAGTGGCCCGCCGTCTGCGGGGCAAGCACAAGGCCATTTTTACTCCACACGTGGACACCGGCGATTTCATCATCGTGGTCAACGCCGACAAGATCCGCCTGAGCGGCCGCAAGATGGACCAGAAGTTGTACCATCGCCATAGCGGTTATCCCGGCGGCATCACCTCGGTCACCGCCCGGCGGATGCTGGACACCTTCCCCGAACGCGTTCTTACCAGCGCGGTGCGGGGCATGCTGCCCAAGAATCGCCTGGGCCGCCAGATGATCAAGAAGCTTAAGGTTTACGCCGGACCCGAGCATCCCCATGAGGCCCAACAGCCCCAGCCGCTGAGCCTGGCTTAGGGGAGGAGCATTTAAGTTATGAGCGACACGCGAGTATACGCAACCGGCAAGCGGAAAACCGCAGTGGCCCGTTGTTGGCTGGTACCCGGAGGCAGCGGTCAGATTTATGTCAACCGCCGCGTCGCGGACACCTACTTCACCAGGCCGACCCTGCTGCAGATGATCCGCCAGCCTCTGAGCCTGACCGACAACCTGGACAAGTTCGACGTTCTGGCTACGGTTCGCGGCGGAGGCCACACCGGCCAAGCCGGCGCCCTGCGCCACGGCATCGCCAAGGCCCTGGCCGAGCAGAACCCCGAACTGCACAAGGCCCTCAAGAAGGCCGGCTTCCTTACTCGCGACGCCCGCAAGAAGGAGCGTAAGAAGTACGGTCAGCCCGGCGCCCGCGCCCACTACCAGTACTCCAAGCGCTAAGAGCGCGGCCACTACCGGCAATTCAGGGGAAGGTCCGCTCGGGCCTTCCCCTTCTTATTGGGGAGAAAGCGTGATGATTCCGGTCGCTATAATGGGTGGCTCAGGCTACACCGGGGTGGAGCTTATGCGGCTCATCGCCGGCCACCCCGAGCTGGATCTCGTCGCCGTAAGCTCGGCCAAATTCAACAGCCAGCCGGTGGACGAAGTGTTCGGGGCCCTGGAAGGGGCTGTGGACCTATCCTTCGTGGACCACGACCCCCAGGCCCTGGCCCGGGGCGCCAAGCTGGTGTTTTTGGCCGTGCCCCACAAGGCGGCCATGGCCGCCGCCCCGGCCCTTTTGGCCGCCGGGGCCAAGGTGGTGGATCTCTCGGCCGATTTCCGCATCCACGACGTGGCGGTGTACGAAAAGTGGTACGCCCCCCACAGTGCGCCGGAGTTGCTGCCCGAGGCGGTGTACGGCCTGCCCGAGTTCTACCGGGAGCAGGTAAAGCCCGCCCGGCTGGTGGCCAACCCCGGCTGCTACGTGACCAGCGTGTTGGTGCCATTAGCGCCTCTGCTGAGGGCCGGGCTGGTGGAGGCCGAGGGCCTCATCGCCGACAGCGCCTCGGGAGTCTCCGGGGCCGGGCGTAGCGCCAAGCTGGGCCTCATCCACGGCGAGGTGCACGAAAACTTCAAGGCCTACGCGGTGGACGGCCACCGGCACACCCCGGAGATGGAGCAGGAGCTTTCCCTGGCCGCGGGCCAACAGGTGCGCCTTACCTTCACCCCCCACCTTTTGCCCATGGACCGGGGCATCCTCTCCACCATCTACGCCCGGCCCAAGGGCGGCGCGGACGCACAGGCGGTGCGGGACTGCTGGCAACAAGCCTACGGCTCCGAGCCCTTTGTGCGAGTGTTGCCCCCTGGGCGGCTGCCCGCCACCAAAGAGGTGCGGGGCACCAACCGGGTGCAGTTGGGCGTGGCGGTGGACCCCCGCAGCGGGCTGATCAAGCTGTTCTCGGCTCTTGACAACCTGACCAAGGGAGCCAGCGGCCAGGCCATGCAAAACGCCAACCTCATGCTGGGCCTGGACGAGACCGAAGGCCTGCGCGAACTGGCCCTTACTCCCTAAGCCTGTGAGCAGCACCGACAGCCCAGGGCTCTGGCCGCGCCTGTGCGGCGACTTGCCGCCCTTGGACGTGCCTTTCCTGGACCAGGAGCCGGACGGCCCCACCCGCCACTTGGCCCTGGCCCTGGCCTATCGCGGCGACGGCTTTTTGGGCTGGCAGGTGCAGCCCAAGGGCCCCACCGTGCAGGGAGCCTTGGAAAAAGCGCTCACCAAGCTGTGCGACCAGCCCATCCGGGTGGCCGCCTCGGGCCGCACCGACACCGGGGTGCACGCCTGGGGTCAGGTGGCCAGCTTCGCCACCAGCAGCACTCTGTCTCTGGAGCGTATGCGCCGGGGCCTAAGTTCCCTGCTGCCTCCGGCGGTGTGGCTGCGGGCCCTGGGGCCGGTGCCCGAGGGTTTTCACGCCCGCTACAGCGCCCAGCGCAAGACCTACCACTATTACCTGTGGCCCCAGGCCCAGGGCGGCCTGTTCTTGGACGGCCTGTGCTGGCCCCTGCGCGATGCCTTGGACCTCGCGCCCATGGCCCAGGCCCTGGCCGGGCTGGTGGGAACAATCGACATGGCCGCCTTTGCCAGCGCGGGGGGCGACCCCGGCGAGAGCACGGTGCGGGTGCTGCACCGGGCCGAAATTTCTCCGGTGCCTGGCGGCTTGCTGGAGGTGCGCCTCACGGCCAGCGGCTTCCTGCGCCACTGCGTGCGCAACCTGGTAGGCTCTCTGGTGCAGGTGGGCCAGGGGCGGATGGAGCCCAGCGAGATGGCCCGCATGGCCCAAGCCGGAAAGCGCCTGCACCCCGGCCCCAAGGCCCCGCCTCATGGGCTTTACCTGGCCCGGGTTTTTTACACTCGCCCGCCTACCTGATCCAGGGCTTTGTTGGGTTTCGCTTCGCTCTACCCAACCTAAATTATTCCTGGATCAGTCTTGTAGAGGCGGAGGTTATCCCCGTCCTCCCCTCCCATACGGCACAGCCAAGTGGTGCTAGGCAAGGCGGCAGCGAGCGCAGACCTTAGGCGGAACATACGCCGAGGTCTAAGCGATGCCGCCAACGCCGCATAGCGCCGCCTGGCGAAGCCGCGCGCACAACCCGCTACTTTTTATTTTCAGACAAGGTATCGCGGAGAGTTTTGTAGACCTGGGGAAAGGCTTCCTCAAAGGCGGACACGGACATGCGCCCACTTTCGATGAACTTGACGATGATCTCCTTGGAGGCCTTGAGCAAGGACTCCTGGCGAGGGCTTAGGCGATCCAGGGGCGGCTCTTTTTTTTGGCTCATGGGTTTCTCCTGGTTCTAGCCGGGGCGCCCCGCCGGAAGGAAGAAGGCACACCATTATTTCCGGCGGGGGCCCGGCCCGAAGATAAACCCTGTAAGGCCCATCCCCGGCCCGGCCAGCTTACAACAGTCCCGCGCCCCAGGCAAGGCCCGGCGGCTGGTCAGGTTGGGCGAGGCTGTGCTATATCTTCTAGCCATGGAAACATCCATCCCCCCCAAGGCCATACGCCTATTGCCCGAAGAGGTCTCCAACCAGATCGCCGCCGGCGAGGTGGTGGAGCGCCCGGCCAGCGTGCTCAAGGAGCTGATGGAAAACTCCCTGGACGCCGGAGCGGGGCGTATCGGAGTGGAGGTGGCCGCCGGAGGCCGCCGCCTGATAAGGGTGGTGGACGACGGGGTGGGTATGCTGCCCGACGACCTGCTTTTGTCTCTGGAGCGCCACGCCACCAGCAAGGTGGCCGGCGTCGAGGACCTCACCCACATCGCCTCCCTGGGCTTCCGGGGCGAAGCCCTGCCGTCCATCGCGGCGGTGAGCCGCATGAGCTTGCGCTCGCGCACCCGAGATGCCGAGGCCGGGGGCCTGGTCCGGGTGGAAGGAGGCAGGGTCACCTCGGTGGAGGAGGTGGGCTGCCCGGTGGGCACCCTGGTGGAGGTGAAAGACCTTTTCTTCAACACCCCGGCCCGGCGCAAATTTTTGAAAAGCCAGGCCACGGAAAGCGGCCATCTGGCCGGGGCCCTGGTGCGCCTGGCCCTGGCCCAGCCCCAGGTGGCCTTCCGCTACACCGTGGGCAGCCAAGTCACCTACGACCTGCCCGCCGGGCAGGACCTGGCCTCACGGGCGGGTTCGCTCTTGGGCCGGGCCACCGCCGAGGCCATGGTGCGCTTACATGAGGAGGAAGGCCCCCTGCGCCTGGAGGGCCTGGCCGGGCTTCCCTCCCTCAACCGCTCGGCGGCGGATCAGATATACACCTTTGTCAACGGCCGCTTCGTGCGCGACAAGGTCTTGCTGCATGCCATCTACCAGGCCTACCGTGGGCTGATGCCCGACAACCGGCGGCCGGTGGTGGTGCTGCATCTCAGCTTGGACCCGGAGCTGGTGGACGTGAACGTGCATCCGGCCAAGACCGAGGTTCGTTTCACCCAGCAGCAACAGGTGCACCAGGCTCTGGCCGGAGCCCTGCGCCGGGGCCTGGGACGCAGCCGCACCCTCCGGCCCACACCCCAGCCTTCGGCGGGCGGTCCGCCTCCGGCGCGGCCCCAGCCCATGGCCGAGCGCGGCCCCTGGACCCCGCCCCGCTCCGTGTCTCCGTCTCCCGGCGGCCGGGTGGCCGAGCCCAGCCCCCAGGGGGGGCCCAGGGAGCCGGCGGTGTTGCCCGCGGGCAGCGCCAACCGTTTGCGCCCCATGTACACCAAGGCCGAGGAGCTTGTGGTGATCGGCCAGCTGCACGGCCTCTACGTGCTGTGCTCCTCGCCCCAGGGCTTGATCCTGGTGGACCAGCACGCGGCCCACGAGCGCCTGACCTACGAGCGCCTCAAAGCCGGGCTGGCCCATGGCGAGATGCCCCGCCAGGGGCTGCTCACCCCCCAGACCCTGGAGCTGACCCCCGGCGAGGCGGCCTGGGCCGGGGAGCAGGCCGGGCAATGGGCCCGCTTGGGCCTGGAGCTGGAGCCGTTCGGCGGCAACACATGGGCCATCCGGGCGGTGCCTCCCCATCTGGCCGGGGGCGACCCCCGCCCGGCGGTGCGCGACCTGCTCAGCCAGATGAGCGCCAGCGGCCTGCCGGTGGAGACCCCCGAGTTCGTGGAGACCGCCCTGCGCTCTTTGGCCTGCCACGGCTCGGTGCGCCAGGGCCAGCGCCTCAAGCCCGCCGAGTTGGAGGAGCTGGTGGACCAGATATGCACTCTGCCCCCTCCCCTGACCTGCCCCCACGGCCGCCCGGTGATGCTCCTGTTGTCGCGCCACGAGCTGGACCGATCCTTCAAGCGCGGCTCGGAGCCTTCCTAGGTGTCCGCGCCGCTGGTGGTGCTGGCCGGACCCACCGCCGTGGGCAAAACCGGCTTGTCCCTGGAACTGGCCCAGCGCTTCGAGGCCGAGATCGTGGGCGCGGACAGCGTGCAAATATACCGGGGTCTGGACATCGGCTCGGCCAAGCCCACGCCCGAAGAGCAGGCCCAGGCCAGGCACCACCTCATCGACGTGGCCGAGCCCACCGAGACCTTCAGCGCGGCCCGCTACGCCCGCCTGGCCGAAGAGGCCGTGGCCGACATCCACGCCAGGGGCAAACGGGCCCTGGTGGTGGGCGGCACCGGCCTGTACATCAAGGCCCTCATCTTCGGTCTGGCCCCCACCCCGCCGGTGGACCAGGAGCTGCGCGCGCGGCTGAAACAACAATGGGAGCAGCAAGGCCCTCAGGCCACGCACCAGCGCTTGGTGGAGTTGGACCCGGCCACGGCTGCCAAACTGCACCCCAACGACCGTCAGCGAGTGCTCAGGGCCCTGGAGGTGTGTTTGCAGACAGGCGGGCCCATAAGCCGCCGCCAGCAGGACCACGGCTTTGCCTCGCCGCGCCACCCCCACCTGATCATCGGCCTTCAGCGGCCCCGGGCGGAACTGAACCAGCGCATAGAACAGCGGGCACGGGCCATGTGGGCCGAGGGGCTTCTCAGCGAGGTGGAAAGTCTCTTGGCGGCCGGGGTGCCCCCGGAGGCTCCGGGCCTGGGCAGCCTGGGCTATCGCCAGGCCGTGGCTTTTTTAAACGGACAAATGAGGTCCGATGATGCGCTGTTTGATATGATTAAGAAAACCAAGGCCTATGCCAAGCGCCAGCTAACCTGGTTTCGCGGGGCGCAGGGCTTGGTGTGGCACGATGCCGATGACTTTTTGGGCATCGGCCGCCGGGTGTCGCCTTTCTTGTCTTGAACGAGGATAATGATGAAATTTGCAGTCAAAATCCTGATGGTCGCGCTGCTCATATGCGCCGCCCTGCCCGCCGGGGCTGAAACCTTCCTGGTGCTGGGCCGGGCCCCCCTGGACGGCAACGAGGCCCAGGCCAAGGACAAGGCGGTGGCCGACGCTCTGGTGAGGGCGGTGGCTCAGGCTGCGGCCGCCACCCTGGACCCGGCCACCCTGCGCAGCAACCTGGCCACCCTGGACCAGCAGGTGCTTAAGGACGCCAAGCGCTTTATCACCAACTACTCCCTGGTGGCTTCGACTCCCTCGGGCCAGGAGTTCCTGGCCCTGGTCTCGGTGAGCATCGACGACCGTTCCCTGACCAAAAGCCTGATCCAGGCGGCGCTCAAGCTGCCAACCTCCCATCTGGGCAACATCCTGGTGATGGTCAGCGAGGAAACCGCACCGGGAAGGCCGCCGGTGTACTGGTGGTCCGGCCTGCCCGGCGCCCCCGACGCCCCGGCCCCGGTGGCCAAGGTAATCAAGAAGATGGGCCTGCGCATAATCAACCCCAGCGCGGTAAAGCCGCTGTTGACCCCGGACATGCACCACCCGGTGCTCAGCGAGTCCCAGGCCCTGGAGTTCGCCAGGGAGGTGGGGGCCCAGGTGGTGATCATAGGCAGCGTGCGCACCTTCCCCATGGTCACCCCTCAGCATGTTTTGCCCCCTCCCTTGGTGCAGCTTTTGGCCATCGAGACCAACGAGGGCCAGGTGGTCTCCATGGAAGAGACCGACTCGCCGGTGTTCCATGTGACCCCCACCACAGAGGACGCCAACGAGGTGGTGGACCTGGTGGAAAGCTCGGTGCGCAGGCTCATGGCCAGTTTGGCCGCCCGCATGGCCGAGGTCGGCCCCACCACCAAGGACCTGACCCTCAAGGTGACCGGGGTGCGCTCCCTGAGCCAGCTCATGCGCCTGGAAAAAGTGCTGGGGTCCTTGAGTGATTTGGTGGAAAATGCGCAGCGGGTCAGTGCCGGGGCGGGCCAAGCGGAGTTCAAGCTTACGCTCAAAGGCTCTCCCTCCCAACTGGCTGACCAGCTAATGGTTCAAGATTACGGCGATTTCCTGGTCAACGTGGTGGAGAGCGACGCCAAAGGCCTACAAGTGGTGATCATTCCCCGCCAGCCGGGCTCGCAACCGCCGGTAAAACCGCAGACGAAATCGCCCTCCGGGCCTGCCCTCCCGGACATGTATAGGGGTTCAGGGGGCCAACCGGCTCAGGGGCAGACGCCCCAGGCAACACCCCCTGGGCAATGATCCTCGCTTGACAGTACATGGCCCGGCTGGTAGAAGAAGGTTTCAATTTCAGGCACGTAGCTCAGGGGGAGAGCGCCACCCTGACACGGTGGAGGTCCCGGGTTCAAATCCCGGCGTGCCTACCAGACCCGCCCTGGATGACGGGTTCCCGCCGAGCCGGCAATCGCCGGCCGGGGGCGCTTGCGTCAGGGGAAGGGGGATTTGTTTGTTTTGGCTCCTGAGATGACTTCAACTTTGCAAGATAAAAACACTGCCGGACAGGTCTTGGCCAACCAGGACCCCAAGGCGGCCAGGAAAGCTGTTGCCGCCAGGAATAACGGACAGTTGCTGGACCTGTGCGCTCCGGTTGACCCCCAGACCGAGCTTACTCCGGTGTTGCCGGGAGAACCCGAAGCCCTGGAAGTGCTGCGCCACAGCGCCGCCCACATCATGGCCGAGGCGGTCAAGGAGCTTTTCCCCGGGGTCAAAGTGGCCATCGGCCCGGCCATCGAGGACGGCTTTTACTACGATTTCGACTACGAGCGGCCCTTCACCCCGGAGGACCTGCCGGCCATCGAAGACAAGATGCGCGAAATCGTCAAGCAAAACGCCCCTTTCGAGTGTGAAGCCTGGGACAGGGACAAGGCGCGCCAACACTTCGCCGACCAGGGCGAGGTGTTCAAGGTGGAGCTAATCGAGGGCTTGGACGCCGACAAGGTCGGCATCTACCGCCAGGGCAACTTCACCGACCTGTGCCGAGGGCCCCACCTGCCCTCCACCGGCCGCTTGGGGGCCTTCAAGCTCACCAGCGTGGCCGGGGCCTATTGGCGCGGCGATGAAAAGCGCCCCATGCTCAGCCGCATCTACGGCACCGCCTTTTTTGACAAGAAGGAGCTCAAGCGCCACCTGGCCCTCATCGAAGAGGCCAAAAAACGCGACCACCGCAAGCTGGGCCGCGAGCTGGAGCTGTTCTCCTTCCACGACGAGATCGGGGCGGGCCTGGTGGTGTGGCACCCCAGGGGGATGATCCTCAGGACCATCATCGAGAACCTGGAGCGCTCCGAGCACCTCAAGCGCGGCTACTCCATGGTGCAGGGCCCCCAGATTCTCAAGCGTGAGCTGTGGGAGCGCTCGGGGCACTTCGACAACTACCGCGAGAACATGTACTTCACCGAGGTGGACGAGGTGGCCTATGGGCTAAAACCCATGAACTGCCTGGCCCACATGCTCATATACAAATCCAAGCTGCGCTCCTACCGCGACCTGCCGCTCAGGCTGTTCGAGCTGGGCCTGGTGCACCGCCACGAAAAAAGCGGCGTGATGCACGGCCTGACCAGGGTGCGTGCCTTCACCCAGGACGACGCCCACCTCATCTGTAGGCCCGACCAGTTGGAAGCCGAAATCCTGGGGGTGATGGACTTTGTCACCGACTTCATGGATCTGTTCGGCTTTGAATACTCCCTGGAGCTTTCCACCCGGCCGGACAAGTCCATCGGCAGCGATGAAGACTGGGAGCGGGCCACCGCCGCCTTGACCAAGGCCCTCATTGCCTCGGGCAAGGACTACGACATAAACGAAGGTGATGGCGCCTTCTACGGCCCCAAGATAGACTTCAAGCTCACCGATGCGTTGAAGCGCTCCTGGCAGTGCGCCACCATTCAGTGCGACTTCACCCTGCCCGAGCGCTTCGAGCTGAGCTACATTGACCGCGACGGCGAACCCAAGCGGCCGGTGATGCTGCACCGGGTTATCCTGGGCTCCATCGAGCGCTTCATTGGAGTGCTTGTGGAGCACTACGCCGGGGCTTTCCCCTTGTGGCTGGCCCCGGAGCAGGTGCGGGTGCTCACCGTCACCGAGCGGGCCGACCAGTGGGCCCAGGAGATCACTCAGGCCCTGATCGACGCCGACATCCGGGCCGAGGTGGATTTGCGCAACGAAAAGCTGGGGGCCAAAGTTCGCGAGGCCCAGATGATGAAGGTCCCCTATATGGTGATCTTGGGCGACCGCGAGGTGGAAGAGCGCCAGCTCACCCCCCGGTTGAGAAACGGTAAGAACCTTCAGCCCCAGACGCTGGAGGAATTCATAACCCTGCTTAAGGAGGAGGAAGCCGAGCCCATGCGGCGTCTGCGCCAACGGGCGCGCGATAGCCGCCAAGCCCCTAAGGGGTTAAGCTCGGCCTCTAGTAAACGGTTGGACGGGAGGACACGGCCATAGCCAAGCAAGATCGCGTGCGGGTAAACTCGCAGATTCGCTCCCCCCTGGTGCGGTTGGTAGACGCAGAGGGGGAACAGGTGGGAGTGGTTTCGGTGGAACAGGCCCTCGGACTCGCTACCGAGGCGGGGCTGGACTTGGTGGAGGTGGCGCCCAACGCCGAGCCTCCGGTTTGCCGTATCATGGATTACGGCAAATACAAGTACCAACTGGCAAAGAAAGCCCAAGAGGGCAAGAAGCGCCAGAGCCTGACCCAGGTGAAAGAAGTAAAACTGCGCCCCAAAATCGAAGACCACGATTTCGGCTTCAAGATGCGCAACGCCAGGCGTTTTCTGGAGGAGCGCAACCGGGTAAAGATAACGGTGCAGTTCCGTGGAAGGGAGATCGCCTATCCCGACCTCGGCCGAGTCTTGTTGCGCCGGGTTGTGGAAGATTTGGCCGATGTGGGCCAAGCCGACGGCGACGCCCGCATGGAAGGCCGGTTCATGCATGTTTTTATTACGCCCAAGGCGGGCAACTAAGCCCCCCAGGGTCAGGAGCAAATCATGCCCAAGATCAAAACCAACCGCGCGGCGGCCAAGCGATTTAAGGCCACCGGCAGCGGGCGCATCAAGCGCAACAAGGCTTACTCAAGCCATATTTTGACCAGCAAAACCACCAAGCGTAAGCGCGGCCTGCGCAAAAGCGGCTTGGTGGACAAAACCAACGAACGGGGAATCAAGCGCCTGTTGCCCAATCTTTAGGCCGGCGCGGGAGACTTATATAAAATGCCTCGAGCAAGACGTGGATTCAAAGCCCGCCAACGGCGCAACAAAGTGCTTAAGATGGCCAAGGGCTACGTGGGTGGCCGCCGCAAGCTTTACCGCACCGCGGTTGACAGCGTGCAGCGCGCCCTGGTTTTCGCCTACCGCGACCGCAAGGTCAAGAAGCGTGAGTTCCGCAAGCTGTGGATCGTGCGCATCAACGCTGCGGTGCGCGAACACGGCGTGAGCTACTCTCGCTTTATCGACGGACTAAACAAGTCCAAGGTGGCTCTGGACCGCAAGGTTCTGTCAGAGCTGGCCATCAGCGACCCCGCCGGTTTCGCCAAGGTGGTGGAGCTGGCCAAGCAAACCGCCTAGGCGCGGGCCGCCATGCGCCAAGAGCTCCTGGAGCTTAAGGACCAAGCCCTGGCCCAGTTGGCCACCGCCACCGACGAGGCGGCCCTGACTGAGTTGCGCACCCGCTTTCTGGGGCGCAAGGGCTTGTTGACCGGACTGCTGCGCAAAACCGGCACCCTGCCCGCCGAGGAACGCCCGGCCTTCGGCCAACTGGCCAACCAGGTGAAGCAGGAGCTGGAGGCGGCCCTGGATGGGGCTTCAGCCGATCTGGTTCGCCAGAGCCGCACCAAGGCCGGCAAGCCGGGAGTGGACGTGACCCTGCCGGGCATTAGGCCCCGGCGGGGGCGCCTGCACCCCATCACCCAGACCGAGCGCCTCATCCTGGAGGTCTTCAGCCGCATGGGCTTCAGCGTGGTGGAGACCCCGGAGGTTGAGCTGGACTGGTACTGCTTCGAAGCCCTGAACATGCCTCCGGACCACCCGGCCCGGGACATGCAGGACACCTTCTATCTGTCCGACGGCGTGGTGCTCAGGACCCACACCAGCAGTTCCCAGATCCGCACCATGGAAAAAGAGCCGCCGCCGTTGCGCATCGTGTGCCCGGGCAAGGCCTTCCGCCGCGATTCCGACGCCACCCACACCCCCATGTTCCACCAAGTGGAGGGTCTCATGGTGGGCGAGGATATCTCCTTCGCCGACCTCAAGGGCGTGCTCATCAACTTCGTGCACCAGATCTTCGGGCCCGAGGTGCCGGTGCGCTTCCGCCCCAGCTTCTTCCCCTTCACCGAACCCAGCGCCGAGGTGGACATCGGCTGCGTGGTGTGCGGGGGCGAGGGCTGCCGGGTGTGCAGCCACACCGGCTGGCTGGAGATCTTAGGCTCGGGCATGGTGGACCCCAACGTGTACAAAAACGTGGGATACGACCCGGATAAAGTTACCGGTTTCGCCTTTGGCATGGGCATAGAGCGCATCGCCATGCTTCGCTGGGGCATTGACGACCTCCGCCTGTTCTACGACAACGACCTGCGCTTCCTCCGCCAGTTTTAGGAGATTCCGATGCTCGTACCGCTAAATTGGCTGCGGGAGATGGTCGACTGTGACCTCGCGGCCTCTGATTTGGCCGACACTCTCACCAACTCCGGCCTGGAGGTGGACGGCGTCATCGAGCGCCACTCCGGCCTGGACCAAGTCATCACCGCCAAGCTCGTGGAGGTGGCCCCCCACCCCAACGCCGACCGCCTGCGCCTGGCCACGGTGGACTGCGGCGGCGGCCGCAGGGAAACGGTGGTGTGCGGCGCGCCCAATTTGGAAGTGGGCATGGTTACCCCGCTGGCCCAACTGGGGGCCAAGCTGGGCGAGGACGGCCAGGAAGTCACCAAGGTCAAGATTCGCGGGGTCCAGAGTTGCGGCATGCTCAGCTCCGAGCGGGATCTGGGGCTCAGCGACGACCACGGCGGCCTGATGGTCCTGGACCCCGGCCTGGAGCCGGGCCGCAAGCTGGCCGAGGTTCTGGAGCTGGAAACCCAGGTCCTGGAGATTTCCATCACCCCCAACCGGGGCGACGCCCTGTCCATCCTGGGTGTGGCCCGGGACGTGGCCGCCCTGGTGGGCGCCGAACTGAAGCTGCCCCCTTGCGAGCCGAGCGAGCAGCAGCCGGGCATCGAAGGCCAGGCCCAGATAGAGGTCCTGGACGCCAAGGCCTGCCCGCGCTACACCGGGCGCCTGGTCAAGGGAGTCAAGATAGGCCCCTCGCCGCTGTGGATGCGCGACCGGCTCATGGCCTGCGGCATCCGGCCCATCAGCAACGTGGTGGACGTGACCAACTACATCCTCCTGGAGCTGGGCCAACCCCTGCACGCCTTCAACTTCTCCGAGGTGGGCGGGGCCAAAATCGTGGTGCGCATGGCCTCCGAGGGCGAAAAGTTCGTGACCCTGGACGGACAGGAGCGCACCCTCACCGCCAACGACTTGATGATCTGCGACGCCGAAAAGGCGGTGGGCCTGGCCGGCGTGATGGGCGGGCTCAACAGCGAGGTCACCGACGACACCACCGAGGTGCTCATTGAAAGCGCCTTTTTCGATCCCCTAACCATCCGGCGCACCTCCAAGCGCCTGGGACTGTCCACCGAGGCCAGCTACCGCTTTGAGCGGGGCATCGACCTGGAGGGCTGCGCCCGGGCGAACAGCCGGGCGGCCCTGCTCATGGACCAGCTGGCCGGCGGCAAGGTGGCCGCGGGAACCATCGATGTGTACCCCGTGCCCTACCAGGCCCCGCGCATCCCTCTGAGCATCAGCCGCACCGCCCGCTACCTGGGCCTGCCGCTGACCAAAGAGATGGTTGTGGGCCAGTTGGAGCGCCTGGGGCTCACCGTGAGCGACGGACCCGACGATGACAGCATCGTGGCCGAGCCGCCAGCGCTGCGCACCGATCTGGAGCGCCCGGTGGACCTCACCGAAGAGGTGGCCCGCATGGTGGGCTACAACAACATCCCCGCCCGCCTGCCCCAGGCCGGGATCGGGGCTCCGGCGCGCCCCTGGCCCCAGCGGGTGCGGGCCTTGGCCCGTGACGCCATGGCCGCCCAGGGCCTGGACGAGGCCATCAACTACTCTTTTGAGCACCCCAAGGCAGCCGACCGCCTGGCCCTGGGGGCGGAGGACTACCGCCGCCGCACGGTGAAGCTCATCAACCCCCTGAGCGAGGAGCAATCCGAGCTGCGCACCAGCCTGCTGCCCGGTCTCTTGGCCTCGGCGGCGCGCAACCTGGCCCACCGGGTGATGGACGTGGGGCTGTTCGAGATAGGGCGGGTGTTCGTGGCCCAGGAGGGCCAACCGCTTCCCGAGGAAAGCTTCCGTTTGGGCGTGGTGCTCAGCGGGCTCATGGCCCCGGCCTCCTGGTGGGCCGGTGAGCGCCCGGTAAGCCTCAGCCACGTCAAGGGCGTGGCCCAGTACCTGGCCGAGGCCCTGGACCTGACCGGCATGGCCTTTGAGACCGGCGGCGAGGCCCCGCCCTATTTGGACCAGGCCGAGTGGTGCCAGGTCACCATGAACGGCGAGGTGCTCGGAGAACTGGGGCGCTTGGACAACCGGGTGGCCCGCGGCTTCGACCTGGACCGGCCGGTGTATGTGCTGGATATGCACTTCGACCGCCTGGCCGATCTGGTCCCCCGCGAAAAGGTCTACTCCCACCTGCCCCGCTATCCCGAGTTGGTGCGCGATGTGGCCCTGGTGGTGGCCGAGGCCCTGCCCGCCGGGGAGATGCTGGCCCAGGCCCGCGCCTTCAGCGACCCCTGGCTGCAATCGGTGGAGATTTTCGATGTGTACCGGGGCAAGCCCTTGGACAAGGGGCAGAAATCCCTGGGCCTGCGCTTCACCTACCGCGCCGAGGACCGCACCCTCACCGAGGAAGAGGTAACTCCGGGCTACCAGGCCCTGGTGGACGAATTGATGAAAAGCTTCGGAGCCACCCTGCGCGCGTGAGCCCGAACGTGATATAGTCGCCGTAGCTACGGGGAGTAACGGTGACCACCAAGATTCCTGACAAACCTTATCTACGTATCGGCGAGGTGGCCCGCCTTTTGGGCACCCAGACCCATGTGCTGCGCTACTGGGAGGATTCCTTCCCCCAGCTCAAGCCGGTGCGCGCGGCCAGCGGCCAGCGTTTGTTTCGCAAGCCCGACATGGAGACCCTGCTCATCATCAAGCGCCTGCTGCACGACGAGGGCTACACCATCGCCGGAGCCCGCAAGCGCTTGACTGAAATGGACCAGGCCTCCGCCAAGCAAACCGAGCCCGAGCTGGGCCAGCTCAAGGACGAGCTGAAGGACATCCTGCGCCTGCTGGACTGAAGCCGCCCGGCTATCAGGCGAATCTCCAAAAATCTTGTGGGTTGGGTAGAGCGCAGCGAAACCCAACAAATCCCTTTGAAGCGGCGGTGAGCCCAGCGACGAAGCAGTCTCTGTTCGCCAGCCAGTGCTTACGCAACGATAGAGGGGCGGAGGCAAGGGTTGGAAAGGTAATGCGGCATTTCCGCCGCGACGTGACCATCTTCCGTTTCCCTTGTCATGCCTCTGCTCACCCAGACACGGCGAACCATTCCCCAGGCCACAACCCATCCCGCTTGGGGGAAATCGAAGATCACCACGTCGCATCTCTTGTGGAGATGCTCCTCGTGATGACGACTATTACTGGACAGCGAACCGGGAATGCGATCTTAACGAACCCCAGCGGCACAGATAGGCGGCAACGACGCATCCCGCCGTCTGGCGAAGCCGCCGCCTAACTAAGCGGCTTGTTTGGCGGTGAGTGCGTAAAGATAAACCGTAACCGGTTCGTCTTCCCCGGCAATGCGGCTGGTGGTGCGGCGCACCGTGAAGCGCTCCTGGGCCAGGTCGAAAAATCCGATGGCAAAGGGGCGCTCCTGGTGGCTCAGGAAGGCGGTGCCGCCGGGAGCCAATAAACGGCCCAGCAACTCCACCAGGGTGGGATACACCGGGGGATGGTAGAGCACCTCGGCCCCCAGGATGGTGCCGAAGGCGCCCAACTCGCTGTCTGGGACCTCCCAGTCCAGGGAGGAGACGTCGACCGACTCGCCCAGGCCGTTTTTCTCCGCCGCCGCCCGGGCAAACTCCAGGGCGTCCGGGTCCAGGTCGGTAATCACCGCCCGGCGACCACCAGCCGCGGCCACCAGGGCGGGCAGGCCCAAACCGGCCCCCAGTTCCAGGATGGGGCCCTCGCCCTTATTTAGGCGCAGGGCGAACTGGGCCAGGACCATGGCCGCGGGCCACAGCTTGGTCCAGTAGGGAAGCTCGGTGAGGCCGTAATGGCCCTGGCTGACCCTCTCGTCGATGTAGGCCGAAGGGTCGGCCAGCTCGGGCAGCTCCAGGCGGTGGGGACCCACCCCCACCTCGGACCAGGTCAATTTGAATCGCCGGGAAATTCTCTCCAAAGCGCCGGGGCTGCCCGGCGCCATCCCCTCGGGGGTCAGCATACCGCTCATGATTTCTCCTGGGAGGGGGGTGTCGTTACACTGCAAGAAGCCGTGGCCGCGGGCGCGGGTATGTCGGCCACATCCAACAGGCGCAGGCTGCCCAGGGCCTTTTCCTCGGCCTGGAGCACCTTGCCCATCAAGGCCACCAGGGCCGGGTCTTCGGGAGCCTCCAGGGACTCGCGGCCTTGGTCCAGGCTGCCCCGCACCGCAGCCAGCACCTCGCACACCAGCAGATTGTCCAGGGTGCGGCCGGGCAGCACCAGGCCCTCCTGGTTAAGCTCGGCCAGGAGCCCGGCCGAGACCAAGTCGTCGACCACGCTCCACACCTCTCCCTTGGACACCCTCAGCTCCTTGGCCAGTTGGGCCACCGACCAGGGGTCGTCCCCGGCCTGGAAACGGCGGGCGGCCTTTTGCATGAGGCCCAGGGCCAGGGCCTCGCGCTGGGCCGGGTTGAGGCGGTAGGCCACGTCCTTGGGCGGGGTGCCCTTGGAAACCAGGTTGTGGGCGTGGGCCAGCTCTGCCCCGAACAACAAGACCTGCCAGCTCACCTGTAGCCAGACCATGAACAGGGGCAGGGAGGCGAAGCCACCGTAAATGGCGTTGTAGCGCGACACCCCCAACTGGAACTTGATGTAGATGCTCTGCACCGTCCACCACAGGATGGCCGTGACCACCCCGGCCAACAGGGCCGAGATAAAGGGCACCCTGGTGTTGGGCAAGAACAGGTAGAGGAACACGAAGGCGGCCACCAGAATGAGCAAAGGGGCCAGCTTGAAACTCTGGGCGGCCACCGGCCCCAGCCAGGGGGTCTCCAGCACCCACTGCACCACCGAATGGGAGGCGATGCCCGCCCAGGATGCGGTGGCGGCCAGCACCAGCAAGGGGCAGATCACCAGCACCGAGAGGTAGTCAGTGAACTTGCGGGGCCAGGAGCGGCTGTGGGGGGCCTCCCAAATGCGGTTGAAGGTCTCCTCCACGCTGGACAGGGTGAGCACCAAGGTGGCCACCAACATGGCCAAACCCACCATGCCCAGGGTTCCCACCTTGGTGTTTTGCACGTAGTGGATGATGTATTTGAGCACCTGGGTCTGGCTGGCGGTGTACTCGTTGATGATCAGCCCTTCCAGGGAGTCGGCGAAGCCCAGCCCCTTGGCCAGGGAAAAGCTGATGGCCAGGGCGGGCACCAGACCCAGCAGGGTGATGAAGGTCAGGGCGTTGGCCTGGAAGGGCAAACGATCCAAGTAGGAGTTGCGCACCGAAAGATAAGCCACCTTGAGCGAGCCCAGCAGGTAGCGCTTCAGGCCGCCCCAGGGGTGGCCGGTGCGCCACAACCAAGCCAATATGGCCCGGTCGGTCTCGCTGAACCAGTCCTGCTCTTTTTTGCGCGCCAAACCGTCCTCCCAAGTATTGCTGGCAGCTTAGCATCCCTCCCCAGGTGATGCAACGCGGCCGGGTCTAGGCCAAGTTGGCCAAGTCCCGGTAGCGTCTCCAGCGGCGTCCGTCCGGCTCCGCGCACCCGGCCAAGGCCACGACCCTGCCCCGCAGCCAAGCCCCCACCGGGGCGAATCCCTGGGTGGTAAGCAGCCAGGGAGGCGGCTCGTCCTCCCCCTGGGGAGCGCCGAAATCGGCCAGAGCGGCCAGGGCGGTCCCGGCCAAGAGCTGGGCCGCGCCATCGCGCGATGCCGGGGTGAGAGGGCGGCCCTGGTCTTGGCCCAGGGCGTGGGCGGCCAGGGAAGCCTCGGGATGCTTGCCCGGAGTGGGGCGTAGCGCCACCACATGGGCTCCCTCGGCGGCCCGGAGCACGGCCTTGGTCAGGTCGCGTGGCTCGTCTTCCCCGGCAAAGGAGCCCACCCCCCGGAGCACCAGGCCGGGGCGGCGCACCATGGCCCTGGCCAGCACCTGGGTCATGGAGGGGAAGCCGGGGTGGGTGGTCTGATCGATGAGCAGCAGCAGCGGCGGCGGGTCCAGCCCAGCCAGCAGGGCGGTGAGGTGGACCAGATACAGATGGTCCCCGCCCTTGGCCGTGGAGGCGGCGAACTTGTCGGCCCAGGGCAACGCCAGGGGAGCGCCTCCCCGGGCGGCCAGGCCATGGAAAAGGTTGAGTGCCGCACGGCCCTGGGACTCCAGGCCACGGCAGTGCTCCAGGGCGGTCCTGGCCCGTTCCAGCGCCTGGCCCCAAGGCGGCCCTTCCAGGGATAGCCCCAGGCTGCCCTGGGCCAGCCCCGCCCGGTCGCGCAGCTTTAGCCAGGGCGTTGCCTCCTGGGCCAGCTTTTGCCACAGGCGCAGCCCGTGTCCGGCCAAATGGCAGGCCACCCGCGCCTGCCACAGGGCGCTGAGCAACTCGCCGCTGCCCAGGCGCTGGGCCCGCAGCCAGGCCAGGCGGCGCACGGCCTCGGCGGGGGGCCTGGGCAGGGGACCAGTGGCCAGATCATCGCCCACCGCCTGTTGCCAGGGGCCGGGCACGGCCCAAAGAGGCGGACCGCCCAGGGAGGCATTGCCCAAGAGCAACACCACCCGCCCCAGGCGCTGGGACGCCTGGCGGGCAACCTCATATGCCTCCTGCCCCTCGCGCACGGTGAGGCGGGCCATGGCCTCCAGGGTGCCCAGGGCCTGGGGCCCGGCGGGCCAGGCCAAAGGCCGAGCCTGAGCGGCTGCGGGGTTGTCCCCGGCCACGGCATGGGCCAGGGTCAGGGACTGGCGCTCCTCCTGGGCCAGGGCTTCCCAGCGCCCGGCACGGGCCAGGCGGCTTATGCGACGGACCTCGCTTTGGCCCAGGCGATGCCGGGCCAGCCATACCTCGGTAGTGCTCCCGCCGGGCAGGCGGGCGTCGCGCGGCAGCAAGGCCACCACCCGCCGGGCCCAATCGTGCTCTTTGGCCAAGCCCAGCAGACGCCGCAGGGGTGCGCCGCCCATGGAGAGGACAAGCTCGGCCAGGCCCTCCAGCAGCCAAGGCTCTGGTAAACGGGCGGCCAGGTCCATGAATCCGCCCAGCCCGGCCAGCAAACGGCGGCGCAGGGGAAGCTCGTCCGCCGCCTCGGGCGCGAAGAGCCACAGCCCGGCCCACTCCCTGGCCTGGGGCGAAACCCGGGGCAGCAGCCGCAGCACCCGGCCCAGAGCCTTGGGGTCGGCAGCGCACCAATGGGCCAGGCCACGGCGGGCCTCACGGGGAGCGGCGTCCTCGCCCATGCGTGCCAGTTCCAGCAGGCCGGCAAGTTCGGCCTGGGTGCGGGGGCCTTTTATGGCTTGGGGCCCGGCCACTAGTGAGTGAACAGCTCCACCGGGGCGAAGGCGTCCACGTCTATGAGCCCCCGGTCGCTGATTTTCAGATGGGGTATCACCGGCAGGGCCAAAAAGGAGATGGGCATGAAAGGCTCGGGGTGGGAGCAGACCTTGGACGTGGCGATGCTCAGGCCCTTTAGCCCGGCCAGCACCGTGCCCAGAGGTTGGTCGCTCATGAGCCCGGCCAGAGGCAGGGGCAGCTCGGCCAGGACCTTTTCGCCCCGAGTAACCACCCAGCCGCCGCCCAACTCCTTCAAACGCCGGGCCGCGGTGAGCATGGAAACGTCGTCCACGCCCACCACCATGAGGTTGTGGCTGTCGTGGGCCACGGTGCTGGCCAAGGCCCCCTCGCGCAGCCCCAGGCCCTTGACCAGGCCGAAGCCGATGCGCCCGCTGGCCTGGTGGCGCTCAACCACCGCCAAACGGGCCAGATCGCGGGCCGGATCGGCGGCCAGCAGGCCGTCCCGCTGCGGGGTGTCTTCAAGCAGACTTTCGGTGAGGAGCTGATCCTCCAGCAATCCGATGACCCGCACCTTGGGGCCGTCCGCCTTTACCTGGAAGCTCTCAGGCCCCAAGGGAGCCAGGTGCATGGTTCCCCGGGCCACATCGGGAAAGGCGGTGCCGCAGGGATGCAGACAGCGTCCATCCTGGGCCACCAGTTCCCCGGCGTGATAGACATGGCGCACCGTAAAGTCCTTGAGATCTTCCAGCACCACCAGATCGGCCCGCCAACCGGGAGCCACCGCCCCCCGCCGGGCCAGGCCGAAACGCCGGGCCGGGTTGAGGGTGACCATGCGCAGGGCGCTGATGGGGTCCACCCCGTGCTTCACCGCCAAACGCAGCAGATGGTCCAGGTGCCCCCGCTGGGCCAGGGTGTCGGCCTGGAGGTCGTCGCTGACCAAAAGGCAGCGCCGCTCGGTGACCGGGTTGACCAAAGAAATCAGCGCTGCCAGGTCCTTGGCGCTGGTCCCCTGGCGGATCATCAGCCACATGCCACGGGCCAGCTTTTGTGCCCCCTCGGAGCGCAGGGTGGCCTCGTGCTCGCTTTCCGGCCCGGCAGTGAGGTAGGCATTTAACTGTTTGCCGCTCAGCAAGGGAGCGTGGCCATCCATGGGACGGTGGCGGAAGGCCCTCAGTTTGGCCAGCACCCCAGGATCGCCACCGGCCGCGCCGGGGAAATTCATCATCTCGGCCAGGCCCAACACCCGCCCATGGCAGGCCAGGCGCTCCAGGTCGGCGGCCTCCAAGTCCGCGCCCGAGTCTTCCAGGGGAGTGGCAGGCACGCAGGAGGGGGCCATGAAGAAAAATTCCATGGGCAGATCCCGGCTGGCGGCCAACATGGCCTCCACTCCGGCCATGCCCAGCACGTTACCGATCTCGTGGGGGTCGCCCACCAGGGCGCAGGTGCCGTGGGGGACCATGGCCTTGGCCAGTTCCGCCGGGGCCAAGAGGCTGGACTCCACGTGGATGTGCCCCTCCATAAAGGCCGGGCACAGGTAGGCCCCCTTGAGGTCCACACTCTGGCGGCCCTGGTAGGAGCCCAGGCCCACCACCCGGCCCCGATGCACCGCCACGTCCACTTCTTCCAGGGCGCCGGTGAAAAGGTTGACCACCTTGCCGCCGGTTAATACCAAATCCGCCGGGGCATCGCCCCTGGCCGCAGCCAAACGCTCTTGTTGTCGCCCAGTCCAGTCCATGCTTATTCCTCGAAATCTTTCTCAGGAATGTATCCCAGAGCCTCCAAGCTGGCAATAAGCATGGTCATTTTGGCTTCGGCCCCGGCCCCGCCGTCCACCCGCAGCAGGTGCTCCGCCGCCTGGGGGCCCACATCCTGCCAACTGGCCGCCTGGGCCGCCACCAGCTCCCGGCGGCCGTCGCTGGCTGATTTTTTGGCGGCTTCGCGCCGGGCCAGGCGCTCGGCCACCACCTGGGGCGAGGCGTACACCTCCACCAAAAGCGGCGTGGCGCCCTCACCGGCGGCCAGATCCAAAAAGCGCTCCCGCCAGGACTGCTCCCGGAAGGAGGCGTCCACGATGACGCTATCGCCCATCTCCAGGCGCGAGCCCGCCCGCCGCACCAGGGCCTGGTAGGTGTCGGCCGTGGCCGAGGGGCCGTAGAGACCCTGGCCCCAGGCGTCACGGCTGGCCTGGCCCGGAGTCATGCCCGCCCGCTGCTTGCGCACCACGTCCGAGCTGAGGCGGGGCCAGCCGGTGGCCTGGGCCAGCAGCTTGGCCAGATAGCTCTTGCCTGTGCCCATCATGCCCATGAAGCAAACCATGAAATACGGCGGCTCGCCCCCGGCGTAACCCGCCGCCTGGCGGAAATAGGAGCGGGCCCGCCCCAGGTCGCGGAAACGCTCGGCCAGCTCCAGGCCGGGGTCCTGGTGCATGAAACCGTAGACCTTGGCCCGGACCACCGCCCGGTAGCACATGTAGAAATCCAGCACCCTAAGCAGATCGCGGTCCCCGCCGGCGGTGATGTATTCGCTCACCAACACCTCGCGCAGGTCCCGGCGGCCGTGGTGATCCAGATCCATGGCCAAAAAGGCCAGGTCGCAGGCCGCGTCCTGCCAGCGGAAGCGCTGGTTGAACTCGATGCAATCAAATACGATTGGCGGCCCGCCCTGGGGCAGGTTGATGTTGCCCGAGTGCAGATCGCCGTGTCCGTCCACCACCCGGCCCTGGGCCACCCGCTGTTTGAACAGCTCCCGGTGCTGGCGTAAAAAGCCCAGGCTGTAGTCCCGCACCGCCCGCCAGCGCTGAGGGCTCACGCAGATGCCCTGGTAATCCTCAGTTTGACGGAAGTTTTCCTCAACGTTCAGGCGCACCTGGGAGGGCCGCCCGGCAAAGGACACCTGGGGCCCGCCCGGCTCCGAGGCATAGAAGCGGGCCAACAGGCGAGCCAGATCGGCCACCTGTTCCGGAGTCACCTCCCCCCGCTCCAGCAGGCGGTCCATCATGCGATCCTGGTCCATCTGCACCATCTGGACCACGTACTCCAGCACCTCCCCGCCGGGCTCGTCCCAGGGAGCCAGGACCAAGCCGTCCCCGGTGCGCACCACGGCCAGCACCTGGAGGTATATCTCCGGGGCCAAACGGCGGTTCAGCCTGAGTTCCTCCAGACAGAAGCGCTTGCGCTCTTCCAGGGTGCGGAAATCCAAAAAACCCAGGTCCACCGGCTTTTTTAGCTTGTAGGCCATGGGGCCGGTGAGAAAGATGTGACTTATGTGGGTCTGAAGGTGCTCGATGGACTCCACCGGGTGGGAATAAATCTCCCTACCGGCCAGGGCCTGAAGCACTTGGGGATCGCTTTGAGCTTGTACCATGTCCGCTGATGCTCCCGTCGCCGCCTTCAGGGCTACTCCAGCCGCCGCCCCGGCGGCAACTTCATTTTGAGCGCCCGCTTGTTGCTCCGGCATTGATAGCATATCATCAATGTTTATGGGCAAGTTGCTCTCCATAGCTTTGGCGGGGGTCCTGGTGCTGTGCCTGGCCGCATCCCCATGGGCCAGTGAAGACATGGACCCGCTGGACAGCTACGACCTACAGACTCAGGGGACCCAGTCCCCCTGGCGTGTGCGGGGGATCAGCTTCCGAGGATTCGAGGCGATCAGCCCGTCCGAAGCGGCGGAGGTGGTGGAGAGCAAACCCGCCGCGGCCCTGGCCGTGCGCCTGAGCGACCCCTACGACTCCTTCAAGGTGGCCGGCGATGTGCGCCGCCTCAAAGTCCTGTTTCAGGAACAAGGCTATTTCCAGGCCGAGGTCACGGCCACCGAAAATCGCAACGAAGCCGACCACACGCTCCAGCTGATCTTCACCGCCAAACAGGGGCCTCCCACCACGGTGGAAAAAACCACCCTGGTCTGGAGCGACGACCAAGCCCGCCGCCTGTGGGAGGACGACGTAAAAAAGCTGTTGGCCCTAAAGCCGGAGCAGCGCTTCGTGCTCAGCACCTATGAGCAGACCAAACAAGACATTATCAAATTTTTCGCGGACCAGGCCCGGCCCCGCAACAAGGTGCTGGGCCAGGTTAGGGTCTATTCCGAGCGGAACCAGGCCGAGATACTGTTCAAGATAGATCCCGGCCCCCGCTTTTTGTTTGGCGACAGCCAAGTGAAAGGCAACCACAGCTTGGGGCGCAAGTTTATTTTGGACGAAGCCACCTATACCAGAGGCCAGCCCTTTTCCCCCAGCGCCCTCAAGGAGACTCAGCAAGCCCTGCTGAACACCGGCTTCTTCTCCTCGGTGACCCTGCGCCCCCTGTACAAACAGGCCAAGGACAATCAGGTGCCCATTCTGTTGGAGGTGCGCGAGCGCGATCCCCATAGCATCCAGTTGGGCATAGGCTGGGGCACCGAGGACCAGTTCCGGGTGCGCATCCAACAGGTGAACCGCAACGTGCTGGGCTGGAACGAAACCCTGTCGGTGGAAGGCAAGCTCAGCTCCATCTACACCGGCCTGGTGGGCACCCTGAAAAAGCCCTATCTGCTCAACCGCCGCTCCACCCTGGTGCTGCGGGGAGGAATTGAACAAAGGGACACCGAGGCCTATATCAACAACCGCCTTTTCATCAACCCGGCTTTAGAATACGTGGTGGACAATCAGTGGTCCTGGTACGTGGGCTACAACAGCGAACGGGACCGTCTGCGCGAACTTAAAACCAAGGTGCCGGACCCCAGCTATGAAAAGCAGACCTTTTTCATTTCCTCGGTGCCGGTGGGCCTCATCTTCGACAGCCGGGACTCCTTCCTGGACGCCACCAAGGGCACCTACGGCCGCCTGGAAGTGGAAAACGCCCTCAAGGGAATCGGCTCGGAAGTGGAGTTCATCCGGGCCGAGGCCGATCTGCGCCACGTATTGCCCCTGCCCTGGAAAAACTGGTACCTGGCCGCCCGGGCCCAGGCCGGGGTGGTCTGGGCCCTTCCCGGCACCGACCGGGTGCCCCTGATCCGGCGCTTCTTCCCCGGCGGCGCGGACTCGGTGCGCGGCTACCCCTACCAACTGCTGGGCCCCCTGGACAGCAGCGGCAAGCCCCTGGGCGGCGCCTCCATGGCCGTGGGCAGCGTCGAGGCGCGCTTCCCCATCTGGCAAGCCCTGGGCGGAGTGGTCTTCCTGGACGCGGGTAACGCCTGGGAGCGGGTGGAAGACACCTTCGGCAGCCTGCGCTACACCACCGGCTTCGGCCTGCGCTACAACACCCCGGTGGGTCCCCTGCGCCTGGACATCGGCTACCAGCTCAACCCGCCCACGGGCGAGCCTTTCGACCGCTACGCGGTCTATCTCAGTGTGGGGCAGGCGTTCTAATGTTCCGGGGCAAAATACACGGCCTGTGGCTGGCCCTGGGGGCGGCGGCCCTAGCCCTGGTGCTGTTGTTGTCCGCCGCCTGGGCGGTGGGGCGCAGCGACGCCTTCCGTGCATGGCTGGTGGATGAGATCAAGGCCCAGGTGGCCCAGGCCACCGGAGCCCAACTGGAGATAAGGAGCCTGGACGGCAGTCTGCTGTTCAACGCCCAGGCCCAGGGCCTGAGCCTGGCCCATGAAGGGCGCAAGGTCTTGGAGGTGGAGCGCCTGGAGCTGTCCTACAACTTGCTGTCGCTGCTGGGCGGGCGCATCAGAATCACCTCCCTCACGGCTCTGCGGCCCCGTGTCAGCCTGCCCCTGCCCCTGCCCTCCGGCGGGGATGATGAGGTGGGCCTGGCGCTGAGCATCAAACGCCTGAAGATAACCGGCGGCAGCCTGGAGGCCGGGGAGCAACTGGGCGCGCTGCAATCGGCCACCCAGGTGGACCTTGACGGGCGCCTGACCCTGGACGCTCGCGGGCTAAAGGCCAGGGCAAAGCTGCACCGCAGCCTGCTGAGCGTACAAGGCCTGGCCAAACCGGTGTTGCTGAGCCTGGAAAGCAGCCTGGACTCCAAGCGCCTCAAGTTGATGCGCCTGGTGGCTTCCAGCGGCCCCAACCAGGTGGAGCTCAGCGGGGAGGTGGCGCTGGCTGCGCCCCACTCTTTCAAAGCCCTAATCAAGGCCCCCCGCCTTATTGCCGGGGACCTGCCCCTGGATTGGCCCCTGCCCGCCCTGCCCAGCGGTCCCCTGGCCCTGGAGCTCACCGCCGGCGGCTCGATGCAAAAGATCACTCTGCGAGGCCAGGTGAGCCAAGGCGTCCAAACCCTGAAGCTGGACGGATGGCTGGAGCCCCAGGCCGGGGCCATGGCTTTTAGCGGGCGCTTGGAGCAGGTGGCCCTGGCCGACTGGGGCCTGCCCATGGTGCAGGCCAAGCTGGACGGGGGCTGGAGCCTGGACAGCCCGGCCTGGCCCGTCGACGACGCCTCTCTTAATCTGGAGCTGGACCTGGACCAAGCCGCCTGGCAAAAGCTCAGCGCCGGGCCGGTGAAGGCCAAGGCCCAGCTACAGGGCAATCTAATTATGGTGCAAGGCCTGAGCCTGACCACCCCCTGGGGCCGGGTGGACGCCCAGGGCAGCCTGAAGTTGCCCCAAGGTGCAGCGCCCCTGACCCTCGACGCCCAGGCCAGCCTCCACGAGCTTACGCCCCCGCCGGGCCTTAAGTTGCCCCTGCCCGCCGGTCTGGCCCAGGCCAAAATAAGCGGCCAAGTCAGGGCCAAGGGCGCCCTGGAGGATCTCGCCCTGGAGTTGGACCTGGACAAGTCTCAAGCCGCCCCGGGCCTGGAGATCGACTCATTGCATGCCAAGGGGCGGCGTGAAGGCGGTCACTGGCGCTTGGAGGAGATGCACCTTGAATCCAACCTGGCCACCCTGGACGCCAAGGGCCGGGTTTACTGGGACCAGGCCAAGCTTCGCTTCAAGCTGACGGTGCCGGACATGGCCGAGCTTATCCAGCGCCTCACCGAGTCCAAGCTGTCCCCGCCGGTGGCCCTGTCCGGGGCCTTGGAGGCCAAGGGGCGGCTCACCGGCTCCTGGGCCCACCCCGACCTCAAAGTGGAACTGAGCGTGGGCAGGCTGTTCACCCGCCATGCCCTGGCCCGCCAGTTGCGCTTGGAAGCCGACATAAAGAACCTGGGCCCGCACCTCAAGGGATGGGCCCAGATGACCGCAGCCGGTTGGATGTCCGGCGAGATTTTCCTGGACCGGGCTGCGGTGCGGGCCGAGTTCGTGGATGGCAAGGAAGAGGTTTTGGTGCAGGGCGAAGGGCCCGACACCGGTATCAGCTTCAAACTCACCAGCAAAAACCTGCTTAAGCTGCCTTTTAAGGCCGGCCTCAGTGACCTGTGGGTGCGGCGCGGGACCCTGGGGCGTTGGGACCAGAAGGGCGCTGCCCAAATAATCCTGGGCAGCGAAGAAGTGAAGGTGTCGAGCTTTGAACTGGTGCAGGGCAGCGAGCGGGTTACCCTGTCCGGGGACTTCAAGCACACCGGCGAGATCCAGGCCGGCCTTGAGCTGGACAGCATAAAGATGAACCACGTGGTGGGCCAGGGCACCAGCCTGCCGCCCCGCTCGCGCCTGGACGGCAAGGCCACGGTTAGCGGCACCCTGGGCCAGCCCACCCTGACGATCAAGGGCAAGGTGCGCGATCTGGAACTCGAGGGCATGGATCCCATGTCCGCCGAGTTCTCCGCCGATTACGGCGGCGAGCGCATAAAAATAGACGGCCGGGTGAGCTACGGTTCCCACCAGGTGTTGGAGCTAAGCGGCTGGTCAGGCCTCAGCGTCAGCCTGCGGCCCCCGGTGTGGGAGCCCACCGGCGAAGGCATCCACCTGCAAGCCACGGGCCGGGAGCTGCCCCTGGCCCTGGCCGGCTCCCTGGTGCCGGGCATCCGGGAGATGCGCGGCAAGGCCCAACTACAGTTGACCGTGGGCGGCACCTTCAAGCAGCCCACCGTGGCCGGATATCTGAAGCTCAATGACGGCTCCCTGGTGGTGGACTCCACCGGCCAACAGGTTCAGAAGATCGATCTTGATCTGACAATCGACGGCGCGCTGGTGAGCATCAACCGCGCCCAGGCGGTGAGCGATGGCGAGATAAAAATCACCGGCAGCCTGAAGCTCCCCTTCCGCAATCCCGGCGCCCTGGATTTGGAGCTGAGCAGCCATAACCTGCTGGTGGTGGCCGGCGACTACGCCCAGATGGACGTGACCTCCCAGGTGCGCCTCACCGGCGACTTCCAGCGCCCGGTGATAAGCGGCAGGGTGGGCGTGTCCGACATCGGGGTGCGCCTGGGGCTGTCGGCTCCGGCGGGAATCGAGGACGTGGTGGTCCTAAAGCCCGGGCAGAAGCCTCCCCCCTTGGAGATCAAGGACAAGCGCTTCCATCTGCCGCCAATCTTGAACCCCTTGAAGGTTGACCTGGAGGTCTCCCTGGGAGACCGCACCCGCATCACCCTGGACGACGGCTGGATGGAAGCGACCGGCGGGCTCATGTTGAAAAAAGAGCCGGACGGGCCTCTCATCTTCAGCGGCGTGGTGCAGGTGAACCAGGGCTTGATTCTTTTGTCCGGGCGGCGCTTCGATGTGTTGGGGGGCAAGGTGGACTTCGCGGGCAAGAATCAGCCCAATCCCAACCTCAACGCCGAGGCCCGGCTGCAAATGGGCTCCATCACCGTGTTCGTGGAGGTGGGGGGCACGGCCAACAACCCGGTGATCAGCCTGAACTCCCTGCCCCCCATGAGCCAGGCCGATATTTTGAGCACCATTATTTTCGGGCGGCCTTCCTCCGAGTTGAACAAGGGCCAAAGCAAGGAGCTTTCGGCCCAGGCGCTGGCCCTGCTGGGCCAGGCGGGGCAAAAGGAGATGGCCAAGCTTTTCGGCGCGGACCTCAGCCCCGATGTGGTCACGGTGCACAACGCGCCTTCGGCCGGGCCCTCCCTGGAAGCGGGCAAGTACCTAAACGAAAACCTTTACCTGCGCTACCGCCAGAACCTGGGGCCCTACGGCGGTCAGAACGTGGGGCTGGAATACCGGTTCACCCGCTATTTCGCCATCGAAAGCACCATAGGCAACACCCGCGACAACGGGGTGGACATCGTCTTCACCAGGGACTTCGACTTTTTCCGCGAGGAGAAAAAAGCTAAGACCCAGGACAAGACGCCTACGCCCCTGGACCAGCCCGAGCAAAAAACCCCGGCCCAGTAAGAGCCCCCCTCGCTTAGGGGAGGAACTTGCTCATGGTGGGCGAGACTTCCAGGCGTGACTCCACCTGGCTCACCCCATCCACTCCGGCGGCCAGCTCCTGGGCCTGGGTCACGCCTTGCGAGTCCGCCGCGTAGCCGTTAAGCACTACGGCGGACCCGTTGCACTGCACCTCCAGGGCGTGCAAATCCAGCTCGGCCACCAACTCCCGGCGCACCCGTGAAGCCAGCACCGTGTCGGCCAGCAGACGCCGGCTCTCGGCGCTGAGGTCGAACTCGGCGTGGGCCGCCAGGTCCAGAACGGTGGTCGCCGCCTGCTCCAGAGACAGGCGCCCCATGTTCAAGACCAGATCGTAGCTGAGCGGCGAGGACCAGTCGGCCCCGAAGACGTGGGCGATGTAGGCCCGGCGCTGCTGGTCCACCACCGTGGCCAACTGACGGGCCCGGTCCATGCCCAGGCCTTCCTGGCGGGCCAACCGCTGGGCCCTTATCTCCAAGGGGCTGACGGTGCGCACCCTCAGCACCCCCGGCACCTCTCGCAGCAGCAGGTTGGCCCCACGGCCCACCAGCACCGCCCTGGCCCGCTGGGCGTATTGCAAGACCACGGATTCAAGGAAGGCGGCGAACACCCGGCGGCGGCGGTGGTTCAGGTCCAACAGGGCCGGGCCCTGCTCGGCCAGAAGCTGGTGTTCGTCGCGGGACATGTCCACCAAGCCGGCCACCGCTTCCATCAGGGTGCGGCGGTCGACGCACTCCAACCCTCCGCGCCGGCAGATATCATCCGCCAGCTCATCGCGCAAAGAACCCATCTCGCCTGATATGGTGATAATGCTCATGGCGGCCCTCCCAAGCAGCAGTGCTAGGTCGCTCCCCCTGCTTACAGGGTAGCAAAAAACCAAGCGGCCGGTATAGGAGACCTAAACGGTAAGTTTGCTGCGGTGCAGGGCGGCCTGGCGGGCCTGTTGCTGCACTTTGTCCAACTCTTGGCTGGGGGTGATGCCCAGGGGGCGGGGGTCGAGCAAGCGCAGGCAAGCCTCGGGCAGGGTGGCCTTTTGCTCATTGAAGCGTTCCTGAGCCTGCAGCCAGGTGGGGACCGGCCCAACCGGCCGTCCCCCGGCCATGACCTGCTTCAGCAGAGGCTCGCCGTCCAGCTCTTCACTACGCAGGCTCAGCACGTCGCCCGCGATGCGCCCGTCGGTGTCCAGGGTGCGCCAAAGCTGCTTGGGGCAGGCCCAGGTCTCCTTGCCGGTGCTGAGCTTCAGGGTGGGGCGGCCATCGTAGGTCACCAGCTTGTAGGCCAGATCAAGGTAGGGGGCGTCGGCCGAGGAGCCCATCTTGGTGCCCACCCCGAAAACGTCCACCATGGCCCCCTGGCTCACCAGTTCGGCCATGCGGAACTCGTCCAGGCTGCCCGAGACCACCACCCTGGTGTCCTCCAGGCCGGCGGAATCGAGCATCTGGCGGGCCTGGCGGCTCATTCCCACCAGATCGCCCGAGTCCAGGCGCACGCCCACCAGGCGCTTGCCTTGCTCGCGAAGCTCACCGGCAATCCGCACCGCCTGGTGCAGGCCCTCCACGCTGTCGTAGGTGTCTACCAAGAGCACGGTGCCCTCGGGAAAGGTCTCGGCAAAAGCCCTGAAAGAAGCCAGCTCGTCACCAAAGGCCTCTACAAAGGCGTGGGCCATGGTGCCCACGGGAATGGTGCCCAAGGCCTGGGAGGCCTCCACGTTGCTGGTGCCGGTGAATCCGGCGATGGCCGAGGAGCGGGCCGCGGCCCATCCGGCCTCGCGGCCCTGGGTGCGGCGCAAGCTGAAGTCCACGCAGGTGCGGCCGTCGGCGGCGTGAGCGCAGCGGGCCGCCTTGCTGGCCAGGGTGGAGTGCAGGTTGATCAGCTGGATCAGGCGGGTCTCCACCAACTGGGCCTCGATGAGCGGCGCGGTGACCTCCAACAGCGGCTCACCGGCAAAGCACACCGTGCCCTCGGGCAGGGCCCACACCTCGCCGGTGAACCTTAGCCCGGCCAGCATGTCCAGGAAGCTTTGTTCAAAGCGGTCGAGCGAGCCCAGATAGTCCACCTCCTGGGAGGTGAAGCGAAACTCACTCAAATACTCCAGGGCTTCGGCCAATCCGGCGGCCAGGATGTAGCCCCGCTGGGCGGGCAGATCGTGGGGAAACAGGCTGAAGGTCGCTTGGCGGTTCATGCCCCGGCGGTGATAAACCGCAGCCATGGTGATCTGGTAGAAGTCGGTATGCAGGGCTGCGTAAGATTCGCTCATGTCCGCCGCTTTCTTGGGGAATCCATGGTTATCCGGATATTGCCAAAACTAGACCCAAACCGTGAAGGTGTCAATGCCGAGCATAGCCGAACAGCTCTTAGTTGACACCCACTAAGGGGGAATGTAAAAAATGGAACAAGCAATGATAGATTATGGGGAAGCCTGACCAGGCGTCTGGACTAAATATCTTGGTTTCCAAAAATCTGAAAATTTTGGTGATAGACGACGACTTCACCATGCGCGACGCCTGCCGGGAGACCCTCAGGCGGGTGGGGCACGAGGTGGAGATGGCCGAAAACGGCCGCCAGGGCCTGGCGCTGCTCAGCCGTTGGGCCTACGACGTGGTGCTGTTGGACCTGCGCATGCCCGACATGGACGGGCTCACCGTATTGCGCCATATCCGCGAACAGGACCCCGAGGCGGTGGTGATCATCATCAGCGGCCACGGCTCCATCTCCACGGCGGTGCAGGCCATGAAGCTGGGGGCTTTTGATTACGTGGCCAAGCCCTTCACGCCCGAGGAACTGCGCCAGGCGGTGGACAAGGCCGGGGAAAAGCGGCGGCTGGAGTTGGAGAACGCCTACCTCAAGGCCGAGTTGGAGCGGCGCACCGCCATGACCAGGCTCATCCACGGCAGCCGGGCCATGGCCAAGGTGATGGAGACCGCCCTCAAGGTGGCCCCCACCGACACCACGGTGATGCTCACCGGCGAGTCGGGAACCGGCAAGGGCCTGTTGGCCCGCCTGCTGCACGAGCACTCCAGCCGGGCCGACAACCCTTTCGTGCCGGTGGACTGCTCCACTCTGGTGCCCACCCTGTTCGAATCCGAACTATTCGGCCACACCAAGGGCTCGTTCACCGGAGCCCAGGACGACAAGATCGGCAAGTTCGAGCTGGCCGGCGGGGGGTCCCTGTTCTTCGACGAGGTGGGCAACATCAGCCTGGAAATTCAGGCCAAGCTTCTAAAGGCGGTGGAAGAGCGGGCCATCTGCAAGGTGGGCAGCAACCGGGTTATCCGAGTGGACACCCGGCTGATCGCCGCCACCAACCAGGACCTGACCCAGGCGGTGGCCGACGGCGCCTTCCGCAAGGATCTTTTCTACCGGCTCAACGTGGTGCAGATCCACCTGCCTCCCCTCAGGGAGCGGCCCGAGGATGTGTCCATTTTGGCCGAGCATTTTCTGGAGCGCTTCCGCTATCTGGCCCCCACCCGGGTGCGTGGCTTCACCCCACGGGCCCTGGAGGCCCTGACCAAATATCCTTGGCCGGGCAACGTGCGCGAGTTGGGCAACGCGGTGCAGCGCCTGGTGGTGCTGGCCAGCAAGCCTCTGATCGACCGCGCCGACCTGGAAGCGGCGGGCACCTGCAAGGTGGAGCGTGGCCAGGGGGGCTCCCTTAGCCTGGCCGAGGCGGAGCGCCGCCACATTCTGGAGACCCTCAAACGCCTGGGAGGGCGGCGCAGCGACACCGCCGAGGCCCTGGGCATAGACCGCAAGACCCTGCGCAACAAAATACGCAAATACGACCTGGATTCCGAACTGACCCTGCTGGCGGGTTAGCCCTAGTGAAACTTGTCGGCTAGGCCCGTCTATTCGCTGGGCGCCGGACGCCCCTGCATCATGGCCCTTCGGAGCAACACGGCCCACTGGGCGAAAGCCTCTTCCACCTGGTCCCAGCGGGTCCACACCTTGGTGAGTTGGGCGATGCTGCCCTGGTTGCTGATGACCAACTCCCCCTGCACCCGCTTGCTCACGCTGTCGGTGAATTGAGCCTCCACCGCCGCCTCGCCCACGTCCAGGGGAACCATGAGCACCGCCGAGCTGACCACGTTCACCGCGGGGCGCACCGGCTTGAGATGCACCAACGCGGCCCTGAGGCGCAGCACTCCGGGAGCGGGGCGCTTGGCCAGGGGAAAGTTGCCGGCCAGGGCCTTGACGACCATGGAGCGCAGCCGGGCGGCCATCTGCTTGGCCTCGCCCGGTTCCAAACGCTCGCGGGCCTGGGGGGCGATGCGCACCTGCACCTCGTCGATCAACAGGGCGTGGTAGTCCTGCCAGTTGACCCCTTTATTCTCCCACCAGTAGAGCCCGTCCACGTCGGGGTCTGGGGTCAGGGCCTGGTAGTTGCTCAAAAAGCCCGAAGGGGGCACCTTGGGAGGCGTGCCGCATCCCGCGGACCATAGCAGGGCGAGGCTCAGGGCCAGGGCCAAGGCCGCCGTCCGCCAAAAAATTTTTCCTCTCATGATCACCCCTTTTTTGCGTCTCAACATGGTGCCACTCCCTCTCCCTTGGGTCAAGCCGGGCCGGGGGGGCGGTTTTTGTGTGCCCAAGGTCTTTCCCCCAAGGCGGCCGTGGGGTAATGTGATGGCTTATGGCTTCACAGTTCACCCATAGACAGCAAGCGGTGGGCCAAGCCCTGTGCCGGGCCCTGGAGAGCCACCGGCCCGGCCGGGAGCGCCTGGAACAGGTGCGCCCCGCCGCGGTGCTCATGCCCCTGTGGGACGACGGCAAGCGGGTCCAGGTGGTGTTCACCAAACGCACCGAGACCCTGCCCTCCCACGCGGGCCAGATCTCCTTTCCCGGCGGCATGGTGGACCCCGAAGACGCGGACCACAAGGCCACCGCCCTGCGCGAGACCCACGAGGAGGTGGGGGTGCCCCCGGAAGAGGTGGAGCTGATATCGCGCCTGGATCAGGTGGTCACGGTCACCGGATTTTTGGTCACCCCCTACCTGGGGCTCATGGACCCGGCGGCGCGCTTCAGGCCCAACCCGGTGGAGGTGGAGCGCCTGGTGCTGGTGCCCATGTCGCGGCTGTTGGACCAGAGCAACTACCAAACCGTGGACATGACTTGGGAGGGCATGCCGCTGCGGCAGATCGCCTTGTACCAAGACCAGGACATGATTTGGGGGGCCACCATGCGCATCCTGCTCAACTTTCTGGAGGCGGTGGGGCCTGCGGCCGGCCAAATAGCCGAGCTGGCCGGATAAAAAGGGCTGGACAGAACAAAGGCCCTACGGTAGACAAGTACACCCAGTCGGGACGTGGCTCAGCATGGTAGAGCACTGCGTTCGGGACGCAGGGGTCGCTGGTTCAAATCCAGTCGTCCCGACCAATTAAAAGACCGCAAGTCAGGGGCTCCCATTCGGGGGTCCCTGACTTATTTAGGCCCGCCCGCGCCCGCCGCTGAAAATCCATCGATCACGGCTTTTTTCATGTTTTTTCCCGCCCCCGCCCGGGCCGGTACTGGGCCCGGGCCGGACCGGTTTACACCCCTGAAGCGCAACCATATGATCTTGTTCATCAACGGCAATATTGCCGTATAAAAGGAGGCATTACGAAATGTTACATGGCATACGTTTGTATTGCTATTTAGTTTAACCGACCGTTATTTTTTACTTTAAAGTTTTTACAGCGGATCAACATCCGGAACGGCCGGTCGGCAAAAAGGCAGGGGTGAGCCTGGACACCCTCCGGCCGGAAAAGGTGGCGCTTGGGGTCAAGAGAAATCAAATGGCCAAGCGCGCTGCTTATAATTTTTATCAGGAGAACAAGGCACAATGAAAAGGCTAGTTATCATAGCTGTGGCGGCTGTGATGGCACTGTCCGTGGCCATCCCGGCCCTGGCGGTGGAACCGTCTACCTACACCTTCGACATGGCCGCTCGTATGCTGACCGACATCGGTTGGCAGTCCAAGAGCGAAGAACTCACCAAAAACCAGAGCAGCGAAGTCGGCACTTGGTTTGTGAACATGCCTGGCCACAGCTACCTGCGCGCCCGCTTCTACAGCGTGGACAAAAACGTGGGTGGCCGTATTGAGCTGGGCCTCGCCAGCTTGCAGCCCGAAGCCACCGTGAGCCTGCGTTATGCTTACGGCTACTGGCGAGTGGGCAAGTGCCGCATCCTGGCCGGGCAGACCGACAACTGGTTCGGTTCCCTGGCCTACCACGTACAACAGTACGTGGGCCTGAACGAGAACTCTCACCTGCTTATGTTCGGTTGGGGCTTCGTGTGGCCGCACCGTGTACCCCAGGTGCAGTTCACCTACAACACCGACACCTGGGGCGTGCAGTTCGCAGTTGAAGAGCCCCGCAACAAGGGTACTTGGGGCGGCGCCGCCAACGTGGACACCACCTTTATGCTCCCCCGCCTGAGCTTGACCTTCATGTTCAAGTACGGCGCTTTCATGACCCACCCCGGCATCCTGTTCGTCAAACACGACTATGAGGCAGGCAACACCGGCGCCGCCGATGAGTCCTGGGACACCCTGGCCATCGTGCTGCCCATCAAGTTCACCGCCGGTGCCTTCACTCTGAAATTCCAGGGTCACTGGGGCAAAAACTTCGCGACCGAGATTCCCTTCTACTCCACCACCTGGACCGGCCCGGTCCTGAACGGCTCCAACGTCGAAGACACCACTGTTTGGGGTGCCGTGCTCGCCGGCGAGTACAAAATCGGCAAGATCCTGCTTACCGGTGGTATGGGCTACGAGAACTGGTCCAACGACACTTGGGTAACCAACGACGAGATCACCCGTTGGGGTGCCTTCATCGCGGTGCCCTACCAGTTCACCAAGAACTTCGGTGTGCACCCCGAGTTCAGCTACTACAAGTACGGCGACAACCCCAACACCGGCAACGACATGGGCAACGAGTGGTTGCTGGGCGTGCAGTTCCGCTTCGTCTTCTAAGACGAATCTGAACGCTTAAAAAATCACCCCAAGGAGGCCGGGGCCCAGCGCCCTGGCCTCCTTTTTTGTGTCCGCATCCGCGCCCGCGCCCCTTCCCGGCTGGAGAGGCCGATTCGCAGCCAGCCGCCCTACTTTTTGTTTATCTTGTAAATTATTTTAATTGCCAACTAAACCAAAAACTCTTTTTATTCACAATACTTGCGGCGTTAGAGTTTAATACATTGTTTTTACGCTATAAATAATTTCATATTTTCCCTTGATTTTTGAATTTTTTGGGGGATTAATTGAAGCAGTATTTTAGTATAGCGGCTATACTAAACCTACTTGATGGCCTTGCTCGGCAAACGAGGCCGTTGGCAAGCGCCCTCCCTGAGTTAACGCGGTGGGGCGCTCAGTGAACAGGAGACAACAGGAGAAAACGACATGAAGAAGCTATTCACGATTTTGGTGGCGGTGGCGGCCATTTTGGCCATATCCGTCCCGGCCATGGCGGTGTCGCCATCGACCTACACCTTTGAGATGGCCGCCCGTATGTTGACCGACATCGGCTGGAGCCAAAAAAGCCAAGAACTCACCAAAAACCAGAGCAGCGATGTGGGGACCTGGTTCACCAACCTGGCCGGCCACAGCTACCTGCGCGCCCGCTTTTTCAGCGTGGACAAAAACGTGGGTGGCCGCATTGAGATCGGCCTAAAGAGCCTGCAGCCTTCGGCCACGGTAAGTCTTCGTTATGCTTATGGCTACTGGCGCGTGGGCAAGTGCCGCATCCTGGCCGGTCAAACCGACAACTGGTTCGGCTCCACGGCCTATGCGCCCAAGCAATACGTGGGTCTTAACCTGGACAACTCTCACCTGTTGATGTTCGGCTGGGGCTACACCTGGTCCGCCCGTGTGCCGCAGGTGCAGTTCACCTACAACACCGACAAGTGGGGCGTGCAGTTCGCCCTGGAAGAGCCCCGCAACAAGAGCACCTTGGACGGCGCCACCGACGTGGACAGCAGCTTCATCATGCCCCGCATGAGCTTGACCTTCATGGTCAAGTACGGCGCCTTCATGAGCACCCCCGGCGTGCTCTACGTCAAGCACGGTTATGAGGCCGGCGACACCGGCGCATCCGACGAGTCCTGGGACACCCTGGCCGTCGTGCTGCCTATCAAGTTCACTTCCGGCGCCTTCACCCTGAAGTTCCAGGGCCACTACGGCAAGAACTTCGCGACTGAGATGCCCTTCTACGACACCAAGTGGACCAAGCCGGTGCTCAACGGCTCCGAGGTCGAAGACACCATCATCTACGGCGGCCTGCTGGCCGGCGAATATTTGATCGGCAAGTTGATGATCACCGGTGGCTTTGGTTATGAGAACTGGTCCAACGACACCTGGACCGTCGAGGACGAGATTACCCGTTGGGGTGCTTTCGTGGCGGTGCCCTACCAGTTCACCAAGAACTTCGGCATCCACCCTGAACTCGCCTACTATAAGTACGGCGATAACCCCAACACCGGCGACGAGATGGGCAACGAGTGGTTGCTGGGCGTTCAGTTCCGCTTCATCTTCTAAGACGGACACATCCTACTGAACGTAGCAACAAGGTCGGACGGGGCAAAGAGCCCCGGCCGACCTCTGTAATTGGCGCGGCGCCGGGTCAGGCCTGCGTGGGCAAGGCCAGGGGCAGCCAGCCGCC